>JBOEGR010000009.1:37268-138027 GCA_050633525.1 Cellvibrionaceae bacterium
AATAACTTACGCACCTAAATAAATTTTATGTGTAGCTCAACATAAGCGTTATATTGGATATTAAAAAATATTGTTCATAACTTTATCTCTTTAATTTATCAATATTGGTATGCTATTCCGTAAAGGTGCTATGAATAATATCACTAAAATGATCAACTATTTTTTGGTGTGGCCATTGCTGATCTGCATATAAAAGTTCGTATACTTGTGGGGACATAATAGTAAATGCAATACTAACGGCAGTTTAAGTTTTTGCATGACTTCACTATCACCAATTAATTCTTCGCTACCTTTTGTTAACGCTTCACGAGTCAGGCCCTCTAATTTATGTCTAATGATAGGTTTTAGCAGTTAATAATGTACAACATTAGAATATGAAAAAGCCTGAAATTTTTGTTGTTAATATCTTTAATCGCACATTCATTTTAACAACTTTTAGCTCAGGTCTTCTTTAAATGTATCCAACTATGGGACAACAATGGCCCATTGCGCCTTTTACAAGCAATCACAATATGTCCGTAGTTGGAATAGTAAAGTATAAGAATCTTGTTATTTAATAGCGCTCCTGCGTGGCTGAAATGCTTTCCAAACGGATAGCTTCTTAGGTGCAATGGAGCAGGTGTCAAGATATAAAGCTCGCCATTTATGATCAGGGCTAAACGTAACATCTGAAACATTACCTGCGGTTAAGCACAGATTTGTATTTTTAAGTTCAATACGCCCATCTCTACGATGGATAAATGATTGTAAATTAGCGGGATGAAAAGGCGATTGTCGCGTTTTGGGATTATGGGCACATGGCCGGAGAATTAATGGTGTTTTTGGCAAAGAACGACCATCGCGACCAAGCGATGTGACACAGGCATCGTATGCCGGAAAACGTATGGTATTTGTTTTGTTATCGAAAATCACAGCTTCATCAGCGTAAAAGTGTGGCCCTTTACAATTATGCACATTCAGCGGCACAGTAAGATCTACCCAGTTGCCAGAACCTGCTACATCTAGGCAATATCCATCTTGAGGTCTGTCTAGCATAGCATTTAATCGCAAATAGCCCGCACCTTCTTGCCAAGCAAATGTAGATTTAGAAAAGCAGAAAAATATAAACATCAAGGTTATCAAAGTCTTTGTATTAATAATCATTTTGTTTCCTTTATTTTTTAGTTGCACACATAGCTGTTTTCTATTAGTTTAATTGGGCGTAAACCAACTCTATACCAACAGATAAAAATTTGGGCTAGAACATACACCGCCTTATCTATAACATACGATTTAAGACATCATTTTCTTTACCCTCAAAAAAACGGTGCTTAATTACAGCAGCGACATGTAGAATAACCAATATCAAAAGTAGATAAGCTGATATCCAATGTACTTCTCTTGATAGAGCAAAAAGCCACTCGCTCTTGCCAATAACATTAGGCACAATAAAGCCGAAAAATGGAACATCATAACCACCAGAGCTGGAATAGATGTAACCGACAATAGGGATAGTAATCATTAGAAAATACAGAACCTTATGGGCAATATGTGACAATTTTTTTGTGGGTTTATCAATACCTTCAGGAAGCGGAGGTATACTTGTATAGCGCCGCAATATGACACGAAGTGGAAATAAAAGAATAATGAGTACCCCGAATGTTTTATGCCAGTCATAAAAAGTATACTTCCCCTGTTCAGGAATCAGCCCGACCATATACCAACCAATCGCAATAAGGCCTAAAATACAAATAGCCATTAGCCAATGGGTGGCTCGCAGTAAAATATGATATTTCATCTGATATTCTCTTTATTTAAATCTATTTTTTATTAAAACTTGATTAATAAGCAGCTGCCCCGGCTTTTGTCGTGCTGGTTTTGCGGCTTTACCCACGACAAGCATCATGCCAATAATATGATCTTCTGGTAGCTCAATAAGCTTCGCCACTTGTTGGTGATCGAAACCAATCATTGGGCAAGAGTCATAGCCCAATGCTTTGGCTGAAAGCATTGCCGTTTGAGCAACGATGCCCACAGAGCGTAAGGCTTCATCTCTTTGTAATTGTTCTTTACCATCATAAAAGTCTTTGATCATAGGTAGCATCATGTCTCTAGCGGCAACCGGCGCATCGCGCCAATATTGCTCTGGGGCTTTTTCCCAGGCTTTGACATCAGCACACAGAATAAATAGTAAAGATGCATCAGTGACTTGTTCTTGCCCCCATGAAGCTTCTTGTATTTCTTTTCGCAAACGCTTATCTTCAATGAGTACAAATCGCCAGTGTTGAAGATTAAAAGATGTTGGTGCTTCTAGCATATGTTCTAACAAGCAATTGATATCCTTTTCAGGTATCTTAAATGTTGAATCATAATGCTTGACGGCTCGTCGAGATTTAATAGCTTCTAGAGTATTCATACTGGTTTCTCCTCTGTCATACTGGTTACGAGAATACTGATAAAAATAATAACAACGCCAATCAACTGAAATGTACTTAGGTTTTGGCCCAATACCAGCCAACCTAGTACAATGGCTGTCACGGGGCTTAAAAAACCTAGGGTTGATACTTGGACTGGGTTAAGTTTGGTTACGCCGTTAAACCATAAGATATAAGACAGTAATGCACCGACAAGACCAAGCCATAAGAGACCACTGACGCTTTTCATATTAAGTACAGGGAAATTGGGTTCAAGGTATAAAGCCAGGGGCAACAGCAACAATCCGCCTGCTGTTAGTTGCCAGCCGGTAAAAGCAAGCAATGAACTGTTACTGCGCCATTGTTTACTTAAAACCGTACCCAGTGCCATTGAGGCGGCACCTACAAGTGCAGCAACAACCCCAATCCCATCAAGATCAGCTGTCGATTTCAAAACAAGCAGAGCAACACCAGCAACACCCATCACCGCCGAGACAATAGAAAGCGGCTTAATATTGTTGTTGAACAAGCCGTATGCTAATCCAATCACCATGAGTGGCTGTAAAGCGCCCAAGGTCGCAGCGATACCGCCGGGTAATCGATAAGCTGCAATAAACAGGCAAATCCAAAAAACCGTAAAGTTCAGCCCACCTAAAATAAATACTTTTAACCACTGGTTTTTGGGCGGCCACTGACGCAGGAGGATAAGTATCAGCACCCCAGCCGGTAGCGCTCTCAACATAGCAATCGTAATAGGGTAATCCTCTGGTAACCATTCGCTAGTAACCAAGTAGGTTGTTCCCCAAATAATAGGTGCAAGCATTGTCAGTGGAAGAGTCATAACTGAGGACATGATCTTTACCCATCTCATTTATCTCGAAATCAAGATAAAGTAAATTTGTCTTGATGTCAAGATAAAACCTTATTATTTTGACGCCGAGATAAAAATGTAGGATTATAAATCGATGAAAAATGATCAAGTTGATAGAATCCTACAACAGTGGGAACGTGAGCGCTCCGACCTTGATACCAGCCCAATGGCAATAACCGGGCGCATTATGAGAATTTCGATATGCTTTAAGGAGGCAATGGAGAACACTTTTCGGCCTTTCGGCCTTAATTTCGCAGGTTTCGATCTGCTGGCAACGTTATTGCGGTCGGGCAGCCCATATACCTTGTCACCCGGTGAATTATTACAGTCAACGATGGTGACCTCAGGCACTCTAACAAACCGTATTGACCGTCTTGAAAAAGTAGGTTTGGTTAGTAGAACACAAAATCTAGAAGATAAACGCAGCTATATGATCGGTTTGACCGATAGAGGATATAACCTCATTAATGAGGTGCTTGAAGCTCACGTCAAAACATTACATGAAATAACAGAATCAATTTCAGCTCGGGATCGCGCTACATTAAGCGAATTACTGCAAAAGATAACCGCTTCCTTTGAGGGGTAAATAGGATAATATTTCTGCTTAAAATCCGATTTTGCGTCGGCATTACGTCGGCACCCGTTAAGCATTGTTAGGCATTTTTGAGGTTTTATCGGCAATAGACGTTCTGTAAGTAGTTGATTTATAAAAGTTAAGTATTTTTATGGCTGGCTTCGAACCACTTGGTCGGNNCGGGAGTTCGAATCTCTCCGGGTGCGCCAATAAAAAACCCTCGCCGTTAAGGCGGGGGTTTTTTATTGGTGTATTCGGAAAGCTTCACGCAAGATTCCCAGTTCGACAAAACGGCAGGAAAGCCGTTTTGAATCGCGAAGCGACCCCCTCGGGGCGAAGGCCAAGGATGGCCTGAGTTAATCTCTCCGGGTGCGCCAATAAAAAAACCCTCGCCGTTAAGGTGGGGTTTTTTTTATTGGTGTATTCGGCAAGCTTAATGTATCCCCTTACGTATCGAACTTATTTCGAACGAGAACTTCATCTATTGTTAATTGCCCTGATTTGGGCCATGCCGGTTTTGTGGCTTTACCGATAACGAGCATCATGCCAATAATATGGTCATGTGGTAGTTTAATTAGCTCAGCGACTTTTTGGTGGTCGAAACCAATCATAGGGCATGAATCGTAAGCCATTGCTTTGGCCGCAAGCATTGTTGTTTGTGCAGCAATTCCGACTGAACGCAATGCTTCGTCTCGTTGTAATTGTTCCTTATCTTGATAAAAGTCTTTAATCATTGGCACCATCATCTCTTTCGTTTCGATGGGTGAATCTTTCCAATATTGTTCTGGTGATTTCTCCCAAGCCTTGGTGTCGGCACACAAAATAAAAAGTAATGATGCATCAGTGACTTGCTCTTGTCCCCATGCGGCTTCGCGTATTTGTTTTCGCAAGTTTTTATCGTCGATAAGCACAAAGCGCCAATGCTGAAGGTTAAAGGAAGTGGGCGATTCCAGCATATGCTCCAACAAGTAATCCAAATCTTTTTCAGATATTTTGAATGTTGGATCATAATGTTTAATTGCTCTTCGAGATTTAATGGCGTCTAAAGTATTCATGCGTTTTTCTCCTCTGTCATAGTCGTTGTGATAATGCTAATAAAAATAATGAAGACACCAGCCAACTGCAATGTGCTCAGGTTTTGTTCTAGTATTAACCAGCCTAATAAAATAGCTGTTACAGGGCTCAAAAAAGCCAGTGTTGATACTTGAACCGAATTAAGTTTGGCTATTCCGTTAAACCATAAAAGATAAGAGAGCACTGCCCCGAATAAACTCAGCCATAATAGGCCGCCTATGCTTTTTATATCGAGTACAGGAAAACTGGGCTCAAAGAATAAGGAGAGTGGTAGTAGTAACAGGCCTCCTGCGCTTAATTGCCAGCCGGTAAACGCCATAAGTGAGCTATGGCCTCGCCATTGTTTACTGAGTACCGTTCCTAGCGCCATAGAGACTGCCCCCGAAACTGCGGCGACAATACCAATTAAGTCCAAATGGATGGTCGATTTCAGAACCAAGAGGGCAACGCCAACAATACCCATCACCGCCGAAGCAAGAGAAAGTAAGTGAACCTTATTGTTAAGCAAACCATATGACAACCCAATGACGATAAGCGGCTGTAAGGCGCCCAGTGTGGCAGCGATACCGCCAGGTAAGCGATACGCTGAAACAAAAAGGCAAATCCAAAAAACGGTAAAGTTAAGGCCGCCTAAAATAAACACCTTCCACCATTGGTTTTTCTGTGGCCATTGCCGAAGAATAATGAGTATGAGTAGCCCTGCCGGTAGGGCTCTCAGCATAGCAATAGTGATAGGGTAGTCTTCTGGTAACCATTCACTGGTAATTAAATAGCTTGTGCCCCAAATAATGGGGGCAAGTATTGTGAGTAGGACGTGAATCGTTTGCGGCATGATTATCTCAATAATAAATTACCTTGATATCAAGATAATTTATTATTGCTTTGACGTCAAGATAAAAATATAGCACTATAAATCAATGAAGAATGATCAAGTCGATAAAATCCTGCAGCAATGGGAGTGTGAACGCCCAGATCTGGATACGAGCCCGATGGCAATTACGGGGCGTATTATGAGAATCTCTATTTGTTTTAAGGATGCAATGGAGAACACTTTTCGTACTTTCGGCCTTAATTTTGCTGGTTTCGATTTATTGGCAACCTTGTTGCGATCAGGCAGCCCTTATAGCTTATCCCCCAGTGAATTGTTAAATTCGACGATGGTGACATCAGGCACCATGACAAATCGTATAGATCGCCTTGAGAAAGCGGGTTTGGTGAGTAGGGAACAAAGCCCAAAGGATAAGCGAAGTTATAAGATTAGTTTGACCGATGAAGGTTATAAGCTCATTAATGAAGCACTTGAAGCCCATGTTCAAACCTTACATAAGCTTACGGGGGCGGTGTCTGAGCAAGATAGCATCGTGCTGAGTGAGGTGCTTAGGAGCATAGCCTCCTCTTTTGAGGTCTAGAGGCGTGTCCGTTTGTCTTCGATTTACCTCTGCCCCCTATGGAGAGTGAAATGGCTCCACTAGATACCACCATTTTGTATTCATTGTGTAAACTATTGATGACACTTAATGTAACCTTTAGCAAAGTAAGCTAGAATTCGGTTTTAAATCGTACAAACAGCCAAATACACTTTCCCAGAGGACACCAATGGCAATTGTTTCGTCAAAATTGTTGAAGAAAATCAATGATCATCCCATCGATAGAGACGAGATGCGGGTGTATTTGGGGTCGTTAAATTCAAATAATGAGCAGCCTTCTCATGCTAATTGTGTCGAGGCCGGCATGTCGGCATTCGATAACGATACCGCCAAGTGTTTTTCACTGAATACTCGCTTAGAAGCACTCAATAGAATATTGAGTTCAGGTGAATTGCAGGGGTGGGTAAGCGACAGTGGTGAAGAAGACTTTTCCTACATCCCCGAAAGTGTGTTCATAGCAGCTGGGGTAACGCCCTTGGTCGATGATGGCCAGAAAGTCAGTTTCAGAAAAGAGGATTTGCTGAAAACTGCTTTTCAGTTAGGCAAATCTGGCTGACGCTATTTATATTTTCATTTAGTTATTCGTGTTTATACTGGTCAGTGTCCAGAGCTTACTTATTTGGTTACCTTGTTTCATTGGTGTATCCATCTTCTTATGGGCTGTTTTAACTGCTCCTTGGAAGTCCCTTTTCTATACCCCCATTCGCTTACATCTATTTTTTGCTTGCGCTTTGTTATTGGGTCTATTCTGGTCTTTTTTAACGGTTAATATTAATCAACTATTTACCGTTCACCCTCTTATTATGACCACGATTGTTTTTATGTTTGGGCTGCGTTTGAGTCTATTGTTGGGGGCTTTGGCGCTCACCATGACGCATTGGCTTAGCCTGCCTCTATGGGAATTGATAGGGTTTCACTATTTGGTGAATGTGGTTTCACCGGCCCTTGTTACCATTGCTATTCTGCATTTTATTGATCACTTAAGAATACAGAATGTATTTATTTATATTTTGGGCGGCGGCTTTTTTGGTAGTATGCTTGCTGTATTCTCAACCGGTTTGTTGGCCGAGGCAACCCTTTGGTTAAGTGCATCTTCTTTGCGATTTCCTGTTTGGGATCACTTTTATTTGTTTGCGATGCTCACTTTTCCAGAGGGCTTTATTAATGGTGCGATTATTACTACCTTAACTATTTTACGTCCAGATTTAGTGAAAACATACAATGATAGTTTTTATCTGGACGGAAAAGATTAATTAAGCTATTGATCAAAACCCCTCAAGAACATTTTTACCTATTACCCGTCCACTTTCTTGTAATGCGTGAGCATGCTTAATCGATTCTGTCGTGATTTTACCTAAGTTTTCAGTAGCAGTTGATACTATCTGGCCACTATCGACTAGCTCCGATACACGAGTTAACAGTTCATGTTGTTTAATCATGTCTGTTGTCTGAAACATAGAGCGAGTAAACATAAACTCCCAGCTGAAGGTTAAGGCTTTTATTTTCATCTTACCTATATCTAAAGGACCTGGGTCGTCAATCATGGCAATATGCCCGCGGGGTTTAATCAGTTCAATAATCGAATCAAAGTGTTGATCTGAGGCAGTTAATGAGGCGACATATTTAGGTTCTAGCTTAAGTGCTTGTATTTGATCTGCTAATGGCTCTCTATGATTAATGATGTGATCAGCGCCCATCTTTTTTACCCACTCCTGTGTTTCAGGACGTGAAGCTGTTGCGATAACAGTCAGGTTAGTTAACTGTTTTGCGAGCTGAATCAGTATTGATCCCACTCCACCGGCACCACCGATAATAAGTAAACTTTCACCCTTGTCGTTACTTTTTTCACCATCTTCTTTTAGCGCAAAAGAATCGAATAACATTTCCCATGCCGTAATAGCGGTGAGCGGTAATGCAGCGGCATCGGCAAAGTTTAGCGATCTTGGTTTTTTGCCTACGATACGTTCATCTACCGCATGCAATTCAGCGTTAGTGCCTTGGCGCGTTAAGTCACCTGCATAAAAAACGGCATCACCTACAGCAAATAAACTGACCTCTTTACCGATTTGCTTTACGACACCTGCAGCGTCATAACCTAATATTTTATTCCCTTGTTCTGGAGTACTTCGTTCTCTTACTTTTGTATCAACAGGATTAACCGAAATACTGTGTACCTCAACCAATACATCACGAGGGCTTAGTTCTGGAGTGTCAGCATCAATCTCGATAAACGATTCTTCTTCTGGCTTGTAAGCGATGGCTTTCATGTGGTTCTCTCTTTTTATTCGGGTGATGTCGTCATGATAGTTAGACTGAGACCTTTGCACGAAAGCCATTTTACTTTCATGCGGCGTTTACCCCTCAAGGGGGTACCGAGGAAAAACGTACTCAATCGGTCATTTACCTCGGTGCCGCTTGACGGTATAACACATAAACTCCCTCTTTGGGCTAGCGCCTTCCGTGGCGCTAGGTCTATGATCAGCAGAGCTGCCCAAATCTGTTCCTACAGATTTATCGTGCGTTTTGCCTTGCCCTCCATGGAGGGAGGGTACATCCAAAGTGCAGGAGCAACTTTGGAGCGCCTAAAAGCAAAATCATCTTCCGTGCAAAGGTCTCAGGCTATCTATTTTATTTGCGTCATTTCCTTGAGTGTAAATTGTTCTACTGCGCCCTCGGTCGCTTTCATATACGCAGCTAAGTGCGCTGCATTCATATGAGTTTGCCAAAGCTCGTGTGATTCCCAGTTTTCATAAAATAAAAAATGAGTTGGGTCTTCGTTATTCTGGTGTAGGTCATATTGCAAGCAGCCCTGTTCTGATCGTGTAATCGGGATCAACTTTTCTAGCTCCCGTTTAACTAGGTCAAGGTGTTCTTTTTTTGCGTGGATATTGGCCACAATGGTCAAGCTTGTCATCGTATGTGTTTCTCTTTGGTGTCTTTAAAATGATGAAAGCAGCTTACATTGCTTGCTAATGCTTGTTAATCGGGTAATATTTGCATTGATAATACGGTTTTTTCGGATAATGGTGGCTGGCTGTAAAATGTAAATACAGAGCTTTTAAAAAGAGAGCTTTTAAAGAGAGAGTTTTAAGTATGTGTGTTAACAATGAATCTTAAGTTAGACCAACTGACGCTATTTTTACTGATCATTGAAAAAGGTAGCCTTGCCGGAGCGGGGCGGGCCTTGGGTGTCTCTGCCACCACGATCTCTGATCGTTTGTCTGCATTAGAATCATACTATGGTGTAACTTTGCTCAACCGCACTACGCGCGCGATTCATTTAACCGAGGAAGGCCGTACTTTTTTGGAGGGCGCGAGACACCTTTTATCAGAAGCGGAGGCTTTAGATGCTCGTGTGCGATTGGGGGCGCGGACATTGTCGGGTTTGATACGAGTCAGTGCCCCCATTAGTATTGGTCATACGATAGTGGAGCCCATAGTTAATGAGTTTCTGGAATCTAATCCTAATGTATCGATTGAGCTTTTATTAACGGATAGCTATTTAAATATGATTGACGAAGGTATTGATATGGCCATTCGTCTTGGTAATCTTTCCGATAGTAGTTTACGTTCGCGTCGTTTGGGAGTGAACCAGAGGGTGGTGTGCGCGTCACCAGATTACCTAGAGCAGCATGGTATACCTTATAAGCCCAATGAATTATTGGAGCATAATTGTTTAGTTATGCGCTTCGGTTCACAGTTGGATAATGTATGGAGCCTACAGTCTTCGGGTAAGGTATTGCCTATTCGTGTCGAAGGGAATCGCGTGGCAAATGATGGGCGCCTTGTTCATGAATGGTGCCGTAAAGGATATGGCGTTGCTTTAAAATCGTTATGGGATGTAGCCGCAGATCTTGAAGCAGGTAAGTTAGTTCAGTTGTTAAGTGAGTATTCTCCTTTGCCCGCAGCAGTGAACTTGTTATTTCCTCCTAGTCGTAGCCAAGCCTTAAGAGTGCGAGAGTTTGCCAAAGTTGTGGTTGGAGCATTCCAAAGGGATAGTTAAAGCAGGCCTTTTTATTGAGTTAGTATGTTGAGCTAATGTGTTGTGCTGAATGTGTATTGTGCTAAAAATTGAACAAAGGCCTGTATCGTTCTAGGTATTCTCAGGTATTAATATTCCTTTCTGTAACGCTGGTCTAGCGGCTAGTTGATCAAACCACCGCTTTAAATGCGGCAAATCGCCAAGGGCAATGCCGGCTTTTTCATATCGGCTTACCCAACACCAATTAGCGATGTCAGCAATTGAATAATCTTGCGTTAAAAATTCGCTGTCTGCTAAGCGTTGATTTAACACGCCATATAAACGTTTGGTTTCATTTTGGTAGCGGTCAATGACCGATTGAATTTTTTCAGGGAAGGCATATAAAAAAACATGTGCTTGCCCCTGCATGGGCCCGACGCCACCCATTTGAAACATCAACCATTGCATCACTTCAGAACGGCCTTTTAGGTCCGTGGGTAATAGGCGACTCGTTTTTTCTGCAAGATAAATAAGGATGGCGCCAGACTCAAAAATAGTGAGCTCTTTTAATGTTGAGTCGCTGGGCTCATGATCAATGATTGCGGGTATGCGGCCATTGGGGTTAATGGCGACAAACTCTGGCTCTTTTTGAATGCCCGTTGATATATCAATTGGGACGACATTATAAGGAAGCGCCAGTTCTTCTAAGGCACAAGAGACCTTCCAGCCGTTAGGGGTATTCCAAGTATATAGGTCGATCATAATCGTCAATCCAAATTGTATTATCGTTTACTTACGCCATTTTATCGAGCAACCGATACTAGGCATTTGTTCTGTTGGCCCAACATTGTCGTCCGCAATTTGACTCATGGCATTGATAAGGTCTGGCATCCGTTTACTGGGGTCGCCATGTATCCCTAAGTTATCTAGCCTCCCTCTGTACTGTAGTTCGCCTTTTTTATTTAAGCCGAAGAAATCAGGAGTGCACACAGCACCAAAACTCTTGGCAACTTGCTGATCTTCATCAATTAAATAGGGAAAATAAAATTGATGTTGTTGTGCAAACTGTTTCATCATCGCTGGGCTATCTTCAGGGTAGGCTTCGTAGTCATTGGCATTGATTGCGACAAAATTAATGCCTTTTGTTTGCAATACTTTTGCATCTGCAACTAAGCGCTCAATAATCGATTTAACGTAAGGGCAGTGATTACAAATAAATGCAATCACCAACCCCTTTTCTCCCATCAACTCGTTTAGGTAATAAGTATTACCATCCGCATCGTTTAATTGAAACGAATTTGCTTGCCAGCCAATTACTGCGGCTTCAGAGTCAAGTAACATTAGGCTGCTACCGTGTGCGCTTTTAGTGCTTCCACCGCTACGTTGGGCTCTTGCCGTTTGGTGTAATCGGCATCGACAAAGGCATTAATGATGGTACCGTCTTGTGCTACAACATAGGTAGCGGCTAAGGGTAAATCGAACTGTCCGCTGCCATTATGTGCTTCAATATGAATGCCAAAGCTTTCGTAAATGGGGCGCAATTCTTCAGGTAGAGTAAAAACGAGATCAATACTGCGTGCGTATTTAGAATCTACATCGGATAAAACAGTAAAGCCCAGTTCATTTTTTTCTACGGTTGATAAGGAATTGTCAGGTAACTCCGGTGTGATAGCAATCAAATTTGCACCAGTGTCTTTAATTTCTCCTAATACATCTTGGTAGGCGCGTAGCTCTAGGTTGCAGTAAGGGCACCAGCCTCCACGATAAAAAGTGATAACCAGTGGGCCATCTGATAATAATTGTTCCAATGTTTGGTTTTTTCCATGTTGATCCGTCAACTTGAAGGTTGGCAATTTGTCGCCGGTATTAGGTGCTTTTTGGGCAATATCAGATGCAGCAAGGGATTGTGTGGCTTTCGCCATTGTTGCTTGTATGGTTTCAGGTACTTTACTGCGGAAGCCGGCTTTGTATTCTTCGATTTGTTCACTCAGTGATCGTGTGTTTGACATGGGTTTTCCTCTTTAATGTTATCTTGCTGATTAAGTAATGGCTACAGTAAAACATTGTTTGAATGATCGTTCAAGATTTATTTTGAATAAGTATTCAAGTTCAGGTTATAATGAGCGTATACTGGATCCATGGGATCAGTTTGGTTGAATATTGAGGTACTGTTATGGCTAGGGCACAGTTTGATCGCGATGATGTCGTCGATAAAGCGACGCAATTATTTTGGCAAAATGGCTTTAATGGCTCATCGATGCAGGATGTATTTGCTGCGACAGGGTTAAAGCCTGGTAGTATCTATTTGGCTTTTGGTAGCAAAGAGGCTTTGTTTAAAGAAACGCTGTCTCATTATGCCGCACGTTCTTTGAGTGATATTGAGAGCACCCTAGATTCAGCTGACTCCGTAGAGCAGGGTATCTGTCAAATTTTGATGCGTATGCTGAATGATTCCAGTAAAACGGATTATTGCAGTTGTTTTTTAGTGAAGAGTCAGCTTGAGTTGGCCTCAGAAAGCGAGGACTTACACGATGTTGCAGTTGCCCAATTAAAAAAAATTGAATCCTTGTACCGTCGTAAGCTTGAAGGTACATGTGACAAAAAACTCGCAGCATCTAGAGCCCGTAGTCTTATGTTGCATATTTTTGGTCTCAGAGTTTACGGCTATATGAAAGCGCCCCGGAAGTCGATGTTAGATGGTTTGATGACGGGAATGCCATGGTTACCTTGGCATATTTGATTCAAGTAATTCAACGTAGAGGCGGAGAATACATTAGCCCGCCTTTAGTCCATAGGTCGTTTAGGCCTCTTTCTATCCCGATATTTGATTTTTTCCCCATATTTCTCTCAAAAATTTCGCCATAGTTACCAACAGATTTGATAATTCGATAGACCCACTCGTCGTCTAAACCAATAATCTTACCTACTCCCGGGTCTATCCCTAACATGTAACGTATAGAAGGGTCTTTGCTACTTTTTTTCAGGGAGTCCACGTTATTTGAGTTAATGCCTTTCTCTTCAGCTTCTATGGTGGCATAGAGCGTCCAGCGAACGATATTTTTCCACTGCGGGTCATCATCGCGTACCGCAGGCCCTAGAGGCTCTTTTGAAATGCTATTGTTGAGTAAACGATAGGCTTTTGAATTAATAGCATTTTGGCTAACCAAAGAAGCTAATATAGATATGTCAGTGGTATACAACTCACATCGTCTTGCAAAGAAACTATCCTCTGCTGTATCAGTAGAAATAAACTCAAGCAGTTGATAGCTCAGATTATGCTTGGCCATATAGTCCTTAATATTAACAATACTGCTGGTATTCTTTTCAACACAAATTTTTGTTCCAGCCCCGTAGTCTTTTAAGCTGGTCTTTACACCGTCTTTCCAGGCGATAAAGCCTTGTCCGTCATAAAAGTTGACTCCCACAAACTCTATATTCATACCAACATTACGAGAGTAGGTCCAAGTGGTGTTACGAATAAGTACATCGATTTCTTCATCTAATAAAGCGGAAAATCGCACAGCTGTATTTAAAATTCTGTAATCTACTTTTTCTTGATCTTTTAGCGTCGCTGCTGCAATGGCTTTGCAATAGTCTGCGTCTAGGCCAGCCCATTCGCCATTATTGTCGATTCTTGCAAAGCCGGCCGAGCCTCCGCGTACACCGCAAGCGAGTTCATCTCGTTCAATAACCTCTTCTAGAGTACTGGCATTTACATTTAGTGCTAAGAAAAATAAAAAATATGCCGATAAGTTATAAAAATAAAATATTTTCTTTGTAGTCATTGATACTACCGCGAAATGTGAAATTGGTGCCTATAATTGTAGTCAATGGCGTGAAAATAGACAGGCAGTGTGTGCCTGAGGTATTGGCACCTACGGACTTTGACTATGATCGAGCGTTAAGCTCCCTATTATGACCATACAACTTCACGGTAGGCTTACTATCAGCCGCCGCTTGATGCTCAGTTTTGCTATTGCAGCCTTATTTACCCTCTTGGCGAGTGGTTTAGGTATTTTCACATTTGCAAAAAGTACACAATCCCTCCAAATCATCACAAGTCAATATATACCTTATCTTTCAGCCGCTCATGAACTGGCGGTGAGGTCACGCGCTATTTCTTCAGAAGCATTGAATCTTGTCAATTCAGAGTATCAATCTTCTAGGCAGTCTTCTGTTAATCAAATAGATGATGAATTTCGATTGATGGATGAATTAATCGATGAACTGAAACGTTCGAATATAGTTGATTTAAGCACTTTAATTAAGACAAAAGAAGATCTTTTGCAGAGTTACCAAGTTCTCAATAAGATAGTCGAAGGTCATATTGAAATAAAACGTCAGCAGAAAAAAATCCGTCGTTCTATTGTCAGATTAACAAAGCAACAGCAAAAAGTATTTAAGGATACGGAAGAGCCACTCTTTGATGAGAGTGATGATGAAGCCAATTACGTAAATAGATTAATTGAATCTGTGAGCGATATTATGTTGACAGTGGCTAGCGTGGAAAGAAACTCTCAACTTAAATATGCCAATGTTAGAGTCAGCTCTCACCTAGACAGTGTTAAGCGTATTCTTGATAGCTCTGATAATAATCGCCTGATTAATATGGTGACACCGTTATATTCTCAGTGGTTAAAAATAATCTTAGAAGATAATAATTTATTTTTGTTGAGAGAGCGTGAATTATCAACGTTGGATGAAATTGATGTTCGAGTCAAGATTTATGATAGGAATTCAAAATGGCTAGTAGCTGCTGCTCATGCAACCATAGGGCTTGTTCAATCTAAAATTAATACCTCAGCTGAAGAAACCGACTCTAAACTCAAGCGCAATGGTGTATTGCTTATATTACTTGCTGTTCTTTGTGTGTTTGCCAGCGTGATATTGGCTATTATTATTGGGCGGAATATAGGTTCTCGTATTGAAATGTTGCAATATAGTATGGATTTGCATGCTGAAGGAAAAAAGGGCCTTTTACCTACAGAGGGTGATGACGAAATAGGTAAAATGGCAGTGGCGATGAAGAAATTTATCGACAAAATAGATCAAAGAGAAAATGAATTAAGAAAGAATCACCTTGAACTCAACGCTAACCTTTCAGAGCTTGAGTCTGCCCAATCAGCATTAAAATTGAGTGAAAAAAGATTTAAAGATTTTGCACAAGTATCTGCAGATTGGTTTTGGGAAATGAACGCCGATTTACAATTTACGCTGTTGCAAGGTAATACTTTGGATTTGGTTGGCATGGACCCTAAGGATATTGTGAATAAAACATTGTCAGAAATAATATCAGAGGATGACTATGAGTCCATAGAGCACCATTTTCTTACACGTATGTCATTTGATGATGCCGAGTTTTATTGTTTAAACAGTAGAAATGAAAAGTTGCGCTTTCGTATTAGTGGTAAAGTGTTATACGACGATAAGGATAATTTTTTAGGCTATCGTGGAACCGGCTCAGATATTACCCAATCACACGAACTTTCCCAAAAGCTTATTCATCAAGCGCATCATGATGCCTTGACCAATCTTGCTAACCGTATTGGTTTCGAACGCAAATTAAACAATCTTATTGAGAGCCGTTCAAATCAATCGGCAGAGCAGGTTATTTTATATTTAGATTTGGATAAATTTAAAATTGTCAATGATACTTGCGGCCATCTTGCGGGAGATAAATTACTGATAGATGTCAGTAAAATATTGTCGGATAGCGTAAGAGAAAGTGACCTTGTCGCCCGTTTGGGGGGGGATGAATTTGGCATATTGCTTGAGAACTGCCATTTAGAAAAAGCAGAGACTATTGCGAATAATATTGTTGATTCAATCTCTAATTTTCATTTTGAATGGGAGAAACATACATTTAGAATTGGCGTTAGTATAGGTTTAGCCGCGTTGTCTAGCTTACCCCAAAATATGATTAAAGTGATTAGGGCGGTAGATTCCGCCTGTTACCAAGCGAAGGAAACCGGGCGAAATCGTGTTTGCGTTTACACTTCTTCAGTCAAGGGCAAGGGTGAGGGCGCGAGCAAAGATGCTAACTGAAGTGATCCGCTTAACTTTCGACAAATGCTCTTTCGATAACATAGTGACCTTGTTGTCCGTGACGAGATTCTTTAAAGCCTACTTCATCTAAAATGGCACAAGTGTCTTTTAGCATACTCGGACTCCCGCATATCATAAAGCGATCATCATCTAGGTTTGGCTTGGGTAAGCCGATATCTCTAAATAGCCTACCACTTACCATCAAGTCAGTTAGTCGGCCGTTATGGATATACTTTTCTCTCGTGACGCTCGGGTAGTAGATCAGTTTTTCTTTTACTTCTTCTCCGAAGAACTCATTTTGCGGCAATTCTTCTGTAATATACTGCTGATAAGCTAGCTCTGATACGGTGCGTACACCATGGGTTAAAATAATTTTATCGTAGCGTTCATAAATTTCAGGGTCACGAATAATGCTCATAAACGGCGCTAGACCAGTACCCGTGCTAATAAGGTATAAATGTTTGCCTGGCAGTAAGTGGTCGGCAATCAATGTTCCAGTTGGCTTGGTACTTAAAAGTATTTTATCGCCAACAGAAATTTTCTGAAGCTTGGAGGTGAGTGGGCCATCGGGCACTTTAATGCTAAAAAACTCCAGCTCTTCTTCGTAGTTAGCACTCGCAATACTGTAAGCTCGAGTTAAAGGTTTGCTTTCTACTTCAAGCCCTAGCATAACAAAATGACCGTTCTCAAAACGGAAGCTATTGCCTCTAGTCGTTTTGAAGCTAAATAGTGTGTCGTTCCAATGATGGATATCCGTCACGGTTTCTTCAATTAATTTTGCCATTGTCAGCCTCTTGCTTCTGGTGCACGTATCTTGTTTGTATTCAGTAAGGCCAGTGTAGGCTTGCATCTCATATTGGTAAAATGGTTTAATTCCATATCCTAATTCGATTTTGTAGATATAGCTAAGGTAGCGTCAGTATGAAATATACCCTTCGACAGTTAGAGGTGTTCTTGGCTGCGGCACATTATGAAAATTTAAGTAAAGCGGCTGAGAGTTTGTCCATGTCCCAGTCGGCAGCCAGTAGCGCCTTGAAAGATCTTGAGCAGCAATTTGATATACAATTATTTGATCGTGTCGGAAAACGCCTGCAAATCAATGAGTTGGGTCGATTAACTCGACCTAAAGCAGAAGCGCTATTGGCTCAGGCGGGTGAGGTGGAAATATTATTACGACAGCACCAGGAGGTGGGGAACCTCAATGTAGGTGCAACCTTGACCATTGGTAACTACTTATCAGTTAATATCATGGCTGAGTATATGGCTGAGCAGCCTGAAGCGAAAGTCTCTTTAGAGGTGGCTAATACGGCCGAAATTGCGCGTAAAGTCGAACAATTCGAGCTGGACGTGGGTTTGATTGAGGGTGAATTACAGCATTCTGAGCTCGATGTAATCCCTTGGCGAGAAGATGAGTTGGTTGTGTTTTGTAGCCCAGATCACCCATTAGCGAGTAAGGCAGCGTTAACAGATAAAGATCTGTTAAGTGCTGAGTGGATTATTCGTGAATCAGGCTCAGGTACTCGACAAGCCTTTGATCGAGCAATGACCGGCTTATTGTCAAAGATTAATGTCTTGTTAGAATTGCAGCATACCGAGGCAATAAAGCGAGCCGTTCAGGCCAACCTAGGCTTGGGGTGTTTATCCCATATAGCCCTGAAAGATGCATTTGAGCGTGGCAGTTTGGTGCCATTATCTGTCCCGAAGCGAGATTGGCGCCGTCATTTCTACTTTATTTTACATAAACAGAAATTTCGTACGGCAGGTATTAATCGTTGGATTGAGCTTTGTCAAAATCAGGGTTAGCCGTATTACTAGGTATTGATGTTGAATGAGGATAAGTTAAGGCTACATTTTAACCATCAAGAAATAGCCCAAAACTTGTTTATCGCCGCCTTAATAAACTAGATGCACAAAAAAGCCCAAGAGTATGTTTTTGTTCACATATTTATTGTCTTTATTTGTGTTATATTGTCCGCAGATTGTCGTGGTTAATAAACAATATGAAAAAAAATTCAGTATTAAAGCCGTTCTTCTCTCTGCCTGTGTGCGTGTTTGGCACGATATTCATCTTTCTTTGTTCTGCAAGTGTACATGCTCAAAATACGCAGCCTGCTCCGGCTGTAAGTAATTCTGCTGTTAATGAGGCTTTGCCTACGCTTGAAGTGATCGACTCCTTTGTCGAAGTACGTACTGGCCCAGGCCGTGGCTACCCTATCTTTTATGTTATTGAGCAGGGTGAGTCTGTCGAGGTGTTAACGCGCCGTACTGGCTGGTATGAAGTCCGTTCTCAAAATGGCAAAACGGGTTGGGCTACCTCAAAGCAATTATCTAGAACCTTACAAGCTACCGGTGAGCCAGCTGACTTACCAACGGTGAGCTTTGGTGATTATCAGAAAAATAAATGGCGTGTCGGTTTTACCTTTGGTGAATATTTCTCAGGTGAGTTAGATGGCGCAGACTTGTTCTCGGCTACATTGAGCTATCGTTTTATCGAGTGGTTAAGTTTAGAAGCCGAGGTAGGTAAATTATTTAATTCCGAAGTTGAAGGTGATCTTTGGAACTTTAATCTCTTGGTTGAACCATTTTCAAATTGGCGCGTATCGCCTGAATTGATTATAGGGGCTGGAGAGTTATCGCTTGAAAATCAACCTGAATTAGCATCTTTAGGTGTCGATGACTCACAATTTGAAAATATTGGTTTAGGCCTTAATTATTATGTAGGCCGAAACTTTGTAATTAGAGGTGAGTACCGTTGGTATTCAGTATCCGCAGACGAAAAAGTGACATTAGACTCATGGAAAATCGGTTTCAACACGTTCTTTTAGTTGGTTTCTGCAGTTTGTTATTGAGCGCTGTTGCTGTGGCGCAAACAAACGGTGGGTTTTCGAAAGATGATATAGATTCAGAATTTTTAGAATTTGGCCTGAGCGTGGGCGTCATTAATATCGAAGACTTTCCTAGTGAATATACGACAGGAGCTAACTTAACTTTTAGGGCTACGGAAGATGTTTTTCTACAGTTAAACGTTATGTTGGCAAGTGATGTGGAATTGTCCTCGGCCGAGAAAAACCAAGGTGCTTTTTTTGCTGGTGATGATAGAGATTTCTTTCACTACGATATGTTAGTTGGTTATAACTTTTTTCAAGGCGAATTCTTTTCATCAGGCTCAACAGCTCATTTGTCAACCTTGCATATCCTTGGTGGTATTGGCGAGACAGAATTTGGTAACGAAAGTAATTTTACCTATACCTTTGGTTTGGGTTATAAAGTGGCGTTTTACCGAAAATATATTTTGAATTTTGATGTTAAACAGTATCTATATGAGTCAAGTCTTATTGCAGAAGAAGATTCTACCGTTGCAACACATGTTTCAGTTGGTTTTAACTATCTGTTTTAGCCCGCTTGATGTTTAGAATAATGAAGAGAGTCCAATGTTTGTATTAAAACGCGTTGTTTTATTGTTTTCTGTCTTGGTGAGCTTGGGTGGTGCTACTAATGTAGTTGCTCAAAATAATACATCAGGAAAAACTATATCTGATATTTCTGACGACGGTGATTCTGTACGAATAATTGACCCCAAAAAAGAAGTGCCTGTAGCTAAGTCGGCAGCGATTGATACAGAAAAGTTTGAACTGGGTTTATTTACAGGCTTCCTTGCGGTAGAAGATTTTAATAGTAATCTGTCTTATGGCTTGTCTTTTAGTTATCACATTACTCCTGCATTTTTAGCTCAAATTAATTATGGCGAGTCCGAAGTTGATAGGGCTACATTTGAAGATGTGGCGAATGCTAATTTTTTAAGTGATGCAGACAGGACTTTTGAATATTACAATATATTGGCCGGTTACCGAATATTGAGAGGGCGTTCTTTTTTTGGCGCCAATAAAAAATATAATTCGGATGTATACCTGCTAGCAGGTGTTGGCAAAGTTGATTTTGCCGGTGATTCTAATAGCAGCATTGTAGTCGGTACAAGTTACCGAGTGGTGTTAACAGATGCTCTTGTGGCTAACTTTGATATTAGAGGCCATTCTGTGAAGCGTAATTTCTTGGATGACGATAAGCGTACATTTAATGCTGAATATGTGTTTGGACTAAACTTTTTGTTCTAAGAGTACCTCTGCTAAATAGAGTGATCAATATGTTATAATTGTGAACTGTTTCGCATAAAGATGGATTTTCTGCTTGGGTGGGTGTGCAAGGGGAAATTTAGAGTGTTATCTAGTTCTCAAATCTGACAATATCGCTATCACTTCAGCTCCTTTTTAGGTATTTTCACTGCTATAACTACTTATATAGCGGCTTATTTATGAAATGTAATAAGCTGCATAGAGTAATAGTGGGCACTTGAATAGTCATTTGATGTCATAAGTACTCGGCATCTTTGTTTATTCTTTAATAAAATAATAAATAATGGCTCTCGGTATTACTACGAGGCCGTTCAGCAATGGCTTGAGGTATAAGCTTCATGATGAAAATGACAAGACTCTTTTTCCTGAATACAGCAATCATAATGTTGCTTGGTTTCAGTTTTTCTGCATTTTCTGAAACAGATGCAGACTCCTTAGCTGAGGTTAAAAAAATATCTCAAGATATCCAAGACCTTAAGGAAGAGGTTATTGCCTTAAATAAAGATCTTCGGTTGATGGAAGAAACTTTATTGTTCCCATCGTCTACACGCTTTTCAATTTTTCTTTCCGTTAGCTCAGGGCGTTTTTTCACACTCGAAAGCGTTAAGTTGAAAATAGATGGAAAGTTAGTGAATACCCACGTTTATTCAGATAAGCAAAGGCAGGCTCTTATTCGGGGTGGTGTGCAAAAACTTTGGATTACTAATATTAATGAAGGTAAGCACCTAGTGACTGCGTTTTTTACCGGCGTAGGCCCTAATGGTCGAGACTATAAAAGAGCTATTGATTTAGACTTTGAAAAAGGCCCCGGTAGTGAGTACATGGAATTAGTGGTTACCGATGATGGCTCTATTCAGGAACCTGTCTTTCGCATTAAGCGTTGGTAGTGAGATATGAATTACTGCTGCCATTCTAAGTTTTCGGCTCGTTCACTGATCGTTTTTGTTTCGATATTATTTTCTATCAATGTGCATTCTGCGCCAGTGGCATCCCATGTTAAATCGCTGCCTGAGTTAGAGTACGGCGTAGTCTTGTATGATTATTTTCAAAAAAATTATTTTGACGCTTTGGTTGAGTATGAGTATTCATATTCGAAAAGCAATACGGTAGCGCGTTCGCCTTCGGGGCAGGTGTTAAAGGGCGGTATGATGCTGTCCTATGGCATGCCTAAAGCTTCGCAGATTTTGTTTAACGCTTTGCTTGATAATACAACATCGAATGATGTGAGTAATCGAGCGTGGTATTACCTTGCTAAAATTTATTACAATAAGTCTGAATATAAAAATGCAAATGATGCTTTGAACAGAGTGGATGGCATCGTTCCTCAAGATATTTTCTTCGATTATTATTATCTCGCTACCTTAATCGGCAACCAAAAGCCGCTTAATGATTTTAACCAATCAACGCAAAATAATTTGTCATCTTATTTGCCAGGTTACCCTTATTTTTTGTTTAACTTGGCCATTGTTTCTCTTAAGTCTGGGCAAGTTGAGCAAGCAGCAAGTTATTTGGGGCAGGTGTCAGAGTACTCGAGTAAAAGTGAAGAGTTGTCTTTGCTGTCTGATAGAGCTAAAAATGGCTTGGCTCAGTTAGCGCTTGAGGCAGGTGAATTACCAGTAGCTTGGAAACATTTAACCGGCATTCGTACCACTGGACTTTATTCTAATCGTGCTTTATTGGCTTATGCTTGGAGTGCGATAAAGTCAGAAAAATATACCCAAGCAATACCTGCACTCAAATTATTGAATCAGCGGTCTATTGCCATTCCGGAAGTGCAAGAAACTAAAGTATTGTTAGCTTACCTTTATGAAAAACAAGGTCTGCCAAGAAAAGCTTTGGAGAGTAATATTTTTGCTGAAAAGGAATTTAAAATAGGTATCGAGAAAGTGACTGAGGCTAGGAAAATTATCGATGGCCTGAATGTTCCAAGAGAGTTTATCAATAATATAGAAGCCATTATGGCTAAGTCAGATTGGTATGCCACAACACCATCAGTGGACTACCAAAAATTAACGCCTTTTTTAATTGATTTGATGTCTAGTAATGCGTTTAGTGAAGTCTTGCGTGAGCTGGCCGACCTTTACGTTATTCGCGATAACCTCAATTCGTGGTTGGAGCGTTCTACACAGCACAAAGTTATACTCGAAAATGCCGATAAGAAAAACTTTGATTCCGAGCTGTCTGATTTTTTTACTCGAAGCAAAGATCTGAAGACAAAGTTTGCGGATAAAAAATCTGAGTTGAAGTTGTACACCTTGACTCTCGAAGAAAAAGATCAAGAGCGTATGACTGCGTTATTGGAAACCGCTCAGAAAGAATTAGACTTTTTAGAAAGTAAAGTGTCAAAACTAACAGCACTGGATTCGGCGTATAAGCAACCAGCTTCTTATCAGGCACTTGTTAAGCAAAATCGCCAGCGCTTAGAGAATCAATTATTGAAAACAGAAAGATATATTGACCGTCTTGAACCTGTTATGCGCAAATTAGTTAATGCTGAGTTAGATAAGCACGAAAACAGAATGCGTTATTATTGGGCGCAATCGCGATTGGCTAAAGCTCGACTTTACGATGCTGAACTACTGTCACTCGAGAAACCTGCCGCTGTCAGCGATGCATCGAGTCAAGTAAAACCAATATCCGAGCTTAAATAAAACGAATTGATATAACAATGTTACTTATAGTCATGGGAAAAATGAAAAACTCATCTTTAAAATCTAAATGTAGACAAGTTCTTTTGCTTAGTGCATTAGGTCTGTTGTCTGCTTGTGGAAGTAATGAGCCTAAGACCTTGGCTAGTTTATCTTATGAGCCAGAAAAAGAGACGGATACTGCAGCCTCTCAACAAGTCATTCCAAAATTAAGTCATGAGGAAGTACGCCAAGAGTATAAAGCTGTCCTAGATGTTTTGGCTGAAAAGGAGTTGAAAGAAAAAATTGAGAGACGCATAGCTGATGTGCACATGATGGAAGGTGTGCAAAAACAAAATGCAGCTAAGACAGAATCGGGCTATTACAGTGAGGCAACGCAAGCCTACTTGGATGTGTTGGCTAAGTATCCTAACTCTCCAGGTAATGCGGAAATTTTGTATCAGTTGTCGAAAGCTTACGATAATGAAGGGCAACAAGATGAAGCTTTAGATAGTTTGACAAAGCTGACGACTCGCTACCCCAACTATATCAATATTGCCGAAGCTAACTTTCGTAAAGGGGATATACATTTTAGTCGGCAGGAGTACAGAGAAAGCCTGACCGCTTATTTGGCTGTCGTAGAGTCTGGTAATAAAAATTTAGAATTAAACTCTCATTACATGGTGGGTTGGTCGCGTTATAAATTACTGCAGCACCGCCAAAGTATTGATTCATTTACCTTTGTTTTAAATAGTTTGTTGTCTACGGGCGATAATGTTGATGCTTTAGGTAAAAAGGAAAAGCCGCTAGTGGAAGATTCCATTAGTTCGATTAGTCTAGCGCTTGATAAGATTGGTGGTGCCGCTGAGGTGTCAACGATCCCGGCTTTAGCAAAACAAGAATACGTCTGGAGAGTTTATGACAACCTAGGTGACTATTATTTGTCTAAAGAGCTTTATGAGCAATCGGCTTCTACTTATCGCTTGTATGTTAACGAATATCAATATGCAGATAAGGCGCCGGACTTAAGAGTTAAATTGATTGATGCTTATATTGCGGGTGGCTTTGCTAAGCAATCCCTTATTGAAAAAGAAAAATATATCGATGCCTATGGCTTGGGCTCGCGCTATGCTTCCTATCAAAAAGGGATTAGCCCCCCTATTAAATTAATCCTAAAAGATTATATTGATGAGTTAGCGAGTCATTTCCATAGTAAGGGTCAGTTGCACCAGAAAGAGCTTGCGGAGCTAAAAACAAAGCAAGCGCTTAAGCCAGACCCTGACGCTAATATCGCTCTACAACAGTCTGCTATTGCTTCTTTCGATAAAGCGGCTGATTTCTATACTCGCTTTATCGATACCTTCCCCGCAGATGAGCGAGTGGATGAAGTGACCTTCTTGAAAGCAGAGGTGTTATTTTCTTCTTATCAGTACCCTAAAGCGATTAAAGAATATCAAAAAGTGGCTTATCAGCCTCAGTCTCCTGGAGTCAAAGAAAATACAGTCAATGCTGGTTATGCAGCGATTATTGCACACGAAAAGCAGATCGAATTTCTGAAAACAGGTATGGCTTATGAGGAGCAAGTTCCTAAAAAGCCTTTAGCCGAGGACAGCCGTCAAGTACGCCGCTGGAGAGAAAGTGCAGTGGATAGTATGCTGGCGTATGCAGAAAAATTTCATACGGATGAGCGTTCGCCCGCGGTGTTAACCAACGCGGCAGAATATTTGTTTGGTCTTAATCGCTATAAAGATGCGATCGATGTATCCAGTGGCCTAATCGCTAAAAATGCCAATTTAAATAAAACGCTGAAAAAGACCGCTTACGGCATTATTGCCTTGTCGTATTTTAATCTAGAAGATTATCAGCAAGCGGAAGACAACTATATTAGCCAGCGAGCCTTGGTAGATCCTGCTTCAGAAGAGTATGTTCAAATCTCAGAGCGTTTAGCCGCATCTATTTATAAAAAATCTGAGGTCATGATTGCTAAGGGTGAAAGTGTTGCTGCCATTGATCAATTATTAAAAATAAAAAGCTTAACGCCTAATTCCCCTATTCGTGTGACCGCACAATATGACGCTGCCACCTTATTGTTAGAAGCTAAGTTGTGGGATAGGGCAATTACTGAGCTTTTAGAATTGCAGCAATCTTATCCTGAATATGAATACGCAGTTGAATACCAGCGCAAATTGGCCTTTGCATACGAGCAAAAAGAAGATTGGGGTAATGCAGCCATTGCTTACGCGGTACTGGTTAACGATGATCCAGATGCCGCTATCCGTCAGGAAGCATTATTCTTAACTGCTACGATGCATCAGCGAGATGATAATTTAAATGCGGCTAATTTAAATTATGAAAGTTATATTCAATTGTATCCGCAGCCTTTTGATAACTATATGGAAGCTCATTACCATCTGGCGGCCAATAATGAGGCTCTTGAAAATCAAAGTACATTCAATCAATGGTTAAGTGCCATTATCGACGCTGACCAAAAAGCTGGGAGCCAACGTACCGATCGCAGCCGCTGGCTGGGCGCTTGGGCAAATGCCAAATACGGTGATTACTATTCATCTTTGTTTAATAAAGTCGAGTTAACGTTACCTATTGTTGAGAGCGTACCTAATAAAAACCAGTGGCTACAACAGGCATCAGCGAGTTATCAGGCAGCCGCTGATTACGGTATTTTAGAATTTGTAGCAATGTCGAGTTATAAAATTGGCGTTCTGTACCGACAGTTTGGTAATGATTTACGCTCGGCGCCAACACCTGCCGATTTATCGGCCGATGATCAGCAAGTGTATGCAAATATTATCGAAGAGCAGGCGGCACCATTTGATCAGTTAGCAGCTGATTTACATCAGGCTAATATTGATCGCGCGTGGGGCGGTAAATTTAATCAGTGGATCAATAATAGTTTTACAGAAATGCGTACTTTAGATCCTAAGCGTTTTAACAAAGTTGAATTAATAGTGAGTTACGGTGATGGCATATATTAATGTCGAAAATGTTGTGAACAATGTGAAATATTTTCTAACGATAATAATGTTGTCGCTACTGGTTGCTTGTGGGTCTGCGCCTATCGATGACAATAAGCCGGTAGTGTATGAGCCAAGCGCTGCTGTAGAAACGTCAACGTTAATTTATATTCCAAAATTAAAAGTCGATAGCAAGGGGCAGCTTGTTGCTTATAAGGCAGAAACTAACCCTTATTTGCGAAGGCAGGGCAGTGTTCGAGGCGATTCAGTAGAAGCCTTTATTCAGGCCAAGCGTGCATTTAAAGCAAATAACTTGGATCAAGCACAGCTTATCTTAGAAGAGTTAACTGCGAGTAATAAAAGGTTGTCTGGTCCATGGGTAATGTTGGGCGATGTTATTTTACAGCGAAATGAGTTAGATGAAGATACCCTGAATACTGCAGAGCAGCATTATTCTAAAGCGATTTTGATTAATAAATATAATGTGAATGCTTACCTTCGTTTGGCTAAAGTAAAGCGAATGCAGGGCGACTTTAGTAAAGCAAAAAGTACTTACGCAGATGTTTTGGCTTTGTGGAAGGATTTTCCTGAGGCGCATCTGAATTTGGGCATACTCTACGATATTTATTTAAATGATGATGTAAAAGCGCAGAAGCATATAGAGGCTTATCAATTTTTAACTGAAGGTGAAAATACCGAGGTCGCTCAATGGTTGCTTGAAATTCAGGGGCGAACAGGTATGGCTACTGAGCTTAATGTGCAAAAGCAAAATATACCAAATAAACCTATTTCGTAATATTAGTACTGATTTTCTATGTTTCTTTGTTATATAAAGAGAAATAGATGAGCTAAAACCTTGAATCAGGTCTCATTTGCAGTATCTACATACTGTTGATCGGCCCGCTAGGTAATATAATGGAATAAGTAACCCAATAGATATTATGATGAAAATGGATAATGTAAAAAAATGTGGCTTATAGGTATATTCCTTTGTCTATTCTCTTCGCTTGTTTTTTCTCAGGCGGGGGAAGGTGATGACAATGTTGCTAAGGCCGAGGAGGATTTGATCCGGCTTGAATCGACATTTGTAGGCGATAAAGAGCAGCCGACTGTCACCTATTTTGTTCCATGGCAGGGTACCGATTCTCCGGATGATTTGAAGTGGAAAATCGAACGCAAAAATGATGATACTCTCAATTTAGTGGATAGAGACATTATGTTGCGTTCTATGAATATTTATAATGAGATGAGTTTAGAAAAATAAGTTTGATAAGTTTTTTGCTAGCTAAAAATTTTAATATTAATTTTAAGAGTAATTTAAAGAGTAATTGTTATGGCAGATTTTTATAGTACCGTTGTGAAGTTTTTTCAGGAAGGTGGATTATTTCTCTACCCTATTGCCCTTGTCTTTGCCATAGGTTTGATTATTGCTCTTGAGCGATGGTTTTTCTTGTCGAGAGAAAAAGCACGCAATGCAAAAGCCTTTAGCGAATTTTTACCTTTGTTGCGCACAACAGATGTAGACAAAATGCAATCGTTCTCTCGAGAGAGCCGAGCGCCAGTGACACGTATTATTGCCTGCGGTTTAGATATGATGAAAGTATCTCGCCAGCGTGCGGATGTCGAGAATTCAATGAGCGAAGGTATGCTTGAAGCGCTTCCTCAACTTGAAAAACGCACCGGCTACTTATCTGTCCTCGCCAACGTTGCAACACTGCTAGGTTTATTGGGTACTATTATTGGTTTGATTGGTGCTTTTACGGCGGTAGCAAATGCGGACCCCGCGCAAAAATCACAATTACTATCAACGTCTATTTCTGTAGCGATGAATACAACTGCATTTGGTTTGATTGCTGCGATTCCATTGTTAATTTTGCACGCAATGCTACAAAACAAAACCGCAGCTATCGTGACCAGTATTGAAATGGCTGCCGTAAAGTTTTTAAATATGATGACTTTGCACCGTTTTATCGAAGCGGGTATTGCACGTTCAGGTCAAGATTTAACGCCATCCAATGATGCCGAAGCGAAACAGCCTCACTTGGTGCCGCGGAGCTAAGCTATGAGCTTTAAGTATCGCTATAAACCAACAGATGATGCAGAGCTTGATGTAACGGCATTTCTGAACTTGATGATTGTATTGGTTCCTGTACTGCTGTTAAGTCTTACTTTTGCACAAATTACAGTCTTAGAAATTAAGTTGCCTGAACTCACCGGTGGCAGCACTTCGAGTGCAGATTCTCAATCTAAGTTAGAAGTTCGTGTTGAAGAAAAAGGCATACGCGTTTTTTATCCTACCAATACGATGGTGCAAGATATTCCTGTTATCACTGAACAAGATGGCACGAAAACCTATGACTTTGAGCGTTTATCAAAAGTAATGCAGGCTTTAAAAGAGAATGAGCAGCTTAAAGATAAACGAGAAGCGCTCATATTGTTATCACCAAAGGTAGGTTATCAGCATCTGGTTTCAGCAATGGATGCAGTCAAGTCCTATAAAACGGTGATTGTGTCGAGCCAAGTGGAAGTAGAATTGTTCCCAGAGATTTCTCTGGGCGATGCGAGTTAAGAGTATTAAAAGATGATAGGTTCTACCTTTTTATATCAACGAAAAAAAGCGCCATTTGCGGCCAAACTTAGTTTGGTATCGTTGATGGATATTTTTACTATCCTAGTATTCTTCTTATTACTGAATTCAGGTGAAAGTGAAAATATTGAAAATGTGCGTTTTGTCGAATTGCCAGGTTCAACAACGGGTACAGTTCCCCATAAGGAATTGATCGTATCGATCAATAAAGATGAGGTGTGGCTAGAAGGTAAGGTGGTTGCGAAAGTCGCTGATATTACTGCAAACCCAGATGGCGTTATTCAGTCTTTGGCAGATGCCTTAGCATTGAATACGGAAAATAAAGAAGAGCTCACTGGTTTTGAAAAAGAAAATGGCTTGGCTGTGACTATTATGGGTGACAAATGGGTCCCATACGAAATTTTGAAAAGTGTGATGGCAACGTGCCGCTTGCAAGATTATCGTAATATATCCTTAGCGGTAAACCACATTGTGACGGGTACGAGCGCTATAGGTAATCAAGATACATCCACTGCTAACCCGAATTCGGTAGGGGGTTAATATGTCAGCAGTTCAGAAAAATATTATTGAGCCGCCAGTGTATATTGAGCCTGTCGCCGTGCAGCCCATGGCCTTGGATTTGTCTTTGCCGTGGTATGTGAACGCAGAGCAAGAAGGTAAGTTTAAGCGCCTTATAAAGCGCGGCCTTATTGCTCTGTTGTTGTTATTTATTATTATTCCTTTCTTGCCCGAGTTAGAAAAGCCTTATGAGGAACCAGAAACAGACCTTGTGATTACCAAGGTGATTTTAAAGCCCGTTGTCGAGCCCACGCCAGTTGAAGTCGCTCCTAAGCCAATTAAGCCGCCAGAAGTGGTTAAAGAAATACCTAAGCCAAAAGAAGTGACTAAGCCTGAGCCCAAAGCGGCACAGATTAAGACGCCGAGTAAAAAGAAGTCAGGTTCAGCAGAAAAAACAGCAGTAAAAACAGATAAAGTAGAAGAGAAAATTTCTGTTCGTAGCTCGCAAGGTTTAAATAAACTCTCTAGTCAATTAAGCACCTCTTTAAACTCGCTTGACCTGAGTAAAATGACCAATAAAAACCTATCGGATAATAAAATAGGCAGCGCGGCTAGGAGCTCCCGAGATCGCTTAGGCACTAGTCAGGTGTCACGCAAGAGTGGCGGTATTAATGTGGATGGGAATTTATTGAAAAACTCCTCCACATCTTTGTCGCAACATACCACTACTGCGGTTGATGGCTTGGTTACTGATGGGGATGGTGTGAGTGGTAATGAAGCTTACTCGTCTTCACAGCAGGGTAAGCGAGGAATTGAAGGCATTCGTAGAACCTTCGAGAGAACAAAAAGTAATGTGTTTTCTCTCTATTACCAAGCTTTGCTTGATCAGCCTGAGCTATCAGGCAACTTTGTTTTTAAGATATGGATAGAGCCTAATGGTGCAGTGTCCAATTTGAAATTAATCTCCAGTGAGTTAAGAGATAAGCAGCTAGAGTCTAAAATATTGTCAAGGATAAAAAAGATAAACTTTGGGCGTGAAGATGTATCTCAAACGGCCGTTGAATATACATTTAATTTTTTGCCTACATAGCTTCTCGAAGAACACATTGACGCCAAAAAACTGTCTTTTTTAACTGCGTCTCTAAGTGAGCGTGATAAACTTCTCTTTTTGGAACAAAACTTTTTTAATTGCCCAAAAAAAGTGTATTTATTGAGCAATTAGTGCCATCATCGGTTTACAGGTAAAAAGTGCCCTCCAAAGGTGCGCTGTGGTGTAAACCGCTTATTTTTAATTCGTTGTGTTTACCAAGGGTTTAGAGTCAGAGACCCGTATATGGCTTAAATGACGGTGCACTGGAGGCACCACTGAGATAGCAATGAGATAGTAAATAGCTATTGTCGATCTCAAGGCCATATGTCATTGAACAATAATAAGTAGCAGAAAATACCAATAGTTGGCTGATAAACGTAATCAAGAGTGCAGTATGAATATTTTTTCTCAAAAAACGATATCTATTACCATCATTGCGGCTTCGGCTATTCTCTCCGCTTGTTCGGGAGATAGCTCACAAAGTTCTGATGAATCTTCCAGTGATTTGTCTTTAGCGAGAGATACGCCAGTTGCTTATGTTGAGCGTGGTGTTGATCAGGCATCTGAGTCGAATAACGAGCGTTTTGACCAGGCCCGAATGAATGATGGCCAAACACCTCTTGAGTTATATTCTCCTTATATTTTTAGCCCAGGCGCAAAGTTATACGAGCGTTCGGGTATCGATGTAGACGCTGTCAATACAGAAATTCTGAGCGCTTACTTCCAATCATCTGTTTATGATGTGAAAGATCTTAATGTATCACCAGATGGCAGCAAATTAATCTTCGCAGCTCATGGTCCCATTGATCATCCAACTGATTATACTTGGAACATCTACGAATACAGTTTTGAAACAAAAGTCGTCCGCCGCATCATAGAAGATAATGCGCTAGCTAATGTAGGGCAAGATACCAACCCAACTTATGCCTTAAGTGGCGATATTGTATTTTCTTCCGATCGTTCAGCAGGCAACCCTGAAAGCCCCATAGAAAATGTCGTTCCAGACCCCGAATATTGTTACAAAATTACACCTAAAGAAAAGCCCTCTTTACTGCACTCTATGACCGACCAAGGCGAGAATATTCTTCAGCTCACCTATGGCATTAATCATGATACTAATCCGACTACGCTAAAAGATGGTCGTATCGCGTTTATTCGAACTTCATTTACCTATGAGTTACTTGCAGAAGATGTGGGTAACCCTCCTGCTAACAGGGCTTCTAGGGACGAATTGTTGTCAGCTGAAGATCCGGCACCTTGGGGCTTACGACGCCCACAATCTTGGTCTGAGCAAAAATTAGCGGAATACTCTGAGGCGACGCCTGTCGGTCGTGTGATTGCAAGTAACAATTACACCTTGCTTAGAATTACAGCGGACGGTCAAGAAATAGAGCAGCTCTATGATACAGTCAGCGTAGCGTCTTCTGACGAAGAGTTTATTTTCATTGATCGCATCGTCCAAGCCGAGAATGGTCGTCTTGTGGCCGTGTTAAAACATAAATTTAACGAAGCCTTAGGTGGTGACATACTAGAGTTTCGTTCGCCAGACGAGTCATCTGAAGATCTCGTTTTTGGTAATGTTGCACCTTCTTCACTCGTCGAGGGCAGTTCAGGTCTTTACCCTAATCAGCTACCTCAAGGTGGTTGGTACAGCGCACTCTGGCCTTATCGTGATGGCTCTGGCCGTTTGCTCGTGAGTTGGTCTCAATGTTTGACCAATGACGATGGCGTTAACAGCTTTTGTAACAACGAAGTAGCTGAAAATGGCGAAGATAGTCAATACGGTATCTGGGTCTATGATGTAGACGGCAAGACACGTCTACCTGTGGTTCGAGCAAAGCGTGATACCTTGTATGAGGATGTCACTTTAAGTCGCTCTCACTCTGGCTTAGAGTATCCTTACGAAGCCTTTAATCCTAACTATATCGATAACCTTGATGGTAGCCAGATTATTTGTAACTACCCAGAGCCGGTTAATACCGCACCGATAGCCAACGCAGGTGCAGACCAATCAGTTTATAGTAATTCAGTAGTGACCTTAGATGGTTCTGCCAGTAGTGACCCCGATAGTGATGTGATCACTTACAACTGGAGCATTGCTAGCCAACCTGCGGGCAGTTCAGCAACGCTAGATGATAGCAGTGCAGTGACGCCTAGTTTTACTGCGGATCAAGTCGGTAATTACGTTTTTCAACTTGTCGTTAATGATACTGAGCTAGATAGTCCAGCTGATACGGTTACCATTGTTTCAGCTCTAGAGGTGGTTAACCAAGCACCTGTGGCTAATGCGGGTGTAGATCAGCAAGCGCTGGTTGGTAATGTTGTCACTTTAGATGCTATGGGTAGTAGTGACCCAGACGGCGATGCTCTGTCATATCAGTGGAGCGTGATTGCACCTGCAGGCATCAACAACAGCATCTTGTCTAGTACGACGTCCACAAGCCCCAGTTTTGATGCCGATATTGCGGGCACCTATACCTTACAGCTTGTTGTAAGCGATGGTCAGTTGACGAGTGCTCCTGATACCGTTTCGGTTGTTGTCAATTATCCTAACCGCGCACCTATTGCTGAAGCAGGTAATAGCCAACAGGTATCCATCGGTAGTACTGTTGTCCTGAATGGTTCGGGTAGTAGTGATCCTGACGGTGACCCCATCACTTACCAATGGTCCGTTGTCGGCAGTTCTTCAGGCGCTGCTTTGTCTAACGCCACCAACGCTATGCCGAGTATTACACTGAGTGAATACGGTACCTTTGTCGTCCAGTTAGTGGTTAATGATGGTTCGCTCAGTAGTACGCCCGATACGGTTACTTTAAGTGTGGTGAATAGCCAGCCAGTCGCTAACGCGGGTGAAGATCTTAATGTACAACTGAGCCAGTTAACGACACTAGACGGTTCTTCTAGTTATGACCCTGATGGTTCTAGTTTGACCTACAACTGGGTGCTTAGCTCAGCACCAGATGGCAATACAGCATCTCTAACAAGCCCGAACAGTGTTAGCCCAACTATTAGTCCTGATGTAGAAGGAACCTACACTGCTCAGCTCATCGTAAACGATGGTGTGCTCGATAGTGTGGCTGATACAGTGTCGATCAACGTGACTTATGATGCGAATACAGCTCCTGTCGCTGATGCTGGTGATGATCAAAAAGTGTCTATTGGTGGCACCTTCACTTTAGATGGCTCTCGCAGTAGTGATGCTGATGGGGATGCGATAACTTACTCGTGGAATGTGATCAGCCCAGCGGGCGTAGCCTTAAGTAATCCTAATGCTGTTAGACCGACTATTAATGTCAGCGAGTTTGGTGATTATATTATCGAGTTGGTTGTTAATGATGGTGTGTTGGATAGTGAACCGGATACCGTGAATCTTGAGTTTGATAACGTTACCTCCGTTGCTGATGCTGGCCCAGACCAGACGGTTCCTGTTGGCACTACAGTGATCTTAGATGGATCTGGTAGTACTGATGTGAATGGTGATCCGCTGACTTACTCGTGGACTATTACTGATCAACCCGATTCAAGCACCGCCACATTGACCAATAGCGATTCTGTTTCGCCACAGTTGATTACTGATCAACCAGGCGATTTCACAATAGAATTGATCGTAAACGATGGCACTGTTAACAGCGCGCCTGACTCTGTAGTGGTTACCTCCACCAACACCAAGCCTGTAGCCGATGCGGGGCCAGATATGTTGGTTGCCATTGGTAGTGATGCCAGCCTGAATGGTGGTGATAGCTATGATGCAGATGGTGATACGATCTCTTATGAGTGGAATTTGATTAACGCTCCAGCAGGCAGTACAGCGACTTTGTTGAATGCCACATCGGTAGATCCCACTTTGCAGGGCGTTGATGTGTATGGTGATTACGTTGTGCAATTAGTCGTTAATGACGGACTTGCGGATAGTAATCCTGATACGGTTATTCTTTCTAGCCAGAATTTAGCACCTATAGCGAAAGCGGGCCTTGATATCCATGTGGAAACAGGTGTGTTGTTGAGTCTTGATGGTTCACTCAGTTATGATCCGCAAGGAGAGGCCATTACTTATAGCTGGAGCTTAATTTCTGCTCCGAGTGGTAGTAGTACTACATTGAGTAATACCACCAGTGTGACGCCAAGCTTGACACCAGATGAAGATGGAATCTATGTGGTTCAGTTAATCGTGAATGATGGCCTGTTGAACAGTGCCCCTGACACGATGAGAATTACCTCGAAGACGTTTATAGGTCCTGAAGAGGTGACTCATTCTTGTGAGAATCTACCGCGACAATCTGCGACGATTTCACTTGATTTCCCATCGACTAACACGACCTATCCTGAAGGTAGCGAAGGTTTATGTGAGTGGAGCTATACAGCCAATCGAGGTGATGACTACATTCAAGGTTTAAATCGTCAATCAGTGATTGCAGAACTACCCGCTAATGCCATTGTTTGCTCTTCGGCTCTTTCAACGGATAGTGGCGAAGCGACATGGAATTATGACGATGAGTTCTTTTTGACTTTAGGTGATGAAGTACTTGCCTCTTCTGAAAAAGCCTCGATTATGGAAGGTATGGCTGATCTTGATAACTACATCGCTTATGGAGAAGGTACTTATAACTTTGATTTTCTGAGTATCTTAGATATGCCAAATACACACAGTGATGAAAAGTATTGTCTTGGTCATCCACGTGTAGGTGAATCTGATGATAACCCTATGTGTACTTTCCCTAAAACACAGCTCACAGGTCCTTTTAATATTGCTGTGCCTGAGGCCGCGTTTGCAGCCGTTAGTGCTGATATTGTCAATCAAGGTCAGGCTGAGTTTGCCATGATTGTAACGGGCGATAATGATAATTTAATCGATTGTCAGCACACTGGAATCGAATTGAATTGGAATGTTGAATACGTCGTTCCCCCTGTTGAATAAAGCAGTTTATCGCTAAAAACCTAAAAGGCTCTACTTCGTAGGGCCTTTTTTATGTCCGCTCCAAGCTTCGTTGCTTTTGTTATTCTTTTCATTGTTTCATTGTTTCATNNTTGTTTCATTGTTTCATTGTTTGTTCTGCTGCGATTGGTCAAGTTGTTTTAAATAACGCATAGCGACTAATAAGCCGACCAGTCCGGTTAGGGTTGAACCAATAAATAAGCCCCATAGGACGCCACTAGGCCCTGCAATGTGGGCGCCGGCGGCAACAAAAGGAATGGTTCCTACCGTTACTTTTAATAGATTCATGATAGTTGCATAGTGCGCAACGCCAAGGTTATTGAACAAGGCATTGGTAATAAACGTGAGTCCATTAAAAATAAACATTAAGCTCACCCCGCTACAGAATAAGTAGACAAGCTCATTGGCTTCTGTGGATGCATTAAACAAAGGCACAAGCCATAATCGAATAAGCCACAATAACAAACACACAATCAGACAATAGCCGAGTAGTAAGCGAATCGATTCACGCAAGGTTGAATATACTCGATCAATTTGTTTAGCCCCAAAGTTTTGTCCAGCAATGGGTCCAACAATGCCAGATAAGGCAAAAATGCCTGCAAATGCGACGGGCTGTATACGGCTGATAATGGCGTTGCCTGCCACTGCGCTATCACCAAACTGTGCCATTACATAAGTCACATAAGCGATCCCAATGGGTGTAGATAGATTGGTTAATACAGCCGGCAAAGCAATTTTGATGTAACTTGAAAATTGCTCAAGGTATTGGCTAAGAACAAATCTACCTAGCCATCGCCCGCGATATATGAGTACGTAGTATGCAAATGTTACCATTGCTACACGGCTTAATACGGTTGCAATAGCAGCCCCTTTGATTTCTAAACCAAAACCGAAAATAAACAGAGGGTCGAGCAGGGCATTGACAATGCCACCAATCATTGTCAGCCACATGGCGCCTTTAGCATCACCTTGGGCACGCATAACGCCTCCTGCAGACATAGCGAGTGCTAACAACGGCATGCTTAAAATAATAATAGAAATGTAATCGTTGGCCAGATCGAAGGCGCGCCCACTTGCACCTAGAAAGCCGAGTAGTGTCGGTACCAAAGCCCATAGAACAAGTGTTAATGGTATGGTGACGACTAAGGTTGATACAAAGCAATGTGTAATAGTCGCTTTTGTTGAACCTAGTTGCCCATTGCTACTTTGTGAGCCCAGTTTAAGTGAAACCAAGGCGCTACATGCGATAGCTAATCCAATATTGAGGGAAACCGTAAAAAAAAGAAGAGAGCCAGCAAAACCCACTGCTGCAGCAATTTCGAGCTCCCCTAGCAGGCTTAGAAAGTACATATCGACTAAGTCTGATAAAAACATGACCATTAAGCCTGTTGTGGCTGAACCAGTCATGACAACGAGGTGTCTCAGAATAGAGCCGGAAGTGTATTTAGCGGAGGACATATTGAATCTTTTTTGATGTGAGTAGAGGATGATAGCGTAGTTTAGTGCTATCTTAAGTAGTATGAATTAAATTAAGTTTGGTGAATCATTTAATCCTTTGGTTTTCACTCGACCCTAGTTCGACTTTAGTCTGATTATCGAACAGTGAGTGCGAGACCCAGTACAATGAGAAATGGCAATAATGAGGCGTAGACAATTTATTACAGCTTGTATGGGCTTGGCCACAACAACCCTTGCGACCAATAACCGTCTCTTACTCGGTAAGAGCAACGGTGAGTTTGAAGGGCTCGGTCTCCAAAATAATTCTTTTCCACAACCTTTATCAGCTGACCTTTCTTATCTTGACCCTAGTATTGATCGAGAACAGCCTATTCGTCTAAGCATCCCAAACAAAGCCACAGACTCTAGAGCAGTTGATGCCAAAATCATGGATGATAGAGATGCTTACACAATGTCGGGCGTCAGTAAGCAAATTAAAGAAAAGCACCCGTCTAATACTCAGGGCTCAACAGAGTTAAGTAAAGTTGCTGTGACAAATTCAGTGGCCCCCAAAGTGAATAAGAGTATCGACTTTGCCCATGATTATGACGATGATATCTATGTGGCTGAGAATGAAAAGCACTTATTGATATCAGCGTATAAGCGCCTACAGCGGGTTCAGCAGACTATTGGTTTTGGGCATTTTAATTTGGTTGGTTTTGACCAAGCGCTTAATTACTCGAAACGCTATTCCGATATTGGCGAATTCACAGCGCAAGAATTAGATTTTATAGAAAAAGTCTTCTTTACCGATGCCGGTGATTACGGTTTTTATGGTGAGAAAGTGAATGCCAAATTGACCGATCAGTTTAAAAAATCAGATACCATCAAAATACCCATGTCGGGTCATTATATATTGAAGCATGATTCCCTCGCTTATTATGAAAAATTAAAGCGAGATGTAGGCGGCTCTATTATTCTGACCTCAGGTATTCGTTCTAATGTAAAACAGCTGTATTTATTTCTTGCTAAAACGGTTCGCGTTAAAGGTAACCTTTCTCGTGCTTCCCGCTCATTGGCACCTCCTGGTTATTCTTATCATGGCATAGGTGATTTTGATGTGGGTAGAGTGGGCTGGGGTGCTAAAAACTTCACCGACGACTTTGCCAGCACGAATGAATTTAAACGGATGCAGGACTTGGGCTATATTGCCATTCGCTACGATCATGGCAATGACCTTGGTGTCCGTTTTGAACCTTGGCACATTAAGGTTGTTTGATTTGGGCTCAGATTGAGCCCTACCATTGCTAGCGATATCACCTCTTAGCTTTCTGCGCTTTCATTTTCGTTTTCAGTTATACTCCCGCCCTCTTATTTTCTGTGTATTGTAGTAAACCATGACTCTAATTCGTTTCGACGAAGTATCGCTAGAATTTGGCGATCATAAAATATTAAACAAAGCTAACTTCTCTCTAGAACCCGGTGAGCGTGTTTGTCTGATTGGACGTAATGGTGCGGGTAAGTCCACCATGCTCAAGCTCATCATGGGTGAGCAACAAGCTGATAGCGGTGAAATGCACTATAAGCGTCACTTACGCATTAGTCAGCTATATCAACAATTACCGGGCCAGTTAGATAGACGTGTTGTAGATGTCGTCGCAGAGGGCCTTGCTGACCAACAAAAGCTAATTGATCAATTTAATGAGCATTCCCAGAAAGAGATGGACGAGACCGGCTTGCTAGAATTACAAGATATTCAGCAGCAGATTGAAGCAACCGGAGGTTGGAACCTAGAGCAAAAAATTGAAACTATTATGACGCAGCTTGGTTTACCGGCGCATAAAAAATTAAGTGAACTCTCCGGTGGTTGGCAGCGTCGAGTGGCCTTGGGCAAAGCACTGGTATCAAAACCGGATGTACTGTTATTAGATGAACCGACTAACCACTTGGATATTAGTACCATTGAATGGTTAGAACATATGGTTAGGGCGTATCAAGGAAGTGTGGTGTTTATCACGCATGATCGCTCATTTTTACAAAAGCTTGCTACTCGTATTGTTGAGATCGATCGCGGTATCATGGTGAGCTGGCCGGGTAATTACCAAAATTATTTAGATCTTAAAGAAAAAGCGATCGAAGAAGAAGAAACGCAGAATAAATTATTTGATAAGCGTTTAGCAGAAGAAGAAACATGGATTCGCCAAGGTATTAAAGCACGTCGCACTCGCAATGAGGGGCGTGTGCGTTCACTTGAAGCCATGCGTGAAGAATATGGAAAACGAGTCAAGCGTCAAGGCAAAGCGAAGTTTGAGATTGGTGAGTCGGAAGAAAAATCTGGTCGTAAAGTGATTGAAGCGCGCAGCATTAGCCATAGTTTTGGTAATGAAAAACTCATTGAGAATTTTAGATTGAAGATGATGCGAGGAGATCGCGTCGGTTTAATTGGTAACAACGGTGTTGGTAAAAGTACACTGCTTAAAATTCTTCTGGGTGAACTTGAACCTGATCAAGGCATTGTCAAGCTAGGCACTGGTCTGAAGATGGGCTATTTTGATCAAATACATAGAGAGCTAGATTTAGAAAAGAGTGTCGCCCACAATGTCGGCGATGGCAAAGAGTACATAAAAGTCAACGGCAAAGAACGCCATATTATCGGCTATATGAAAAACTTTTTATTTAGCCCTAAACGAGCCATGACGCCTGCCAGAGCCTTGTCCGGTGGTGAGCGTAATCGAGTGTTATTAGCAAAACTGTTTACGCGAGAAACGAATATGTTGATTCTCGATGAGCCGACCAACGATCTCGATGTGGAAATGCTAGAAGTGCTCGAAGAACAACTGGTAAATTATAAGGGAACCTTAATTATTGTCAGTCATGATCGTGACTTTTTAGACAATGTAGTGACTAGTACCTTGGTCTTTGAGGATAACGGAAAGGTTGAACAATATATAGGTGGTTACAGCGATTGGGTGAAGCAGGGCAAGGGCTTAAAAGATACCGAAAGCCCTTTAGTGGTGAGCAGTAACAACGTGCAAAATGATCTTGCACAAAAAGCAGGTGCCACGAGCAGTCCTAAACCTAAAGTAAAAAAGTTAAGTTATAAAGTACAGCGAGAGCTAGACGAACTGCCTAATAAAATTGAACAGCTAGAAAAGGACATGGCCGGCTTAAATGAAACAATGGCAGCTTCTGATTTTTATCAGCAAGACCAAACTGAAATACAAGTTGTTATAGACGAAATGGCAGATAAACAAAAGCAGCTTGATGATGCTATTGAACGATGGGCAGAGCTTGATGGCTGATCTTAGTTTTAATCTTGTGAACGTGAGCTTAGTAATATTATCAAATTAATATTGTGAGACCTTTGCACGAAAGCCATTTTACTTTCATCCGGCGTTAAAAACGTACTCAATCGGTCATTTACCTCGGTGCCGCTTGACGGTATAAAGCATAAACTCCCTCTCTCCGTGCGTTTTTGCCTTGCCTNNCATCTTTCGTGCAAAGGTCTCATTGTATTAAATGAAGATGTTAAAAAATGAATCGCTGTTTATAAGTGATTCATTTAGGTTTTTATTTGGCTCTTGGTTAACTCTTAACTAGTCAAAATAATAATTGGCTAGATAGTAAACGCCATTGCTAAGTAGGGTGGGTGTATATTGCGTGAGCCTCGTATCATCAATTATGCCATCACCATTCGTATCTTCTTCAGATAAATTGCTTAACTGAAAACCACTGGCGCTGTAAGTTGATGTTGTCATGTTGGTATAATCCAATGAACCATCACCGTCAGAGTCAGTTTCACTATAAGATGTCAATCGATTGCCTGCGCCATCATAACTGCGTGATAGGTTCCGTATATAGTTAGGCGTGCCATCTCCATCTTCATCTCTTTCCTGACTCTGAGCAAGTAATCTACCACTTGCGTCGTAACTTGATATGCTGTCACTACTATAATCGACAGTGCCATCATTATTTGTGTCTCTCTGAGTTAAAGACAGTAATGTGCTGCCATTGACATCAAAGGTTCTTAGCGTTTCTTGAACCCAATCAATAGTACCGTCGTTATCTGTGTCGCGTGTTTCGATTGTGGCAATATTATTACCATTAGCATCGTATTCATAATTATGGTTGACGATACTGTCGTGACTTCCATCGCCGTCACTATCGGTAGAACTTGTGCTAGTGGCTATACGATTTTCAGTAGTATAAGTCATTGCCGTATCTACGATTCTATCCAAAGTGCCATCGCCGTCTTCATCGCGTTCAAATAAAAGAGAGGTGCGGTTATCATTGCTATCGTAACTGTAAATAAAGGAGTCAATGCTGTCATTGATCCCATCAGCGTTGTTATCCTCGCTGCGAATATAAGTGAGTCGATTGCCTCGATCATCATAGGTGTAATCATAAGAACGGATAGCATCTATTATTCCGTCGGCGTTATTATCATCTTCGTCGACATCGCTTAAGAGACGATGATCGATATCATAACTGCTCGTTTCATACTCGAAGCTGTCAATCGTACCGTCGTTGCCATTGTCCCGTCCTGTTGTGCGTGCAATGTGATTGCCATCGCCGTCATAGTGAACATTATTTTCAATGACGGTATCTATGATGCCATCGTCATCATTGTCGATGGCCCTTAGACTTTGGACGCTAGCATTATTATCATTATAGGTATTCGAGTATTCTTGGTCGTAGTTTCCATCAGCATCATAATCTGATTGCCTAAGAATGATGCGACCATTGGCGTCATAGCTCGTTTCATAGTGTTCATTGATCGTACCATCGTTGCCTTCGTCGCGATCGTAACTCGCTAAGGCATTTGCCTCGACTGTAATGTTGAGTGACGAATATAAATGAGCAAGTGCGGTCGGTGGTGTTACATTGCGCCTAACACCATAACGACTAGAAAATTTTCTCCAAGTATCGTCATCGCGAAATCGGTAGAGATTTTCGCTCAGGTTTAATTGTGCTGTCGCGAGCCTTGCATTCCAGCCAGTCAAATCTAATCCGTTATCAGGGTTATTATCATTGTCGAGAGAAACCAGAAGGGTGGCAATATTAATCACTCGATCAAAACTCGTTGTCTGATTATAGTTAGACAGCAAAGTACGTAACTCTGCTTCTGTGCTCGGAGGCGTCATACCTGCTAGGTCAAAAGGGGTGATTTGAGCAGCACCTGTTGCTGAACCCAATTCAATACCTCCAATAAAAAAGCTAACGGTCTCGCCGTTAATATAATTAAATTCACCACTGGCATTGGTTAGGCCCGATTGTGTGGCTGTTTCATAACGTAAGCCCTCTACAGGGCCATCGATAAATACGCCAGTCGCCAGTGATGAGCTTGACCCGCCACCACCACATGCTGTTAATAATGCAATGGCTGTAAAGAGAGCAGTTTTTTTTGTAAATGTGATTGATTTCAACATGGCTTGATTCCTTTAATCGTAGTGGTCGATATTTGTAGCGGAATAGAGGCTTTGCTCTTTTTCGATACAGTTTCAGGAATTAAGTCGAATGATAGTAATAGAATGTTCAATTTATATTATTTTCTTCAATTTGAAGAAAATTCAAAAAGATCAATCAGAAATGAAGGAGGTATACTTAATGACATTATTCCCGCCTTCGCGGGAGTAATGATAGTGATGAGTCGTTATTGTTAAGTTGTTATTGTTGATTTTGCGATAGGTATAAGCTCAATCGGGGAATGAGCAAGTATGTCCGCCATCTCTCCCCGTGCTACTGGCACCACCTTCGCCATCGCAGATTGTTTCTTGCATCCCTAAATCTAAACCACACTTGCCTGTCCCGTCTGCATCTGAAACGGGAGGGCAGCTCCAATCGCTATTCTGCCCATCACGTCGGTTTGGTGCAAAACGGATAGGTTGCTTTCCCCGTGTATGCATTTTTGTGTTAGGAGGGGTGTGTAAATTACCACTATTACTTTTACTTTTTTGATGTGCTTGTGCATGCGTAAGGCTTGTGGAAAAACAAAGAAAAAATACTAAAATAGTTGATGGTTTCATTGTTGTCTCCTGAAAAATAATCTGTAATTGTTGAAAAGACAATGGTGAGTTGTCATCTCATGACTACCATGCCTTTGTACATCAGTCGAAAGTCGGAGATAAAAAGTTCAATGACATTTTCAGATAATCACTTAATCCGAGAGCGCCATAGCTATGAGATAGGTGGTTCTTGTCATAAAATAATTATGAAACTGGCGTAGCCATATTTTTTTATGATTATGGTGGGTAATGTTTAGGAAGCTTGCAATCAACAAAAGTAGGAGCGGGATAACTCTTTGAGCTTGATTGAACTGGCTGCTTATTTTTGAGGGTGTTTGTTTTTATTGGTTTCTGGTTGTCTAATTAAATAGGTTATTATTTTGTTAATGGCCGTATTAGTTAGTTCTGTAGAGTAATGATTGTCTTGATCGACTATTTTCTTGAGCTAATAGTAGATAAACGTTCTACATGGTTGTTAGAAAATGACCAATTGATCTTATCTTTTTCTTTAATTAAACCTCGTTTTTGGGGGCTTAAGTTATGCTTTAGAATGAGTAATAAATCGCTGCTTACCCAAGGACTATTAAAGAAATATCCATGACCATTACCGCTATTCGCTTTCTGTGCATTGCTTGCATTAATAAAAAAAAGTTTTTTGTTGTTTGTAAAAAACATTTTTGTTGTGTTAGGCATGTTATTTGAATTTTCAATAAATTGACCTAGTCGCCCCTCACTGAAAAGCAGGTTTGATAGCCCTAAAGCGTCATCTGTGCTGGACATATAAATTGTCATCATCTCAGGGATGTTGAGTAGCTCATTTCCAGCGGAAGCAGCAAAAATTCTAGAATCATAATCACTCGCAGCGAGTATGACATTTCCAATGCGAATGTGCTGTTTGATGAATTCATTGTCTTTATCATGATGCTTTAACGCGAGTTGTTGAATGGCGGTTATGACAACACGTGTTCCCGCACTATAGCCGATAATATGAATACGCTCGACATCAGTGTGATGATTGAGGTATTCAATGAATAAGCGCAAATTGTGTCCTGATAATTGTGCAGTCTCAACATCTTTGAAGTAAGCGAGGCGCTTTGGTGTGGCGGGCCAGGCATAGGCAATAAAAACACCGTCATTATTCATATACTGCCAGAATTCTGAAGAAACCAATAAAGGGTTTTCAAAAACGGTCTTATAACCATGTACATAGATGTATATATCTTTTTGAGACGATGTGGATAATTTTCTATTTATTTTTTCTGCGAATAGGCTGTCAGCAATGGGTATTTTTTTAAGGTGATCATCAGACCTTGATGTTAATTTTCCGTAAGGTAAAGCAGCTGTTAAATATCCATATTCATCGATTTTGCTAATATTGATTTTATTTTTATTATTTAATATCGATGATTGAACTTCCCCTGAGCCTACACGCAATATGCTAGATCGATTAGAGTTGTAGTAAGTGGCAATGTCTACTTTTTTAGTGGGCTCGCGGTCCGTTATGTAAAAAATATCTTTATTTTCCTTTAATTTTCGAGGGAAAAAATAGTTTTTAATATTAAGATCGCTATAGATTAGTGGTTCTGGCATAGCTGCAATTTGCGAGATACTGCTATAAGAGGTGCAGCCAGAAATACACAATACAAGTAAAATGGGATATAAAAATGGCTGCATAATGAAATACTCTAATCATCCATTAGTGTGTGGTGTTGAGGATGGCTTCTACTTTCTTAAGGGTTTCGGGGCTATTTAGAATGCTGACATGGTTTTCGTCATAGCCTATCACTTTAATTGCTTCTTCTTGTGCCTTTATGGCCAATTGGCTGGCTAATGTCACAGTCCCATCAGTATTCGAGTCGCTGATAATACTCCCTTTGCCTTTATGACTGAAGAGTAAATAATATTGTATGTGTTCTGACAATGATTGTTTGTGTAAAGAATTTAAATAAGGACTGTCAGGCACCATATCAAACCACGACGGGACAGCGATAGGCGCAAATTTTGTGCCTTGACTTGCTGCATTATGTCCAAGCCAAGGTGTCGAAAGAGTGATGAATGTTGTGATCATCTTCGTGTTATGGTTGGCTAGTTGATCATTTATAAAGCCTCTTGAGACTAGTCCGCCCATGCTGTGAGCAACAACAGCTAATCGATCAAAACCGTAAGTTGTTTTAAGAATATTAATAGATTGACTAAGAGATTTACTTAATGAGCCCAATCTTATTCCGGATGGGTACTGAACAACCCATGGTTGAAAGCGTTTACGATCCATATTATTTAAAAAATAAAGCCAGTCGTGACCAGAACCACTGATTCCATGCACAAATAGAACCGGTATTTTATTGGGGTCATACTTTTCTAAAAAATAAATACCTGTGTTGCCTTGTAGGTGAAAGTCGACGGGTTTCCACATGCCGAGAGGGCCGTTCTCCTGTTTAAATATATCTGTTTTGACCACTTTGCCGATGTTCATTCTCTCTAAATTCACGGTTTTGCGTGTTTGGCCAGGGATGTAAAGTGTAGGAAGTGTGTTCTTGGCTTCTACCGCGTTGCGCAATACGAGCTTGATGTTTGTGTTGGATTTCTCGATTAATGTTGGAGCACCATACCAACTCACGCGTTCATTGTCTTGTAATGTGAAGTCTTGATTGCTGTCTTCAAAAGCGAGTAGGTAATATTGCCCAGGTGGTGCAGACAGCACGAAACTATCGGCTCCATAAATAACGGTATACGCTTCGAGAGGGTATTTTCCATTTTCAGAACGACTTAAGGTAACCACGATGGGAGAGGTGTTATTGTGATTGGCTTCTACTTTCCCGCTAATATGGATGGCGCTGTCAATCTGTTTAACGTTTTTGTTGAGATCAATAAACATACACCCGGATAAGAAAAGACAAGTAAAGAGCGGTATGCTTGCTCGAAGAATATTTTTAGACATAAAAAATCCAATATTAGCGTGAGTGTATTTAGTTCAGGGTTAAATTTTTAAAATGAAGTTAAGCTCAGCCTTTATAGGTAAATAGCAATTCTAATAACAAAAGCATTTGCAATGTCCACAAAAAAAGCGGCTACTAAGGGTAGTATTAAAAAGGCAGTGGGTGCTGGCCCATGAGCTTTGGTAACAGCGGTCATATTAGCAATGGCGGTGGGCGTTGCTCCCAATGCAAAACCACCAAATCCTGCACTTAACACAGCAGCCTGGTAATTTTTACCCATCAATGGGAAAAGGATAAAAATAATAAAAAACACTGCGGCAGCTGTTTGTAGAAACAAAATAAATAACAGTGGTCCCGCTAACCCTGCAATTGTCCATAATTGCATGCTCATCAAGGACATTGCTAAGAAAAGCCCCAATGAAAAATCTGAAATCATCGCCAAAGCCGGAGTGCGAGCAGGCCAATGCAATTTGGGCAATAGGTAGGGTACGCTGTTGGATAGGATAATACCGGTTAATAAGCAGGTGACGAAGAGAGGGAGTTTAAACCCTAGTTCGGTAATGGCCTGATTAATCATATAGCCAATAATAATAGCAATATGAATTGTCAGTATCACTGCCATTAAATTCATGTGATTGATTGAGCCTGTATTCCTATCTGTTTCACTATAGGGGATGCCTACCATTGGTTTTTCATCCATTTCTCCCTTTAACTTATGGCGGGCTAATAGGAATTGTGCGATAGGTCCACCAATTAAACTTGCGAGTATAAGGCCAAGGGTGGCGGAGGCGATGCCAATTTCTAGTGCATTTTCAACACCGATTGCAGCGATATCCGGCGCCCACGCAATGGTTGTTCCATGGCCACCTATCAGAGAAGCTGAACCGGCTAGCACGCCAACGGCAGTAGGGCTATCAACGAGTTTGGCTCCAGAGATCCCGACGATATTTTGAATGACAATATAGGACAAAGTGAGAACGAGCATAGTGAGTAATGGCTTACCGCCATTGATCAAGTCAGATAGCTTTGCATTGAGACCGATAGTCGTAAAAAAGTAGACTAACAATGTATCGCGGGTATCTAATTGAAATTCAATTTCTGTGTCAAGTAATACAAAAATAGAAAAAGTTATTAGGCTCGCGAGTAAACCACCGCTAACGGGTTCAGGAATGTTGTAAGTACGCAAAAATGAAATATGTCGGTTGATATAAACACCCGCAAAGAAAACCAGAATGCCCAAGGTGTAAGTTAGGAAATCGTCAACAATAAATACATTCATAGCTTAATCATCTGCTCGAGTGTTGTCTTTGATATGTAAACCTCTTGTCTTTTGTATAAATTGCACTAGAAAAGCGGTATTGAGTCCAAAAATAATGAGGCCATTAACTGCAATCATACTGGATAGCAAACGCCAATTGGCGTTGAGAGTAATATCCCCGTAGCCTAAGGTTGTTAATGTGACAGTCACAAAGTAAAGTGCTTCTTCCAATGCATTGAGTGCGCCAACCTGTAGTAGAAGAAAGGCCCATACCCAAGCGATGATAGTAATCGCTAAAAGTGTCCATAAGACAACGGCCGTCATTACTATTGATGTTTTAAGAAAAGAGGCTGGATTATTTAGCCAGTTAGCTATGCGTGTTAAATATAGAATAGCGACATTGAATAGTACAACCTGAATAATCACTGTCGATACAATAACGATAGAGCCTAGTAGTAGCTGGTTAATCATAGTGGTAATTTGAATGGTTAGCCTTCATAATGTTGTTCTATCTCAAGGTACTTTAAATTTACTATTTTACTAATGATAATGGAAGGTTACCTATTATGCTAATCGGCATTAATTCTCTACGTCGTATTTGCCTTTTTCTATTCGTTGTTACCATGGCATTATTGGTTGCTTGTGCTGAAAAAGAGCAGCAGACTATTACTGAGCCAGCAGTTCGTCCAATTAAACTCATCACCATAGCAGCCCCAGATTCAAAACAATCAAACCGCTATCCAGCTGTTATAGATGCAGCTCAATCATCGTCTTTGAGTTTTGAGGTAGGTGGTGTAGTCGAGAAAGTCTTTGTCAAAGCATCACAAGAGATTGAGAAAGGGGCTATTATTGCTCAGTTGCGCCAACGTGATTTTCGTAACCAAGTTACATCTGCTCAAGCACAATTTAAAAATGCGGAAGATGAATATCAACGTGCATTGCGTTTATCAAAAGAAAATGCGATTGCGAAAAATGTATTGGACCAACGCAAGACGCAGCGTGATGTTGCGAAATCAAGCTTAGATAGTGCAAAAAAGGCATTGGATGATACCGTGTTGCTGGCTCCGTTTAATGGTGTGATTGCCGCTTTGCCAATAAAAGAATTACAGGCCATTCAGCCCGGTACCGAAGCAGCATCAATCATTGACTTAACAGCGCTAGAGGCATCGATTGATATGCCTGCCAGTGTGATTGCGACGGTAGAGCAGCGTAGCGACAAACAGGCCTTTGTCTTCCTCGATGCGGCACCGTCTAAAAAAATAGAGGCAACGTTTAAAAAGGCAACATTGGTTGCTGATACTGTTTCTCAAACCTACAAAGTTGTATTCTCATTTACCCCTCCTGAAGATTTATTAATCCTTCCTGGAATGAATGCGACATTGATAGCAGAGTCTAATGCGGATGCGGCGAATATCAATGCAGCGATTCCTCTGGCGGCTATTTTGTCAGAAGGTAATCAGCAATATGTATGGTTGGTAGATAATGATTTAATGACGGTATCAAAGCGTTTAATCGAAGTTGAGCCGGGTATCGGTAATAGTTTACGCGTCAGTAAGGGTTTGTCAGCGGGCGAGACTATTGCTGGTGCGGGAGCTGCCTATTTGAGTGAGGGCATGAAGGTGCGTTCTTGGGATGAATAGTGTCCTCTGTTTTATCTCATATTTTTAAAATATTGATGCCCCTACGAATACTGAGTCAAATATGAATATCGCTGAATTTACCATTAAAAATACAGTTCTGAGTGTTATCGTTATCTTGCTTGCCTTAGTAGGCGGTTTGACTGCTTATGAATCAATGCCTCGCTTCGAGGACCCAGAATTTACCATTCGATCCGCTGTTATTTATACCCAATATCCTGGCGCTAGCCCTTTGCAAGTCGCTGAAGAAGTGACGTCACCACTAGAAAAAGCGATTAAGCAACTTCAAGAAGTGGATGTGATTACCTCTAAGTCTCGTGCCGGTGTTTCTGAAATTACGGTTGATATTAAGTACGAATTCTCGCCGACGAAAGCGGATTTACAACTGATCTGGACTAAATTAAGAAATAAAGTAAAAGATGCAGAGTCATCATTGCCTCCAGGTACACAAACCCCAATAGTGAATGACGATTTTGGTGATGTTTATGGTCTTTATTACTTTATTACCGGCGAAGGTTATTCTCCCGCTGAGTTAAAGCGTTATGTTAAGTCATTACAAGACGACTTACTGCAAGTGGATGGTGTTGCCAAAGTAAACACCAGCGGGATATTGCAAGAAGCAATTTTTGTAGAGATATCCAGTCAAGACGCAGTCAGTTTAGGTGTTTCTGTTAGTAGTATTTATCAAATGTTGGAAAAGCAAAATACACTTGCAGCATCGGGTGATGTCGTTATTAACGATCAACGTATTATGATTTCTCCCTCTGGAGGTATCGATTCAGTAGAAGCAATTAAAAATTTAGTTGTCCCGACCCAAGGGCAAAATACTGAATCTAGACTGATTTATTTAAAAGATATTGCTTACGTTTGGAGAGGGTACCAGACTCCGCCGCGATTAGTTCATCGCTATAATGGCAAGAGTGCAATTGGCTTAGGTATAGCTGGTCAGTCGGGCAGTAATATTGTGGCTATTAGTAAAGCGGTAGACGCAAAAATAAAACAAGCGGAAAGCCGTCGTCCGTTGGGCATAGAGTTACATGAATATTATCATCAGGGTAATATCGTTGATGCGGCCGTACAGGACTTCGTTGTTAATGTCATCGTTGCATTAGCGATTGTGATTATCACCTTATTCATTTTTATGGGTATGCAATCTGCAATCGTTATTGGTGCCATATTGCTGTTAACCATTGCTGCTACTTTGGCGACGATGAGTATCGTTGATATTCCTATGCATCGAATTTCTCTAGGCGCTTTAATTATCGCTTTGGGAATGATGGTTGATAATGCGATTGTTGTCACAGAAGGAATATTGATCGGTGTGCAACAAGGAAGGAAAAAATTAGATATCGCAAAAGAAATAGTCAGTCAAACTAAGTGGCCCTTATTAGGAGGCACCTTGGTTGGCATTATTGCTTTTGCTCCTATCGGGTTTGCGCCGGGTTCTACCGCTGAATTTACCGGCCACTTGTTTTGGGTCATTCTGATTTCTTTGTTATATAGTTGGGTATTTGCGATTACTCTAACGCCGCTCTTTTGTTATTGGCTCTTTAAAGAGCGCGATCAACAGTCATTAGTAGCAAAAAAACAGAGTACTTTTTTACTTGCTTATACATCTTTAGTAGATACAGCCATACGAGGGCGTTGGTATACAGTAGCTGGTGTTATCGGTGTTTTTATTGCATCCGTTTGGGGCTTTCAATTTGTTAAAAGTGGTTTCTTTCCCGCGTCGACAACGCCTCAAATTGTGGTTGATTATTGGCTGCCACAAGGCGCTACACTGACTAAAACACAAAGAGATATGGAGTCTCTAGAAGTATTTGTCGAGCAATTGGAAGGCGTCGAAGATATTCAAACAAGTATAGGAGGCGGTGGTATTCGTTTTATGTTGGTTTATTCTCCTGAATCAGCAAACGAAGCGTATGGTCAATTATTACTGAAAGTGGATGACTACAGAAAAATAGATGCCTTAATTCCACAAATCCAGTCTTATATCGATGAAAATTATGCTGATGCACAAGCGAAAGTTTGGCGCTTTCAGTTGGGCCCCGGTGGTGGTTCGAAGATTGAGGCAGCCTTTAAAGGCCCAGACCCGAGCGTTCTAAGAACATTGGCTAATCAAGCAAAAGCGATCATGGTTGCAGATGGCCGAGCTTTATCCATTAAAGATGATTGGAGGCAAGCAGTCAGTGTTATTGAACCTCTATATTCAGATGTGAAGGGCGCACGTGTTGGTATTTCGCGTCAAGATTTAACGAATGCATTACAAACCAATTTTTCAGGCCGCTCGGTGGGTGTTTATCGTGAAGGTGATGAGCTGTTGCCCATTATTTCAAGAGCACCAGCTGATGAGCGAGTAGGTATTGATGATATTCGTAATATTCAAATACTGAGTTCGAGCACAGGACAGCTAGTCCCTATTCGTCAGGTCGTTGATGGTTTTACCACTGTTTGGCGTGATGGTTTATTGCAAAGAGAAGATAGAATCTGGACTATTAAAGCACAGTCTGACCCCTTTCCTGATGAGCTGGCTGCAACATTGCAGGAACGTTTGAGACCAGCGATTGAAGCAATTCCTTTGCCTGATGGTTACACGCTTGAGTGGGATGGTGAATACGGAGACTCTAAAGAATCTAATGAAAACCTTGCGTCCACCTTACCTTTAGGTTTGCTTGCAATGGTGCTGGTAGTCTTTATTTTATTTGGTAAAGTTCGCCAGCCTGTCATTATTTGGCTTGTCGTACCGCTTTCTATTATAGGTGTTGTTGTTGGCCTCTTGGTGACAGGACTACCTCTTGAGTTTATGGCGATACTAGGCGTATTGTCTCTTTCAGGTTTGTTAATTAAAAATGCTATCGTATTAGTTGATCAAATTGATTTCGAAATCAAGACAGGTAAAGCGCGCTATACGGCAGTCATTGATTCTGCAGTTAGTCGTTTGCGTCCTGTTATGATGGGCACATTAACAACGGTGTTAGGAGTCTTACCGCTTTATTTAGATGCTTTCTTTCAATCTATGTCTGTGGTGCTAATTTTTGGTTTGCTCTTTGCTACGGCGTTAACACTTTTGGTCATACCGGTACTCTATAGTATTTTCTTTAAGATTCGCCTAGATGAAACATAATCACTAAGTTAAAAAATGATAGGAAAGCAATAATGTTTTTAACAAGTACACCTTTATTACAGTTTATCGGGCTATTTTCACTAGCGAGCGTGTTGATAAATTGTGGAGCTGCAGCAACTAAAAAAAATGAAATTGCAGTAAAGGAAAAAATTGGTGAACAAACATCACTAACGGCAAAAAATTGGAGCACTCAATCCAACCCAAGTGATATAACAGTGGATTGGCTGCAATCGTTTAATGATACTTTACTGGATCGTCTAGTCTTAGAAGCCCAAACGAATAACCGCAATCTACAAGCCGCAGCAGCGAGTGTCGAAAGTGCGCAAGCTTTAGCAAAACAAGCAGGCGTGGCTCTGCAGCCAAACATTGGTCTAAGTTCGGATGCTGCTCGAGCTGGAACTGGCAGTGGTGATATAAAACCTGTTGATAGCCGCGGTCTTGGTCTACAGGTCAGTTGGGAATTAGATCTATGGGGACGTATCCGTAATAATCAGCAAGCTGCTGTGAATAGTGTTAAAGCAGCTCAAGCAGATTTTCGTTATGCTCAACATTCATTAGCGGCAACAACAGCGCAAGCTTATTTCGCATTAATCGAAGCGAACGTTCAGATAGAGTCGGCTCTTGAAAATGTCGATATTATTGAAGAAACCGCTCGCATAGTGGACGTCCAATACAAGAATGGGATGGTATCAGCGCAAGACTTAGCCCTGTCTAGGTCGAATACAGCGAGTGCCCGAGAGCAGTTAATTAGCTTAAAAGGAGCGCAGCGTAATGCAGCCAGAGCACTAGAAGTTCTTTTAGGGCGTTACCCAAGTGCTGAAATACAAGCGGGAAATACTTTGCCCGATGTACCTCCAGCACCACCTGCTGGTATCCCATCTGAACTGCTTGAACGCCGCCCTGACATGATAGCTGCAGAGCGACGCGTAGCAGCTGCATTTAACAAGCGCGAAGTGGCAAGAACAGCGCGTTTACCCTCTCTTAGTTTGACGGGTGCTTTAGGAGGTTCTTCTAACGCTTTATCAAGTGTGCTTGACCCAGCTAATACAACGTGGCGTTTAGGTGCAAATTTAGTTGCATCACTATTTGATGGTGGAGCAGCACAAGCTCAAGTCGATGCTGCATCAGCTGAACAAAAACAGGCATTGTTTAACTATGGTCAATCAGCATTAACTGCCTTTAATGAAGTGGAAACTGGATTAGATCAGGGTACAGTACTCCAGCAGCGTCGAGATGAATTAAGTATTGTTCAACAGGAAGCTGACAAAGCCTATCGAATTGCTAGCCTGCGTTACAAGGAAGGTGAAATTAGCTTGTTAGATTTACTGTCAGTACAGCAACGTTTAATTAGCGCTAAAACAAATTTAATATCGATAGAACGTTTATTGTTAGAACAAAGAACGAGTCTTTACCTTGCTTTAGGTGGTGATTGGTAAATAGTGATTTTTATTGTGTTTAGTCTTAAATAAAGTTTTAAAAAATGCTGGAGTGTTAATTTCAGCAGTGACTAGGTAAGCTAACAAAACCCAAACCAAAAAGAGGGTCTTTACCTGGTTCTCCTAGATCTTCAGTTAAATGATTGAGGTCGAGTTTTTTATTTTTCAGTATGAAACTGGCTGCAATAAAAGGTGAGGCAAACGAACTGCCTGACATGTATTTCCCCTTGCCTTTTGCATTGAGTAGCCATAAATCGACACCGGGTGCAGAAAAATCAATATAGTCACCCTGTATTTGTTCGTTAAAAACAGTTTGGTTAATATCTGTTGCACGTACAGCGACGACTTCGGCCTGAGCGGCAGGGTATAGTGGTTTCTTATTACTATTAACCCCAGCAGAAGCGATAACGGTAATGCCCCGCTTTTTAAGTGTTTTGATAGCGAGTTCTACAGGCAGGTTTCTTGGTCCGCCAAGGCTCATATTAATCACTCCCACCTTTTCGCCCGCTAACCAATTCAATGCCGCTAATATAAATTCAGCTGTTGTGTCACTCTTGTTTTTCGCGCGCTGTCTAAAGATAGCCGCTGAATATAATGTAGCTTGAGGTGTGAGCCCGATAATATCGGTACCCTCACTCCCTAGTAGTAGGCTGCCAATTGCAGTGCCATGATCTTTATTGGCTGGGCTGACACCATTAGGAATAAACGACTTCTCTCTAATTTGTGCATGAGCGAGTGCGGCATCAGGTGATATTCCGGTATCGATAATACCAATGCGTTGATTCTTGCTGCAAGCCTCATGTACTGCACTGCGTGAGACTTGTTTAAAGGCCCACTGTTTAGGATTAACGTTAGTTGTGTCGTTGAGTTTATCGGTGTGATTGGTATCGTTTAACAAACGGTAACGATGATTAAAGTCGACCCATAAATTAGGGTCGTATTCTCTCAGTTGTTGAATAATGGTGGCAGTATCCGCTGTGTCTGGGATGCCCAGTATGCTAACAACTGTGCCAAGATTGCTATAACGAGTGCGTCTCTTGATTCGTATATTGTATTGTTTGATTAAATCAGCCAGTTGAATAGCCTCATCCATTGAGGCAGAGATTACCATGATTTCTCTCGCTTCTTGCTGTTCTCTTTCTGCCTTATTGGGGGTGATATTAATATTGACTTTAGGTGGTGTACCCAGCCCCGTTAATGAACCGCTTACTCTTGGTGTTGTGGGTGCCTCTGTGTTTTCAGCAATGTAAACTGTTTCTGCCCCGCGAGTGTTTGCCGGCGTATTGTCTTGTTCGTTTGCGCCTTCTGGCGTAACCGTTCCATTGGCTGGTGACGCGCTTAAGGTAGATGAGAATGGCGTTTTCGTCGGTATGGCGCGTAGCTCTCTGTTAACTTGGGTATTAAAAGGAGTGCTGGCGGTTTTAAGTTGTGAACAAAAGCGAATGTTTCTATCTCTATTGCTCGCCCAAGTAGAGCGAATACGAATGCCAATGGTGGCGCTTCTTTCTTTATTGGTAAGCGTTACTTTCGGTATAACCGCACTGATTTTACTGGAATTCCATTCTTCTATTTTATCAATCAGGTACTCTTTACCATCTAATGTAAAGATAAGTATTTTATTAGTGGTCTTTTTGCCAAAACCACTGCCATAAATATCAACGGCTTCACCGCCTCGAAAGCAAACGGATGGACTGACCTTTTTGATGACGATGTTATATTGAGCATGGCTAAGTTGAAAGACACTTTGACATAAAAACAGCAGACCTATATGAATACAGGCCCGTGTTATTGAATGAAAAAAAGGCCTTTTCATTCACTTAACTCTGCGTATTCAACGATCTCACTCTCATTTAAACGAGTTAGAGCCGTTTCTCGGTCTTTAAATTCAATAGTATAAATGCCTAAAGCACTAGGGCCATTAATAATATTGCCTTCTGTGTTGATGAGTAACTGGCGTATTGCTTGCTCGCTCGTATCTGTTTTGAATTGTATTTGAATACTATTTTCTAGGTTCTTTGTTGATAAAAGCTGATAGTCAGTACTATTAAATACGTTTTGTTGAACAAGATATCCTGATTGTATAACAAAGGCAAAAGAGGCCGCTATCGCAAGCTTTTTCCAAATAGGTTTGATAGTGGATACGGTTTTCGTGCCCGAGTGAATGTTTGTGTCCGTTTCATCTTCTTCTATATTCTGTCTTTCTATCGTTTGTTTTAAGCGAGCCCAGCCCCATTCTGTTGGCGACTCTATTTTTTCTGATAGGATCTGCTGTTGAATCGACTTCATAAATTCGATTTCCATACGGATGCTCTCATCGCGTTCAGCGGCTGATTCAATGGCGCGGATATCATTATCTGATAGATTGCCATTTAAATATTCGGGTATTTTTTCAATAATGTCATCTTTATTCATAATCTTGTCTCAACTGAATTCAGCTCGTTTTTCCAAGCATTTTTTGAGTAAGGTTTTGGCATGATAGAGTCGTGATTTAATTGTGCCTATAGGGCATTCGAGCGCATCGGATATTTCTTCATAGGATGCTTCATTAAAAAACAACAGTTGCAATACTTGTTTGTGATCACCGCTCAGTTTTTCTAAGCAAAAATCAATGAAGCGGCGTGTTTGCGATGCCTCGACCACTTTTTGCATATCAACTGAATCGTCACTGATACCACTGGCTTCATCAATATCGACCTCTCCCTTTTTCTTTTTCCTTAATAAATCGATAATGCGGTGGTTCGCTATTCCAATTAGCCAGGTTGATATTTTTGAGCGTCCTTCAAAGCGGTGAGCTGTATTCCACACTTCAAGCATCACTGTGTTGACTATATCGGATGCATCAAATTCATTGTTCAACTTTTTCATCGAAAATCGATAAACGATATTTTCATAAAGCCGATAAAAGGCTTCCATGGAAGCCATGTCTTTATTTTTGATGCCGTTCAATAATTCAATGTCATCATTCATGCCGTGTATAATCCTTTTGCTAGGCTCCTAAGATAAACTCTACTTACCTTACGAGCGTATGTTGTGCTATGTTATTTCTTTCGTTGAGTTCATTATTACTATTCGTTGCATCTGCCTGAAAGCTAATAACATAGTGGCCGGGGCCCCATGTTAATTCACGCCAAAAGGGCAGTCGGTGCGAATAGGTTTGCCCGGGGTTTAGTTCGGGTATTCTAACCATAAAATCATCGCCGTAGCCAGATACGCTATAACGAGTTTGATATTTTTTATCGAGTTCAGGGCATCTAGATTTATCCTGATGATCGCAATCAATGTTTAAAAAGCTTTTGGCGCTTTTTTTGTTGCCAATATTCCTTACTTTTACAATGCCTTGGCGATCAAATTGGTCCACTAGCGGTATTAAATCCGGCTTATTATTAATTTCATTGACGAGGCGCTGTTGTTGTTCGCTGCGAGGTATTTTGACCTTATTGTTCTCTATGCTGATGTGTTGATGTTGGCCTATTCGTTTAACAGTCTCGGCATAACTAAGAGCGCTGGCTGAAAGCATATTAACCATAATGATGGCGCCGATGGTTGATTTAGTGAAAGTTTTCATTGCTTTTATCCTGTATTGAGTTAGGGGTTCCTAAACTAAGTCGTACAGTAAGCATCAAATGTTCATGTTATTTTTAGCTAGGCTTAAGTAGGTAGCGATATAGCAAATAACGCTTGTTATCAATAGTGTGATTCACGCTCACTCTAAATTTTTGCTCCCAGATAGTTAAAAACGCCAATATCCACTCGCTTCGTAAAAATGCCAGATGTCCTACTGCCATTACAGCAGCAAAGAGGTATAAACCCATTAATACAGCAATGCCTAGGTGCAGCAGTAAGGCAGCGATAAGAAAGTAGGGGCGTGTCGGTTTTCCCCAGATTAAGAAGGTATAGCCTAGTTCGATCATTAAGGTGGCGTAAGTCATTAAATTTGCGATCCAGTAATGTTCAGCTAACCACATGACCGATACATTATTGAACTCAAAGTTATTGAGAGCGATCCATAGCGCATCGCCCGACCACCATGTCTCTCCTTTTAGTTTATCCACAGCAGAAAAGAAAAATAAGGTCGCCATCTGTAATTGAATTAAACGGGTACAGCTAAACCCCCAAGGGCTCAGTTCTAAGTCATTTTTTTTATCGAGTTTGTTTAGTTTTTTAAGGTCGACTTTTTTATGTTGATACCTTTTGGCATCAAGACTAAAATTTTTCCCGATAGGAGCTATACACAGGAGTAACAATAAGCTGGCCAGTATATTGTCTACACCATAAATAACACCGGGGTTTCGGTGTAGGTAAGACAGGTGACCAAATAAGACGAGCCATTTTACCCACTGCGTACGATAACCAAGGGTAAAGCAGAGACAGGCGCTGATAAATACCCCGTGAAAGGTAAAGAATTGCCACGGTTCGCTTAACCAAAAATGCAGGGAAATAATCCAAGGAGTCTTTAGCTCATAGTCCACTGCCGCTAAGTTAACCCAGCCCGTTTGCGAGTATAAGTCAAGAAGGTGGGGTGTTAAACCAACATAGTTAACCAGCAGTAAACAACCAATCAAAAAGCGTATGATTTCTAACTGTAAACCATCATCTTTTCTAAACCACATCCGCTGCCATATGAATATTACCTTGTTCATGACTTGGGCTCGCAGTCTATAGCATTGAGGTATTCAATTTGCATATGTTGATCATCCAATGCACGATGGCCCTCAATTATTTCATCCGGTGTAATCGATAACTGGTGACCCATAAAAAATTGCAGCTGCCGTGGGTTTAAATCTGCGTGTTGACGACATAAGTAATTTTTTGCGCTCGCTACAAAGGCTTCATTATTTCGCCCTATTGTTAAATAGAGTGAGGTATAGCGTAGGAAGGTATGATCTCGACGTCGTAAGTTCTCCGTCAATTTAAATACATGTTCAACACCATTCTCGTCAGTCACGCTATAGCGAAGTAGGGTACCTTTGGCTGGGTCAGGAGCAAAAAACCCCCACTCATTGTTGAGGTGTAAAGCGACCAAATAAGGTTTGAAAATAGGGTATACCTTGCTCATTAAATAAGAACCCGGAGCAGGTCCGATAATGATGGCAAGCGCATGCCATACGATAAAAATAGAGGCCAATATCGACAGAAAAGCCTGCCAATACCTTTTCTTTAATAAAGATGAGTACCCAACAACTGTTTTGATCATTGCAGCGCTACCGCTCGGGTCGCTCGAATGAGCCACCTTGAATGGGCGAGCCATTTTGAATTTGTGTGCCTGGGTCAATGGCCGTACCGGGTAATGTGGTGGGCTGCCCTTGAGGGCCAAAGCCTCCTGGTGATGTGCCGCCTCTGACTCTACCGCCTCCGGTTCTACCGTTTATACGACCTCCTGGTGCGGTTCCTGATGCTCCGCCACCTTGGCTTGGATTGAGTAATAAGGAACCCGCGTCTTTACCTCCTTTATCGCCTCCTTTGTCGCCGCCGCTGGCACCTTTATCTCCACCACTAGCGCCTTTATCGCCACCGCTTCCTCCTTTACTTGTGTCCTTGCTGCCACCGCTACCACCTTTACTTGTATCTTTGCTGCCGCCACTGCCTCCCTTGCTTGAGCCTTTGCTGGAACCGCTACCGCCTTTATTCGCCCCTATCGCGCCTCCTTTGCTACTACCTTTTGTGGTGCCTACTTTATTGCCGCCACCACTCGCTCCTTTATTACTACCAATACTGCCTTTATTATTTCCTTTAAGACCAATGCTGCCATTCTTGTTGGCACCTGAGCCGCCTTTATTTAATCCAATACCGCCTTTATTGCCAGTAGAATTGCCTTTGTTAATACCAATGCTGCCTTTACCGCCGTCTTTATTGCCACCATCTTTATTACCGTTAATATTGCCCCCAAAGAGAGAGCCTTTTTCGCCCCCTTTATTATTACCGCCGGGGCTAGGGCTACCTTTATTCGCACCTGTATTACCGCCTGCATTGCCGCTAATGTTACCGACAAAAACGGAACCTTTACCTCCCCCGTTATTTCCAGTGGGTCGAGTACCATTAGGCCCGCCGCCTGCATTGCCACTAATGTTACCGACAAAGACGGAACCTTTATCCCCACCGCTGGGGCTAGTGCCATTGATGTTGCCGCCATTATTGCCGACGAAAACAGAACCTTTGTCACCCCCGCCGTTGCCTCCGGGTGCACCGGTACGGCCGCCATTATTACCGACAAAAACAGAACCTTCTCTGGGAGTTTGCCTCGGTCCTGAGTTGCCTAGCTCTTTATTTAATTCTTGCTGTTCAAGTCCGGGAGTTTGTTCAATAGGGTTAGCATTGTTGATAGCGTTATTAAGATTGTTATTAGAATCTAGCCCTTGAGGTGTATTCAGTGATTTATCATTCTTAATACTATTGCCACTTTTATTACCCACATTATCTTGTAAAAATAAAATCCTACCGACAACGGGGTTATTTCTATCAATAGGAGAGTTATTTTGAGTTTGCGATGAATTCGTATCGGCTTCAATATTATTTTTATCGGACTGGTTTTGTGCATCCGAACCTAAAGTATTCAATATTAAAATAGACAGTAGAAGAGCCCGACAATGTGTTTTATTTTTTTTTCGAGTGTTCATTGTTTTTACCTGTATTGAATTTTTTGATAGGCACTTTTTCCAATAATAAAGCCGTCTTTGTTAATCGCAACAATACGCCATTGATATGCTTTGCCTTTTTGAAGATGCTTTAGTGCGATTTTAGTGAGTGCAGACGATGTCTTTTCACTGGGTAGTAGCACGCCAGAAGACAGTGTGTGTCCTTGTGTGTCAGGCTCATTGGTGGAAATAGAGTCACTGCCAATATTCGGTAGGTTATTCTGTTTTGTTTCATAAATTTCAATTTGATACGTGTTGGCACCCGTAATTCCCTGCCAACTAAATACAGTGCCTTCGTCAATACGGCTGTTGGGCAATGGCGAGGTTGTTAAGATAGTCTGTAAAACAATATTGGCTGCATTACTCGGTATAACAGAATAGCGTAACTCTAAATCCTCAAATGCATCTTCGGGTGAGATAATTCTCAGGCGTAGAGTATAATTACCTACTAAGTTACTAGGTAGCCGAGGGCTTTCAATAACAATATTGCGCCCAGCCCCCAAAAACTGACGAACAGTTGCTAGGCGTGTAAAGATAGGTGTACCAGATGTACTAATAGGTGTTGCAATCTCCCATACCGCTTGAAACAAGCCCGTTCCACCATGGCTAATCTCAGCGTAAGCTGATAATGCTTCGTCTACCTTTATAACCTTACTTAAGTTTTTAGTATTAAAACGTAAATCAACTTGAGATAGTGATAATGTGCCGCTATTAGAGCTAGTGACACGCAGTGTTGCAACAGCGGTACTGTTGGGTATTGTTCCGCCGCTCTCGTCGGTAAAGGTGCGAACATATTGTATAAGAGTCACGTTATTTTGCTCTACAGCAGCCAAAACACTGCGAGGTATTTGTAGTGACTCTCTAATGGTAAAAGCATTAAGTGTGCCTGCGATTAAAGTAGATGACACGCGTCGGTTATTGGTAGCAATTACATTTTGTCCTACAAAAAATTGCCCTTGGCTTGAAAAAACATTGTAGGGTTGGCCCGGCGTATTAGAACCTGCGCTATCAGAAGAACCGCTCCAAGTAATACGAGTGGTGCTAACTTGGTTGCTTTTAACGGTGCCTGTGCCTTGCGGGCTGGCATTAATGGTACCGACAAAGGTAGCACTCGAAAGTTGCGAAAAAAAGGAGAGGGCCAAGGTGCCAATCGCCATGGCTAATCTTTTATTTGTAGTCATTGTTGTTTTTCTCATCATGTATCCCCTTAAAGGCTCTCTTCTATTCTTGGTCGGTTAACATCCCAATAAAAGTTGAGATCCAAAAAGATTTCATAAAAATCCGAGTCATCATCAAAACTGGAGCGATCATCGGTATCGCTGTAAGAACCTCTGAGGCGTAAGTCTATACCGGGGAATAGGTCTTTGGCGCGTAGCAATTGTTTAGACAGCGATGCCCCTAATACGAATCGATCAAATTCATCGGTAGGTGGCCCGCTGATTTCATCTTCTATTTGTTCATAGTTAATCGCAAAGTAAGTATTAATGCCCACACGTCTGAAGTTAGAATTGAAATTTAAATTGTATATCAATTCGTCGTAGCGAAGATTTGTCTCGTCTTCTTTCGTTGTGCTCGATGTAATATCGACACCGATAGAATGTGATTCATTAAAGTTAAAATTACTACTGAAAATAGCTGACTGTGTTGAGCTATCCGATTGTATAAGTGGGTTGCTATCGAGTTCATCATCACTCAATGTTAATGACCAGCTGCCACGTTTATAAACAAACTCACTGAATAGCTCTATATAACGTGTTTCATTTTCGTTTTCGGGCAGGGGAGCCAGCAGTTGATCTAGTTCTACACCCTCTTGGTTTTGTTTAGAGGCACCATAACTTAAGCGATAGGTAGGTATGCCCAAGAGAGAGTGCTTATCACTGGTCGCATTTGCTTGGGTATATTCTATTATGAGTGATGCGCTAGTTGTGTTGATTGTCGAATCGAAACGGTCGTCTAGATTGTCTTCTTCATAAGCTAGTATCAGTTGTGATAGCCAAGGGCCTTTAGATAGGTTGTTAGTGAGTTGTGTAAAATCTCGATCCGATGCAAGGTGGCTATTGGATAAGGAATAAAAATTAGGCTCGACGATAATTTTTTCTAAACTGATATCCCAAAATACCGGTGTTTCGCTACTCCCTATTGCTTGGGCAGCGTATTGAGTAATAAAGCGATAGGCGTTATCGCGCTCTTTATCAAGGCCGGTACTATCACCATCAAAATCGAATTCAGATTGAGCTGCTTCTATCCGTACGCGTAGTGCTTTATCCAGTAATTGGCTATCAAGTGCAATGCTTGTTGCCTCCCCTGATGACTCCTCAACCGGTATACCCATAGTGAAATCTTCATCCTTACGTTTGCCAGAAATATAACTGGTAGAAAAAGTCAGTAGTTCAGGGTTATTACTGAAGGGTTGATAATCCAACGTGATGCCACTGGTGCGGTTATCCTCATCTTCGACGCCTAGGCCTCGGGTAAAACCTTGTAAATCGCCCGTGCGGCTACTGAATATTTGTAACGCACTATTGAGTGAAGGAAGAGTGAAGCGGCCTGATAACCCGCGTCGATTAAAACCGTTATAGATCAAGCTGTTATGATTAATGGCATGGTGGCCAACATCAAAGTGGGTGTTTTTTCCAAGGTCGATACCTAAGAGATATTCGCCAAGATCAACTTGTTCTCCTCGCACTGAGTTTTCTTCGGCTTCGACATAGAGTAAATCGCCCGTAAAGTTTAGCGCTGCATTTTCATTGCTTGCGGTGTAGGTGATATTTGCAGAACCATCAGCGCCATATTCTGTTACATCAGGTTCTCCCTCAGAAGAATCACTATCGGCGAGATAATAATTGTTGATGGAGGCACCAATGCTCAGTTGCTGTTCTCTAAATGTGGCAGACTGGCGTATTTCAAATGTCCAATTACCCAGCTCAATAATATCCCCATTGACTGCATATTCCACCAATCTCATTTCGTGCACCCCGACCACTAATGGACTTGGGGGCGTAAAGATAATTAAACGATCGTCAACTCTCACCATGGATGAAACATCGATAGAATCAATTTCTAAAGCCAGTTGTGTGGTAATGTTGTCCAGAATATTGAAGGGGAACTCGATTTTTATTTCTTGTTTGGCTTCCCTAAAATGTTGATTTTCTGGAGGCAGTAGTACAAGGTTTAATGTTGCTGCTTGCACTGGTGTTACAGAAACCAGAAAGCAATAAGTGAGTAGGATAGTAGTACAAGTTTGCCGTAACATAATATTTTCCTTAACTGACAGGCCTCATTATTTTTGTAGATATCGTTTGGGTGAGTAGTAGCAAACGGCGGCTCTTAAAATAGCAATATAAATCGATTGGAATCTTGGCTTTTATAGGCGGTATTAATAGAATTGAGTATAACGATTAATCTTGGCGCGAATAATAGCTAGAAATAGTTAGTAAAAATGTATTCTCTCAATCTACTTTTTGTTGTGTTGACTTCCATGTCTTGCCCCCTATAGCTTCCTATTTATTTAACAACAATGACACAGCCTTTTTTCCAGCCCAATTGATTTTTCATGTTGACTGCATTAGTAAACACCTCAGTACCATTGCCGACCACTTTCTTCTTGCCCTCTTTACATGTCAGTGATGCTTTATTTAAGCCCGCTGTTTTGTAGTAGCCTTTTGAAAGCGCATCAACATGCTTACCTTTTTTGAACGTTTTAATCATAGCGGTATAGCAAGCGGACTTAATATCACCTGCGCTCCATGTTACCCAGTGCACGCCGCTATTGCTGCCAGCTGAACAATAAGGTTTTTTAGATGCTGCTTGTGCAGGTAAGGTTGAACTGATCAGTACCGCTAGCAATGCGCTCGTTAAAATAGGTGTTTTCATTATCATTCTCCTAAAATTTAAATTATTGGTTTGATTCCATAATGGATTCAACGATAGGTCGAGGCCTCCGTTTATTTTGTTCAATATTTAAAATAATGTTATTGACTACAGTAGGAGAGTTTGCAATTAATATACGAATAACACATCTGATATATAGAGTAATGGCGCATAGTGCATTTGATATATAGACAAACAAAAGGGAGGGTGCTAAAACAATATAGTGCTAAGTAGAGAGCAGGGTATATGGAGCTGAGTAGTATGGGGCGGATAATCTTAGGGGATGGTCTTAAGGGGTAGTTCTAGGGATGGTTTTAGGGATAGTTCTAGGGAATAGACGCAATCAAGCTAATTAAGCTAGCTTGGCGATTGGTGTCAGTTTTTTCAAAGATGGTTTGTAGTTGTACGCGCACCGTGCCAACTTTGCGGCCAAGAATATCGGCGGCTTCTTGTAAGGAGCGGTCTTCCGCTAAACAAACAGCTAAAGCAGCCTCTGCGGGGGTAAGGTTAAATAAGTCCTCTAGCATATCTGTTGAATAGTTGGGTTTATCCACTAGGCTGCCAAGTGTGATCATCACACTTTTTTTGGACGGGATCTTTGCGGTGTAATAAGGTCGATTAATCGAAATATTATCTTTCTTTTCTTCTAGTGCTTGTAGCTGAAGTCGCGTTGTCACTGCCAAAACAGATAAGTCATTCTTTTCACCGCCTAACTTAATGGCGATACGGCGAAAACTAGTCTCACTTGAGGGTTGGCCTAGTGCCTCATCAATTGATTGATGCAAGCGCGTATTTTCTGCTCCATTGCGGCAAATAATACGATTGTTTTTGATTTTGAAGGCCTTCGTTTCATTCATAATTTCCTCAGCCTTTTTGTTGCAGATAACAACATCATGAAACTCATCGACTACCAATATACCCGAGTCTAAGTGATCCAATACCGCATGTTGTATCGTCTTCAATTTTGCTGAGCCGATAATGGTTTTATGAATATAGGTGGCCTTTTTAATATGAGGCGCATACCGCTCTAGTGTGGCTTCATCCTCTGCGCTAAAAGCCGGTTGATTTCGGCCCCTAAAAAAGCAAATGCCAGACCAGTCATCGGTGCCATCGGTCATAAAAGACGTGAGCATTTGTGACATGTCGACAGGGTCTCGAATTTCTTTTTGCATGGCTGATGCACGCAATACCTCAGGGTCAATTACTCTACTATCGGCATAGATTTCGTCTAGGTGTGAGATACCGTAATTGGCGACGGGGTCTTCGGCTAAGTAGCGGCGAAAGCGGCCAGAGGTAATATCGTGTGCTTTAGGGTCAAAGCCAATGCTACAGGCAAATGAAAAATAGAAGTCTTGGGAGTCGATATAGAGCATTTGTACCTTCTCAGCATTGAGGTCTTCACATAATGCTTCTAAGGCGTAGGGCCAGCGATCTGGATTTAATGAGGCTTCATATAAGAGCTCAATATTGTGTGAGAATCGCGTAATATCTGTTGTCATGGCATGTCTACGGTTGTTATTTTAGATTTTGACCCATCCTCCATTATTGCTGAACACCATTCCTAACTATTGCTCATAGCCCCATTCTATAGAGAGCCCTTGCTGCTGACCAGCCCTCATTTTTGATCACTTTTGTTTGACTCTCTTGCCTGTACCCTGCCTAGTGATAGGGTCTTTGCGTTGATAAAGGGCATGTTGTTATTTATTTGAACATTCTGAAGCAGTGGCTCGACTCAGTATTATCAATGGCTGTTATAGGGCCGCTAGAGAGCAAAATAGCTTCAGGAGAACGAGATGATATTCCTAACAAAACCAAGCCAAATCATATTATTCACCATTACCATCGCCGTATTGGCAGTATCCATTTCGGCTAAGCCCATATTAGAGACATTACAGGCTGACTTACTGCCGATTACTAATAACTTTAAAGATAACGGCGTTATCTTTGTGGTTAATCAGGGAGCGCTAAAGAGTGAAGCAACATGGCTGACCTTACAGTGTCATGGTGATTGCCCGCATTACCCGAGCCTTGAGTCTTATCGTCATCCGCTATTTCCTGACAGCATTGCCATACGCATTCCTCCCTTGAAATCAGGTCAGGTATTCAAGCATAAGCTTGCCTTTTGGAAAACGGTGAGTATTCATTCAGGCCAAGCAGAGATGCAATTTCTTGTCGATAGAGATAATAAAGTGGACGAATCAGATGAGGAAAATAACCAGAAGAGTGTGATTTTGTCGAGTAAAAAACGATAAGGTAAAAATAAAAGAACAAAGCGCTTAGAGTTGAGGAATTAGGTCGCTAGAGTTTAGGAATTAGTCAGCTAGAGTTTAGGGGTGCATTAAAAAAGCAAGATAAAAATAAAGCAGTGATTTATTGAAGCGAAGCATCAACCTCGGGATCAGTATCAGGTAAGGCATGTTGATTCGAGAGCCAACTAAGCTTTACATCCAATAAAGCATGATGGTTATGTTGATCTAGGCCTGAAAAAGCATTCCGTTCTTGTTTGTAATTGAGCGATAAGTCTAGATCAATATTGGGGTATAGCCCCTTTGATTTGAGTAAGCGTTTTTGCAAATGCCCAGAAATAGCGATTTTTTCATAGTGCTCGCTATCGTGGATGCTTAGTTCGGTATCACGCTGGTGATAGTGAAGGTCCAGCTTGAATGATGTGTTGTCTAATGCAAGGGCGCGATGAAAGCTAAGACCATAATTTATCTCAGCTGATTTTAGTCCAGAGTGTACTTTGCGGCTATTGAGTGTGCGCATATTCAGGTTAATTGTATTATCTCTAATAGAAAACGCTGTTCCCATTTCTAATTCGTAACTACGAAAGCCAGCATTATGATCGAGCTTATCATTGGCTTGGGCTTGACCACCCTTGTAAAACCATTGCCACTTAGGATAATGGTAACGGCCTTCTATATTAATGGCTTGGTATTGATTGTGGTTAGAGCTTGGGTCAGAATCTAAGGATTCATTTTGAGCGTGTTCTTGCAAATGAAAGCGTTGAACTTTATTCGATTGAGTGTAGTGTAAGCTGTATTCCTGTTGCCCAAAGAGAGAGAGCTTCTCTTTTTCTACTGGAGGGGTTTGCTTGTATCGACCAATAATGTTGCCAGTATTGATATTGTCAGTCGTATCTAATTGATTGTCCAAATTATTTTTTTCACGGGTAAATGATGCTTCAGTAGACAGCGTCCCCTTTGAGGATAGTTCTTTTTCGTAATGTCCGAATAAGCGTGCAATATCACGGTCGCCCGGTAGGCTGCGGTTAAACAATGTTTGGAACTTATCTTCTATGGTTTTTTTCTCTAAACCAATATTCCATTTTCCTTTTTTAGTTTCATTTTTCTCAATAAAAGGGTTATATAGAATACGATAATGTTGGGCCGCATGTCTCTGGCTAGTATAGTCTGCCTTTTCTTTCGTATTTTTAAACGAAGATTGTGCATATTCACCATGCAATTGAAGCGTTTTGTTCCATGCGCTCGCCGAGGTTGTAAAACTAACGGCATCACCATTTTGATTATCTATATCACTGTCGCCAGATAAATAACTCGTAGTAAACAGTAAATCTTCTGCTTTTGTTGAAAAGGGTGTTGCTGGTTTGTATTCCCAAATAATGCCACTTGCGCGGTTGTTGTTATCATCAATACCTAGGTTCGTATTAAATTCATAGTCGCTGGCATTTTTAGTGCTACTGGTAAATGTTTTAAAGCGGCTATTCATACTGGGTAATTTGATATCACTACTGAACCCCTGATTATAATCTTGAAGATAAATCAGACTATTGTAGTGAATGTTTTTTTTACCTAGGAATAACTGTGTTGAATCATTTAGTTTCAGGTCGACGAGGGAGGTTTGAGAGAAATCAGTATGAGTAACTTCTTCTTCAATAATGATAGAGTTGAGCTTGGTTGTCATATCAGCAAGGTATTGCTGATAGCTATTATCTATTTCTAGCGTTGATTCTGTATTGATACCGAGATCATTAGCGTCCGTTATCGCTGTTGTGCCCGTTAAAGCGAGAGCGATAGTCATGTATTGAACGAGTGAACTGCCTCGTGCTGCCATACAAATCTAACCAGCTGTTTATAACTTTTTATGAACGTCTTTTTACGGTTCCCTTATTATAGTGGTGAGGTACACCGTATACCTTGACTATAACAATAGTACTTACAAAGAGTATAGTAAAAAGATGAGGAAATATTAATTATTTTTTAAGGTGAAATTATCTGGAGAGGAGGTTGTCAGAAGGGCTTAGGGGTATTGGATGTGGCTGTTAAAACGATGTTAAGCAAAGGGCATTAAATAAAAGGTGTGCTTATTAAATAGAAAAAGTGACTTACCTTGGATAAGCCACTTTTTATCAATCAAACTCTAGCTTTTGTTGTTACTTTAATAAGCCAGCTTCTTTATAGTATTTAGCTGCGCCTGCATGAAGAGGAGCTGATAAGCTATCTTTTATCATTTCTTCTTTTTTCAGGTTAGCAAATGCTGGGTGAAACTTCTTGAAGCTATCAAAGTTTTCGAAAACACCTTTAACAACGTGATAAATAACGTCTTCAGGCGCGTTAGTTGAAGAGACAAATGTCGCACCTACACCAAAGGTAGTGACGTCTTCGCTGTTACCAGAATACATGCCACCAGGAATAGTCGCTTTACGGTAGAAGCTGTTCTCAGAGATCAATTTTTCTACAGCTTCACCAGATACTTCTACTAAAGTACTGTCGCAAGAAGTGGTAGCTTCTTTGATCGAACCGCTTGGATGACCCACAACATAAACCATCGCGTCAATCTTGTTGTCACACAATGCTTTTGATTGCTCAGATGCTTTTAGCTCAGAAGCAAGAGAGAAGTCTTTGGTTGTCCAACCCATCGCATTTAGTAAAACTTCAGTGGTTGCACGTTGGCCAGAACCTGGGTTACCGATGTTAACGCGTTTACCTTTTAAGTCGGCAAATGTTTTAATGCCTGAATCGGCGCGAGCAACGACTGTAAATGGTTCGGCATGAACAGAGAATACAGCACGTAGTTCTTTGAATGCGCCATTGTCTTTGAATTTACTTGTGCCGTTGTAAGCGTGATATTGCCAATCAGACTGAGCGACGCCCATGTCTAATTCGCCGCTTTTGATGGTGTTGATGTTATAAACAGAGCCGCCAGTACTTTCTACTGAACAGCGAACACCGTGCTCTTTACGCTTCTGGTTAACTAAACGACAAATAGCACCACCTGTTGGGTAGTAAACACCCGTAACACCGCCAGTACCAATAGTAACAAACTGTGTTTTAGGTTCTGCGTGTGCAGTAGTAGCTGCTAAACCTGCAAAGGATAATGCTGTAAGTAATTTGAATAATTTCATTTTTCTCTCTCTTGAATTGATGCTCTTAAATGGATAAATATATCTATTGTATTTACGGATAGGAAAAATTAAATCCACCATATATAGCGACGATAGCTATCATGTTGCTAAGGTAAAGGGTGTATTTAATTTGCCTAAAGTAGTGTTGATAAAATGAGGACTATTATTTTTTAATTTCCTCTGAGCACTATTTATCTCAATAGATGGAGCTACTATATCAATGGATTTATCTATCGAACAAAGAACAAATTTTTCTTTTAGAAGGGTGTTTTAATAACTATTAAAAATTATTCATTTGGTTATATTTACTGTTTTTAAAGGGTAAAAGTTATATTTTTAGCGCCTTAATTTTTAATATTCGTAGTTGTGGCGCTTAATAAGCGTTTTTGATTATAAAGTACGATATAAATAGGTATTGCTTAAGTTATGGTTTCTTGTGCAGGCCTGTATTTTGTTACCTTAAACTTGAATATGAACGTTTGATTTTTGTACTAATATGGTTGCAGAAGATTATTTTTTTTTAGAAGTGAGATTAATCGAGGTGATATACCGTATTCTTCAATTGAGTTAGGCTCATAAAAACTGTCTTTTGTGAGCTTTTTTAGTTGACCGCTTAAATTGCCGATAAGGTCTGATGTATCAATACTATGGTTAGCTAGCCCTTGCAATATGGTTCTTTCGATTTTAGCCGTATAGGGATCGCCGTAGCTTAAGCGCAGAGGTATTCCTCTTTCTGCTCGTAATTGATTGGTGTAGTACACAGTGAAAAGTTCGTTAAGCACTCTCCCATATTGAAAATTTCGTACAAGCTTTTGGTGGGGCAGAATAGCGTGTATCGCCTCATGGGCCATTATGTCTTTTATCTCAGCTCGCTGGCTTCCTGCTGGGGTTTCATGCTCGATGGGGGTGAGGTCAATAATAATGTATTTGAGGGCGTTATGGTTAAGTGCCAGTAAACCCGAGTGGTGATTATTCTTATCCATGTAACCAAATATATTCTCAGATAATACAATATCTCCCTGAGACTTCAGCCTTGCCGCTTCCCATACAATTGCACTTTTCTTTCTCTTGAGGGCTTGCACCAATTGATAGCCTACTTCATTTTCATTCATTATTTCCAGTAATAAGGAATGTAGGCCAACTTGAATTGCAGAATCAGTAAAGCGTATTTCGCCGAGGGGGGCAACAGTGTAACCTTGTTGTATGCTAAGGGACTCTGAGCCTGTTTCAATTTCAATATCAGCGCTTTTAATATAAGCGTTCTCAATCGTTGATGCTTGATTAAGCTCAGACGCGTTGTGAGCGCTAGCGATATGGCTGTAAGTGCCCATCGTGATCACGATGAACATCGGCATTAGATACTTTTTAAATAAAAAAGCGCTAACTTTAAGATTGGCAGTCTTTTTCCTGCATTGTTGATTACAACGACGATTCAATTTATCACTGTACCACTTAAGTAAAATAACCAGATTGCTTTATTAATCAAGCGAGATGCTTACTAATCAGCGAAAACGTTATTTTAAGTGTAGACCAGAGAAACAGCGCCAGAGCAGGGCGTAATACATATTGCTTATAAAGTAGACCCTTTTATGCAATTATGTTCTACGTTAATGAAGCACAATCCATCTGTGGTAAGTGATTGAAACGTGTTGTTTATCGTCTTAANNGTTGAGTTGAGGTGCGCCATTAATTAGTGTATTGATGGCGACTTTTAAAGTGTTTCGCCCTATATCGTCCTTGAGATAGGGCATGACGGCTAATGGCTAGTGCAGAATAATAATTACAGGTCGCTATAGTGTAGCGCTGATCTATATTGCAGCAATTCTATCTTTTTGCTGAACCAATTTCTCAACTGCCGATTGGCTGCTCGCTAAACGCTCTTTTTCTTTATCGACAACGGCGGCGGGTGCTTTATCAACAAAGTTAGCGTTGCTGAGTTTGCCATTTAAACGCTTAATGTCTTCTTCTAGTTTGTTGATTTCTTTGTCGAGGCGACCTAGTTCGGCTTCTTTATCGATAAAGCCGGCCATGGGTACTAGGATTTCCATTTCACCTACGAGCGCAGTTGCTGACATCGGTGCCTCATCGTTTTCATTCAGCCAATGGGTGTCCTCTAGGTTAGCTAGTGTCACCAAAAAGTTTTTATTGGCTGTTAAGCGTTGCTTTTCGGCTTCGCTGCCGTTAACAAAATAAAGCGGTAATTTCGCCGAGGGTGCGATATTCATTTCGCCGCGAATATTGCGCACGCCAAGAATCACTTTTTTCACCCACTCCAAATCGTCAATGGCAGCTTGATCAATTTTACTGTCGTCGGCTACGGGGTAGGGCGCATGCATAATCGTATCGCCACTGGTACCAGCCAGTGTTTTTACCTTTTGCCAAACCTCTTCGGTAATGAACGGCATCATGGGGTGTGCTAAACGCAGTGTGGTTTCGAGCACGCGTACTAAGGTGCGTCGTGTACCGCGCTTTTGCTCGTCACTTGCATTGTCATCTTTAAGTGCAGGTTTGGATAATTCTAAATACCAGCTGCAGTACTCATTCCAAATGAAATCATAGAGTGCTTGCGAGGCAAGGTCGAGCCGGTAGGTTTCGATGCCTTCAGCTACGGCTTTTTCAACTTGTTGCAAGCGTGAAATGATCCAGCGGTCGGCCAAAGAAAGCTCGACAGCGTCGTTATCTACGCCGCAGTCTTCGCCTTCGCAGTTCATCAAGACATACTGGGAGGCATTCCAAATTTTGTTACAAAAATTGCGGAAGCCTTCAATACGGCCAACATCGAAATTAATGTCGCGGCCAGTCGATGCGAGCGAATAATAAGTGTAGCGCAGAGCATCAGTGCCATAAGGGTTAATGCCCTCGGCAAATTCTTTGCGCGTTTTCTTTTCAATTTTTTTGGCGTCTTTTGGATTCATTAATCCAGAAGTACGCTTAGTTACCAGACTCTCTAGGTCAATGCCGTCGATTAAGTCGATAGGGTCGAGTACATTCCCTTTTGACTTTGACATTTTTTGGCCTTCGCTGTCGCGTACCAAGCCGTGAACGTACACAGTATGAAAGGGCACTTCTTTTTTAAAGTAGAGCGTCAACATAATCATGCGCGCGACCCAAAAGAAGATAATGTCAAAACCAGTGACGAGTACATCAGTTGAGTGAAAGGTTTCCAGCTCTTTGGTTTGTTCGGGCCAGCCTAAGGTGCCAAAAGTCCAGAGGCCTGATGAAAACCACGTATCTAATACATCATTATCTTGTTTTAAGTTGACGTCATCGGCGAGTTTATACTTTTCGCGTACTTCGGCTTCGTTACGTGCGACATAAACCTTACCTTCGTCGTCATACCAGGCTGGGATGCGATGGCCCCACCATAGTTGTCGAGAGATACACCAATCTTGAATGTCTCGCATCCATGAAAAATACATATTTTCATATTGTTTGGGTACAAATTGAATCTCATCGCCTTCGACTGCTTTAATAGCTTCGTCTGCCAGTGGCTGGGTTTTTACATACCATTGGTTTGTTAGATAAGGTTCGATCACCACACCAGAGCGATCACCGCGAGGGACTTTCAAGGTGTGGTCGGCGACTTTATCGAGTAAGCCAAGAGCATCTAAGTCGGCAACGACTTGTTTGCGTGCGGCAAAACGCTCCATACCACGGTAGGCTTCAGGAACAGTATTATTAAGGTTGGCGTCATCATCGAGGATGTTGATCATCTCTAAAGAGTGACGTTGGCCCATTTCATAGTCATTGAAGTCGTGTGCGGGTGTGATCTTAACGCAGCCTGTACCAAACTCTTTATCGACATAATCATCGGCGATGATGGGGATTTCACGTCCAACCAGAGGCAGGGTAATCGTTTGGCCGACTAAGTGCGCATAGCGTTCATCTTCTGGGTGAACGGCTACAGCGGTATCGCCCAGCATGGTTTCAGGGCGAGTAGTAGCAACAACTAAGTGGCCCTCTCCAGACGTTAGTGGGTAGCGAAAGTGCCATAAAAAGCCTTTCTCTTCTTCGCTAACTACCTCTAAGTCTGAAATAGCCGTATGTAATTTGGGGTCCCAGTTGACGAGGCGCTTACCGCGATAGATCAGGTCGTCTTCATAGAGCTTAACAAACACTTCCTGCACAGCTTTATAAAAGCCATCATCCATCGTAAAGCGTTCGCGACTCCAGTCGGGGCTCGCGCCTAGGCGACGCAATTGTCGAGTAATGTGGCCGCCGGACTCTTCCTTCCACTCCCAGACTTTTTCGATAAACTTGTCTCGGCCTAAATCATGCCGTGAAACGCCCTCTGCATCCAACAGCCTTTCAACCACCATCTGTGTCGCAATACCGGCATGGTCAGTTCCCACTTGCCATAAGGTGTTCTTACCCTTCATGCGATTGTATCGAACGAGAGCATCCATGATCGCCTCTTGAAAACCATGCCCCATATGCAGGCTGCCGGTTACGTTGGGAGGGGGGATCATAATGCAGTAGCTATCGCCATGACCCGAAGGTTTGAAATAGCCCTTCTCTTCCCATGTTTGATACCAGGATTGTTCGATTGATTGGGGTTGGTAAGTTTTATCCATGATTGTCTTTTCAGTACTGTTTTAGATGGTCGAATTTGTTGGAGTCAGCCCCTGTGTTTGAGGCCCAGAAAAACCGTCCATTATACAGTGATATATCAGTAATTTGCACGAGCGTTACTCTTATTTATCGTTTTCGATCCATGGTATCCATATTGAAATTGATGTGCTGCTAAGAGGACTGGGAGAGATTAATGCCCTTTACCCCCTCTTCTCTCTGCGGGCCGCTTGCGAGCTTTTGTGCTTGATCCCCTTTTTTTAGAATTTACTCTAAAACGGTATTCGTATAACTATGGTTATTTTTGCCAGCTTTTTTGTCTGTGATAAGGCAAAAATATAACCATTGTTATTTAAAATTTTTATGGTTATTCCTGAGTGAATAGGGGTTTAAAATTATTTTGATATTTATTTTTTTTTGGTTTGATTTATTCTTTTTTTGATGCTTTTATTGAAGTATTACTTTTGATTTTTATTTTATAAAGTAATTTTTATTTTATTTATTAATAATATTTACTATCAATTTACGGCTGAATTTCATGAAAAAATTATTTTTTGTTACAGTTTTTTGTTTGGTGTATTTATCTAGTGTTACATCTCATGCGAGATCGATTGAAGAAATTAAGAAAAGTGGTTATATCAATGTTGCCGTTAAAGCGGACTATAAGCCTTTTGGTTATTTGAATGCCTCTGGTGCTAATGAAGGCTTAGAGATTGATTTAGCAAAAGATGTGGCTAAAAGCCTTGGTGTCGATATCAAATATATGGCGGTGACCAGTTCCACAAGAATGCCGGCAGTAGCTGATGGTAAAGCAGATCTGATGATTGCAACAATGACCGATAAGCCTGACCGAAGAAAAATAGTGTACACCATCGATGTTCCATACTATTCGTCGGGCACCAATATACTAGCGCATAAAAAATCTAATATTAAACAATGGTTGGATATCCGAGGCAGAAATATCTGTGGCACAAAAGGGGCTTACTATAATGACTTTGTTGTCGATACTTTTGGTGCAAAAGTCGTTAGCTTCGAGTCAAGTGATGCAGCGTTAGAAGGCTTGCGTGCTGAGAAGTGTGAAGCTTATGTATTTGATGACTCTTTTATTCTCGGCAAGCTGTCAGATCCTAAGTGGTCGAACGATTTTGGTATGCCGCTAGACACAATTGATGATGCTCCTTGGGGCTTGGCTGTTAAATTGGGTAATCAAAGCCTATATGATTTTATGAAAGAAAAAGTGATTTCTTGGCATAAAGATAAGTTCATATTGGGCTTAGAAGATAAGTACGGCATTAAAAACTCTAAATACGCATTAAAGATGAGTGAGCTATTTAAAGGTCAGTGATGTCAGAAGTGGTGACGTTAAAAGCAGCCTTATGCTAATAGGGCTGCTTTTTTGTTCTTGTTTTAAATTTAAAAAGTGATGTTCGTTATGATTAGTAAAAAAAATAATAATAAAATATTGTTGTCTGTTCAGGCTAAAATTATATTGGTTGTTGTCTTGTTGGTTAGCCTCGTGCTGGGCCTTTACGCTCTTGTTGAGGTGAACAGAAAGAAGACCTTGATGGATGCCGAGTTGAGTAATTTGGCTGACGTTGCCGCTAAAAGGCTAACGGAGAATTTGCGTATCCCATTATGGAATCTCGATTCTGAATTGGTGGCAGGTTCAATAGAAGCCGAAATGTTGGCCAAAGATGTAGAAGCCATCTTTGTGTTTGATGGCAAGGGTGAAGAGTTGGTAGCGGCTAGCCAGCGTCGATCCAACTGGCTTGCAGTAGCGGCGGATAAAAGCCAAATCAATGGCTACAGTGATAGAGTCAAAACAGAGACCTATATTAATCACAAAAACGAAGTGATTGGTCGGGTTGTTGTATTTGTGACCAAAAAATTTAGATTAGACGATCTGTATCGCTCCATCTCAGTTTTACTGTTTACCTTGCTGTTCCTAGATGTTGCCATTTTCATTGTTTTGTTCTTAGTGATTAATCGAGTATTAAAGAAACCAATTGTAGAATTAAGCGATGCGGCCAATCAAATTAGTCGAGGCGACTTTAATGTAGTGATCGAAACAGATCGCGGTGACGAAATAGGGGTTGTTGCAAACTCTATTGATCGTTTGCAGGTCAGCTTGAAGATGTCGATTGATCGCCTGCGTAAGTTGAGTCATCAAAATAAGGCCTTAATTAGTAAAATGGAAGGCCGCAATGGATAATGTTAACGTAATTAAAGTGATAAGCACGAATATCATAAACGCTAATATAAAAACCACGTTGGTAGCATTGCTGTGTTCATGTGCGCTGTTTTATTCTTCTATCAACGCTGCACAAACGATTCGTTTAGTGACAGAGCATTATCCCCCCTACAATATTGACCTAAGTTTAGATGAAGAAAATAAACGCAGTGGTATTGGCGGGGCCTCTACTGAAATTGTTATTGAGATGATTCGCCGCTCTAAATACCCCTATACTTTAGAGTTGCTGCCTTGGAAGCGAGCCTACGGTTCAGCGCAGGAAAAAGCCTTTACCGGTGTGTTTTCAACAACACGAAACAGCGCTAGAGAAAAACTGTTTAAGTGGGTTGGGCCTATTGCCAATAATAACTACGTACTGTTTAGTACGAGAGAGCGCAATATTCAATTGTCTCGTATAGAAGAGGCCAGCATTTACTCAATAGGCGCTTACCGTGACTCAGCCGGTGAAGGTTTAATTAAAGAGTTGGGTCTGCAATCTGAGTTAGTGCGCAGTGATCATCTAAATGTATTAAAACTGGCGCGCAACCGAATTGATTTATGGGTCTCGGGTAACTTATACGGCCCTTATCTTGCGAAACAATACGGCGTATCCAATTTACAAGAGGCATACACTTTACGCGAGGCGCAAATGTACGTTGCCTTTAATTTGAATACCCCCGACAGCGTGATTGAACGATTAAATGGAATATTAGATACGATGCGGACCGAGGGTTTTTTAGAGTCAGTGTATCAGCGTTACCGATAACGCTATTTCTTAGACGCTTTATCCAATGCTTTTGCTAAGCGCAAACGTAGGCGGGATTCGATCTTTGGCATAAACTCGTTGACGAGTGCATCGATCATATCTTGCTGGTCAATATCATTGGAGATAGGTTCATACAAAGAAGCAGAGGGGCTGAAGTTCAGCTCTTTTGCTTTTTCACTTGCTGCTGCCTCTGTATGTTTTGGTTTGGTTTCTGGTGGGTGTTCCGTTGTGCGGTCATCATACGAAAACTTCGGCGCTACATAGGGGCTGCGTACCACTTCATTGGGTTGAGCATAAGCAGGAATATCGACCGTACCACTCAAACGCTCCCGAATATGCTTGGGTAGAAAGGGGTTTTCTGTTTGAGCCTGTTTTTGGGCGGGGGTTTGTTCCGCTGTTTTTTGTTTATTTGCGGTATCGCGTTTTTGCGTGTGCTTGTTTGTTTTGTCGTTTGTTTTATTGTTGGTTTTGTTGTTTGAAGCCGCCTTGGCTTCTTGCTTACCCTCATTAAAGAGAGATTGTTGGCCGGGTAATACGCCGGGAGCCAATGGTGCTGGTGCGCTATCGTCTTCAACCATTTCTTCTAGAATGGGAATGTTAAGCTCATTGTGTTTGGCTGCGGGTTGTTGCTCTTGCGATAAGTCGATTTCTAGCTCATCACTAATTAAAAAGTCGTCATCCTCATCATCGATCAGCTCGCTTAATTCGGCATCGTCATGAATCAACATATCATCATCTGCGTCCGAGACCGGCATTTCGGGCGATGATTTTTTAATGGCGGTTGCAGCTAAATCACTATAGTCGTCGTCAATCAGTTTGCCATCATCAAGTAAGGACTTGATCGACTCAAGCTCCTTGAGTAAGGCTTTTTGTTCCTTCCGTTTTTTGTCGTAGTTTCCTATCATGTTCTGACCTTGGCGCTATTGGTTATTTGATCTAGCTCTCTATTGTATGCGATTTTAACGGATAACCGCGCTCGCGGTAAAATTGAAAATGAGCGCGGGTCGAAGCCAAACACGCTTCTTCCTGTACCACAATTTCCATGACTCGCTGAAAACGGCTAAAGCCTTCATGAAGTGCTTGGCTTAGATTAATCAGTATATCGTGGTGCTCATCATAATCCTTATCCCATACCACCATTATAGGGCTGATTTCTGAGTCTGCCGAATCTTGTATTTGATGGGGTAAAAAGCTCTCCGGCTTAAATGACCATAAATAATCGCTTAAGTTGTGAGCTTGTGCCTCGTCGTCAACGGCAATCACAATATGATGGCCATGATGAACGGCTTTTTCGGCCAAGCGGCAGGCATAGTGCATGCGCACTATGGCCGCCTCATCAGGAAGAACGTAAAAATCGATACGAGTCATAATGGCTTAATAGAAGTAAAATGGCTTTTGTGCAATGGTCTCTTAGCGTGTTAACAGATAATCCGTTAACAACGGCACCGGCCGACCAGTGGCTCCCTTTTTTGCGCCTGAGTGCCAAGCCGTACCGGCAATATCCAAATGCGCCCACTTGTATTTCTTGGTATAGCGCGAGAGGAAGCAAGCCGCTGTAATTGAGCCGCCATCGCGACCACCAATATTGGCCATATCCGCAAAATTACTGTCGAGCTGGGGTTGGTACTCATCCCACATTGGCATATGCCATGCACGGTCACCAGTCGCCTTGCCCGCAGTTAATAAAGCCTCTGCAAGTTCATCGTCATTACTGAATAGGCCTGTTGCATGTTTACCCAATGCCACCACACACGCGCCAGTTAAGGTCGCAATATCGACCACGCTCGCAGGTTTGAACTTCTCAGCATAGGTGAGAGCGTCACATAAGACTAAGCGACCTTCGGCATCGGTATTGAGTATTTCAATCGTTTGCCCTGACATCGAGGTCACAATATCACCCGGTTTAGTGGCTTTACTGCCGGGCATATTTTCTGCTGCTGCCACAATGGCGACGACATTCATTTTAGGCTCGATATCAACAATGGCATTCATGGTGCCAAACACACTTGCGGCACCACACATATCAAACTTCATTTCATCCATTGCACCGCCAGGTTTTAAACTGATGCCGCCGGTATCGAAGGTGATACCTTTACCCACGAGTACATGGGGCTTGGTGCTTTTACTGCCACCTTTATATTCCATTACAATTAATTGGGCCGGTTCCGCGCTGCCCGCCGAAACAGAAAGCAAGGAGCCCATGCCCAATGCCTTCATTTGTTTTTCTGAGAGGATGCTCGTAGTCAGGCTTTTATTCTTGCGTGCAAGCTTACGGGCTTCGCCGGCTAGGTAAGTGGGGGTGCAGATATTACCGGGTAAGTTGCCTAGCTCACGAGCAACATTCATCCCTTTGCCAATGGCTTCACCTATCTTTAAGCCTTTATTACTGGCGCGGGTATCATCGCTGCCATAGCTAAGGGTGATAGTGGCTTTTTTGCTCTTGGTGCTTTTACACTCAGTAAACTCATACTGAGAGTGAACCAATGCTTCGGCACAGCTGCGAGCTTTATCTTCACTCGACCATGACTCTACAGAAACTTCATCGACTAATAGACTGACCTTTTTGTCTTCATTGTTGCCTAATGCCTTACCAAGGCTGCCGATGGCTTTACGAAAGCTGTCTGCAGTGGTTTTTTTCTCTTGCCCAAAACCAAGAATAATAACCTTGCCTATGCTCTTGCTCACTTGGTGAAGTGTAATGAGCTGGCCCGTTTTACCGCTGAAGTCCTTATTGTCATAAAGGCTTTTAAGGGATAATGACGTTTGTTTTTCTAGTGCTTTTGCCGATGACGATAGCTTGCCATTACTGTAAGCGGCTACCACTAAACAATCAGTTTTTAGTGAAGCTAAATCAATTTTTTTTGCGGCTAATTTCATAACATCCTCGATGTGGGCCAGTGGTGTAGTGGGTGTTGTATTATTCTAGGAGCCTCTAGTCTTTGTCGGCTATAGTGCTTGCCTTCAAATACAGCGTATTATTGGATAGCAAGTATTAGGCAAGCAGCAGTAGAAAGCCAGTATTAGAAAGCCGATATCAGAAAACATAGTGCATTTCTTGCGTGCTCTCAGTCTGGTATTCTATACCATTAAATAAAGCAGTGACTAATTTAGCCATGATCATTTTGCGTTATCTAACGCGCGAGCTTCTACAAACCACCTTTGCAGTGACACTGGTACTCATGGTTGTCATCATGAGTGGCCGTTTTATCAAATACCTTGCCGAAGCCGCCGCAGGCAAATTTGACCCTGCTGTTTTACTCGCCATTATGTATTATCGTCTACCCGGCTTTTTAGAGCTGATAGTCCCTTTGGGTTTTATGGTCGCTATTTTGATGGCCTATGGCCGCATGTACGCTGAACAAGAAATGACCGTTTTGTCCTCCTGTGGTTTAAGCCATAAACGCTTGTTGGCCTATACCTTTGTGCCGGCAGCGATAGTCGCCTTAATTGTGGGGTTGTGTAGCCTGTGGTTAAGCCCCTTGGGTTTACAAAAGGCAGAGCAAATTATTGAACAGCAAAAAAACCGCAATGAGCTAGAGCTAATCAAACCGGGCCGTTTTCAAATATCGCGCTCTGGTAAGTTGGTGAGTTATGTCGAAAGCCAAAGCAAGCAAGCTGAGAGCAGTGATCAAACGCTCGACGCCAGCCCCCCCTCAAAAAAACAATTAGACAGTGTGTTTGTCGCCACAATGGGAGTGGCAGAAGGGGATGACTTAATTACCATGCGGGCAGAATCTGCCGAACGCATCGACCACCCCGAATATAAACAGCGGTACTTACAGCTCAACAAAGGCACGCGTTACCAAGGCCAGCCCGGTCAAACCAGCTTTCGTGTGACCGAGTTCGACAGTTTTGCTCAACACCTACAAGAAGCCGATAAAGTCGTGCTTTCATCCAAAAAAATCAACCTACGCAGCACCGCAGAGCTAGTAGGCGTGCAAGCCCCCGAGGCGCAAGCGGCTTTGCAATGGCGTATCTCGACCCCGATATTGATTTTAATTATCACCATACTCGGTGTGACCATGAGTTATACCACTCCACGCCGTGGCCGTTATGTGATGCTGTTTCCGGCTATCTTGTTGTACCTTATCTATTTAGTGATTCTCAATGCCGTGCGCGGTGCGATTGAAGAACAAACCGTATCGCCTGCGCTGGGCTTATGGTCTGTGCATGCGGCGTTTTTTATGTTGGCCGTATTCTTATTTGCCTTGCGTACAGGGACGCTTCGGCGTTGGTTAAAGTCTTCTGTTTCCCAAAGCACTACTTATCAAAGTACTGCTTCCCAAAGCACTACTCATCAAAACACGACTCCCCAAAATGTAGCACCTAGTAATATAAGTGAGGCCGATTAAATGCGATTAATTAACCGTTATTTATTCGGCACCATTTTATCCTCAGTATTAATGGTACTGCTGGTCATTTGTGCCTTAGATTTATTGGCAAAATTTATTGACGAGCTCGACAGCATTAACGAGCGTTATACTTTTGCTGAAGTCATCATTTACGTAAGCTTAAATATTCCCGTTAGTATTTACCGCTACATGCCTTTTGCGGCATTAGTGGGTGGCTTAATCGGCTTGGGTGGTTTAGCCGCAAGCAGCGAGCTCATTACCATGCGCGCCGCAGGTGTGAGCTTATTGCGTATTACGCTCTCGATACTTAAACCCATTTTATTATTAGTGATTGTTGTTTTGTTGTTGGCCGAATACGTGATTCCCACGGCAGAGCAATACGCAGAAAACCGGCGCTCATTAAAATTAGAAGGTGTAAAAAGTGCACTCTCAGCCCGCAGTGGTTTATGGAACCGCGAAGGCAATGAGTTTATGCACTTTAATAGCGTGCAAGCGCAAGGGCAGCTCTTGGGGGTGACGCGTTACCGCTTTGATGAAAATAATAAATTATTATCGACCAGCTTTGCTGAATCCGCTATTTATATTAATGGCCAATGGCAAGAAGAAAATATCAGTGAAACCGTCATTACCGACACCGGTACCCAAAGCCAAAATTACTTGTTCCGCCCATGGAATGTACAACTATCGCCGGCTTTATTAGCCATACTCGTACAAGACTCTGATAACCTCTCGATTAGTAAACTCTATTACTACATCAACTATTTAAAAGAACAAAGTATTGATAGCGGCCGTTACCAATTATCATTTTGGAACAAAGTGCTACAACCCTTTGCCATTATTAGTTTAGTGATTATTGCCGTCTCATTTATTTTTGGGCCACTACGTGAAGTGACTATGGGCTACCGTATTTTTAGTGGCGTGGTAGTGGGTATTGTGTTTCAGCTAACCCAAAAACTACTCGGCCCCGTTAGCCTAGTGTATGGCCTCTCACCTTTAATTGCCGTACTCATACCTATAGCCGCTTGTTTTGCTTTAGGCTTGTTTTTGCTTTCGCGGAACCGCTAACGGCAAAAATAAGGTAAACGAGAGCGGAAACACTAAGCTAAAAGAGAACCGTGTTTTGTGATATTGAGCACAATCACTAACATGCTTTATTGTTAGAATCGCGATGTTAGTGCACAAAGCGTAGTAATAAAAATGGCACGAAAAAGCACATTTTTTAAAAATAGTGCTAGGAATATGGATTAGGGATTGAGTGTTACCTTTGGTTTTACTATCTTCCCCTTCGTATATCCCTTCCTCGTTGCTATCAATACTACGGCTGGTTTAACTTAAATAGGATGTTAAGAATGGCTAAGAAAATACTAAATAGTGTAGGTAAAGGCGGTAAAAACGATTTGAAAGACGTGGCGGTAATACGCCATTTATTATCGTGGCACAAACTATGGGTTCACCCTCATATTATTAAGGCTAGCGGCCCTAATGATAAAGCCCTTGAGAGCACAATTGAGTTGTTTCAAAAAAACGCCTGTTCTCTAAGCAAGCCTGATGGCAGGGTCGACCCAAATGGCTTTACCCTTAGCCGTTTGAATATGACGCACATACCAAAACCAAAGCATTCCATATTTAAAGCTTCTTACAAGCTTCATTCCTCAGGGCTAAAACAAAGCGATTACGATAACGCAGCAAAAGCACTCAATTGTGAGCCTGAAGCAATACAAGCGGTTGCTGAAGTGGAAACAATAGGTGATTCTTGGGATAGTATGGGGCGACCTAGAATACTATACGAAAAGCATTATTTTAGGCGACTTACTACACCTCGTGATAAATATAATAAAACGCATCCAGACATTTCTGGGCCATATCAACATGGCACTCATGGTTTGTATCGTGCGCAATATCCTAAGCTATACAGAGCTGCTGTGTTAGATGAAAAAGCCGCTCTCCAGTCAGCTTCTTGGGGGCGTTTTCAAATAATGGGTAGAAATTACAAAGAGGCAGGTTTTTCTTCAGTTTCAGCATTTGTTGACTCAATTATGATTAACGAAGCTAAGCAGCTAGATGCCTTCGTTAATTTTATTAAGAGTGACCGTTCGCTTTTAAAAGCAATACAGAATAAAAATTGGGCTGATTTTGCTCGTTCTTATAATGGTAGAGATTATGCGAAGAACAATTATGATAAAAAAATGGATGCCGCATACAAAAAATTTATATCTATATCAAAATCTTCTGCCTCTAGTCTTAAAGGCAAAAAACCTTCAACTACACCATAATTTGTGATGAAAGTGAAAAGATGAAATATACTTTAATTTTATTAAGTGTCTTAATGTCGTTTTCTTGTAATAGCGATCAAATTGATGAAAAGGATCTATACGGTTATTACATCTATAAAAGTGGTGACACACTATATGAAGAGTTTGCTTTTAATGAAGACGCTACTTTTCAGTCTTGGCTTCGCCAAAAGCCAGCTTCTACGGGTACGTGGTTGTTCAAGGATAAAACGATTGATATTGAAGATGCTCATTTTGGTAAAGTGCAACTCAAAATAATTGAGTTAAATGAAAAGGCAGCAACTTTACTGTTTCTTGAAAATCAAGAACAGGCTGTTTTTACTCGTTTGAAGGAATAAGTCTAAAAGGGTATGTTTAAACCACTAGTTCTAGCATTGTGTTCTATTTTTTCTTTACAGTTTGTGATGGCTGATACTTTGTTGCAAAGTAAAGATGACATAGCAGATATTCATAAATTAGAAAAAGCATTTTTGGCTAAACCTAATACCTTAAATCTTTATCAGTCCCTCACCTCAATCAAAACAAAATTTGGTACATTTAAAGTACTACCTGCTAGGTTCGAGCCGATAGAGACACCGTTCTATAACTCATACCGCTGTGGGCTTGTTTTTATTGCTGATGAAGGGGCGCGGGACACCTTAATTACAGTGGGTGTAGGTATGACAGAGGTGCTATCTTGTGACGGTCTAATAGAGATGGGCACATTAGAGGACGGCAATGGTACAAAACATCTTGGCATGATTTATCATTTTCGCTCACCTAACGTAGACTTTAAAGGCCCTTTAGTTGTGAGTATGAATGCAAAAGATAATAGTTGGTATGTCAATGAAAAATTGTCAGCTGATGCATCTGCAACGGAAGCGATTACAACAATCAATGCATTAAAAAATAAAATAAAGGCAGTTAAGTAACCTCACTCAATATATAAATATGAAGTTTATCATAGCGACCTTTGGCATTTTGTTATCTCTTTATTGTTCTGGTGAACAGCTAATAAGTGAAGATCTTCACGGTTACTACACTTTTAAAAGTGGTGATCCTCTTTTTGAGGAAATGTTTTTGAAAGAAGATGGCAATTTCTTCTCGTGGCTTCACCAAAGGCCAGGATCTACAGGGACTTGGGTTTTTAAAGGTAAGACGGTTTATGTGGATGCAAATTTAGGCGATGATAAAATTAAATTTGAAGTAATCTCACTAGGTAAAAAGGAGGCTGTTTTTAAATTTGAATACTCAGATGGGCCGGCTACCTTTACTCGTTCGAAGAAATAAGCCCAAACATAAAAGCCATACGGCAAGAGGGTAGGCTAACACTCTTACCGCATGACTTTCCTTTTACTTCCAATAAGCTATCTATTCTCTTAACCTGCTGCACTTACACAATGGCTATCGACAAAGTTGTTGCTAACATTGTTACTCTCTTCTACTTCGTAAGCGGTATCGGCAATAATTCTAAAGTGGCAGGACTTGTTAAAGCCGGGCTTATAGCAATCGCTAGGGATGGGAACACTTAAATACTTTTTGCCTCCGGCAGCAATGGGGGTAATATTACCCGTATACGTTGAGCTGTTCCCACTACTGAAAAAAGTATTAAACATCACCTTCATCTCCGATGCAGTCGCTAGTGCATTGCCAATATTCTCAATGTAAAACACCAAATGCTTAGGTGTGCCACCCGCATTGCTTTTGCGACAAAAACTATGAGTAGGAAAACCCTCAGGTAAATTAGACGGGTTGCTGTAAAAAGGCGTAATGGTTAAATCGGCTTTACCTAAACCTGTCCCAAAATGAGTGCTGTGCTGGCTACCTACTTGAGTGCCCGCTTGAGAGTGAAGCTGCACGCTCGGTTGCTGCCTTGCCTTCGATTTTGCAATTTTAGCAGCCGCTAGTTTGCTCGCTTTAAGGTTTTTTGAGCTTTTAGGCGATGTTTTAGTGGTAAAGCTATCGATAGGTTTATTCACCTTTTTGACGACCACTTTTTTATTATTTACCTCGTTAGACTCAGGAATATCTTTACCTGCATCCGCCAAAAATAAAAACTTATACTGCCCCGGCTCAAACGAGAGTTGCTTCCAAAAACTTAACTGATGGCTAAAGCTTCCACCTGCTTTTAAAGCGGGTACTTTAATGGTAACAGCATTAGGGAACTTAGGGTTTTCGTAAGCCGCCATGCTGGGGTGCTCAGGGCAGGCATTAGCCAAACACTTGATAGTAAGCCAACTAGTACGGCTTTTGGCTTTGCCAATATTTTTTACCATTACTTTACCGTGTTTAGCAAAGCTATTGGTGATAGGTATTAAATCCGGCTGAGCAGGTGCTGCCATACTGGCTGCTGCGCTTAAAGCACAAATAGCAGAAAGGCCGGTACGAATAAGTGATTGAGTGAAAGTAGTCATTGCTCTTCTCCATAAAATGTAAACGTTATCCCTAAGTCGAAAAGGCAGAGAATAATGTTCAAACTGTTTGGTATTATTTTTAAAGAGGCCTTTTGAAGTGTTGAGAGTAATAAAGAAAAGAGTGGTTTTTGATCAATAAGTTGTTGTTCTTGTTGAATTAAGTGCCAAAGTGGAGTTTAAAGTTGTTTTTGCTTTGTTATTGTTGTGGCTTGGTTTATGGTTGGTTTTTGGTCTGCTTTCGATCCTAAGCGGACGTTCAGTGTAAGTGCAAATAAGCGTGCCAAACTTATGGCCTATCCCCATCAGTTTGTGTATTGGGAGTCTATATGCCAAAAATTAGATTAGGCCCTGATGGCATTCATATCTTTGATCGAAATTCAGGTGCTAATATTTTATTAGATGAAATTATTCCGCCTAAACACAGATGGACTTTTAGCCCAAGGCAAGTTTCGATTGCATTAACTAATGCTTGTGATCTTGAGTGTACCCACTGCTATGCTTCCAAAGCGCCGGCAACGTTGAACTTCGAATCTCTAAAACAGTGGATGCTTGAGCTGGATAGCGCAGGCTGTTTTGGAGTTGGTTTTGGTGGGGGAGAGCCAATGCTCTACCCAAAAATTCGAGAGCTTTGCCAGTTTGGAAAAGCCAATACTAATCTTGCGATAACCATGACGTCACATGGTCATAGGCTTAGTGCCTCGTTAGTCGATTCCCTGAAATCATCGATAAATTTCCTCAGAATAAGTATGGACGGTGTTCACCGTAATTATGAAAATATAAGGGGCCGCCCTTTTCCTACATTGCTAGAAAAATTAAGACTGATTAAAGGGGAAATTCCTTTTGGAATTAATTATGTTGTCAATGAGATAACTGTTGATGATTTAACAAAGGCTGCGGAGATTGCGGAAGAGTTTCAAGCTAGAGAGTTCCTGCTCCTCCCGGAAGAGGCACATGGTCGAGGGAGTGCAGTTGCGCAAAAAACACTTAATAAGCTTTCGAATTGGGCCGATTCTTATAGAGGTAGTTTACAGCTATCGATAAGCTCTTTGCATTCTGAGTTAATAAGGCACCAACCTCCGTTACCCAACGAAGTAGAAGAAATTGCATTTGCACATATAGATGCCAATGGCATCTTGAAGAGATGCTCTTTTGATTCTTCTGGGCAGTTAATAGATGACGAAGGTGTAATTAGTGCATTTAAAAAATTAATCAATTGAAAGGGGCGGCATGAAAATTTGGAATAGCTTTGGGGCTGAGCATTCTCTAAATCTAGTAATTGTTGGGTGTTTTAAAGAGGAGCACGAAGCCGAGGAGTTTGAAATCTTGACAAATAAAGTAACGAGCTTTCTACACGAAAACTCAGAATTCGATGTAGAGGCCGATAGATTTGATAGAAAAACGCTCGATTTTTTGGGTAAAGAGAATCTCTTTTCCTTGACTCCTCAGCAGCTAGGACATTTACTATATGATGTTCATATTTCTCGTGAAGGTAACGAGGTTCGAATTAGCTCAGATGATGATGTGAATGCATTTATTAGTCTTCTAATTCATAAAGGGGCAAAAGTTGAGGTTTTTTCGGCCCATTATTACCCTGAAAACGAGAAAAATTAAGGTCGAATTATGCTTGATTGGAGCCGTTTTCAAAATTTGCCAGGTGCTGATACTGAGAATTTTGAAAAACTATGCCGGGGAGTGATTAGGCGAAATTTTGGCAGTTTAGGACCGCTGCGTGAATTGAAGAATCAGCCTGGCGTCGAATTTCATATAACCCTAAACGAGGACCACTCTCGGATAGGAAGAAAAAATGAGACCATTGGTTGGCAAAATAAATGGTTCTCTTACAAGGCAAATGGAGAACTGACAAGTTCAGCGAAGCAGCAGATTCTACATTCTCTAGATAAAACTAAGGAACACGTATCTCAAATTAATCATTGGTTTTTGTGGACTCACAAAATTCTAGCCAAATGTGATCAAGATTGGTTTGGTGAGCTCCAACAAAACTATGACTTTATTTTGCACCTTTGGAATCAAGATGATTTGGATGATTTGTTATCTGGTCCCGCGTTGGATTTGCGGAACTCATATTTTGGTGAGTTAGCACTGACAGGTGAAATGTTATCTGACCAGCATGAGCGATCAATAGCGCCTATAAGAAACCGCTGGCTTCATGAGGTCCATCAGAGGATGGATGCTGAGCTTCAAGTAAGAAAAGTGTTGGGAGAAAAAGAAGCGTGGGACTCGTTTAGAAACATAGCTAATAATCTTGAGGAGGTCTCCGATGAAATTAAGTCTAGTATTGATCTTCATACGTACCAACTTTGGCAAGATGAGCTAAGAGTTTTTCATGAATGCTGCTCTGACTTAATCCATAGCTGTAAGGTATTTGACAAAGATATTTGTGGCGATGATATTCAAGATGTCATGGCTATGCTTGATGAAGCTAGTTCAAGTTCAAGGTCGGATATTCACAAAACCTTGATGCAACTTCGCTCAAGAAATCTACCATTATCTTTGACGATAACTAATGCCTTGGCATACATAAAAGACGTAAAAGGTTTGTTTAAATCTGCTATTGAGTTGCTTTCACAGCAGTTGATCGCGATTGTGGCAGATGCTGGAGGGGGGAAAACACAATTGAGTGTTGAACTAACCGCGCCAACTCCAGATAGACCAGCTGGAATTTTTATTCTCGGTAGAAGCCTTAAGAAAGGTATGACTCTCAATGATATTGCAAATAATTTTGTTTTTTATCAGAAGCAAGTTAACAATTTTGAAGCGTTGGTGTCAGCAATAAATTCGGTTGGAGAAAGGGTTGATAGGCGGATTCCCGTTGTTATTGATGGGTTAAACGAATCACAAGACCCGAGGGAATGGAAGTGGTTGTTGGAGTCTGCTCTTCCCATTATAAAAAAATACCCAAATGTGGTAATGGTGTGTACTTTAAGAACAGCAGAAAAAAGCTCTAAAAGGCATTACGGTGGAGCTGTCAGGAAGCAAGGGAATAATGGCAGAGAAGGCAATGCACATCAGTCTTTACCTGAATCGACGTATGAAATTCTGTCTCAAGGTTATAACGAAAAATTAACATACAAAGCGATAAAAGATTATTTCAAGCTTTATAAAATTAAAGCAGATCCAATCAATGCACCATTAAGATTTTTTTCTCACCCGTTGAATCTCAAGATATTTTGTGAGGTTACGAATCGAAAAGCACAAAGTGAAGTTCGAATTTCGCATTTTCCTTCATCTATCTATAGTCTCTTCAGAGAACAAATGGATCATACGGCAAATACAATCGCCAGTTTTACGAACCTTTCTCAAAAATATCAGTTTGAAGATGTAAAAAAAGCAATCTACTTTATGGGTGAGTGTGGGTGGCAGCAAAACTCTAGATCCATATCAGAAGATAAGTTTAGAAATAGATTGAATCACCAATTGAACGATTGGGATGCGGATATCGTTAATCTATTGGCACAAGAAGGGATTGTTTTCAGGGATGAAGGGCAAGAAAGATATGCTTATGAACTAACGCCTGTCTATGATCGACTGGGTGGGTTTATTATTGCAGAGTATCTTTTAGAAAAGAATGCGGGAAAACGATTAGATGGCTGGGTAGCTGAATCGGAAGTTATTGAAAAACTATTTGGGGATATGTCAAATCAACATCCTCTTTCTCAAGATATTCTCACCGCGCTAGTTGTATTGATACCGAAAACGCTATTTCAACAACAACTTTGGAAAGCTCTACCAGAAGGTTATCAATCCATTGCTTTAGCTCTAACACCTTTGATTGATACAGGTGATATCTGTACTCAAACATTAGATAGTTACAGGTCCCTAATAACCGATGATGGGCTATCAGTAAAAGATATTAAACAGTTATTGGCTTTGAGGTATGCAATAGAGCATCCATTAAATGCAGAGTTTCTCAATGAAATATTGCTGAATTTACCTGTTGACGAAAGAGACCTTTCTTGGACTGAGTATATTCGCAGTCACAACCAAGAAATTGTTGGTGTGGTTAATGGGCATTTAAAAAGTATAAAATCTGGAACCAAATTTAACCCAGAAACCATACGCTTGAGGATGATTTTTTTATCTTGGCATCTTACATCGACAGTGATCGATTTGAGAGATCGTGTTACGGAGTTGCTGTACTACTTAGGCCTACAGGAGCCTAAAGCATTATTTTCGTTAACCATCGAGTTGTTAGGTGTAAATGATTCTTATGTTTCGGAGCGACTGTTGGCTTCTAGTTATGCGCTTTCGACAGTTCTTATTAATTCATGTGAACACAAGGAAGCGGTAATTGACTACGCGAGAAGTCTGTTGCAGAAAATGTTTGCTTACGGTGCTCCTCACGCAACAACACATTTATTAGCAAGAGAGTATGCTAGTTGTACTATAAAACTAGTTGCGTTCCGTCACTTAGATAGCATTCAAGACCTAGATCAGAATGTCTTCTGCCACCCCTTTCCGGAAATCCCAAGGCGAAAGTGGGGATGTGTTGATGTTAATAAGGAGGAATATTCCCGTTATAATTCTCCTTTACGAATGGATTTTGAAAATTACACAATCGGGCATCTTATTAAAGACCGCGGAAATTATGATTATTCTCATCGAGGATATAATACTGCGAGAGGAAATATTCTATGGAGAATAAATGATCTTGGGTGGTCTCATGAAAAATTTGAAAAAGCTGAAAAGCTAATCGAATCACAGCAATATAGATATTCGCACGCTAGTCAATCGCCAGTTGAACGGTATGGGAAAAAATATTCGTGGATTGCGTATTACGAGTTGGCTGGTCAGCTCAGTGATGAAAGTAAGCTGGAATACTGCGACGACGAGCGTTTCGCTACGGATATAGATCCATTTTTTCCTGAAGTAGTCGAAAAACAGGAAGTTCATACTAATGAATTTCTCCTGGATGAGTCTGTGGCGACAAAAGAATGGATTTTGGATGCCGCTCTTCCGGATTTAACTGGGATTCTCGAAATTCATGAAGATGGAAGCGATTGGATTCTTTTGCATGGATATATTTCTGAGCAGTCTAAAAAGTTAGACCGAAATTTCTATTGTTCTATAGATACCGCATTTATTTCAAATCAATTTTTTGATCAGCTTCAAGAGCACATGGCTAACAAGAAAAATGTAGTTTGGCCACATAGATATAGCAGTTCTTTTGTTTACTCCGGTGAGTTATATTGTGAGGTCTTGAATAAATTCGATGAAGAAGCCGAGATTCGAGTTCAGTTAGGTAGTGAAATTAAGACATATGAACAACCTGAAGTAGTCTTTAATAATGAAGTATTTATAAAAGGCGGCTTTTTTAAGCGTGAAGTTCCAATTGAGAGCAACTTGAGCATTCTTCCAACGTTCTTTAACTATTATTGGGAAAACCCCAGTAGTTCGATGGAGAGTGTTAACCGGCAGGCACTGCCCCCCCGTGTTGTAAAAGAACTAGAGCTTAAATTCAACCCTTCACAATTTGTGTATCTCGATAAAGATAACGAAAAAGCCGTATTAAATGTTAATTCGCAAGGTGATACATATAGTAATTATCGGGATCTCATATATCTTAGGACGGACTTACTCGACGAGGTGGCTAAAAAGTTAGGAATGAAGCTTATTAAGCATGTGACTGGTGAAAGAAGGTACGCTAGAACCGAAAGTATCTCAGGGGAGGGTTCATATCGCCAATTCGAGATAATCAGTCCTTAATGCAAACTAATTCAAATTAAGTGGGCGCGATAGATATCCATTAAGCTTTTACCAACTCTAAACAAAATATTGTTATATTGATTTGGGAGCATCCACATAATTAAGTTAAAAATCATGGTTCAGAGATGCTTGCAAAGAATGTCTGCTAATGACCGAAATCAGCACTTAAGAATATAAAATAAGTATCAATGACTAAAAAATCACTTATCTCTAAATTAACCCTAACTAGTATCGTAACCTTGGTGACATTATCTGTCCCGTTACTTTACATTATCGGCTATTTCTTTGAATATGGTCGTTTTATTAAGTTTGGTGTTGAGCCTCAATATTTCCCAAGAACAACTCAAGAATATCTAATAAGTGCGTATGAGTTTTTTATAGATCTTTCTATTAAAATATTAGACTATATTTCTAATTTTAATGGCTGGTACCTGCTTTTTCTTCCATTTATTTTTATGGTGTTGATTGTTTTCTTGATTAGAAATGAAGGTAAGATAAAACCTAAAGTAGTTGATAGTGTAGAAAGTATAAGAAAAAATAGAGTTTTTCAGTATTTGGGGCTTCCCATAATTGGTACGGTATATGGCTTTGGTTATGTATTTTCTATCCTTACTTATGTCTTTGTTGTCCCATCTATTATCGCCATCTCCGTGTACGTCTCTGGTAAATCTTATTCGGCTAATCAAATAAACAAGTTTGAGGGATGCGAAATGGCAACCTTAACCCGCGATAAGCAGTGTGTTTTTGTGGTCGAGGAGGGTGTTGATGTTTTGAGTGGTTTATTGGTTGCTAAGTCTAAAGACTATATTGCCCTTTGGGACGGAAGTAAAACAATCGTTTATCCTATTACGGGTAAGGTTTTAGAAATACGTTTTGGTCAATTAACCCCCTAAAATAAAAATCACTGATATTTCTCTTTTTTATTGTGACCCGGTTCACGATAGCAAAATTTGTCGATATTAAACCATTATTAACCCTTTATAATTAATTTTCTTAAAACTTGAATAGGGAATATTTCATGTCTCATTTACTACACTATCCTCGTCGCTCTTGTTCACTAAATGATCTTGCTAAAACCGCTTGTGTCAACCCTCAGGATGTTGACTCTTATGTAAAAATATTAGCTTCAGCTAATCGTAAACAAGCTGATGTAATACAGTCTAAAACTAGTCCCATTTTGTTGACTAGTAATGCTGATACGAATATCAGCTTTCCTCAGTGCACTATGCAAGAGCATAAAGCCTTAGCCTCTCTTAGCCATACGGTGGGAGGTGCAGGGGTGATGGCGTTAGCTGATTTGGTCTGGGGTCTCACCAAAAACAATTCCACTACGTTTGCTGGTGGCGCAGGTGAAGCTATTAGTCAGACATCTGATATTATCGTTGATAGCATTAATAAGTACCAAAAGGAGCTTAAAGTTTATGAGGACTTACGTAATCACGGTGCCGTTAAAGCTACTCTGAATAGACATGAGCCTAAAGTGCGTAACGCTTTTAATAAAATGAACACCGTGCTTGATGCGAAAGGCCAACATTTTTTACATAAATATGCTGCTCAAACGAGAGAGACTACAAATCTAAATGGCCGTATTGTTAGAGAATCTATCCCTATTACTAATCATCGCTACGTTAAAAAATTATCACACCTTGCTAAAGTGGGTAAAGTCGCTGGCCCGGGCCTAGTCCTTTTAGATGGCTTCATGCGTTATAACAGCGTGTCAGAAATGTATAAGGCAAAAGATGCTATGTGGAAACGGCAAGCCGTTGTGGAAACCAGCAGTTTCGTGGCTGGTATTGCTGCGGCTGGTGCTATAGCAACTTTTGTAGTTTTAATGACACCCGCTGGGCTTGTGGTAGGATTAGTCGCAGGCGGTATAGCCGCTGTTGGCTTCGATTGGGGCGTTAAGTTAGGTGCTGGTGCGGTTTATGATCTGTTTTAATCAATGTATGCCACTTGTTCAATTTGTATTTTTAATGGTGATGGTGGGCTCGTTTTTCTTATTTATTGTTTCTCCGATGATACTGCGTTTAACCTTAGACAGGCGTGTTAGAAAGGCTTTGCCAGAAGATAAGGTTTACGATAGTCCGCTTGATTTGTATGGGGGTATTATGAGAGCAATGGGCTTTGGTTATGCTGTTGTGTTTGAACGGGCAAAGCGTTATGCGATCAAAAATTACTACGATGGTTTTGATGTGAAAGCCTTTGCCAATCCGTTTGAAAAAGCGGTTTCATATACCTTCGTTGCTAGCCTATTTTTGATGATTTTCAGCATTGTTATTATTGCCATTACAAAGTGGCTTGGTATTTTTCAGTGGTCTTTATCTTAGTTAGTTACTTTTAAGGCAAAGCCTTTACTTCAATGTAGAGGCTAGCTCCATCCACCTTATTTCTCCCAATATACCCCTCAAACTAAGCCAAGCCCCACAATGGAACGAATAGTACCTAAACCGTTCTAAGTCTAAGGTGTTCTTTAGTGCCGCCTATATATGGCCTATGTGTGATCAAGTCACATAAATACGCTTTTGGCTGCTGCACAATGCCCTCTACAGTGATTAAGAGGGTATGATAATGTTCGTTAAAAATGTCAATGCTACCGATAGTATCGTGAGGGTTGTTTTAGGTTTGGTGATTTTGAGCCTAGCGTTTATAGGGCCGCAAACGCCGTGGGCTTATGTGGGCATCATTTTGATTGCCACGGGCTTTATTCGTTTTTGCCCTTTATACCGTATAGTAGGCTTAAGTACTTGTAAGCGAAGAGAGTAATGTTTTCAGACGATACACAGCTCAGGTTAATGATTTTTCTTGGCGTCTTGGTGCTTATGGCAGTGCTGGAGGCGTTGTTGCCAAGGCGTGCGCGGCAGTTAAGCCGAGTGTCTCGCTGGTCGACCAATTTATTCTTGGTGTTGATCAATACAGTGGCCCTAAAGTTATTGGGGCCGGTTGCGGCCATTGTCGTGGCCGATTATGCAATGGATAATAACTGGGGCTTGTTAACGCTGTCGCCTATTCCTATCCCATTTTATGTAGAAATTATCATTGGGATTGTGCTCTTGGATTTTGCCATTTACTTACAGCATGTGGCTTTGCATCGAGTGCCTTTTTTATGGCGTTTTCATAAGGTGCACCATGTCGACCGCGATCTTGATGTTACCACGGGTATTCGTTTTCATCCCTTAGAGGCGGTGATGTCGATGCTGTATAAGTGCGCTGTTATTTTACTCTTAGGCCCGCTAACCATTGCGGTCGTTCTGTTCGAGATTATTCTCAATGCGTCGGCCATGTTTAATCACGCCAATCTGCGCTTGCCAAAAGGAATGGATGCGGCGTTGCGTAAATTAATTGTTACGCCAGATTTTCATCGGGTTCACCATTCTACTATCGAAACAGAAACCAATAGTAATTATGGTTTTTTCTTATCCATTTGGGATTACCTGTGTAAGACCTATATTGCACAACCTAAGCATCAGCATGAGGGGATGGTCATCGGCTTAGGTGCTTACCAGTCTGAAAAGCCTGCCAATTTATGGTGGTGTTTACGTTTGCCTTTTATGACTCCCGCGACTATTTCTTCAGAGAGCGCTGTTTCGAGGGCTGCTAGCTCATCTACAGCTGGCACCGATAGCCCTACTAAAAAGACGAACCCTACATCGAATAATTAATGAGTCCCTATACCATGAGCACTTTTAAACCTTTACAGCTGGCTGTTGCTAGTTTTTTTCTTTCTTGTTTATTGTGGCTAACTACTTTATTGGGGATAACTACGGCTCATGCGAGCGACCGCGATTGGGTGAAGCATTTATCGCAAGAGGTTTTTGTCGAATTTGCTCAACAACCGGATACCGTGGTGATTGATGTTAGAACTAAAGGTGAATATGCCAGAGGCTATATACCCGGTGCGATTAATATGCCGCACCGAGACATCATTAGCGGTAAGATCAGCTTAGCTGCCTTCAAAGATAAAAATGTGGTTTTTTATTGTCATACGGGAGTGCGGGCAGGGATTGTCACCCAATATTTAGACCGTAACCCTACACTGAGTGAGGGTAAGGTGCATCACCTAAAAGGCGATTTCAGAGCGTGGCAAGCAAGAGGCAAGCGTATTGTTAAACCTTAAGCTTGGTTTTTTTGGCTTGCCTTTTCTATTTTAGAGTTAGATTCACTATGGAACATCGCTTTTTAGATGATATTGGTTTAACGCCTGCTTTCTTAAAAGAGAAAAAAATCGCCGCCAATGAGCTTCATTTTGAGGCGGGGCAGGTGTTATTTCAGTCGGGCGATGCTTGTGGCGCTTTTTTAATTTTAGTAAAAGGTCAGCTGCGAGTTGAGATGACGACAAAGTCTGGTAGAGAGATTGTGCTGTACCGCATGCACGAAAACGATACCTGTATTATGACTACCTCTGTGTTGCTCAATCACGAGCACTACTATGCCCGCGCTACCACCGAAACGGCCATTACCGCCATTGCTATCCCTGCTGCGGATTTTCATCGCGCATTACAGTATTCTACTACTTTTACTCGTTATGTTCTCTCGGGCTATGCGCAGCGTATGTCTGCCTTAATTCAGCTCTTGGATAGGGTGGCCTCTAAAGATATTCTCTATGAGTTAAGCAGCCTTTTGCTACGGCATTGTGATGAGCAAAATTTTGTGCAAATGCAACAAGACGCTATCGCAAAAGAGGTGGGTACAGTAAGGGAAGTGGTGTCTCGTAAGTTGGCTATGCTAGAAAGTGAAGGTGTCGTGAAAACGCATCGAGGGCGAGTTGAAATTATTAATCGTACTTATTTGGAGAAGGTTATTTTGATTTAAAATAAAAAATCCCTTGGCTTTTTTGATTTATTTTTTGTTATAAGAGAAGTGGTTTTTTACATTGGTATTGTGTTTTTTTATATAAAAAATAAAAATAATAATAAAAATTAAATAAACATTATTTTGCTGTAAACGATTTTATTTTTAATAAAAATTAATTGACGCTTCTTTCCTCGTACATTTGTCTAATTAAATAATATTCCCTTTTGTAATAAATTATAAACTCAATAAAAAAGGGACATTCTATGAAAACTGTAAACGATCATTACGATACATCTGCTTTAGATAATACCCCTCCCCAAACCAAATATATGCAAAGCCACATCACTGGCGCAAAACATCACCTTGTAAACCATTCAGACAAACTACGGCAATGTTCACCGGAGCAAGTCCTTTACGATCAGTATCAGGCGGCGGGTTCGCCTCATGGTCCTGCACTCTATGCGGTAAAGGGGGAGCATTGGAATGGTGTTTGCCCTGAGTTTTTAGACTTTATTAACCAGTTTGAATTTAAGCGGGAGGACATGGGCTACGCCGAGTGCGGTTATGGCATACAAAAACACCGTGACTTTATGCGTCAATTAATTACCCAAGAACATTATGTTGATCAACGTCAGGCACCCCACGGTTTAGATATTGATGTGGGTTGCCTTGCCATGACAACACGCATGGCCATGTATGATTTAGCAAAAGTAGCGCTACGGTATTCAAAGCAACATTTCCCCGATAAAAGACCACTGGCTTTAGTGCCAACACCTTCATGGGATTATCGTGGTATTTTTAAAGATGTTGGTTTTGATGTCATCTATTTGCCCATCACACCGAATAATGGGTGGTTGCCAAAGTTGAGTGAGTGGCAAGGTATTATCGATAACATTAAGGCCAATGGTGAGCATCACATTGCGATGACGGTGAGTAACCCGCAACATAACCCAACCGGTATGCAATGGCCGGCTGAGATAACAGACTTTTTATTGCGGCTAGCAGCGCAAGAGTCAGCTTATTTATTAATTGATGATGCGTATTACAATGTACACGACCCACGTGTGCCCTTAGTGAATGCATTGAAATCAACACTCGCCGCTTTTGATGAGAATCAAGGCGATAATGCCTTGGTGGCCTCCGGTATGTTTGAGCGTTGGGTGGCGACGCGTCCTTTTGGTAAGCAGTTCAGTTGCAACACTATGGGTGTTGCGGCGATTACAACATCGCCTAAATTGTTACAACAATTAGGCCGAGAGTCGTGGATTAACCGTTATCATTGTAATACGCATAATGCGGAGTTGATGTGTGCATGGTTAGCTACAGAGGAGGCTAGGCAGTGGACGATTGAAACCGGTCAGCGTTATCAGCGCCAAAAAGAGCGGGTGCGTTACCAATTAATGGAAATGGGCTGGCCGATGGCAAGTGTGTGTATTGGCCCGTCTACCAGTTATATGTTGTTTGAAGTGCCTTTGGTGTATCAGCAAACGCGGGAGGGTATTGATCAGTTTCGTGATGACTTATTTTATGCCACGGGTACGCTTATCTCGGCTTCTTTGTTTAATCAGGCGGCCCCTGCGCCTTATGTGCGTTTACATTTAGGCAGCAGCCCCGACATTGTTGATGAAATAGTGCGACGCTGGAAAGCCTCAGGTTTGCATTACAATCAATCTGTTCGTTATTCTGGCGCTGAGGCTTTGCTAACACCGATTGCACAGCAGCACTTTCGAGAGCAGCAATTTCAAGAAGAACAAGCTCAAGAGCCGAGCAGCACTCGCCGGAGTAATTCGGCTCCTGTCACGGCATCTAAGCAAATAGAACAAGAGGCGCTGATCTAAGGCCGGAATGGGGAGTTAAACTCCCCATTTTTTATTTTTTTCTCCTTCCCTTTTTGACTATCCAATACCAAGCGATTCATGTGCGCAGTAAGATACAATCGTTTATAAGCCCCGTATAATCATTAGCTTGTATTTTGTCTTGCCTGATGTTTTGCATCGGTGCTTTCTCATTATTTAATAAGGTTTAATAATTTTACTTGTACTATGTGGGCTCATCTTTTTAAGCAACATTATGTTTTTCCTGTTATGCGTTTAACGGGTTTGGTGCGTCGTCAGCTTAAGCGCTTGTGCTCGGGGGCTGCGCTTCTATTTGTGGCTGCTGGCCTAGTGTCTTGTAGTTCCGGTTTTGTTTATCAAAATTTAGATTGGGTGATCCCGTGGTATCTTGATGATTATGTTGAGTTAAATGAGGAGCAGCAAGCACAGTTCGACACGGTTATTGAGCAGGCTTTGGCTTGGCATAAAACAGAGGAATTACCGCGTTATCATCAATATTTAGAGACGGTGTATCTCAAGCTCGATCAACCCTTAAGTGAAGAGGATATGGCCGGTATCCAAACCTTTGCGAGTGCTTCTTTTAGTTCTATTCAGCAGCGTATTGTGCCAGAGCTGTTGCCCTTATCTAAAACCTTGGATACGGACCAACAAGCAGATATTTGGGATGAGCTCACTAAAAAGCAAACCGAATACGAAGAGGAGTTTCTCTCGCGTACAGATGAAGAGTATGTTGAAGAATTAAATGAAAAATACACAAAATTTCTAGAGCGCTTTTTAGGAACATTGAGTGAGGAACAGGCGTCCATCATTGCTGCCAGAGTCGAGACCATCATCCGTGCCGATGACCTGTGGTTAAGGGCACGTCAAGCATGGCTGAATACGATCAAGCGCGAATACGAGGCACAAGGAAGGGAGGCAGAGGGAAAAGAGCTAGAAGTAGAGGGCGCAGATTGGCTCGCCCGTATGCAAGCCGCATGGCTGAATAGAGACCAACATTACTCCAAGGCTGATAAGCTCACGATTGATACGCGTGATCAGCAAGCGCGAGCATTGCTGTTAGCGGTTATGAATACCCGTAGCAAGGAACAAAGCGATCATTTCAAAGCCTTTATTCGCGATTGGCAAGCTAAGTTTACGCGCTGGCAGTAGTGGGTATTGGTGTTTATTTAAGCTGATTCTATTTTCTGTCTATCGTCGTCGCCGTATTCAGGTGGCGTGTAAAAATGATACTATTCACTCCTGTTGTAAGCCTATTTGATGCTCATAAAAAGTGATAGTCAACAAGAGTAAAAATGTATTATGAATAAATCATTACAAGACCAGCTCCTTGGTGCTGGTTTAGTCGACGGCAAAAAAGCCAAACAAATATCAAAAGAAACGCGTGACGCGAAAAAAAAGAATAAAGCCAAAAAGCAAAAGAAAGGGACAGAAGCAGAGTTAACGGATGCCCAACTAGCGGCACGTCAGGCTCAGCAAGAAAAACTCCAACGCGATCAAGCCTTGAATCAGCAGCGCAAGCAAGAGGCGGACAAAAAAGCCATTGCAGCTCAAGTTGCCCAAATGATTAAGCAGTGTAAGGTTTCTCGTAAGGGTGGTGAGGTGGAATATAATTTTACTGATGAAGGTAAAGTTAAAAAAATTCTGGTGACCCAAGCGGCTTACGATGAAATTGTGCGCGGCCGTTTATGTATTGCTCGTTTTAACGATTCTTATGAGCTGCTCCCTAAACCAGTTGCCGAAAAAATCCAAGAGCGTGATACGGATACCATTGTTGTGAGTAATAAAAGGCCTGTCAATAAAGGGACTGGCAATAATACCAGCGCGTCGAATACCGCTGCGTCTTCCGATACGAGCCAATCTGATACTGCTGCTGATGCGGGTGTTCAATCCGATGAAGATTATTATGCCCAGTTTGAAATCCCTGACGACTTAACTTGGTAGGGCATAGAATTTTTAATGTATATTTGCCCCGTTTGTCAAAAAGCGTTAATTGAATCGACACAAGATACATCCAAAACACTACGTTGTGAGCAAGGTCATAGTTTTGACCGCCACAAAAAAGGCTACGTTAATTTATTATTGGCACACAATAAGCGCTCCAAACAGCCCGGTGATGATGGCGGCATGGTCGCAGGGCGTAGAGCATTTTTAAATGCAGGTTACTATCAGCCTCTTGCAAAAAAAATAGCAGATACCATGCTTGCCCAAGGTATAAAACAGGTCTTGGATGCAGGTTGTGGTGAGGGTTATTATTTAAAGCAGCTGTTAGATCGTGAGCCTGATATGAAGGCCTTTGGTTTTGATATTAGTAAGCCTGCCATCCAATTAGCAAGCCATTATAAGACGATAGAGTGGGCGGTAGCATCGAGTGCTCGTATGCCTTACCCCGATGCTTTTTTTGATGCAGTGTTGAGCGTTTTTTCACGTGTTGAGAGTGACGAGTTTTACCGTGTGTTAAAACCAAAAGGGTTTGTGGTGTTTGCGGGGCCGGGCCCAGAACATTTAATGGCTTTGCGCCAACTGATTTATTCGGATATTCGCGAATACGCCACTGACAAGCACCAGAGTTATTTTAGTGAGCAATTTACTTTAGTGAATACGCTTGAGCTCAAAGTGCCTTTTTTATTGGACTCTCAAGATCAAATACAAAACCTATTGAGTATGACACCCCATAGCCAGCGCATGACGCGCGAAGGTGCTGAACGCTTAGGTGCTGTTGAGCACTTACAAGATAGCGCGGACTTTCGGCTTTATCTCTATCAAAAAAAATAGTCTTTTATTCGGTTTCGTCCAAAAAACTAAATGACAAAAAAGTGGTTGAAATCAATATCACCATGATGAGCGGGAGTATTGGAAATACTATGGTAATTAAGCCCGCACCGATCCATACGTTCTTAACGATCTCTTGTTTTTTCTGATAACGCTT
>JBOEGR010000009.1:138062-141856 GCA_050633525.1 Cellvibrionaceae bacterium
AGTACTTTTAAGTAGTACTTTGAGTATAGGAGTTATCTTTAGGGTGTGTGTGGCTTTGGCTTATTTTGCTTAGATTGAATTAGTCTATTAAGAATTGTTTATTATTTTTTTTAATGTGGTTTTTGTTTGGTTTTGGTGCGCGCATCACCGTGGTGCAGATACGCTTTATTTTTTCTTTTCTTTGGGTAATAAAATTAATTGGGTTTTACTTAATTTGTCATGCAAGCACTGTTTGTTAGCGTCAAAGAATGAGGTAAAAAAACAAAGCCAGCCCAGAGGCGCTAATAGAAAGCGTGCTATACATTGCATTAACTGAGGGGGCTCGCCCTCCAAGGTGCCTATTTTCATACGCCAAGCACGCATACCGGTTGTTTGCCCACCTTTCATCCAGAAGTAGCAGAAAAACCCCACTAGGGTCAGTAACCAGCCTAGCTGGAAAAAGAGGCCTGTTGCTCTATCAGTGGTGACACCAAAGATCAGTTTGGCTATACCGATGTAGATAAGGCCATAACCAATGCTGACAGCCATCAATAACAGTAAGTCGTAATTTATTGTGGCAAAACGGCGAAGCAATGATGGGTATTGGTGTTCAGTATCGCTCAAGGAAGGGCTCTCAATTCGTTGCTAAACGTGAATTGTAACAGAGATCCCTTGGTCTAAATAAGGCTTGTCTCGCGTTGCTTTTGTATCAATGCCTTAAAATGTATAGCGAAAATGCGCTTCAGCTTGCTTTTCTGATACACGTACCTCGTACTTTGCCTTGCCCACTCGACTCTTACCAACTAATTCGCGTTTGAGTGTATTAATGTAAATGCGGTGGTTCGAGTATTTATCGCTGGCTTTAAATAGGCTAATTTTTAGTTTGTCGCTAATACGACGCAGCAGCTTTTTTTCGTTGGCTTTAGCAATCTTTTTATAGGATTCCTTAAAACCATACTCATTGATATTGGCATCGGGAGTCACTAGGGCATAACTGGGGCTAATAAAGTGAGTCGAAAATTCGCTCGTCGCATAATAAATACCGTCTTCATGATTTGTGGTTTGTGGTGCGGCTTCTTTCAACCATAAGTGAACGTCTTCCTGAACCATTGTGTCGCTACGAACGTTGAAGCTACATACCGCAATCAAAGAGGCGGCAGCCCTGAATATATAATTAAGATTGACTAGGCCATTAAAGATACCTAGCGTGTTTCTGAATATCGAGATCATGGTAGTTACCTCCTACATTGCGAATCACACTTTTGGTGTGGGCCGCGACATTAATATTTTGCTTGATAAGCATTTAATAAACGTCTCAATAAAATGAACAATGAGAATCACTATATTCAGTTTGATCTCTCTAGTCAGTGTTTTGTTTAGATTAAATAGCTATCAATCTTGTTAAAAATTCAATAAATTCAATGAGATAGTGAGCTATGTTTGTTTTTGATGAGTAAAATAACAGTCTCCGTAGTCAGTGTTTACTAACATTTTTTCTTTTTTTTGTGACTTGAGTTTACTTTTTAGTCTCTTAGGTTTTATTGGGTGGAGTTCTAATAACTAAAAAAACAGCGATATTGAGCGCTTTCCGAACTTCGAGTGTAACGCTATGTTTATGGTTACTTGATGTGCAATTAGCGTTGCTGGTGCTTGAAAACCCCGTATAATCGCTCGCTGCTTATTTGTAACTGTTTTATTCATTTACTACCCAATTACACGACAACGATTACCTTAACTCTATTGGATTATTATTATGTTTGAACAACTTCCTGCTCTTTCTGCTGACCCCATTCTTGGACTTGTTGCGGCTTTCAACGCTGACACCAATGAACGCAAAGTAGATTTAGGTGCGGGGGTTTATAAAGACGAAAATGGGCACACCCCAATTATGGCCGCCGTGGCCCAAGCGCAAAGCTTGTGGGCGGAACAAGAGGCCACCAAAGTGTATGCGCCACCAGCCGGTTTTGCTGGTTTTAATGAAGGTATGATGAACTTGCTTTTAGGTAAGGATCATCCCGCTGTTCGCGATGGCCGTGTGGTTAGCGTTCAAACTCCCGGTGGTTGTGGTGCCTTGCGTATCGCGGCGGGGATGTTGAGTCGCTGCCGAGAGCGCAGCGGAATAAATAGCCGAGACGATATTACGGTATGGGTCTCAACTCCCACTTGGGCTAACCATATACCTTTGTTAGGTAGTGCCGGCCTTACCTTAAAAGAATACCCTTATTATGACTACGATAATCATGGGATTGATTTTGATGCCATGATGACAGAGTTGGCCAATGTGAAAGCAGGGGACTTGGTTTTGCTTCATGGTTGTTGCCATAACCCATCCGGTGCTGATTTAACTCAAGAACAATGGCGTACACTCACTGAGTTGTTAGTTGAAAAAGGTGCGACGCCGTTTATCGATATTGCTTATCAAGGCTTAGGTGATGGCTTAGATGAAGACGCCTATGGCCTACGTTATGTAGCTGAACATTGTTCAGAAGTGATTGTTGCTAGTTCGTGCTCGAAAAATTTTGGTTTATACCGAGAGCGAGTGGGTGCGGTAATGGTCGTGGCGAATGCACCCTCCGTAGCAGAAGTATGCCGAGGTCAATTGCTTAATGTGGCGCGCGAGATTTACTCCATGCCGCCAAGTCACGGTGCGGCATTGGTTGATTTAATTTTACATAACGATGCTTTGACCCAGCAATGGGAAAACGAACTAAAAGAAGTGAGAGAGCGTATTGCTAACTTGCGACAAACGTTCGTTACAAAATTAGCTGCAGCAGGCACCGGTGATCGCTTTGATTATATTCAGAATGAAAAAGGCATGTTTTCATTTTTGGGTATTACTCAAGAACAGGTCAAACGCTTAAAAGAAGACAGTATTTATATGGTCGGTTCTAGCCGAATTAATATTGCTGGGCTTAACCATAACAATATGGATTATGTAGTTGAGTCTTTGTTAAAGGTGCTTTAAAAGCATGATGTTCGATGCTTGTGTTAGCGTTACTGTTTGCTTGCTGAATATTTTTTACTGAACTAAATATTAATATATCGATCTATTACAGTACTTGGTGAGAAAAATATCAGCAAGCAACATATGGCTTATTTATATTAGCCGCGAACATTTATTATAGAAGCCCTTTAACCTTGGAGGCACACTCTTTTGTCTACAGAAGCCATTAACATTACTGTTTTTCGATGGGCAGGTGCATGGGGCCCTTTTTCTGTAAAAATTCCCTGTGGTGAATGTTCATTAACCAAGGATGTTATTCAAGATACGATAGAGACGGAGCTTGATAATATCCCTGTAGAATTAGACATGCGTGATTGGTTGAGCGAATGGTGGAAGCCGCTACAAAAGGGCGGGTGGCACGCACCTATTGTGATGGTAGAGGGAAAAATTATCAGTCAGGGCAGAGCTTTAAACCGAGGCTTATTGACGCAGGCGGTGATAGAAGCTCATGCCAATCGATCAACGATTACTGAAAATGTTGTTTTTGGTAAAAAAACTTGCCCGCACTGTGTACGCGCAAAAAAATATTTAGACGACGCAGGCCTTCCTTATCAATACTACGATGTGGTTAAAGAGCCCAAGGCTTTGTACGAAATGTTGGCCAGAGTGAAGCCCATTATTGGTCCCAAAACACCAGTAACGGTTCCGCAAATATGGTTGGATGGTGGCTATATTGGTGGAGCGTCAGAACTCAGTGAACGTTTAAAAACTCAGGTAGAGCCAAATCCCGATAGGGGACAATGCTCTTTATCCCCTAAGCTTGCTAATAGCTAAAGAAACCTCTGATTAACCTCGAATGACTTTTGCGTGA
>JBOEGR010000009.1:141878-150721 GCA_050633525.1 Cellvibrionaceae bacterium
AGGTTAATCAGAGGTTCCTAAACATAGTTTTATAGCAAATGCATCATTCCTTGCCATAGACTAATAGCCAGTACAGCAGAAGTGCATAGCACTAATATTATGCTCCAGCCGCGCCATAATAATAGATAGGCATTGATGAGTGTTAAACCTATAGTGATAATATTTATACTATCCCATTGTGGTTGCCAGACATTTATCGGGCCTATATTTATAGATCTTATTTCTGTGAAAAAAACGTGTAAGGCAAACCAAAGCGATAAACTGAGTATCACTCCTACAACAGCAGAGGTAATGGCCGATAAGGCACCGCGCAAGGCGGGTTGTGTTGCTATCCAATCAATATAGGGGCCTCCGACAAATATCCATAAAAAGCATGGTACAAATGTGACCCATAAGGTGACGACGGCCCCTGCAATACCTAAGCTCCAGTTTCCTTGATAAAAATCACCTCCCAAAAAACTACTTTCATAAAAACCACCTTCACGAAAAGCCGCTAAAAACCCTACAAATTCAGTCACTAAAATTAAGGGCCCCGGCGTTGTTTCGGCTAAACCTAAGCCTGACATCATTTCCGTTGTCGTGAGCCAGCCTTTTATGGCAACCACATCTTGAGTCATATAGGCCAGTACGGCATAGGCGCCACCAAACGTCACAACAGCAAGTTGTGAAAAGAACCAAGCGATATCGGATAAAACCTGATAGCCCGTATAGTGGGCCACAATACGATCTAAGATGACAATAGGTAGCCACCAAATCGCAAGCCAAATCGCGGCCGTTTTTACTGTGGCTTGCCAAGCTTGGGGTGCTGTCTTGAAGTCCTCGGTGGGAGGGTTTGTTTCTTTTAATAAAAACCAGCCGACGGTCGCTGCAAGAATCACAATAATCGGGTAGGGGATATTAATAAAAAAAATGCCCACAAAGGCGCTAATAGCGATAAGCCAGTGTAGGTTTTTTTGTAGTGATTTTTTAGCAAGACGACGCAAGGCTGAAATAACAATCACAACAACGGTGGCTTGAATGCCTTGAAAAATAACCGTCACAATGGGGCTTGAGCCGAAACTAATATAGATAGCCGCCATAACCAGCATGACTAAAGCACCGGGTAAAACAAATAAAAGCCCGGCAAGTAAACCACCCAGTGTTCCATTTAAACGCCAGCCTGTATAAGTGGCAAGTTGCATGGCTTCGGGGCCAGGTAGCAACATACAAAAGTTGAGTGCATTTAAAAAGCGGGATTCACTTAACCACGCTCTCTGCTCAACAATCTCACGGTGCATAAGTGCAATCTGAGCAGCGGGGCCACCGAAGGATAAACAACCGATTTTAAGCCAAACCATAAAGGCTTCACTAAAGGAAGGTGAAGCATCGACAGGTAGTGGATGTGTTTCTTGTGTCACAGTAAGGTCATCCATGGCTAGCTTCCTGATGGTAATGCTTTTCATTTGTTGAATCTCGACACCATCGATAGAGCGCATCGTATAGTAAAAAGCCTGCGTTCATTTGTTCGAGGTCATCTTTATACATTTGTGATAAACCGAGCGAAATGGCTAATAACCCTGCTGCTTGTGGTACGTCTTCAACGCTATTGTTATCTGCTGCGCGAACAATTGTAGCAAGGTGTTCTAGAGCGGGGCTGTTTAATTTAAATTCTTCTATCATGGTATCCAAGCTGCATTTATCGCCTCGATGAGACCAAAAACTAGGTTTGCCATTAGTGCTTTTATTATCAAAAGCGGTAGCGCCAAACTTTTCTGCCACAGCTTCAACTTCGTTTGGTGCTACAAATAAAAACTGCGCTGAGGTATCGACAAAGCGACGAATAAGCCAAGGGCATGCAATGCGATCAATTTTAGGCCTATGAGCGCAAACCCACAGTGTACGATAATTAGATGTCTCTTTTATTACCCAAGGAATACGTCGATAAGGTACACGCATTTGCTGAGCATTTCGCCATTCGTAGTTACCCCCCTTTAGATATTCAGCATCGATGCCTTTGGCTCTGAGTAATGCAGCGGCACCTGCTGATAGCTTTAACCCTTTCTGGCAAATCACAATGACTTTTTTGTCTGTAAGGTAGGAGGTAAGTTGCTCAATACTATGGTGAGGGTAACGAAACGCTCCGGGAATGAGGTAAGGGTCTGCATTAAAGTCATCATCAATGGAAACATCAATAATCACGGGGCAGCGAGAGGTACCAATAAGTCGGGAAAGCTGGGGAACGGTAATTTTGTTAAATGAGGGCATAACGCATCCTTCTTAATAAATAAGTGTATGGATGCGAATCTTGGGCGTAAGCCTCACGGGGTGTTCGCGACCCCTTGGAAGCTATTATGAAAAACCCTTGCCCTTGAGTCAAGGCTTAGAGCAAGGGTGGGTCAAAGGGTAGTTACGAATGACGCTCAGTTTTATGTGACGGTTTTTATTTGATTGTTGTTGTGGGATGTGATGGTTACAGAGCAGAAACACCCCATAACTTACTGTATTCCTCACAATGAAAAACGAGAGATTTGTATTGGCTGATATCGATGTTAGCGGGCAGCTCTATTTGTGCTTTACCTTCAAAGTTTGTAATTAATTTAATAAAAACACTGCCTTCGGTAGCGTTATCGCCAGTAATACTTGAGGCTTTACTAGGAGATAAGAATATCTTCACGTCTGGCCCACTCTTCGCCTTAAAGTTATCGGCTAATTCAAGGTAGTGTTTGCCATCGGCTTTGATGATTTTCCAATCACCTTTGACAGACGCTTTACCCCAAGAAGAGAAAGCAGGCTCTAATTGACCACTACCTAGCACATCGTTTGCAAAAGCAGAGACAGCGATGGCGGATAATATAAAGCATAAGGATAGTGTCTTCACTAATGCAGTAAATGTTGTGGTAACAAGCAGTTTCATAAAGTGTGTCCCGTTGATTGTTTTGTAGCATTCTTTTGTAAGCTAGTGGCTAATATAGATGCGCCTTTATAAGATTAGTTCACTCAACAGAAAAAGCATTATTAGCCCGCTCGTGGCGCAAACATAATAATAGCCATGCCTAGGCAGGCAACACTAGCACCAACGATATCCCAGACACTCGGACGAATACCATCGACACCCCAAAGCCATAATATGGCCGCAAATATATAAACGCCACCATAAGCTGCATAGACTCTACCTGAGGCGGTAGGGTGTAAGGTTAATAGCCAAGCAAAGAGCGATAAGCTGAGCAGCGCAGGCACCAATAGCCAAACGCTTTTGCCTTCTCGTAAATAAAGATAGGGCAAATAGCAGCCGATGATCTCTGCGAGAGCGGTTATGAAAAATAGGCTGATGGTTTTTAGTTCGAACAAAGTGGTTGGCCTATAGGTTTTTGATTAAAAATGATTTGATAAACGCCATTTCCAAAATAAGGTTTTTAAGGGGGGCATTGGCGGTAATGATTGATGTAATTTTTTTCTGGTAATCTTCTTAACCTTCTTGAAGATTATATTATTAGGGTCATGTTGTATTTGTCGCTGACACTCCCGCAGCAATGGAGAAAGTTGTTTGTAAGTACTGACGAAGTCAGTTCCACGTAGAGTGGCTAAGACTTTAGCCGATGCTAAAATATAATGAGATGTTGGCTCTAAATTAGATGGTTGTATATGGTTTAAACAGGAATCATCTACTTCTTGACTGCAAGTTAGTTTGTCAAAAGTAGACCAAATTATGATGTCATTTCGAAAATTATCACTAGCTAGGCTATGGGCTTGCTTTATTATTTCTTTACCTTTGTCCCAGTGTTGACTGTAGCGACAGGCCATTGAAAAGTAATAAAGCATCCAAGGTTCAATATTTTTACTGGACTCTAGCCCCATCATAAATAGCGCAGCATCATTATTATTGCCATTTAAAAATTTGTTATAACCATTGAGCGCCCAGTTGAGAGTGTCCTCCTTTAATAATTTCAATAGTTTCTCTTCTAATTTTCTTGGCATTAATTTCTTTTGTTCGATTAATAGCCTAATGTATGCTTCTAAATACCTATAAAAGAAAGGTGTGGAGCTACTTTTTTCTAGTAATTCACTTTGAAATTTTCGTAAAGGCATATTGCCGGTATCAAATTCTCCTAGGCACTTACCTGCATTTGAATCAACGAGTAAGTTATTTTTATGTAAGTCTTTTATAATTTGTGCGGCTTTTTCCGTTAAGTTAAGTTTCAGAATCTCCTTCCACATATAGTTAGAGATGGAGTTTAATTCATCAGGTTCTTTTAAGCTCTTTTCAAAATAGGATAAAATTTGGGGTGTGTCTTCTTTTTTTGCTGCAATTTGTAAGCAACGAAGATATACATATGGGTTTTTTCGATGAGCTAATAATGTATCACAGGCGGTTTCGGCTTGTTCAATTTTTTTGGTTTCTAAGAGGTGATCAATGTATGTCAAGCCATTATATTGATCTGTCGTATCAAGCTCAAATGCATGCTTTAGATAAACGCTAATATCTTTCTTGCTGCCAACATTTTGTAACTTCTCAGCACAAAAGCAAAGTACATTTGCATCATGTGGGTATAATCGGGCACAATTTTCTACCGCAATTTCAGTTTCGGCAATATTTTTTAATTCAGTATTCCATGTAGCTAGATAACGCCACGCATCATAATAATTAGGGTTTTCTTTAGAAATAATCTGCATTATCTCTATAGCTCGTTGATAGTTGTCCTCGTAGTAGTATATCCAAGCTTCGTTTGCAATTATAGCGACAGGGCGTTTGGCATTCCAATAGTTATCACTAACTAAATGTTTTGCCCTCTTAAAATCTCTGATATTGACATAATTGCGAATTAATTCTATACACATGTCTACATCATGAGGTCTTCGTTTAATATAAGCTTCGAGAAGTTGAATCGAATCTGCTTCTTTGTTGGTTAATTCCGAATAAATTGCTAGTAAACTACTATTCTCTGGCCATAGGCCTATGTAATTTTTTAGCTTATTTAATACAGTACCTTTATCGACGCTGAGTGAAAAATATTTTCTCCAAGCCCAAGAATAAGAGATGTTACGCTCAATAGCTTTTTCTAAAGCGTCGATTGCTTTATCCTGTTGTCCCAACGCTTCTTGTAAATCAGCTATAAAACCATACGGAGTCGAAGAGAGCGGATTATATTGTATGGCTTTTTCCTGAAGATCTAAGGCTTTAGTAAAATCGCCAGCTTGTTCATATAGTGTACATAATTCATTTGATGCCCATGTCCACCCCGGTGATAGTTGCAATGTGTATTTTAAGCATTCGATCGCTTTTTTGTCTTCGTGAAGTACTTTTAGTGTTTTTGCTTTTTCGTAATGTAGTCTAGGAATTAAAGGAAATTTTTCGATTGCCGATTCAATAGCGTTAAGTGCTTCGCGATTTTGACCAGATTCTCTTAAATGTGTGCTTAAGGCGATCCAACTTTGCCAAAGATCTGGCCTAACATTTAGAGCGTGAGTGAGAAACTCGCTAATTTGTTGGCTGTCAAAGCATTGATAAGCAGTATCCTCAAACTCAAGGATTCCATCGCCATAACTCACTTGATTCATTAGCTCATTGTGGATAAAGATTACGGCTTCTTTTTGACTTTTTCTATCAATGTTAACCTCTAAAAGTTTTTTGAAGGCGTAGGTATAATCACATGAGCACCTGAGCGATTCTTTAAAGGCGTCATTAGCCAAAGACAGTTGATTAGTCGCTATGTAAGTATCACCTAATTGTCCATGGTTGCGGGCATCGGAGTTATCTATTTTTATTGCCGCTTGGGCAGAGATTATAGCTTCATCATAGCGGCCTAAGTCTGTATAACTAATAGATAAACCGCGTTTGGCCCACGCATCATTTGGGTGAGCCTCACTATAATCTAAATAAGCGGATAATATATCTTCGGGTTTGTGCGGATCTGTCCAGTCTATTAGCAGCTTTTGTAGAAAAGCATTTTGTGGAAATTGGGTAAGTTGAGTTTGAATATGCTTGATAGCTTTCTCGCGATTTCCTTGCTCAACAAGTAAACGGGCATAGTTTCTATTAGCAGAAAAATTCATTGGCTCTACTGCTAATACTTCTTCGCAGCACGATAGTGCTTTAGCTATATCTAATGTCACCTCATAAATCTCTACGGCTGTTTCATTAAAACGAACGTTTTGGCAATGATTTTTTGCTTTTATTAAAAGGTCTTTCGCTTTCTGTTGCCTGCCGATGTTTGCCCAGGTTTTCGATATAAATAATAATAAATCACCATCATTTGGTCTTACTTTTAGTGCCTTGTCTAGATAGTTAAGGGCCTCATGTGTTCTATCGATGCTATCTAAGGCGTTATACAAAGATATAGCAGGGGCAGAGCTTTGTTTTCCGAAACGCTCAAATCGATCAATTAAAAATGATATAGCCTGATCAGTTTCTTTATGGAATCTTGCTGCCTTGAAAAAACTATTAGCATAGTTTTCATTCGTATCATCTAAGCAGGCGCAGAAACGATATAGTTGATAACTTTTGAGGTAATCTCTTTTGTCCCATAGGGTGCCAGCGTAACCATAAAGAGTTGTTGTATGGACGGGGTTAATACGTAAAAGCTGGTGATACAATTTTTCGGTGCGTTCAGATTGACGTTGATCCCAGCGTAATTCATCTGCCAGTCGACTTAAAATTAGGAAATGAGTTTTGGTTGTTTGGGATATGCTTTCTAGATAATCTAGTGTGCGGGTGCTTGAACCTAATTCTTTTAAAGAACTTGCTTTACTGATTTGATAATTAACGTCGTTGGGGAAAAGTGTCAATAGCTTCTCGGTCGTGGTAAGTATTGCCGACTCATCGTTATCGTACATGGCTAATTTACGTTCAAAAATAATATTTAATCGATGTTCAGTGTTTTTGTTTTTGAATTTATGTACAATTTTTTCAGCGATTTCACGATCGTTTTTTTCAAGTGCAATACTTAAGTTATATAACTCATCATAGAGCTTGACTGCAGGAAGTTTAAGCTTGGCTATAGTGCCTGACATTTCTGATGGCGCCATAATCATACATCGAGGGCCACTTGCAGCATAATATTCTTCGCATTCTTTAGCTAAAAATTCTTGTAGCCTAGTGTGATATGGGTCACGTAACAAATAAGTTCCCATGCTTTCATCGTAGCCAATAATGATTTGTAAGTGAGCGCTTCCGGGGTCTACGGTTGAGAGCAGTACTGGAATACCTAAGTCGATTAGGGTTTTTAGAGTGTCAAATTCCAAATCAAATTCGCAACAATACCATCCATTTTTTTCTACCCACAGCCTTTCATCATGGGCTTGAGTGCCTCCATAACAAATTTCATCAATTATGTGCTGTTGATCAATTGGTTTCCCCCAAAATTTAGAGACTGAAGCTAAACTGGCAGGTCCGCAGGTCATGTTAGATTGGCGAGTAAAAGGAACATCTAACACTTTTCGTACTGAATCTTTTCTTGATTTTTCTATAGATTTTTTTACGGTAGAGTGAAAAAAATTCTTTTTTTCTAAAAAATTAAGTGCTTCATCGTATTTTTCTTGAGCACATAATAGGTCTGCTTCCATTGCGTTATGATGATATTTTGTTTCTTTTCCTTCTATCGGGCTTAAGCTCTTTAGTTTTTCTAAAACAGTTTTTGCTTTTCGATAATCTCGCGCTTCCAATAATAGCTGAAACAGCTGCTTTTCAGCCCACCACGATTCTGTTGTTTTGCAGAAATTATCCAGGAGTATTATTGCTTCCTTACTTCGCCCGAGGATATCTAAAAGAGTTGCTTTTTTTCGAATAATCGATTCGTGATTAGGATGATTGGCGATAATACTTTCAGTGATAGCTAAGGCGTGCTCGTAATTATCTTGGCATTGCTCTAACTCAGCACGTTGTAATTTAATCCATGGGTTTCTTTTATTCTCTGGAATTCTATTGAGGTATATATCCGCAGACTTAAAGTCTCTATACCGCATTAATATCGATGCTTCTTCAGCCAGCAAATATGCTTCATTTTTTGAATATATAGATTGATCTTTAATTTTATTTATTTCTTCTAGAGCAGCAAGAGGGCCATGCCATTGGTGGTAGGCATTGATAACATATGAAGCAAGTTTTTCGGTGTTTGGGTGCTGCCTCCATAAATTAAAAAATATAGCATCTGCTTTGCGATAGAGTCCAAGGTGACTCAGTATTCGCCCAGCTAGTAACTTTAGTTTAGGTGTTGGCCATGAATTTATAGCCCCATACATTTTTACGCCTAAATCATAAGCTTTTCTATATTGAGACTTTTCGTAAAAGGAATATAGTGTCTGATATTCTTTGTCAATTTTAGATGGAGTGCTTTGTGTTAATGGTGTTTCTATACTCTTGTCCATGATGTAAAACTCTTTAAAATGCATCCAGATAATATTTAGAAAAAATATATTGTATCACTGTAATCCTGTTAACAGAATAATGAAATAGGCTTTAATTTCGACTTCGATAATGATTTTTAAATCAGGCTAAATAGTATATTGAATACTTTTAATATATAAAATCTCTTCACCTTTGTCAGTTTGTATCACCACTTCATCGTCCATTTGTTTTTTTAACAGGGCTCTCGCGAGAGGAGAGTCGATACTGATCTTTCCTTCACTGACATTAAATTCATCTGGGCCGACAAGACGATAGCATTTACTTTCGTCTTGTTCATTAATGAGGGTCACCCATGCGCCGAAGAAAACGCGATCTTGTTCTTTGGGTGCGTCTCTGACAATGGTTAAGGATTCTAGGCGTTTTGTTAAAAAACGTACACGACTATCAATTTCTCGTAGCCGTTTTTTACCGTAGATGTAGTCACCATTTTCTGATCGATCCCCATTTTTTGCCGCTTCGTGTA
>JBOEGR010000010.1:0-96868 GCA_050633525.1 Cellvibrionaceae bacterium
CTAGTCAAGGAGTTAATCACTTAATAATGAATATCATCTGCCATCTAAGTTTTACACTATGGTTCAGTCTCCTATTAGCAACAAGTTGTTGGGCGCAAAGTAACTCTCCTGCAGACCAACTTATCAAAGGGGCTTTTGCTATATCAAAAGACTGGAATACTATTCGGTTTTATAAACCACTAGAATCAACACCTCACACACAGTCCTTTCAATTATTATTTTGTAATAATCAAATGGATTTTATTAACTTACGTCCAGATGAGGTGCGTACTCCTGAAAATTCTGGCGACTTTAAACGCACAATAGATAATAAAATACTTGAATTAGAGGTCATTGTTCATAATGGTAAAAAAGAGTATCACTTACCTCAAACTAGCAGCGGTTCTTATTATGCTGGAAAAGGTGCCGGATGCTTATTTATAGGTTACCGTTTAGAAGGAAAAGACATGGAAATATTCCTTCCTCAAGGGACTCGATTTTTCTTTGCTAAGATACGAGCTAACATACCAATAACTATTGACCGACTATACTGGACAGCCTCTTATTACGAACGCTCTCCGAATAGGAAATGGAGTGACATACACCCTTCTAGAATAATTGATATAAAGTAAGGCATGCAGTAAACCCTACCGCACACACCAAGGCAGCACACCATCCAATGGCTCCTGTTACATACCGTTACATACCGTTACCCTCCTGAAAGGTTATAATAGGCCTGCAGCTCTATAGTGATCCCTGTCAACTCAACAGACTTAACAGGAGAATCGAATGAAACTGACAAAAAAAGCAGCTCTACTTTCAATGGGTGTTGCGACTGCGGTTATTGCTAGCATTGGTACTGTATTTGCCTTTGGCGGTCACCATCATGACCCCACTAAACGTGCCGACCGTATAGCCGAAAAGATGACTAAGAAGCTATCGCTAAATGTAGAGCAGCAAGATAAATTAACGATTGCGAAAGATGCTGCATTACACTTACATCAAAAAATGCATCAAGATAGGCAAACACTGGAAGAGGATATACTCTCTTTAGTGAGCAGCGAGACTTTAGATGAGGCACTGATCTTAGAGCATATCAATGCAAAAACGGATGCGATTAAAGCTCAGGCGCCCGAAATGGTTGCGGCACTGGCAGGCTTTTACAATAGTTTGGATGCTAAGCAACAAGAAAAGGTACGCGCCAAAGTAGAGAGAAAAATGGAACACATACGCGATGATGACTAACTCTTTTCGTTAACGATGAACATCAACCTAACAAAGCGCGGTGAAAGCCGCGCCTTTATTTTTATTTATGCAACGTATTTTATTAATTGATGATGATGAAAAATTAGGTGATTTACTTCACACCTATTTTAATAAATTTGCGATCGATTGTATTAATGCAACTACGCCTAGCAACGGGCTTGAAAAACTATCTAAACAGGCGTTTGATTTAGTTATTCTAGATGTGATGCTACCAGAGCAAGATGGTTTTGAAGTCTGTAAATATATCCGCAAAACCAGCGACATCCCTATTGTGATGTTAACCGCTAGGGGGGAAGTCATGGACCGCATCATCGGCTTAGAAATTGGAGCAGATGACTACCTACCAAAACCCTTTGAACCAAGAGAATTACTCGCCAGAATCCAAACTATCCTTAAACGTGCAAAGAAAACAAGCAGTTCATCGCTGATACAGTTTGGTGATTTAAGCGTTAACCAAAAGACGATGCAAGTCACTATAGAGAATCAACTCATACCTTTAACCTCTATGGAGTATGAGCTACTGTTACTATTTGTTGCTCAACCCCAAACACTATTGAGTCGTGACGACATTCTTAACCACTTAAAAGGAATTGATACCGATGCCTTTTCACGATCAGTCGATATTTTAATTAGTCGCTTACGGCAAAAGTTGAAACCGCTAGAGCTCATTAAAACGATACGCAACCGAGGTTATATTTTTATCGGCGATGATTCAGGAAAAACATAATGCGCTATCTTAAGAATGATTTTGGCTCATACCTTAAACGTTATAAATACCCATTAAATCGTTTATCAAAAAAGCTCATCTTACTATTTTTAGTCATCGCGCTACTATTTTTGCTTGTGGTCGGAGCAAGCTTAAGCCATTTTTTTAAATATCATTTCAAATATCATGTAAAACCCCACTTGTTCCAATACTTAGAGTATGTACGCAATGACATAGGTGTACCCGCCGACAGAGAAAAAGCCCAAACATTAGCAAACAAACTCAATATCGATATTGTTATTATTGATGAAATGGGCGCTTGGGCATCTAACGCAGAAACTATTAACACTCAAGATATTCAAATCGAGGATCAATATACGAATAACGGAATTGAATACGGTGAAGTTGAAATTGGCCGTAAAGATTATGCTAGCATGGCAGCAAACGGCACCATGTTTTTATTTGACCTTAGCCAGATAAAACAACAAGGGGGCCACCCACGAGCATTGATGCCTCTGGCATTCCTACTGGTTATTTTATTGGCACTCTACTATGCCACACGCAAATTATTCGCGCCTATATTAACGATTCAGAGCGGTGTTAAAACCATTGGTTTAGGCAAACTCGACCATCGTATTCACATTAATCGCAAAGATGAATTGGGTGAGTTAGCTAATAACATTAATGACATGGCAGCAGAACTACAAAAAATGCTGGATGCTAAACGTCAATTATTGTTAGCAGTGAGTCATGAATTACGGTCGCCATTAACTCGTGCTAATGTCGCTATAGAAATGCTAGACAATAGTGATTTTAAACAACAGATTAAAGATGACATTCAAGAAATAGAAAGTTTGATAGCCGAAATATTAGAAACGGAACGATTAAGCAGCCACCACCATGTTCTTGAAAAAGATCATTACCGTATCAATGATACTGTTCGTGAAGTCATTAGGGATTATTTTATTAAAAGCGAGTTAAACCTAAGCATACCGGATACAGACCTCACTGCCTTTGTTGATAAACCCCGCATTAAATTGTTACTAAAAAATATTATCGGCAATGCCTTGCAGTACCAAACACAAAAAACAGCAGTGACGGTATCTACTCAAGATAATAACTTACTGATACAAGTGGAAGACGATGGTAAAGGTATCGCTGAAAGTGATTTACCACATCTTACCGAACCTTTTTATCGCGTTGACCCTGCTCGACAACGGCAAACAGGCGGCTATGGCCTAGGTTTATACCTATGCAGAGTGATTACAGAAGCCCATGAAGGCACACTGCATATTGATAGCCAGATAAACAAAGGCACAACTGTAACGGTTTGTTTACCCTTACTATCTGGAGAAGAAACTCATCTCCAAGGCTCAAAAAACTAAGCCTCACTTTCTTTTATCTTGTAAAAAGCCTGTTATCCAGAGGCAAGTCCATCTAAAATACTTGTATTCTTTCATTAGGCTTATATATGATTGCCCTGCTCCATGGATTAGCCAATCGGCTTAAACAGTTATTCATCCGTTCGCCTAAGCATGATTATCGCTGGCAAGCGCACTGGTCTGACTTTTTATTTAACAATGTGGGTTTTTATAAAGTCTTATCCGATGATGATAAAAAGCTATTCGAACAGCGCTGTTTATTATTCATCAATACAACACGTATCGAGGCTGGTGCATTTGAAGTCAGCGATGAAGATCGTTTACTCGTGGCTGCTAGCGCTATTATTCCTGTTTGGGGCTTTCCTAAGTGGCACTATTTTAATTTAGAAGCCGTATTTTTGTTGCCTGCTTCGTTCAACGAAAAGTTTGAGTGTGGGCAAGCAAATTCTACTATTGCCGGCATGGTAGGCAATGGGCCTATGCTAGGTAAAATGGCTTTAAGCCGCCAACATTTGCACTTAGGTTATCAAAACAGTAAAGACAAAAGTAACGTCGGCATTCATGAATTTGTGCATCTACTAGATATGGCCGATGGCACTTGTGATGGTATATCCACCCCCTTACATCAATTTGAGCCAAGCGTTTTATGGTTTGATTTTATCGAGCACAAGATCAACGAGATAGATACTGGTGATAGTAATATCCCTGCTTATGGGGCAACAAATCGACAAGAGTTTTTTGCGGTCGCCTCTGAATATTTTTTTGAACGCCCTAAGATGCTACAGCGCAAACACCCCGAGCTATTTGAAAAACTCACCCGCTTTTACCAACAGAACGTTTTGGACATTGAGAGCGATGTGAAAATCCGAGCAAAATCACCCTGCCCATGCAATAGTGGAAAACGTTATAAACGTTGCTGTATGCCCAATGACTAGTATGTTTGTGTTAATCTAACACTCAAAACTAAAACCTTCTTTTTATTAATAATCAATAAACTTATTGACCTCAGGATAAGAAAAAATGCCCAAAGCCAGTGATATTAAAAAGAATAGCGCCGTTGAGTATAACGGTAAAACCTATATTGTCAGAGATATTGAGCGCTCTGTACCACAAGGTCGAGCAGGAGGCAGCATTTACCGTATGCGCATGTACGAAGTCGTTACTGGCGGCAAAGTAGATGAAACATTTAAAGACTCTGACATGCTCAACCTCGCTGACCTTGTGCGCAAGCCAGCCACTTTTTCTTATATAGATGGTGATGAGTATGTCTTTTTAGATTCTAGTGACTACACACCTTATAATTTGAACAAAGATTCAATTGCGGACGAAATTCTTTTTATTAACGAAGCGACCGAAGGTGTCAATGTCGTGGTAGTGAATGATTTGCCTGTTGCTCTCGACCTACCTACCAGCGTCGAACTTGAGGTCACTGAAACAGACCCTTCTATCAAAGGCGCATCAGCCACTTCCAGAACTAAGCCCGCGTTATTGTCGACAGGGCTAACGATACAAGTGCCGGAACATATTGCCAATGGCGATAAGATTAAAATCAATGTTGAAGAGCGGAAGTTTATGGGTAGAGCCGATACTAAGTAATAATCTGCAAGTACCTATATCGTCAGTATATGAACGGGGCTTATTATACGGCTACTGAAACCGAGCAACAGCCCAGTCACCTTTTCTGGCAACTGAGATGGCATAGTCTACATCCATCTCTTGTTTTGCGACGCAATCGAGAAAGAGCTCTAAGCCATGCTCTGCGTCTTCACGTGATGCATAGGGGCCTACATCGCGATTTTCTCTTGTAGTAAAGTACCATTGACTATCGGCAGTAAAGAAACGATCACTACGAAACCAAAACTTGTCCTGCTCGCCGCCTCTCACTTCCAAAGAGACATCTTTAGGAATGGGCTGAGGATTAATATTCGGACTAATTTGCATAAGCTACACCTACATCACTACGCTTGTTCACTTTCAAGCTACTCACTTCTAGGCTTAGCGCCTATTTTAAGCTTAGTTTACGGTATGATATTTAGCCAGAAATTGTCCAAAAAGGGCCGTAGGCATTTTACAGTCTCATATCTTAGGTGACAGCTTCTATTTAGCCCATAACGGTGAAGGTTTGGGGATAGAGAAGTTGGCAATAACACTTTCTTTTGAGCGTCTCTGCCAATCAATATCGATATTAGATAGGAGAGTGACCCATGGTTCTGAACTAGAGCGGTTATGTTGCCATTCAAGATAGGCATTGAACAAAATCGTCTTTACCGCTCTAGGATACTGCTTAATTGAAGCTAACATTTGCGCGTCATGGGCAGAGGTATTAAACAGGTAAAGCGCCCTAATCGCCCCATAACAATCTGTATTTGCTACCCACTCATCTTCGGATAAGCATAACTCTGGAATGAGTTTTAAAATAGAATCTAAGGTGTCTTTTTGAGGCAAAGAAAGCAGTGTATTCTTTGCTTTTTTTACTCTTTCATAGGATTCCAAACAGGCTTTATCTTGCCGTTTTACGCACTCATCTAAGAGGAATTGATCGTTGGGGTACACTTTACTGTGCCCTGGACTATAGAGTTCACTAACCGCTGATTTTACTATAGGCTCTATACTCACTGGCTCTGGTTTAGCAACACAGCCCTGAGAAAAACCTAAAAATACAAGAGTTGAAAAAACAAAAGAACGAAAAGGAAGTATCATATTCATTAAAACTGTGTCCATCCTGTTGCACCATGACTCGTTGGGGTTTGCTCTATTCGCTTCATTACATTTTCTATATTGGAAGGGCGATTAATCACACCAAAATCTATTTTTTGTTTTGCTCCCGCACTCGCCACACCAAATACAGCGTTCCATTTCTTAGCAAACTTATCAGTATAGCAACCGTAAAATTTTGATACTCTTTTAGTTTTAGATGAAAAGCGGCTAGCAACACTGGCATTTTTAACATCCGATATAGATGTTGAAAATAGCATATCTTTTTGAAAGGCTTGAGCTTCACAACTTTTAGGGTCGTGAGTGAGAGCCAGCATTAAACCTTCTGTACTAGCATGCCCGCTGTACCATACACGACTAATTGATTCATTGGGGAATGATTTTAAATACGCCCAAAATTCATCGGGAGTTTTGATACCTTTGTAGGTAATTTGAAATTTAACGGCAACCTGCTTAATACGGTCTATATAGCTTTTAGCGCCTCGGGCTAATATTTTGTCTGCTGCTTTTTTTCGAATGCTATGTAAGTTAAAGCCATCATCTTGTTTTTTTTCTGATGCATCAATGACGGAATCATCTTTCCAACGGGCAATATAAGGAGGCTCGTAAACAACCCAATGAACTTTTTCGCCTTTGGCTTTTTTATAAATATCTCTTTGTGCCGCCAGCTGCAGAGGAACAATATAGTTTAACCATGTTTGATCATGCGCTTTATCGCAGCCCTTAAATAAACCCGGACCACCTACTAATATGACGAAGTTTGACATTACACTTTCCTTAGCACCTGACATCGGTGTGTTAATCATTAAAATAAAACACTCGCGAGTAACTCAATTTACCTATAGCCTTTACTCTCGGCCGATTATATCTATATTTTGATCTACAAAGTGTGATGTGATTCAAATAATTTTTCTGATAGAAACCGTCATATTCAATGGATATCTATAAATGACGAATAACTTCACTATGGCATCACTAAATCAACAAATAACGATGCTTTAATTATTGAACCTGCTTAAATTCATAAAACTACTTCACATTATCACAATAAAGCGCCGGAAATAGTGCCAATGTGTGACATAAATCCCACTTCGCTTAGTCAAAAATCGTTAGTATTCGCGTCAATTAAAGGCCAAACATGAATCTTAACAATTCATGTAAAGACTAAACAAAAACTAAAAAGTTATTCTAATAATAATCGCCAAACTTTTACTATTTTTCGATTAATCTTTGTATTAATTGAATGGGGGACAATATGAAGTGGCAGTTTGCCGATTTAAATACCTTACGTGATGATGATTCAGGTTATGAAATACACCTCGAAGGTGGAACGTGGTTTCACCCAAAAAAACTAAGACCAAAAGCACCTGAAGGCATGAGCTTTTCAAAACAATTAAAGTTATTACGCAAGGGCTTACAGCACATTAAGTCCATTGGCGGCAATATCGAGCCCATCAACACTGTTAGCACTAATGCGGCCTAGAACCAATTTATTACTGCTTAATTTTTGCGCACTTCACTTTTTGCTTTCTTTATCAGAAAGCTCGTCTACGCTTTAACTAACTCTAGTTAACCCACACGGGTTAGCTAGTATTAGTGATTACATATTGGCACCAAATTCACTAAAATGCCGCCTATTGAAAGATAGGGATTCACAACATATGTTCCCTGAACAATGTCATTTGTCTTGAACAAAGGGAGGAAGACTATTATGAACTGGCAATTTACCGACCAACACATTCTCTGCGAACTGCAGTCCGGCTATGAAATCCATTTAGATGGAGGAACTTGGTTTCACCCCAAGCGCTTAAAGCCTGTAAGCAAGAGCACAGTAGAATTTCCTGAGCACATTTCATTATTACGCAGCGGTTTACAGTATATTAAATCGATTGGCGACGATCGAAATACAAACATCGAGCGAACGCTCACTTCTAGTTTATTGGCTAGCTAAACAAAACTGTTCAAAAAACACACTAAATTGACTTGTGTCACTTTTTCTCACATTTTTTGTGGCAAATATCCCACACCAAGAAGTCAACCTACTTGCTACTATAATAATGATCTCAACATTGAACAGTAGATAAGTCTATAAATACACTGATGTAATATAGAAATATGCAACTATAAGGATGGCCAAGGCAAGTTTGCGCAAATAGTCAGATCGATGAGGTAAATAGATGAACTGGCATTTTATGGACATCAACACACTAGAGGAAAAAGGCACTGGGTATAAAATACATTTGCTCAGTGGAACATGGTTTCACCCAGGAAAACTCAAACCAGAGCCACCTGAAGGAATCGATTTCCCCAATCAATTAAAAATATTACGCTCTGGTTTAAGCTATATTCAAGGTATTGGAATGGGCACGGAAGAGCTAGATAAAAATGCTAGCTGATCAAGTCATTTCCTTCTCAAATACATGACTAGAGTGCGTAACAATATCTACTTATTTAAGAAAAATTATACTAATTGCGACAAAGCGATAATGAGTTTTTGAGTTTGCTCCAGTGTCCCCACCGTTATCCGTAAACCCAGTGAGCCTTCATATTCTTTAGGCCTAACTAAAAACCCTTTTTCATTCAGGCCTTGGCTAACGGCTTCTGCATTGTTAGGAAAAACCCATACATAATTTGCTGAACTAGGCCAGTACCCAATATTGTTTTGGTCTAGCCACTGCTCTAGTAGAGGTTTTGCTTCGCCCATCACTTCCTTTACATAACATTCTGTATATTCAGGATTATCCAGCGCTGCTTCGGCTGCAACGACAGCTAACTGGTTAATATCGTAAGGGCCACGTACGTTACACAAAGCTTGCACTGATTCAGGCGAGGCCATTAGATAAGCAAAGCGCAAGGAAGGAATACCCCACGTTTTAGAGAAGGTACGAGTAATAAATAGATTAGGTAAATTTGATAATAAACCAACGCTGGTTTCGCGACTGTATTCGTAATAACACTCATCAACCAAGATTGCAGCTTGCGGTGCAGCCTTAGCGATTATCTCAATATCTTTCTCTGAAACAATGGTGCCGCAAGGGTTATTTGGATTCGAAATAACAATAATCGCTGTATTGGCGTTAATCGCATCCAACACTTGCTGAACAGGGTAGCCTCCCTCTTTAGTGTAAAGAGGCTCCACCAGCTGCATTGCTTCCACTTTTGCGCACTGGGTGTACATTGCAAATGAAGGCCCAGGAATAATGGCTTCTGCACCGGCTTTAGCTACTGCCCTAAAAACCAAGTCAATTCCCTGATCAGAACCATTAGTAATCATCAATTGCTCTGGTTTAACACCAGCATAGTCAGCTAAACGCTGCACAATATCACCGTAGGCTGGATACTGCTGTAAACGTCCATCGGCAATATAATTGTTTAAGGCAGCGACAATAACATCGCTCACAGGAATTGTGCGCTCATTAAAATCTAGCAAGGTGTAGGCTTTTGGATTACGTCCATCCAAAGGGGGCTTGTAGGCAGACATTGCCATTATGTGGGGCTTGATAATACTCATCATTAATTAGTAAAAACTAAACCTTAAAAGTGGAGAAACAGAAGCGGGATTAAAGGAACCTCTGATTAACCTCGGATAATCAGAGGTTCCTAAACTAATACTAAATTATCGCGATGAATCATTTCCTCTTCATTTTGATAACCTAATAATTTTTCTATTAAATCACTAGACTGACCTTTTATTTTTTCTGCTTCATGATAATTGTAATTTACTAAACCTCGGGCAATTTCTTTTCCTTCAAGGTTTGTGCACACGACCAAATCACCGCGAGTAAAATGCCCTTTAATCGCTTTAATTCCAACGGGCAATAAACTTCGGCCTGATTGCTTTAACACACGCACAGCGCCATCATCTAACACTAATTCACCACGGGATTGTAACTGGCCTGCTAACCAACGTTTTCTTGCGGCTTGTGGTTGCTGATCAGCTAACAATAAAGAACCTAAGGGGCTACCTAAGGCTAGCTCTTGAATCACTTTCGGTATTTTACCGCCTACGATCACAGTGGGCGTACCTGAACGCGCAGCCAATCTTGCCGCTCGTAATTTGGTTACCATACCACCACGCCCTAAACTACCACCACCGCTTACCATAGAATCGAGGGAGCTATCATAGGCAGCCACTTCATTAATCAATTTGGCGTCTTGTTGATAGCGAGGGTCAGCGGTATACAAGCCATCTTGGTCCGTTAGTAATACCAAGACCTCGGCTTCAATTAAATTTGCGACTAACGCGGCAAGCGTGTCGTTATCGCCAAAACGGATTTCATCTGTCACAACTGTATCGTTTTCATTTACGACAGGAATTACGCCCAACTTTAATAGTGTCTTTAAGGTTGCACGTGCATTCAAATAGCGCTCACGGTTAGACAAGTCATCATGATCGACTAGCACTTGCGCTGTATGCAAATCATATTGTTGAAAGGCTTGCTCGTAGGTCTGCACTAAACCCATTTGCCCCACCGCCGCTGCAGCTTGTAGTTCGTGCGTAGAAGAAGGTCGTTGTGACCAACCTAGGCGCGTCATACCCGCTGCCACTGCACCAGATGAGACTAAAACAATATCGATACCTTGAGCACGTAACTGAGCCATTTGCTCAACCCATGTTTGAATCGCATCAGTATCGAGACCACGCCCATCATTTGTGAGTAGCGAGCTACCAATTTTAATCACCCAACGTCGAGCCTTCGCTATTTGTTGACGTTGCGATTTTTTTTGTGGCTTATTTTTCGATATTGAAACTGACACAAGCGCTCACATTACTCTTTTGTTTTTTGGTTGCTTTATTTTTAAACTACTTTGTTTTTGAACTACTTTGTTTTTCGTTTATTTTACGTATTCTGTTTCGACATCATAGTCGTCGTCATCCCAATCGTCATCATCATCTTCGTCGACTGATTTGCCTTTTGCCTCTAAACGCTGCTGACGGTGACGTTCACGTAATACCTCTATACGTTCTCTGGCTTCACCTTGCATTTGTCGCTGTTCATTTAACTCGTCTTCAGCAAGGTCAGGATTTTCGATTTCTGCCGCCTTAATTTCTTCCAAGCGTTCCATCAGATGCTGGGTAATCAACTGTGTTCCTTGTTGACTAATGGCCGCCATTGAAAATACTTTGCCTTTCCACTCCAGCGCATCGACTAGGTCTTGGCAGCGTAAATCTACTTCACCTTCTGGCAGCATATCGACTTTGTTCAGCACCAACCAAATTTCTCTTCCCGCTAATGTCGGGCTAAATTTTTCCAACTCTTCCGTAATACTGCGCATACTCTCGACAGGGTCAGAACCATCAAGCGGTGCCATATCAACTAGATGCAATAAAATCCGGCAACGTGTTAAATGCTTTAAAAAGCGAATACCTAAACCTGCGCCTTCTGATGCCCCGCCAATCAAACCGGGAATATCGGCCACTACAAAACTACGATGCTCTTGTACTTTTACGACACCTAAATTAGGTACTAAGGTCGTAAATGGATAACCTGCTACCTTTGGCTTTGCGGATGATACAGCACGAATAAAGGTAGATTTACCGGCATTTGGTAAACCTAATAAACCCACATCAGCCAAGACTTTTAGCTCTAACTTAATATCACGATGCTCACCTTCAGAACCTGGAGACGTTTGTCGTGGCGCACGATTTACACTGGATTTAAAGCGTGTGTTACCAAGACCATGAAAACCACCTTGAGCCACCAACAACTGTTGACCATCAGCCGTAATATCGCCTAGTAGCTCCTCCGTTTCTATATCGTGAATAGAGGTTCCTACTGGCACTTTCAATACAAGGTCATCACCTTTACCGCCGGTACAGTTTTTCCCTTTGCCAGATTCACCATTTTTTGCACGATACTTTGGCTGATAACGATAGTCGATCAAAGTATTAAGATCATCATCGCCTTCGATATAGATGCTGCCACCATCACCACCGTCACCGCCATCTGGGCCACCACGGGGAATATATTTCTCACGTCGAAAGCTGAGGCAACCATTGCCACCATTACCGGCATGGACCGAAATTTTTGCTTCATCAACAAACTTCATTCTGTTTTCCTGAGCTTCGACACTCTATGATAGACATTATTTGGCTTTACCAATATAACTGCATACTGATTTAACTACTTCAGCTAAGGAACCTTGATTAACCTCGGATAAACAAGATTTCTATAAGCCATAAACAGAAAAGCCCTGCTAGGGTTAACTAACAGGGCTTTTGCAAATTTGAGCACTCGTTTTATTAGGCAGGAACTACGCTAACAAATTGACGATTTCTTGGCCCTTTTACTTCAAATTTTACTACCCCATCAGACTTAGCAAAAATGGTGTGGTCTTTACCGATACCCACATTTTCACCTGGGTGCACTTTAGTGCCACGCTGACGAATAATAATGTTGCCTGGAATGACCGCTTGTCCGCCGAAACACTTAACACCTAAGCGTTTACTCTCGGAATCGCGACCGTTATTAGTACTACCACCGGCTTTTTTATGTGCCATGAGTCATTACTCCCCTTTCATGAATTCTTTGGCTTGAGCGATCCAATCATCACGCTCGATACGGCCTTTGAAATTAAGTTTATCGTCGAATTCGGCGATATCGTCTGCCGACCAAGCGGCAATTTGTGCGAATGTAGTAATGCCGTTATCAGCTAATTTCTTAACTAGTACTGGCCCTACACCTGAAATCTTTGTTAAATCATCTGCGCCCGCTGCCTTTGCTGCAGCCTTTTTAGGTGCTGCTTTTGGCGCGTCTGCTTTCTTAGCAGGCTTTTTAGCTGCTGCTGGCTTCGCGCCTGAAGCTAGAATATCAGTGATCTTAATTTCAGTGAACCACTGACGATGTCCTTGGCGCTTCATAGAATGCTTACGACGACGAAACTTAATGATGCGTACTTTTTCTGCACGGCCGTGACTAATCACTTCCGCTTTTACTGCTGCACCGGCAACCAAAGGGGCGCCTATGCTGAACTCATCGCCAGCAGCGACCATCAATACTTCATCAAACTGAACACTATCGCCAGTTGCGACTTCAATTTTTTCAATTTTGAGGGTTTCGCCCTCGCTCACACGGTGTTGCTTACCACCGGTTTTAATTACTGCGTACATGGGTTGCTCCATTGTAAAAGCCTGTAGAACTGGCTGTTATAAATGAGCCATTAGCGGCTCTTATAAAAAGTACTGCAATGGACGCCACTAAGTAGTGTAAAGATAACGCTTAGCGCGCTATACCTGCCACATTTTGGGACTCGTGCCGTATATCACCGTAAAGCTAACTCGTTTAAGCCCATATTTAATGCCGATTGCTACCAACATAAGCATCGCTGCTAGCGCAGGCAAAAATGAGCCAAACAAATCACGATAAAATCGAGGTCGCGGATTCTACGCGAATTTGGTCCTTTACGCAATCACTATCTGCCATGCTGCCAAGAGCATTTTTACTATACTGCCAGAGCGTTGCGACTAAACTGCCAGAGTGTTGCAACTAAATAGCCAAGAGCTTGAAAGCCGCTTGACACGCTGTGTCAGTCTGCCTAGCATCCCTGCCTATAACAACACTCTTTCACCCATTTATTGATTATAAGAATACCGACTCTATGTTAGCTTTTCATGAAGCCGTGGCCGACGATTTTGAAGCCGTCAATCAACTCATTCTCAAACAAGTCAATTCCGATGTTGATCTCGTCGAGGATATAGGACATTACTTAATCGATGCAGGGGGTAAGCGCTTACGTCCCCTGCTGGTCCTATTAATCGCGAACGCGCTGAACTATAACGGCAAAGAACAACATACTTTAGCCGCCATTATTGAATTTATCCATTCTGCCACTTTACTGCATGATGACGTTGTCGACATGTCTGATATGCGTCGAGGCAGAGCCACAGCAAACTCGAAATGGGGAAATGCACCCAGCGTATTAGTAGGTGACTTTCTCTACTCTAGGGCATTCCAAATGATGGTTGCGATTGGCGACATGAAGATAATGTCTATTTTATCAAATACAACCAATACGATTGCCGAAGGTGAGGTACAGCAACTCATCAATGCGGGTGATGCCTCTTTATCCGAAGACAAGTACTTCGAGGTCATCCATAAAAAAACCGCCGTATTATTTGAAGCAGCCTGTGAAACAGCAACAGTATTAGGTAACAATAGCGTAAAAGTACAAGAAGAACTGCGCCAATACGGCTATCATTTAGGCATGGCATTTCAGTTGATCGATGATGCTCTGGATTATACTGGCTCTAGCGATGAACTGGGCAAGAACGTAGGGGATGACCTCGCTGAAGGGAAACCTACCCTGCCGTTAATCCAAGCCATGCAAACCGCAAAAGGTGAAGATAGTCACTTAATTGCGGAGACGATTCGCTCTGGTTTATCAGGAGATAACGCAGACAATGCTAATACTCTCGACAAAATTATCGGCATCATTCAGTCGAGCGGAGCAATTGATTACACCAAAGCAAAAGCAGAAGAACACGTTGAAAAGGCAAAGCAAGCACTGAATTCCTTAAAGGAATCAAAATACAAAAATGCTCTAATAGAACTGGCAGACTTTTCTGTTGGCCGTAAAAGCTGAGCTAATCTATTTATAATAAAGGCGGCAAACGATAAAAGTGGTCGATATTTTTATGGGAAAATCACAAGGGTCTAACGTGAAAAAGGCAGTTAATACCGAACTACTCAAACAATTCAACAACATCAAACAACACACACTGCTGGATTTGTTTCAAGGTGAGCCAAATCGAGCGGAGGCTTTTTGTATTGGGCATGAAGGCATCACTCTCGATTACTCAAAGAACCATATCACCGATGAAAGCCTACAAGCCTTATGCCAATTTGCAAAACAACAAGGTTTGCCCGCCGCCATTCAAGACTTACTTAACGGCGAACAAGTCAACAATACCGAGCAACGCCCAGCTTTACATACCGCTCTAAGAGAGCCACCCAATCTGTCCGAAACAAGCCAGCTCGTTCAAGCCGCTTTAAATAAGATGTCAGACTTTGTTAAGAGGGTGCACAAAGGTCAATGGCAAGGCTTTAATGAAAAAACCATTAACCACATTGTCAATATCGGTATTGGCGGCTCAGATCTCGGACCACGCATGGTGACACAAGCACTATCGGCTTATCACGTACCGGGCGTAAAAGTACATTTTGTTGCCAATATCGATGGGGCCGATCTAGAAGACACTTTGTCGCAACTGAATCCTGAAACCACTTTATTCATCGTGGCCTCAAAATCATTTACGACATTAGAAACCTTGAATAACGCCTTGAGTGCCCGACAATGGATACTTGACGCTGGCTGTCCCGAACAAGACTTACATAAGCATTTCGTCGCGATCAGCTCCAATATCGACGCTGCGAGTGAATTCGGCATTGCAGAAGAGAATATATTCCCTATGTGGGACTGGGTTGGCGGGCGTTACTCTTTGTGGTCCGCTATCGGCATGCCTATTGCCCTCGCCATAGGAATGAAGTCATTCCGAGAACTGCTCGCTGGCGCCCATCAAATGGATAATCATTTTGCTGAGACTCCTCTTAAACAGAACATGCCCGTCGTCGCGGCCCTCTTAGATTACTGGTACAGTAATCTCTGGGGAGCGACATCCCATGCGGTCTTGCCTTATGCTCAGCGACTCAGCCGCCTACCTGCCTACTTACAGCAATTGGATATGGAAAGCCTAGGCAAAAGCGTCAATAAAGATGGTTCTCCCACTAATGGACCAACGGGCTTGGTCATCTGGGGGACAGAGGGGACAAATGGTCAACATAGCTTTCACCAACTGTTGCATCAAGGCACTCAACTGATCCCTGTTGATTTTATCGCAATTAAGCAATCGATGAGCTCATATCAACACCAACATCAGCATTTACTTGCGTGCTGCATAAGCCAAGCACAAGCCTTGCTACAAGGAAAAACATTAGCGCAAGCGGAAACAGAACTACGCGAACAAGGCCTAGAAGATAAAGAAGTTCAGACACTAGCGCCTCACAAAGTCATTGAAGGCAATAAACCAAGTAATATTTTATTATTAGAGGAGTTATCTCCTCACACACTTGGAGCACTAATTGCGTTCTACGAACACAAAGTGTTTACATCAAGTGTACTGATGGGAATCAATGCTTTCGATCAATGGGGCGTTGAGCTAGGTAAACAACTAGGCAAACCTGTCCATGCGGCATTAACGAGTAAAAGTGAAACAAGCAACGAGAGTACTTCGAATTGGGATAGTTCGACTCTAGCAATAATAGATCGCTTAAAAGAGTAAATTAACAAAGGTCAGGGCGTACCCAAGGATAGCTAGGATGTAAATTGTTCGCTTACGATAGCCCAAGGGTTATCCAAGACTAAGCGATAGGCTTCATCTTCGCCAATAATTTCAGCTGCGGCGGCTCTGCCTGAGTGTAATTCTGGCGGCCGACTTTTTACATTATGAGCATCGGATGCCAATACCGTCACCACACCTTTCTCCAATAACTGGATCGCTCTCTTTTTTGATGGCTCACCCCATTGCCCAGCTACCGAACTCGCCGTCACTTGGAACAAGCAGCCTAATTCAATTAAGGGGTCGAGCTTACTTAACTTTCGATGAACATCTTTATTGCGCTCAGGATGCGCTACCATGGGTAGGATATCTCGCTCTAATAACCAGCTCACCATACGCTCTATACCCATAGGAACGTGACTATGGGGCATTTCTAGCAACATGACTTTTTTGCCATTCCAATGCCCAAGAAACGGGATTTGACGGTGATTGATCTGGTCCATTATCTCAACGCCAATTCTGACTTCAGCCGCTACTTCTAGCTGTAATGGAATATCGTTTTCAACCAATGCTCTTTTGAAATCAAAGCCAATGGTTTTAATAATAGAGGCATTGTTTTCCCAGCGACCGGCATGAATATGCGGTGTCGTGACCGTATGAGTAATACCGTTTTTCACAGCCAAGCGCGCCAACTGTAGCGACTCTTCTATTGTACTTGGGCCATCATCAATCCCTGGCAAAAAATGGCAATGAATATCAATCAATCTTACGACTCTCCGTTACATCTTACTCTATATTTAATGTTCACTATGACTGAGTGAATACGCGCCTTGCTGTTATATACGCAGCTATATACGCAACAACGCTTAGTGCAGTGCTTACCATCATATACCTATGCACTTCAGTATAGTGTGAATTGGTGCTACTTCGCGACATTTCAAGCGATTATGTCGATATTTTAAGTTTACAGACCACAAAACCGCTCTCTGTCCATTCACTTAAACGATAAAAGGTCATTTGATTAGGCGCAGTTGCAGCCACTGAGACAACATAACCGTCCAAGAAACCGCTCTCTACCGTTAGCTCTTGCTCATTACAATAAAGCCCACTACGGCCTATTTGACCACTACAATCGAGGGTGTCAAAACCAATCGTTAAGCCCAAACCTAGGGCTTTACTGACAGCCTCTTTTTGCGTCCAATACAGCATAAAGCGTTGAGCTGCATTGGCGCTTTCATTCACTTCAGATAACTGCTTAGTTGTTAGGGCGTATTTTGCGACTGCTTCACTGACTTCTCTAGACTCTATTTCGACATCGACACCAATATTGGAAATAGATGAGACTCCACATAAGACCCAATCGCCACTATGAGATAGATTAAAATCTGGCGCGCCAATATTACCGCACAAAGGCTTACCCTTTTCTCCAAGGCTAAATTCGAGAGACATAGGGTCCAGCCCTAATAACGTTGACAATACAAAACGCTTTAAAGCGTGAGCCAAAATATAACGATGGCGGTCACTCTCCTGTCTAAATTTAAGCGCACGCGTGTTTTCATCATCAGAAATCAAGGCTCGCAAAAACACCAATGACTGATGATTAACCACACTGATAGGTGCGGCGATAAGCCAATGTGCTGGCAAGGCCCATATGTGTTCGGGATAGTGTTGCTTTGGTGCCATGTAACCTACTCTTATACTTCCTCTTACACTTCGACAGACTCAAACCACATTATGATATCATCTGACAAAGAGTGAAGCTTGAATGAAACACTACTTGAATAAAACACTAGTAGTGCATAATAATGAGCGAAAGGTCATTTACCCCAACAAGACTTCAACACAACAAAAATCATAGTTTATTATACTGACTACCCTATTTATGCCCCAAGTTTCTAATATCGTTTTAACTTTTAGCTGTGATGATAAGCCCGGCATTGTCGCTGCTGTCGCTAACTTATTCGCTTTACAAGGCTTTAATATACGAGAGTCGTCCCAGTTTGAAGACATCCACACCAAACGCTTTTTTATGCGCACTGTACTTGAATCTTGCGAAGGCAATAAATCTATTGCCGCGGTTAAAACAAGTTTTCAACCCCTAGCTGATCGTTACGGTATGACATGGGGTATTTATAACAAAGACGAGAAGCCCAAAGTATTGCTTGCCGTATCGCAATGGGGCCATTGTTTAGGTCACCTTCTCAATAGTTGGAAACGAGGTTCACTCCCTATCGATATCGTAGGTGTCGTATCTAACCATGATGTGATGCGCTCCTTGTGCGAATGGTACGAAGTGCCCTTTCACTATTTACCGCTTGATCCTAACAACAAAGCGCAGCAAGAACAGCAAATTCTATCACTCATCCAAGACCACGAAGTCGATTTATTGGTGTTAGCCCGTTATATGCAGATCTTGTCTAACGAACTCTGCCAAGAACTGAATGGTAGAGCCATCAATATTCATCATTCTTTTTTACCCGGTTTTAAAGGTGCAAAACCGTATCACCAAGCTTACGAAAGAGGCGTGAAGTTAATTGGAGCAACGGCACATTACGTTACTCCAGACCTTGATGAAGGGCCTATTATCGAACAGTCGGTAGAAAGGGTAAGCCATGCCAACACACCTGAAGAGCTAGTTGATATAGGCCAAGACATTGAAGCCCTTGTGCTACATCGAGCCGTACGCTGGCATGCCGAACACAAAGTGTTGCTTAATGGCAGTAAAACCGTTGTATTTGATCGATAGAGAGCAAACCTCTGCTTAAGGTTTATGCGGCCGAGCTAGATATTCTCGACTTTGCATTTCTAATAGACGACTCTGCGTACGCTCAAACTCAAAGACTAAACGACGGCCGCTATAGAGCTCATGAATAGGTTTCTCTGCGGACACAATCAGCTTTACGCTGCGGTCATAAAACTCATCGACTAAATTGATAAAACGCCGCGCCTGATCTTCTTTTTTCTCTGTTAACTCAGGGATATCCGATAGCAGTACCTCGTGGTACTCCATCGCAATATCAATATAATCATTTTGTGAACGCGGACCATCGCATAAGGCTTTAAAATCAAACCAAACCACATCTTCAGCATGGCATCGTGATTGAATCCCACGCCCACCAATATCCAACACAAGCCCTTCGACGACTTCGTTAATATCCGGCACTAAACTTTCAAAACTTTTCTTTAAGCTGATATCAGCTTCTTTATCCAAAGGGCAATGATATAACTCAGCTTGTTCTAACAAACGCAGACGATAATCAGTGCCACCATCGACATTCACAACCTCTGTATGTTTATTCACCAAAGCAATAGCCGGCAAAAAGCGGGCTCGCTGCAAACCATCTTTATACAAACCATCCGGTATGATATTCGAGGTCGCGACCAAAGAAACCCCGTTCTCGAACAAGCCCTCAAGCAAGCCAGCTAAAATCATTGCATCTGTAATATCAGAGACAAAAAATTCATCAAAACAAATAATGCGCGCTTCACTAGCTAAACGTTTAGCCACTATATCGAGCGGATTCTTTTGTTTTTGCAGTGTTTTAAGCTCTTCATGGACCCGCCGCATAAAACGGTGAAAGTGCACCCGCATTTTACGCTCAAAGGGTAAACTCTCGTAAAAGATGTCCATCAAATAGGTCTTACCGCGACCAACGCCACCCCAAAAGTACAAACCTTTCTCAGGAGATTTGTCTGAAAAGCCGAAAGTGCTCAGGAATTTAGTCGTCGCCTTTTGCTCTTTTTGCTCAGCGGACACTAGACGATGATAGAGGGATTCCAGCTTTTCAACGGCTAACTGCTGTGCCGCGTCGTGAGTAAAGTCAGATTGCTGAAGGTCCTGCTGATAGCGCTGCAGGGGTGTTAGACTCATATTAGGCATCCAAAATCGATTAATCCCGCGTACTGTAGACATCTGCTCTATTTTTTACAAGCCTACTTATGAGTGTTTAATAATGGGGCTTTTAGTTACAGCCATGCTAATTCCGTTTGCCATGGCTACATTGATGTTTAACCCGAGATTAATATGCACCTTAATCTGTGCATACCTTTATCAGTGGACTAACGGTATACTTAGCAATAATATTCATGTTTCACTTTGATACCACCATTGCAAATTAGGTATCTCAAACTAGGAGTTTTCTCGTGTTCACTCTTTCTGCTCTTATCGGCGTAGCTCTGATTACTTTTATTATTGGCTGTGTGTTAGGTGCTACCTTAACCCGCGTACTATCACCACAACAACAAAAAGCCCGCTCACTCGAATCTAAACTACATGATTCGGAACAAAAGCTGACGGAGTACCAACAGGAAGTGACCGAACATTTTGCTCAAACCGCTAAGCTAGTCAACACTCTGACCCAAAGCTATCGTGATGTGCACGAGCACCTTTCCGGTGATGCATTAAAACTGGCCAATGTTGATATCAGCCGTCAATTACTTAAAGACAGCTCAAATGAAGACGATAAAGTGTTAGGCGATTCGGCGCTGCCTGAAAGTGATTTTCAACCCCCGAAAGACTGGGCACCTAAAACCCCAGGCAAGGAAGGTACCCTTAGCGAAAACTTTGGTTTAAGCGACGATGATCACCATGTAACACCTCACAGCACAACCGAAAATAATGCAAAAGTCAGTTAAACACTTTTGTTATAAATGAGAACCATAGAAAACGATGCGTTTTATTTTCAGCTATTTACTCGGGCCGGCACTGATCGGTCTGCTGATAGGGTTTGGCGTTATTATGGCCAAGCCCGAAATACGCTATTCCGTCAGCCAACAGGTAGCAACGTTTTTTCTACCTAAATCCTATCGCCCCGTTTCCTATGCGGTAGCCGTGAGTAAAGCGGCCCCTGCGGTTGTTAATATCTCAACCCGAAAACGCGTAAACCTGCCACGCAACCCACTTTTTGATGACCCTCTATTTCGACACTTTTTTAATAGTGCCGATGTACCCAAACAACAAAAAATGTCTTCTGCCCTAGGCTCTGGTGTCATCATCAACCAAGAGGGTTACTTACTCACAAACTACCACGTTATAACCGATGCAGAAGAAATTTTTGTTTCTCTGCATGATGGCCGAAATTTACGAGCAGTCGTTGTTGGGGCTGATAAAGAAACCGATTTAGCGGTACTGAAAATCCCAGCAGCCAACATCAAAACCATCACCTTAGGGGAACCACAGCAAGCTTTAATCGGAGATGTCGTTCTCGCTATTGGTAATCCTTTTAATATTGGGCAAACAGTCACCCAAGGTATTATTTCAGCAACAGGCAGACATGGATTGGGATTGAATGTTTACGAAAATTTTATTCAAACTGATGCTGCCATTAACCCTGGAAACTCTGGCGGGGCGCTAATTGACACTGACGGCAACCTTCTCGGGATCAATACCGCAATATTAAATAGAAATAATGATGGCACCTCCATCGGGATTGGCTTTGCCATTCCCGCTGACGTCGCGGTCAATATCATGAATGACATTATTACCAATGGCGAAGCCATAAGAGGTTGGTTAGGAATAGAAGCAAGAACTCTCAACCCTGATATTATCAGGAGCTACAACTTAGGCACCGTTAATGGTGTCCTGATCACTAGCGCTTATCCTAATGGGCCAGCAGACAAAGCAGGCCTAAGACAAGGTGATATATTAACTCACATCAATGATAGACCCGTTGGCAACGGTAGAGAAGGTATGAATTTGATCGCGGAAGTGAAACCCAATGATAAAGTTCAGATCACTGCATTACGCAATGGAGAAAAAATATTACTCACTGCCATTGCCGCTAAACGTCCAAAAGAGCTATAAGCTAAGAAATAAAAATTAAAGAAACCTCTGGATATATAATTTAGTCTTTATTTATTCTATATTCTGCCGAACGCGCATGAGCCTCTAAGGATTCCCCTCTCGCCAATACCGAAGCCACTTTTCCTAATTCACTTGCTCCTTTTTGCGAGCAGTGAATAATTGAGCTGCGTTTTTGGAAATCATACACCCCTAAAGGAGAAGAGAAACGTGCCGTTCCCGAGGTCGGCAACACGTGATTAGGGCCTGCACAATAATCCCCTAGTGATTCGGAGGAATAAGGGCCAATAAAAATAGCGCCCGCGTGACGTATATCGTCTAAATAATTTTCAGGATCAGCAACCGATAACTCTAAATGCTCAGGGGCAATGCGGTTAATCAAATCGATAACTTCTTGCTTATCTTTTGCGTAAATAAGCGCACCCCGATTATCAAAAGACTGACGAATGATTTCGGACCGAGACATTTCTGGCAATAGTTTTTTAATGCTGGCATCTACCTGATCTAAAAAGTCGCTATCCGTGCTGATCAAAATAGACTGTGCCTGCTCATCGTGCTCTGCCTGTGAAAATAAATCCATCGCAATCCAATCTGGATTTGTTGTTCCATCACAAACCACCAAAATTTCTGAGGGGCCCGCGATCATATCAATAGCCACTTGGCCAAACACCGCTCGTTTAGCTGTCGCCACGTAAATATTACCTGGGCCAACAATTTTATCTACTTTCTTAATGGATTCTGTACCATACGCTAGCGCCGCCACTGCTTGCGCCCCACCAACCGTAATAATTTCATCAACCCCCGCAATGGCTGCCGCTGCTAATACCATAGGGTTTAGTTGCCCTTCGGGCGCAGGCACTACCATCACAACTTCAGGAACACCGGCTACTTTTGCTGGTATCGCATTCATCAATACAGATGAGGGATAAGACGCTTTACCGCCCGGGACGTACAAACCTACACGATCCATTGGCGTAATTTTCTGTCCTAGTACCGTCCCATCTTCTTCAGTGAATTGCCAAGAGCCTTGCTGCTGTTTTTCATGATAGACCTTCACACGTTCAGCTGCTTTCTCTAAGGCCTCTTTTTGCTCAGTTGAAATAGCGGCTAAAGCTTCATCCAATTGCTCTTGCGATACATGTAAGTCTTCAATCGAAGCAAGCTCGCGACGATCAAAACGGCGAGTTAAATCAATCAATGCTGAATCACCTTGAGCGCGAACATCTCGTATAATGTGATCAACTGTTTCAGCCACAGCGGGATCTGATACAGATTCCCATGACAGCAATTGATCCATCAACTCAGAAAAATTTGAATCAGCAGTACTTACTCGGCGAATAGACATAAGGGTATATTTCGAAAAAATGTAGTTAGTAATGTGGTTAGTTTGGTTCGATGCCGCTCAAACCATGTTGGTTTACAGTGGTAAAAATACGTCATAGACCTATGAAAAGCCTACACTTTGATAAAGTGATTAAGCCTGAGTATTCACGGCCTTCGCGATGGCATCAATTACAGGTTGCATTAAATCATGCTTCATTTTCATTGAGGCTTTGTTCGCGATAAGTCGTGAACTAATATCGGCAATATCAATACGCGCTTCTAGGCCATTAGCACGAAGTGTATTACCGGTATCAACGATATCGATAATTTCATCTGCCAGCCCCATAATTGGCGCCAATTCCATTGCACCATATAATTTAATGATATCCGCTTGCTTACCTTGCTTGGCATAAAAACGTTGAGCAATATTGACGTATTTTGTGGCAACTTTAATACGCCCTACTTTTTCAGGTTGACCTTTAACACCCGCTGTCATGAGCTTGCATTTAGCAATACCCAAATCAACCAAAGAGTAAAGCCCATCACCCCCATGCTCCATCAAGGTATCTTTACCAGACACACCCATATCAGCTGCACCAAATTGCACGTAGGTCGGCACATCAACTCCACGCAAAATCAACAAGCGCACATGATCTTGATTAGTCTCAAATGCTAATTTGCGACTTTTACTGATATCTTCCAGAGGCTCTATTCCCGCTGCTGCCAACAAGGGCAGAGTCTCTTGTAATATACGGCCTTTGGTTAAGGCAATGGTCAGTTGTGACATAATTTTTTTAAACTCTTACTTTGAAATCTTTGCAAGTAAGCTATTTTACTTTTATGCAAAGACTTTAATAACGGCTTAACTTAATGAGTTAGCCGGGCACACGACGTATATTGGCACCTAGTAACTGCATTTTTTCTTCGATACATTCGTAACCGCGGTCGATATGATAAATACGATCAACCACTGTATCACCATCCGCAACTAATGCCGCAATCACCAAACTCGCTGATGCACGTAAGTCAGTTGCCATAACCGGAGCCGCCTTTAAGCGCTCGACACCCGTGATGATAGCGGTATTGCCTTCCAGCTTAATATTAGCGCCCATGCGATTGAGCTCATGTATTTGAATTAAGCGGTTTTCAAAAATGGTTTCGATAACAGTACCAACGCCCTCGGCTACTGCATTCATAGCCGTAAACTGAGCCTGCATATCCGTCGGAAAGGCAGGATAAGGGGCGGTTTTAAGGCTAACGGCTTTAGGTCGCTTGCCCTTCATATCAAGCTCAATCCAATCATCACCAGAATTGATATGTGCGCCCGCCTCTTCTAGCTTAAGTAAAACTGACTCTAGAATATCAGCTCGCGTATCTTTTAATTTGATACGACCGCGACTCGCTGCTGCTGCTGTTAAATAAGTGCCGGTTTCAATTCGATCAGGCATGACATCGTAATAACATCCCTTTAGAGACTTAACACCGTGTATGGTCAATGTCGCCGTACCTATACCTTCGATATTTGCGCCCATCTCCACCAAGCAATTAGCAAGATCAACAATTTCAGGCTCACGTGCTGCATTTTCAAGTACGGTTGTACCATCAGCTAACACTGCAGCCATCAATAGATTTTCAGTTCCACCCACGGTGACGACATCCATAAAGAAATGGGCGCCTTTAAGACGGCCATCACAACGTGCTCGAATATAACCTTCATCCACATCAATAATCGCACCCATGGCTTCTAAACCACGCAAATGAATATCAACAGGGCGGCTACCAATAGCACAACCACCGGGGAAGGACACATTGGCCTCGCCATAACGCGCCAACATTGGGCCTAGTACCAAAATAGAAGCACGCATGGTTTTAACGAGGTCATAAGGTGCGGTGTATTCACGAATGGTATTCGCATCGATCTCGACACTCATCTTTTCATTTAGCGTCACCGACAAGCCCATGCTACGCAATAAGGCCAACATCGTTGTAATATCATTTAAGTGCGGCAAATTACCGATCACCATCGGTGTTTCGGACAGCAATGTTGCAGCTAAAATAGGTAAAGCTGAGTTCTTTGAGCCAGAAATGCGGATTTCGCCGCTCACGGGGCCGCCACCGCTGATAATTAATTTATCCATTAGAAAGTCTTATGTTGTAGGTAAGAAGTAAGTATTTATTTACTCAGGTTGCCATTGCTCTGGCGTCAGTGTCTTCATATGTACTGCATGAACTTCGCCACTAGCGATTTTTTCATTGAGCGCAGCATAGACGCGCTGTTGTTTCTTAATAGGAGATAAACCAGCAAAAACATCACTCACAACCACTACGTTCAGATGGCTACCCTCGAACTCAGTGTCAATATGCTTGGCTTCGGGGAAATGCTGCTCTAACAGCGTTTTTATGGCTTGAATATCCATGAATCACTCATTATTCTAAAACGCGCCAGTGTAATAAAAAACAGGCTTAGATGCACCTTTTTATATCATCGGAGAAGAATCATGGAAAGCCTTCGGAAGAGAAAGGAGCAAGTGAAAGAGGACCGTGATAGGGGAAAGCGATCAGAGAAGATGTGGACTCAGTTTAAGCAATTTGGCTTAAGAGTTGGCCAGGCTCTGAATACAAGCCATTTGCGTTGCTGCTAGTAATAAGACGATTAAGGCTATTTTGCTGCTGGCTAAACTGTTCGCGGAATTTGTTTTGAGCATCAGATGTTGCTGCATCTTTAGTTGGATTGTCTTTATCAGAGGGAGGCTGTGCCCCGATCTGAGTTGGAGGCTCAGGTGCTGTTGCGGCTTTATCTTCATTACGCTCAGTATTCGCTTGCTGCTCGGATAAACGCTCTTCTCTCTGAACATTTGCCAGCTCTACTCTAGCCTCAGCTTCCATTTGAGTGGCTTGAGCTGCGACCTTTCGATCTTGAGCAGAAGGTTCTGCAGGTGCTAACGCCGCTCGACGAACAACCTGTGCCTTCTCAATAGTCGCTTGAGGGTCTCCAGGAACCCCGCCCGTACTAATTGAAACTTCCCCTCCAATCGCGTAATTAACGCCATCCGGGCCTCGCTCAAACTCATAACGCGGAGCACCGGCATATTGGCCACCAACGGCAGCATGGGCTCGTTCGTGATTACGCACTTCCCTGTCACGAGCAGCCAACTGCTGGATTTGCTGTTGCTCGATACGCTCTTGTTGTGCCTCTAAGCGCTGTTGCTGCTGTTTCGGGGAGGTGCTTGCCTCACTTGATGAAGCGCTTTGATTATTCTCAGTGGAGGTGGCGGTATTTTTCGTCTTACCGGTTTCCGTTACTGGCTTTAATACCGAGCCAGGGTTTTCAACACTAGAATTGCCCGAACGAGAGCCGCTGGAGATACTTTGCTCCAGCGAGGGGGCAGATAGATAAGACTGCGAATGTGATGAAGAAGAGGTAATATTCATCATTGTCACTCATTAGGTTTTTATATCAATTAATGCGCCCAAGGCTTCATCAGCGACCTTAACAACCTTTGCTGACGCATCAAATAAGTTCTGCTGTTTTTGAATATTGATTATAGGTTCAACAATATCTGTTGCAACGCCTGTAGTACGCTCAACCGTACCAGAGCGAACCAATTCATTGGCCGACTCAAGCATGGAACGGCTGCTACTTTGCAAACCATTAACGCCCTGTTGAAATACGCTGCTAACGCCGGCATTCACACCGCCATTAATATTCATCATATTGTTAACCTTATCTATTCCGCGCCCAATTTGGCACTAAACATTTATGCAGCTTCGGTGTAAGTGCCCACAACTAAAATCAGCAAGCACTATGACCAACGCTAAAAATACTACTTGTACAGTTCTATAGTAATCCATAAGCGTTCAAAAAACAGCCAACAAAATACCTACTTTAAGACTTCTTTTTTCCTAAAAGGTCAATCTTCCAGTATTTTATCTATATCCAAAAACTTTGACGTATCGATTTCAGAGGGTTTAGACAAAAAAGGTATATGCCCCAAAAAAGGGAAATCAAAACGCTCTTTTAGAGTCGCAATATTTTCTTCTGCTACCGGCATATCTGCATCGACCTGATTCGCGACCCAAGCCACTACATTCAGGCCATCTCGAATAATAGCTTCGGCGGTTAATATGGCGTGACTAATACAACCCAAACGAACCCCCACAACTAATATCACAGGAGCATCCAGTATTTGAGCGAAATCAGCCAGCGTTTCACTCTCATTTAAAGGCACTCTCCAGCCTCCAGCACCTTCAATCAACAAAGCATCACAATCTACATTTAGTACCTTTTCGCATTCCTTAATCAAGCCTTCCGCTGTGAGTGTTTGTTTGATCTGCGATGCGGCAATATGAGGTGCTATGGCAGGCGCTAAAGCTAAGGGGTTAATGCTGGTATAAGGCAAATCCTCTGTTATTGCCCTTTGCAACGCTAAAGCATCTTCATTCAATAGGATATTGTTACCCGACTCATCCATGCCATATTCACACCCTGCGGCAACCGGCTTCAAGGCAGCTGTTCTAAGGCCCTTCTGCTTTAGGCACTCTAATAAAGCCACACTGACGAGAGTTTTACCGACATCGGTATCGGTTCCTGTGACAAAAAAACGCTTCATTTTAGTACCGCTCATTCATTACACCTATTCATTAATTATGGGCATTATAAGGTCATCAACAAACAAAGCTAAACCATCGATTTATAGCTAGGCAGAACACCGTACCTGTAAGAGCAAAATCGATAAAATCTGCTTTACTTAAAGGTATCAACAACCTTGCTATGGATAACGTGTGAAAAAAATCTTAGTCAGCATTATTTTCCCCATGCTTATCGCTCAGATTAGCCTAGGGCTTGTTTGCTTATGGCTGCTTCAGAATAAAGCCTTATCGACACAATACATTGCACTGCTATATACCAGCGCTGAGATTATTTTCGCACTGGTCTTTTATTTTATGTATTCTCGCTCGGTTTACAGTCCCCTAGTAAATCTAAAAAGGTCCATAAGGCATTTGATTAACGATAAAGATTTGGCAACTCACATTCCTATTAGCGGCTCTAAAGGTATTGCCGACATATTGAGAATGTTCAATGATCTCGCCAGCCACTTCGATGAAACACTAGTCAAGATCAGCGCCTCTACGGCACGATTAGAACCAATGTCGAGAGAATTGGCAGATACCAATATGGGCTTAAGCCAACGCAATATTATCCAAAAAGACCATAACCAAAACATTGCATCTACCTTGACCGATGTCGAAAGCGCATCCGAATCAATGCATTTAGCCGTTAATGACATTATGTCTGTTACAGAGGCAAGCAATACCACCATCCGTAATAGCGTGGAAACGGTTGATAATAGCTATCATTCAATCCACCGACTCGCAAAGGAAACGGAAGAGGCGGCTAATATTACGACAAAGTTACACCAAAGTAGCCAAGAGATTGGTGATGTCATTGGCATGATCGATACCATCGCTGAACAAACCAACCTGCTTGCCCTGAATGCTGCGATAGAAGCCGCGCGAGCAGGCGAAGCTGGTAGAGGATTTGCGGTAGTAGCCGATGAGGTTCGCAACCTATCCATAAAAACCCAAGAATCCACACATAAAATCGAAACCATGATTCAAGTGATACAAAGTGATGTCGATAATGTGATGAAGACGATGACCGAGAGCCGAGATGCCAGCGAAAGCAGCGTTCAGAATATCGATACAGTAAAAAAGCAGTTTGACTTAATACATGAACAAATTGATCAAATAACAGAAAAGTCCTACGGCATTAATAATGCCATTGATTCTCAACGCGCATTGATCACTCAAGTTATTGAAGAAAATAACGAAATGAATGAAATCAATGATGATATTGTCAAATTTACAAAAGAGAGTGCCATATCAGAAAAAGATTTAATTGGCCTTGGTAATTATATTAATCAGTATTTACGAGAGTTTTCATTATCTCAAAATGAATTCGACACCAGCATGAGAGAAAAGAAAGCGGAGGATGAAAACAACACTAAAAACGAAGGGAATAATGATGAGGACGATGATGTCATGCTATTTTAATTCACCATCATCTATTTTGTTAAAACCCAATAATGAACATCATAAGTCGCAGGATAACATTGTTCTTTTTCATCAAAAGCATAGGCTGCCAATAACTTTTGCAATCTCTTAGGCCCAGTTAAAGTCTGCCTTTGCCCATCGTTGACATTATGTGCTCCTAGCAATTTTAACTCTTGGAGCAGTGTTGTAACAGAAACATATCGAAGAACTATTTCTTCTTGTCGATTTTGGCCCACCACAAAATCACTATTATTGATAGCCTTAGACCAATCGTCTAGAGTCAGAAATTGGTTGACGTGAACTAAGTCATCTACTTCTTGCCACGCCGACTTTAATTCATGTAATGTTTTTGGGCCTAAAGTAGTAAAGGCAAAGAACCCACCTTTAGACAAAACTCGACCAGCCTCTTTCAATAACAAAGGTAAATTTTCACACCACTGCAAAGCCATGTTAGAAAAAAGCATATCAACGCTATTATCGGCCAAGGGTAAATGTTCTGCATCAGCACAGACCAAGAATGCGCTAGGCGAGTCTTTTTTACTGCCGACGTGTTTAAGCATACCTTCGGCAAGATCTAGGCCGACATATTGAACACTGGAAAAACTCGCTTCTATTTTACTTTTAAAATAAGCGGTACCACAGCCTATATCAACACAGTAATGTTCTTTTTCTTTCTGTGTTGTTTCTTGCCTTATTTTTTCTTGCAATAGTATTTTAGTACCTGCAGAGTCAACTTCCTGATGAAGACAATCCAAAAGTCTTAATCCAACCTCTCGCTGGAAATAAGCGACTTGATCGTAGGTGCCAGCAGAACGACTAAAAGAGCGAGCAATTTTCACTTTATCAATCAAAGTTTTTCACCTTGATATTGATCGTTTTTAGGAAAAATAAAAGAGGCAAAAAACACTTTAATTTTTTCTACTAATATTTCATTCGGATAATGCAGCAAATGCCCTCGGCCATCTAAACACACTATTTTACTCCTTGCGTTTATCTGAGTTTCAAATAACGCTGCTGCTGAAACAGGCACTAACGCATCCTTACAGCCAAAACAGTATAAAGCAGGGCAAGCTATCTTATTAATCGTGGCGATATTATTGATATTAGCCAAAAACCCTAAACCCGCCTCTAACACATCGGAGTGGATATCAGCCGCTACTTCCTGAAGATAAAGCATTTGCTCTTTTGCATTTTCGTCGCCATTCACTTCCAATAAAGAAAAGCGTTTTAATGCTTTTTTATGATTCTTTTTAAGCAATGAAAAAAATGTTTCGAAGGTTTCCAAAGGCATCGCCTCAGGCCATTTTGATGCTTGACTATCATCGTCCAGTTTTTCACTTTGAGTAAATACAGCATTGCTTGACAGAGTAATCAGACCAAGCACTTTTTGAGGGCAATGTTCCGCAAGCTGCGCTGCTAACATACCCCCTAAAGACCAACCGCATACAAGAGCATTTTCTGGTAATTGCTGTGCAATACTGTCTACAAGTTTACGAACATCATCAGGATCGAGACTTTTGTCCGAACTTGTTCCTGACAATATGTTCGCCTCGATAAGATCATTAATATTGAGAGTAAGCGTATCGGCGTAGGACTCAAAAAAGGGCAACATTGATTGCCAAATTCGAGAATCGCACCCCCAACCATGCAGAAGAACAATATGATTGATGAACATATTATTGGTGGCATTCATTAATAAGATCTAGCAGAAAGGGGAATGGACTGATCTAAAGCACGCAATAATAATGCGACATGCTCTTCGGTATGGCTAGCAGAAAAGGTGATACGTAAACGGGCCGTACCATCTGGGACCGTAGGCGGCCTAATGGCTCCCACTAAAACACCCTGCTCTTTTAGCTTTTCTCCAACTGACAAAACCAAGGCTTCATCACCTAAGACCAAAGGCTGAATAGGGGTAGTTGAATTCATCAACGGTAAACCTAAGGCTTGCGCACCTTGTCGGAATTGTTCTATCCGACATTGTAAATGTTCTCGCCTCCAGTTTTCTTTTTTCAAGAGTGACAAACTAGTCAAACTGGCCGCAGCAATCGCCGGCGGTAAAGCTGTCGTATAAATATAGGGGCGCGCGAATTGAATCAGTGTTTCGATAAGCGCATGCGAACCTGCCACAAATGCGCCAAAGGTACCAAAGGCTTTACCCAAGGTACCCATTAGCACTGGCAAGGCTTGCTGAGATAAACCAAAATGTTCAGCACACCCACCACCCTGCTGACCCAACACACCAAAACCATGTGCATCGTCTATCATTAAATGGGCTTGATGCTGTTCGCAAAGAGCAACGAGATCGGGTAAGGGAGCAAGATCACCATCCATACTAAAAACACCATCAACCACCACTAATTTGCGCCCAGTAGCGCTCGTTAATAATTGGTCAAGTTGTTGACAATCATTGTGATGGAAACGTTTTAGCTTGGCTCGACTTAACAGGCCAGCATCAATAAGAGAGGCATGGTTCAAGCGATCTTCCAGCACGGTATCGCCGCGATCACATAAAGCTGCAATCACACCCAAATTCGCCATATAACCAGTGGATAGCACTAAGGCTCGCTCACGCCCAGTAAACTCAGCGAGAGCCTCTTCTAATTGGTGATGGTAATGACTGTGACCACACACAAGGTGAGAGGCTCCACTGCCAACACCCATTTGTGCAGAAGCATCCTGAAGCGATGCGATCACCTCAGGGTGGTTAGCCAAACCTAAGTAATCATTACTAGAGAACGCCAAATGTGCTTGATCATCAACCGTAATATGCGTTGTCTGTGGCGATGATAAGACCATACGCTTGCGATAACGATGGTCTTGCTGACGCTGTAACAGAGCCGCCTGTAGTTCTTGCTCTAACACTAGGGAGCTTCTTCTAACTGGCAGCGTTATAAAAAGCGGGCTCTGATTCTGTAGCAGTGTCGCTTGCTGGGTTTATCGAAGGCTGCCAAGCTTGAACCGCATCACCTTGCCGGCGATTCTCGACAGCTTCATAAGGCTCTGGCTCGATGCCCAAACGCTTAAACAACTGCATATCTTTGTTTGCTTCAGGGTTCGGTGTTGTGAGTAACTTCTCACCATAAAAAATAGAATTTGCACCTGCAAAAAATGCCATTGACTGCATCTGCTCATTCATTTCTTCACGCCCAGCCGATAAACGCACATGAGATTGAGGCATCATAATACGAGCGACTGCAACGGTACGAATAAAATCAAAAGGGTCAAGATCGTCTAGCTTTTCAAAGGGGGTACCTTCTACTTTAACCAACATGTTAATCGGTACAGATTCTGGATGCGCTGGCATATTTGCCAACTGGATCAATAAGCCTACTCGATCCTGCTCACCCTCTCCCATACCCACAATACCGCCAGAACACACTTTCATACCGGCATTTCGCACATTACTTAAGGTGTTCAAACGATCCTCATAAGTACGTGTCGTAATGATGTCACCGTAATATTCGGGGGAAGTATCTAAATTATGGTTGTAGTAATCTAAACCCGCTTCGGCCAACTCTTGGGACTGTTCGTCATTGAGCATCCCTAGAGTCATGCAGGTTTCTAAGCCTAAGGATTTAACGCCTTTGACCATCTCAACCACATAAGGCAAATTTTTGTTGTTAGGTGAACGCCATGCAGCACCCATACAAAAACGAGTCGCTCCACTTGCCTTGGCCGCCTTAGCCTCCTCTATCACCTGCTCAACTTGCATCAACTTCTCTTTTTCAAGACCCGTATCGTAGTGGGCGCTCTGAGGACAATATTTACAATCTTCGGGACAAGCGCCTGTCTTGATCGAACACAGCGTGCTGACTTGAACTTGATTAGGGTTAAAATGCTGTCGATGAACGGTTTGAGCCTGGAATAATAAGTCGTTAAACGGCAAAGTAAATAAAGCAGAGACTTCTGCTCGCTGCCAATCGTGGCGAAGAGATGTGGTACTAGGCATTGTCTTAGGGCTTGTCATGGGCTTATTTATCTAATATCTTGTTTTAACTAATAAAAAGTCTTGAATGTGAGTTGTGTTATAGCATGTACTGTTATGGCAATAACGGCAAAGCTGGTATTAGCGTATTTGCTCATATAACAAACAACACAATGAAAGGCGACATAGTAGCAAGCCAAGGGGGCTTGTCAACCCAGAGGCGCGCCTCAAGTTAACAACTCAAGGAAGAGAACATTATGGACCAACGAGACTTAGTTTCTAATCGACCACCCAAAAACCCCCAATGTGAAGGCATTAAAGGGCAGAAACGTCTCGCAGGGCACGCATTGACATTATCGCGTCGGTTACTGCAATTCGGGCAAAACTTGATATTGAATCAGCCTTGTTTAATGTGCGGATCTCTGATTGGAGACACTCTGATTAGCAGAGCCTTGATTAGCAGGATCTCAATTAACAGTCATCCAAACCCAAACAAATTAGCCAGAAACCCATCAGCGCACAAGATTTGTGGGGCTTGTCAGAGCTACTTGGTTCAGTCTACGACATCATGCCAACGCTGTGGTATTGCTCTCAACACTCCTTATAACGATGCTCACAACAATATTCACGACAACACAGCTATTCATTGTGGGATGTGCCTCAAAAACCCTCCCACCTTTGATTCGACATTCAGTCCTTATATTTACACTGCCCCCTTAAATAAACTCATCAGTCAATTTAAACACGGCGGCAATGACACTATTGGTAAAGAATTGGGCCGTCTATTTAGCTCGGCTATCAACAACCATTATCGAGAGCGACACATCAACACGCCGCGATGGATTATCCCTGTACCACTACACTGGACACGACAATGGCACAGAGGGTTTAATCAAGCTGCTTTTTTGGCCAAAGAGATAGTCAATAGTCCAGCCTGCGTACAATCAAACACACAACTTTTTTACTATGTGAAAAAAAGACGCGCAACAACATCACAGGAACAACTCTCAAGAAGAGAGCGCCTAAACAACACTAAGAATACGTTTATTGTTACGCAAGCACTCAAGGGGGAATCCGTAGCAATTGTTGATGACGTAATGACTACAGGGGCAACAGTGGGGAGTTTAGCCAAATCGCTGAAAAAAGCCGGTGCCGGTAAAGTTACGGTATGGGCACTGGCAAGAACACCCATGGATGTATAATGCCATCATAAACACATAACAAAAACAATACAGAGACAATATGACTAAAAAGTAGAGTAAATAAAAAGTGACAAGAAACATCGAGTTGTTTACTGTACAAACCCATAACGCTTGCACTCCCCCTTGTTAGCGAATAATCAGCCTAATGATTAACAAACATTGAATATATTTTAAAACGGTAAAGCTGAACACATGAGCCAACATAATATTACCCAAAATCAAGACACCATTAATCTAAACCAAGATACTATTACCAACTATATGTATCTCGGTTTACTCCCTTTTTTCGCTTGCGCCTTAGGACCTTGGATATTTGCTGATCACGAAGTAAAACTGACTCAAATTTTTTTATTTTATTCTAGTATTATTTTTGTCTTTTTGGCTGGGTCTCTCTGGGGTATTGCTCTTTTCTCTAATATAAAACACCCCACCCGACATATTCATCTTGCTATTGTCTTTTCACTTTGGCCTCTAGCCTCCTTCTTTTTAGCTCCGATACTGGCCAGCGGACTGATGTTAGCAGGTTTTCTATTACTGCTTTTTTGGGAAAAATGTTTTATCAATATTATTTATCCCAATTGGTATCAAAAACTAAGGCATCAAATCACTTTCATCGCCGTAGCTTGTCATATGCTGGTTATTTTTAACTTACTAAAAAGCTAAACGCTGGGCAAACGCCCACATTGGTTTAATAACTGCTGCCAATATCGAGTATGTATTTTTAGCTCTTGATCAAAGACTTGCCATTCACTATCGTTATTTAAGTATACCTTTTCCCAAAAATATTCGAATTCTGGCTTAGCCTTGAGTGAGTCAATAAAAGAATCTATTTTACCAAGCAAGGTACTCGATTGCTGATGAAGCAATGCGATATAGGGCTGCACTTCACCAATATAAAACTTCATGAAAACCGTATTCACGATATCGAACTGAGGATTAGCTCTCTTCTTAAAACACAATGCTTTAGTCTCTACTCGATAGGCAAGTAATTGGTTAGCTCTTTTTAAATATTCAGTACTCATATTCATTGATAAGCGTAATTGCCCCATGTACTTACTAGAAGCAATCACTGCATAGGCATCTTCTATGACCACCTGATCATCTATTTTATTTTCTATAAATAACTGTACTGTTTCTAACGCCGAATAAAGATTAGAAGGCTTCGACTTTAATTCACCCAAGGTGAGAGCCTTAGTGCCCAATGAAAATAAGGTAGCAAACTCATCGCTCGCGAATACTGCATTCCACTGAACCCGCTCTAAATTTTCTTTTTTGCTTAGCAATGCGACTTCTAACACTTTATACAATGCACTCCCCTGCTCTAATTGAGTTAAGCATTGTTCAGCCAATAAAATAAACTGATATTCATAGGCTAAAACGTGTGAAGCTTTCATAAAGCGGCCCAAGCTACTATTACGCTGACCTATATGACGCTGAAGATCACAGCTTGAGAGTTCCAAAAACTCAATTAGATTAATATTAGTAGGAGCTATAGAGTAAGACTGCTGCTTAAGTGATGGATAGCGAATAAGAGCAGTTTGATTTGTTTCATTTTGCTTGCTAACAATTTTCGTAGAAACATCAAGGCTATTGGATAAGCGGTAATAAATGTTGTCAAACATTGCACTGGGGTCATCAGACGATTGACATGCACTGACAATCAATGCCACACCTAAACCAACCAGTAAGCTCACTATGCCACGCAGTATCATTTTTGTGCCATTAAAAAAATTTGCATTAAAGTAGGGCGCCATCAATCTGGCGAAGATATAAAATTACCTATACCAACTTACGAGATGCTTACCATAGATAGATGTTACACAATAAACAATTGATTTCACTAAAAAATAAATAATATAACGAAAAGATATAAGCATCCTAGAAAAAATAGTATGTTTTTTGCTATAACTTAAGTAGGGGGAGAGAAACCGGCAACTATTGGGCAGTTTAGCGCAACACCTTTCAACTGGTGTGTAGATTAAACAAGGCTCGATATATTGACTCTGATCAAACGTGATCATTTTGGTGGATACCGTGAATTTTCCAACATCTTTGTTATATAGTTTAGGCCTCTATTTTGTATTGTCATCATCGGCATTAGCAAACTGGGATACTGTTAAAAATCGATGCATCAAACCTAACAACGATGAAAAAATCGTCACTCAACGTGATTTTGGCTGGGGCTTATCACATATAGATAATTTGACTAAAGAGTCAGAGATCTATAATAGTGGAAAGAGACTATTTCAGCGCTCATACTATGACGAAGTTAGTAATAGTTTTATCCTACCTCACAGCGTCATTGGTGAGACTTCTAACGTAAAACTCACCAAACAATTTATCGCTAGCGTCAGAAACCACATCGAGAATGGCTTACGTAAAAAGTATTCCGAAGCCATCGTTTTTTCTGACATGGGGCACTCTCACCTTTACTTTCCTAAAGGCCACTGGGAAAAAAATTATTTACATCTCATTAGAGAAAAAAAATTAGCCTTACTTTATGAAAGAATGCTGGCAGATCCTGAGCTAAGAGTGCTTTATCACACCGCCGAGCAAATTACATTAAAAGTAGATGGCGCTGTACTGCCTGATCCCAAATCGCAATTTCGTTACCTTAATCGAAATATTCTAGGCTACAACAATAACAAGGAACTAAAAGTGTTGTTTGCTAATAAAAACAAACGTTACAACACCGTTGTGGAAATAGACGGACTACACCGTTGGAGTGCAGGTTTTAATATCAGCGCGAGTAAAGACGGTTGTTTTCCCTATCAAACAAATGGAGAGACACGTTATTTTGATATCAGTTTAACGAGTCTGCCTTATCGTGATAAGCGCATTCAATCGCGCTTTGGTTACACCCCTCCGCCTCTCACTAGAATCTCTAGTAATTAAATAAGACACATAGACGATATTGTTCATTGTCATACAATGACTACCACTAGTTAAACGCTACCATAACGATATAATAAACATTCTAGCTAGCGGAAATATGCCATGAATAATGACACCAATAATCCTTGCCTACTAAAAGTAATTGCTCCCAAGAAAAAAAACTTAGGAGAGTTTTCAGTTAGACGAAGCTTACCTAGTGTAGGTCAAAAAATGGTAGGCCCATGGATATTTTTTGATCACATGGGGCCCGCTGAGTTTGCCCCCGGCGACGGCATCAATGTAAGACCGCATCCACATATCAATCTTGCTACCGTTACTTATTTATTCGACGGTGAAATACTGCATCGCGATTCTGTTGGTAGTCATCAAACTATTCTTCCTGGCGACATTAACTTAATGGTTGCAGGAAAGGGGATAACGCACTCAGAACGCTCCTCAGAGTCCACTCTTAGAACAGGGCAACGCTTGCATGCACTACAACTATGGCTAGCATTACCCGAAGAGTATGAAGAAATTGAACCTGCTTTTTATCACTATCCCGCCGTTAACATTCCCAGCACAACCATTAAAGGAGTTAACATCAGACTGATGATGGGCAATGCCTATGGTATGAGCTCACCCGTAAAAACCTTTGCGAAAACACTGTATATCGAAGCAGACCTTAAAGTAGGCCAAGTATTGGCGCCACCCTATGAACAAGAGTTGGCCATCTATGTTGCAGAAGGAATGATCGAAATCGAAGGTCAGAGCATTCCTGAATTCAATATGGCGATATTGAACACCACGCAACTTGATGGTAAACAACAGATAACTATTACCGCAACACACGAAAGCCGTATTGCCATTATAGGAGGCGAAAGTATTGGACCGCGCTATATTGACTGGAATTTTGTCTCATCTAAAAAAGAGCGGATAACGCAAGCAAAGCACGATTGGAAACACGGCAACTTTGAAAAAGTAACGGGAGATGAAGAAGAGTTCATACCCCTACCCGAATAAAGCATCCATCCTTAAATTTCATGGTATAAAGTAAAATCAATTTTAACCTTTAGAAACCTCTGAACCAGTCTAAACACGCTCTGGAGCTCAGGCAATGTTGCTGGCAAGGCGTGTCTTACAGGCGGGCGGGCTGCGCAGAGTGTATTGAGACTTATTCAGGGGTTCCTTTAATATAACTGTCATCATTTTGTAGTAAAAGGTATGCGGCTATCATTTTAATAGAGTTAAGAATAGAGACATCAATATGACAATCAAAGTGGGCATCAATGGTTTTGGCAGAATTGGCAGGCTAGTACTGAGAGCGGCTTGGGACTGGGATGATATAGAATTCATTCAGATCAATGATCCTGCTGGGGATGCGGAAACACTCGCCCACTTACTCATGTTCGACTCCGTACACGGCCGCTGGCAACATGATGCCATTGCCGAAAATGCAAGCAGCGAAAAAGATGCCATTGTTATTGAAGGTAAAAAACTCGTGTGTTCTCGCAACACCAGCATTGAGGCAAGCGACTGGTCGGCCTGCGATGTTGTCATTGAAGCATCTGGTGTTATGAAGTCCGGCCCTATTTTACAAGCCTACTTAGATCAAGGCGTTAAGCGTGTTGTAGTCACAGCCCCAGTTAAAGAAGACGGTATATTAAATGTTGTGATGGGAGTCAATCACGCGTTATATGAACCGCAACATCACCCTATTGTAACGGCCGCTTCCTGCACGACAAACTGCCTAGCGCCGGTTGTAAAAGTGATACATGAAAATCTAGGGATCGAACATGGCTCGATCACAACCATTCACGACATCACGAATACTCAAACCATTCTGGATGCGCCTCACAAAGATTTACGACGTGCACGCGCCTGCGGAATGAGCTTAATTCCCACCACAACAGGTTCAGCTACTGCCATTACCCATATTTTTCCTGAACTCAAAGGTAAATTAAACGGCCACGCTGTCAGAGTGCCACTGGCCAACGCCTCTATTACTGATTGTGTATTCGAACTTAAACAAAAGACTAGCGCTAAAGAAGTAAATGCTCTATTTAAAGCAGCAGCGCAAAAAGAGCTCAAAGGTATTTTGGGCTATGAAGAGCGCCCTTTAGTCTCGATCGATTATAAAACTGATCCTCGTTCTTGTATTATCGATGCGCTTTCGACCATGGTCATTAATGAGCGCCAACTAAAAGTGTATGCCTGGTACGACAACGAATGGGGTTACGCTAACCGCACTGCCGAGTTGATGCACTTGGTCGGCAAAATGGATGAAGCTTAAACGCAGTGAATAGCATCTAATGTTGAGCAATCTTTCACAAGAAGCACGTCAATACTTAATCGTTACCGGTAATTATTGGGCCTTTACCTTAACGGATGGTGCTTTACGTATGCTGGTGGTACTGCACTTCCACCAACTGGGCTATTCCCCACTCGACATAGCATTACTGTTTTTATTCTATGAATTTTTTGGTGTCGTAACCAACCTAGTGGGCGGTTGGGTTGGTGCGCGCTTTGGTTTAAATAAGACCATGAACATTGGTTTGATTTTACAAGTCATCGCCCTATCCCTCTTATTAGTCCCTCCGGATAAACTCAGTATTGCATGGGTGATGATGGCTCAAGCCTTATCAGGCATTGCAAAAGACCTCAATAAAATGAGTGCGAAGAGTGCCATCAAAACACTGGTACCCGAGAACGAGGACAGCCAACTCTACCGCTGGGTAGCACTCCTTACCGGCTCTAAAAATGCATTAAAGGGCTTAGGTTTTTTTATGGGAGGAGTACTGCTAACCCTATTCCAATTTCAGGGCGCGATACTCGTCATGGCTGTCGTCTTATTAGCCGTCTGGCTATTTAGCCTGTGGAAGTTAAACAACAATTTAGGTAAAAGTAAAAACAAACCAAAGTTCAAACAGGCCTTTTCTAAAAATGCCGACATTAATAAATTATCCGCAGCCCGCCTTTTTTTATTTGGCGCCAGAGATATTTGGTTTGTGGTGGCCCTCCCTGTCTACCTCTCGACACAATTACAATGGGACCATTGGCATATTGGGAGTTTTCTGGCTTGCTGGGTTATCGCCTACGGTTTAGTACAAATATGGGCCCCTAAGATAACGGGCAAAAGACCAGAAGGCCGTGCGGCGGTCGCGTGGGGAAGCATATTATTTACAGCCCCTACACTCATCGCCATTAGCTTGACCAATAACTTTTATATTGAAATGAGTTTAATCATAGGCTTGATTCTCTTCGGATTTTTCTTTGCTATTAACTCATCACTGCACAGCTATCTCATTGTCAATTATGCCGCTAGAGATAATGCCTCGCTTGATATTGGGTTTTACTACATGGCGAATGCAATGGGGCGATTGCTTGGCACCGTACTATCCGGGTGGCTGTTTCAACAATATGGTCTAGTCACTTGCCTGCTAGCATCAGGCTGCTTTATCTTTATTGCCACACTTATTTCTTGTAGTCTTCCCAACACACCTCAGGCTAGGACAACTGAACAGTAAAAACCCTTACTATAGATAGAATTCGCGCCAATCCCTAAGATAACAGCACATCGCCGCCCTAAATACCCACCACACTGATATATATTGTCTATAGTTAAGTCGTAAACCATAGATAAAAGCAGCAGCTTGAAACATAGAGGTCATTATGGGGCAATTTAGCTCATCCATCTTAGTCGTCGACGATGATAATACGAATCTTGAAATGTCTGCAGCTGTCCTCGAATCACTCGAAATACAAGCCGATAAAGCCGATTCCGGTACGAAAGCAGTTGAGTTGTGCGCAGCCAAACACTATGACGTGATTTTCATGGACATAGAAATGCCTAACTTAAATGGCTACCAAACAACTGAAATTATAAAGAAAATGAATCACACTTCGGCTAAGGCCATTATTGTGGCTTTGAGCGCAGCCTTATCCAGCAAAGCCCAAGTGATGAAATGCATACAGTCTGGCATGACAGACTGCATGGTCAAACCTCTTGATGCCGAAGATATTAAGGTCCGCTTTGAAAAGTGGGAAGTACAATAATGATTCCCCAGTATAATGAGTATTAATATCTCTTATTGCTAAAAAAATAGCTATTTTTATAAAAACAATAACGCCACACTTCATCATTTTTCATCACCAGATTACCACTCTAAGCTGATTTAATATAAAGAACCGCTGAACAAGTCATGCATCATTTTTAATCGGCTAAAATCGCCTGCTTTTTCGTTGCAAATCTTGGCAATAGCTCGCTATTGCCTACACGATGTAGGCAAGATGCGTGAGGCAGGAGCTGGAAGCTTTACCTGCGATTCGCGCCTCAAACCAGACAATTTTATCTCGATGAAAATCTGATTCAGACTTATTCAGAGGTTCCTGAAGAATGCTCAGAACCAAACTGAACATCTAAATCAACAACGGAAAGAGTCAGCACTTCACATGAAACATTATGATCTCGCCATTATCGGCGGTAGCTTTAGCGGCTTAGCCTGTGCACAAAGTGCGGCAATTAAAGGGCTGCGTACAATTGTACTGGAAAAGAAAAAGACACCCGGTGCCTATACACAATCAACCGGTATTTTCGTCAAAGAAATTGCCGAAAAAATGAATATACCAAGTCAGTTAACACGAAAGATTAGCGGTATCCGACTCTATGCACCTAACATGAGCTCATTCGATTTACACTCTGATAATTATTATTTTTTAGCAACAGATACTGGGCAATTATTAGATTGGATGGCAAGGCAAGTCAAAATATCTGGGGGGATTGTTCGATGCAATCAAAAGGCACAGAACATCACAAAAGAAGGACAACAATATCACCTCCGCGACCAAAACATTAGCAGCTCCTACCTCGTGGGAGCTGATGGAGCAAAGTCCACCGTCGCCAAACAGTTTAATTTGGGAAAAAATCGACATTTTCTTTTAGGGGCTGAATACGAAATTGAAGGCTTAACCCACTTAGACCCAGATTATTTGCATGTATTTCTTAGCTCTACGTATGCACCGGGCTATATTGGCTGGGCATTACATGGGGTCAAACATACGCAAATAGGGATTGCCGTTAACACACCTAAGAAACCTAATATTAAGGGGTTCCTAATGCATCTGCTCAAACATTTTGGAGGTCATGCAAAGATCATTGGTCGTCGAGGGGGCTATATTCCTTCCGGCGGTATTGTGTCACCCTTTATGAAAGACAAAATATGCTTGTTAGGTGATGCTGCCGGGATGGTGTCGCCACTAACAGCTGGCGGGATACACCCCTCTATTGAAATTGGACAATACTTAGGAAGTAGTATCGCAGATTACCTGCTTAACGAAGGAGAAACACCTGAGCGCACCATTCAACATTTATTGCCGTCTTACAGGTTCAAGCGGCCATTAAGAAAAGCATATCAAACCTTTCCGCCGCCAGATTTTATCTTGAATTCATTGATAGAAAGTAACAGCTTTAAGCGCATAGCCCAAATTATTTTCTTTCATCACCGAGGACTTTTCTGCAAGGAAGCATGGCAAGAGATATGGGGGCTCTCATAGACAATCTAAGCTTATTAAACTCAAACAAAGCTACCGCTGTTGTGTTCTTAAGTACTCTTGGTATTCCATCCAATATTTAAAATCTTGATAGTCTGGAGAATTTCCTTCTTTCGTTTTTCTCCACGCTTTATACATTTCAAACTCGCCTACTTGACCCAAGTTTTTAACTTCACGGGGTTCGTTAGCATTGCTAGGCTTTTCAGACTTTTTCTTATCTTCGCCAAAAAGGAAACCCGATAAAGAAAATTGTCCATCTTCACCCGAAAACAAACCAGGTCCAGAAGTGAGTTCATTATTATCAGCCTCAACAACACCTTGGCTTTCACAAGCGCCAAGTAAAAACAACACGGATAATAAAGCGCACTTTAGGAAAATCATTTTTTGCATATTCATATACCAATTATATTATCTTGAATACCTGATTATATAGCCTTATAAAAAAAAGAACACCTTGTGCAAGCACAAGGTGTTCTCCCGTTTACTGTGTTGAACTACGGTCTAGGGGGCTAAACCATTGAACGCCACAATAATCTTAGGTCAATTAGATCTTGACCATAATGCCTAGAGCCGTTGCATCAAACTCTTCTTCACCATCAGTTTCGCCATTAGTGATTTGGATCCACATTTTAACGCTTTTGGCTGGTGAGTAGTTATACGCAACAGTTGAACGAGTATGGTCTGGGCCTGATGTACCAGCGGCATCTTCAGACTCGTAGTTACCTTGGCTGAAGCTAACTGCGTGCTTACCTTTAGTGTAACCTAGCTTCCAGTTAACGAATGAACGTTCGCCATTGTCATCACCAGTTGCCGTTACTTGATCCGCAACACCAGCAGCAACAGTAAAGTTAATACCGATAATTTTGTAGCCAACTAATAAACCGCTACCGCTTTCAGCGCCGAAGAAACCATTAGTGCCGTTACCATCGATATCTGCTTGAGTACCATCACCTTCGGCATCACCAAAATTTGCATTCCATACCGCAGCTCGAACACCATGACCTACGTATTTAGCCGCAAGTTCATAACTGCTATCTTCACCATACTGACCATGGAAAGTTAAACCGCCTGCAATTTTGGGTGAGTCATAACGTAGACGCTCACTAAAAATAGACTGAACTTGAACAAATGGAGTTTGACTTTGCCCAGAAGGACCGCGACGAGTCGCACCAAAACGCTGGCTCATACCTAAAGGATCAGAAACCCAAGTACCAGATTGGTCAACATCAGACGCAACCCAAGTAGCAGAAGCACCAGTACCCAAACTTACTTTACCAAAGGCACCGCCAACAGTGGCTTCTTGTATACGGTTACGTGAATTGCTACCGTTTTGAAGAAGGCTAGAAACACCTTCGTTTAAGCCAATTTCTACTTGACCACCAATAGTCAATGAACCTACTTTCTTAGAACCTTTGATGCCAATATTAGATTCGGCAAACTCATGACGACCGAAGTACAAATCTTCAGCTGTATCATCATCAATTGCATTATAAAGAACACGACCGTACAAAGTAACATCAGCACTTGCTGCCGCTGCACCCATAACGATGCCCGCTGTCGTCATAGTAATTATGGATTTTTTCATTATTGTCTCCTAAGGATTTTAGACATTTATAAATTGCACCCTGAATGATGCTATCAGCGTAAATATGTTTTTAGCCTCTAGAACTAAAAACACATCGACTGATCTTTTAAATAGCCAATCAAAACCAAGTAAATATAGAACCAGATTTTAAAAAGCTATAAACTTTTTATTCTTTGTGTAATTTGACTTTTTTCAGGCCAAACGAACCCGCAAACCTTATTTTTATAAAATAAGTTTGTTCATATAAATTCGTATTTAAAAACAGAAGTTGCTTATCGGTTTATATTTTTCGCACAGTTTTAAATAATCAAACCTCTGTAATATTCCTATGGTAATAGCTATTCAAAAGTGTTGGCTATGCGGTTTAATACTTAGCAAAACTAAGTGTAAATACGTATTTAATAGGCTTTTTTTTACAGATCGATTAATTTAATTTATCTTTAACGATATAAAAGTCTTATAAAACAATAAGATAATAGGAATATAAATTCTTAAAAAAATAGAGAGAAAAATAGAAAATAAAAGAGAAAATAGAAAATTAATCCGTATTAATTTTCAATACAGATTAATTTTACGTATTTATACGTAGGGGAATATACTTATTTTTTCGCGCTAATAATGTAATAAGCGTAATGCTTTCTTTGCAAACCGACAAAGAGCCCCATCATAGGGGCAAGAAAATGAGAAAACTGAATGCGTTTGTTGCCAGTTCTTGAAAAAATATGGGTAAATAAATATTTAATTGACACCCAAGGCACATGTAAAACGCTAGGCGCAACACGCCACGAAGTATCTTCAACAACAATATCCTTAAAGCCGACTGCGCCCATCGCCTGCGTGAAATCATCAATATTAGCGAAGGTATCTAAAAACCAGCCCTGGCAAACTTTTTGATAGGCAAACTCAAACAGAACATTGGCCTTACGTGTTTTCCTGAAACCATCTGCAACGACTAGACTGGCACCCGGCTTTAGTGCTCGGTAAGCCTCTTTCAAAAATGCCAATTTATCAGTACCAAAATCATAACAACTACTTTCAATCGCATAAGCAGCATCATAGGATTCGTCTAGGCAAGGTAAAGCTCTGTAATCTGCCAGTTCGTAAGATAAGCGCTTTCCATCTAGCAGGCCCTTACTCATATTATTGGCATGCTCAACTTGCCACGGAACAATAGTGACTCCTTTTACCGTTACTCCACGGTAATGCTGTGCACAATAGCGTGCGGTAGCACCAACACCGCAACCTAAGTCGATTACGCACTGAGGCTTATTACCGGGGTTAAGCATTTTATCTTGATGTAAGCCCAGACGTTGACATATCTGATGATTCATTTCATCTAATAATGATTCACGATTGAATGGATTTAAACCTTTACGAAAATACCCAAAGTGCATATTTAAATTTGCACTCCAGGGCTCATAATCCATACCCGCTTCAGAATAGTATTCAATGATCGTTTTTTGGTAGCGTACCGAATCAAAGCTATCGATTTGATTCGGTTTTATATCTCCCATCTTTCTAGGCAATATTTTATCAGCCAAGACTGTCGCTTTACTTGCATTCATATGACACTCCTTAAGGTGAAATTTACACACTAAATAAACCCTATTATCCTGTAATAAAAACCTGATGCGGTACAGGAGTACCGCCATTGGCCGGATGGCCAATGCGAGCCTTATAAAATAAAGGCTTTCCACGCAAAGTCGTCAATTTTAGAGAACGACGATAAAATAGTTAGGGAAACTATTTTATTTCTAGGTTAATAGTACTTAAGGTCGGTCGCTTTACCTCTAAAGATACGATAGGCAAAAATGGTGTAAGCCAATATAGTTGGGATCACCACTAAAGCACCAATTAAGATAAACCGTAATGATTCTGGCGCACTCGCTGCCTGCCAAATAGTCAACTCGTTTGGAACAACATAAGGGTAAAAACTAAAACCCAAACCAATAAAACTTAATACGAAAATGCTCGCTACTATCATTAAAGGTAACCAAGCGTAACGATCACCTTGACGTGGTAAAGAATTTAACAAGAAATATAAAACCACGAATGCTGTGATACATAAGATAGGAATGAGTAACACAAACATCACACGAGGATATGTAAACCACTGATCAAACACACCTTGGTTAACAATCGGGTTCACAATACACACGGCTACAATACCAACGGCGGTAATACGTAGCGCTACCTTTGCCCAACGAATGGCCCGCAACTGTAAATCATGCTCCGTTTTTAAAATAAGCCAAGCTGCGCCAATCAAACTATATGCTGCCGTTACACCCAAACAACTCAGTAGTGTAAATAATTGCGCCTCCCAATCAGTGCGAAACCCCATCACATACAAACCCAACATATACCCTTGAGACAAGGTGGTAATCAAAGAGCCCGCCTTAAAGGCACAATCCCATGCAAACTTATGTCCTACGGATACTTTTGCACGAAAATCAAAGGCCACACCACGTAATATGAGCCCAATTAACATAATCACAGCAGGGATATATAAATGATATAACACCGCACTATGTGCTGTAGGAAAAGCAATCAGTAATAAGCCAACGGCTAACACTAACCACGTTTCATTGGCATCCCAAAATGGCCCAATGGATGCAATCATCGTATCTCGTTGTTGTTCGTTATCAAGGGGCAACAAGATACCGACACCCAAATCATAACCATCCAATATGGCATACACTAAAACAGCCAAGCCCATTAGCGAGACAAAAATAATAGGTAACCAATATTCTTCACCACTCATGCCTTTACTCCTTCCACTGCTGGTTTAGATTGCTCAGAATCAATATGACTAATAGCGAGCATTGTTGGATCTTGTGTTTCGTATTCTTCAACATCGACCGAGCGACGCGCCATGGCAAAAACGGTATGAATATAAGCGCACAACAAAAAGCCATATACGATTAAATACATTGTCAAAGAGAAAACGACATTACCTGGTGCAACCGTGGTAACCGCATCGACTGTTTTTAATACACCGCTGACAATATAAGGCTGGCGCCCAATTTCTGTGACATACCAACCCGCTAGGGTTGCCACCCAACCAGAAAATGTCATTCCGACAAACACTTTTAATAACAAAGGAGGCAATTTTTTTCGACGATAGTAAGTAAAAACAGCAAACCAAGAGAGTAATATCATTGTGACACCGAGACCTACCATCACACGAAATCCATAAAATACTGGCTTCACTGGTGGGTGCTCGCCAACAAACTCATTCAGGCCTAAAAGTTCACCATCGGTTTTGTGCGTTAAAATTAAACTGGCTAGATAAGGAATGCCAACTTCAAAACTATTTTTTCTTTCCTCTTCATTCGGGATAGCAAACAATAATAAAGGGGCACCTTTTTGCGTTTCCCATATACCTTCCATTGCAGCAATTTTTTGCGGCTGGTGTTCCAATGTATTTAAGCCATGAAGATCACCAACAAAGGCCTGCAAGGGCGCTAAAATAGCGACCAACACAATAGCGGATTTTAGAGCGACGCGTGGAGCACGTTTTTTATCGCCTTTAAGTAAACGATATGCCGATATACCTGCCACCATAAAACCTGCAGTTAAACCCGATGCAATCATTACGTGAAAGAAACGGTAAGGGAATGAAGGGTTAAAAATAATGGCCCACCAGTCCGAAGGAAATAATACGCCCTCTCTCACTTCGTAACCCACGGGAGTTTGCATCCAAGAATTTAAAGCCAAAATCCAAAAAGCCGACAAGCTGGTTCCTATCGCAACCAACAAGGTGGCTAAAGTGTGCACTCGGTTTGGTACTCGGTGAATGCCAAACAGCATAATACCCAAAAAAGTGGCTTCCAAGAAAAAGGCTGTTAGTACTTCATAGCCTAATAGAGGACCAGCAATATTGCCCACCGTTTCCATAAAGCCCGGCCAATTTGTACCAAACTGAAAAGACATAGTGATACCACTCACAACGCCTAAAGCAAAAGTTAATGCGAATATTTTGACCCAAAAGCGATACGCTCGCATCCAAACAGGATTGCGAGAAAAATCATAGCGACATTTAAAATAAAATAGAATCCAGCATAAAGCGATCGTAATACTGGGAAAAAGGATATGAAAACTAATATTGGCCGCAAACTGAATGCGCGAAAGGATAAGTGTATCAACCAAAGCCTGCTCCATTGCTAACTCCTACAAGGGCTTAAGACATTGAATAAAGCAAATTTTATTTGCCTACGAGGTGCACTCCATTGCTCGATTTAATACTTTCAATAAAAACCGCAACACACTTATTGTGTCACTTTCTTACCTTTTACTTTGTTTTTTAAATCCAATAATTTACTAACGCCAGAACCTAACTTCATTAACGACTGTAAGGTCTCCGGGCTCAAAGTATTGAGACCATTGGCCCACTGATTCAATAGCTCTAATAAATTATGCATTTCTTGCATTTTGGATTGAGCGTAACGGTCGGCATCGGTTTTAGCTTCTTCTAACAAATTAGAGCGCAACAAGGATAGGGTTGGATCAAGCTCGCGCTTACGACGCTCTTCAAAGACAGTACTGGCCATCTCCCACATATCACCCGAAACAGAAAAATACTCTTTACGATCACCTTGCTTGTGCTGCAAGGTCACCAAGCGCCAAGACTGCAACTCCTTAATACCCATGCTGACATTACTGCGGCTAATACTCAGTAGCTCCGCTATTTGATCGGCATTTAAGGGCTGCTCATGTATCACCAACAAGGCATAGATCTGACCTACCGTGCGGTTAAAACCCCAGCGGCTGCCCATTTCTCCAAAATGCATCACAAAAGAGTGGGCGGTTTCAGTTAATGTCGGCATAAGCTTTATCCTCTATACTGGAAATACTGAAATTATTGAATTTTCAGAAATTACTGAAAATTATAAACATAACTTGATCGATGTCAAGGTAATATCAGGAGATTTAAGGCGAAGAGATGTAGATAGCAGGAAGGAAAATAGTGTTTAGGGTCACATTAACTAAACACAGTACAAAAAGAAGGAACCTGAAAATACAATTAGATAATATAGTTAGATATTACCGATAGATATTACCGATAGACAGTACCGTAAATAACACCTAAATAAGCAATATACCCTCATGCTCCAGCAACCACTGCTTACGCTCTAAGCCCCAAGCATAGCCAGTCAAACTGCCATCATGTCCGATTACCCTATGGCAAGGCACAATAATAGAAATGGGATTACGGCCATTAGCCGCACCGACAGCGCGCACGGCTTTTGGGTTTTTCATTTGCTTAGCCAAATCGCTATACGATGCAGACTGCCCAAAAGGAATGCGAAGCAAACACGCCCAAACCGATTGCTGGAACTCTGTTCCATCTGCATCTAATGGCACCGTAAATTTTGTTCGATGACCATCGAAATATTCACGTAATTCTTTTTTACATTGCTGGATAATACTACTCATACTCACTTTTGCGCTTTTCTCTTCAACAAAGATAAGGTGAGTAACACCCTGCTCTGACGCACGAATTTCTACTATACCTATAGGCGTTTTCAAGTAATCGAGATAATGTGTTGTGAGGCTCATAAAAGCTGTTTCCATAAGTGTAAGGTTAAATAACTGCGCCAAGGTGACACGCAAGCAGGGTCGAATGATTCTCTCAGTCGCGAATCATCCAATAATAATTGCATCGCTTTTTTAACCGCGACATCACCTGACAAATAAATATCAGGATCACTTAAGCCCCGAAATTTAGCGTAGTTAATAGTCCAAGGACCAATGCCTTTGATCTTAATCCACTCATCAGGGTTAGCGTCATTATTACTATGAAAGGAAGTGCTAAGAAAATAAGCAGCAAAATCGTTTAGCGTTTGTTTTCTCGCGCCGGGCATTTTGAAAAAATCGAGCGAGCTATTCATAATTTGTTCAGGCTTAGGGAAAAAATAATAGCCATCAACCTCATTTCCTAAACGCTCGACCAATAATGACACAAGCTTATGGGCTGCCACGACGGAGATTTGCTGCCCCAGAATAGCACGCACACCTGCCTCAAAAACATCCCAAATACCCGGTAAACGCAAGCCTTTTGATAAACGCAATGAATCACCAACTTGTGCTTGCAGATGTCGGTCCACTGCATCGATATCGGCATCTAGATCTAATATGCGCCGAATATTATTGACCAACTGTTTTACAGAGCGTAATTCATTGAGCTCAATTTCAACATCAAAACGGTTTTTGTCACCCATATAAGTCGCTGTAAACTGCCCTTCACAATCGCCCCAGCGAATCATTCTTCCGTAATGATTCTTTCCACACCACTCTAAGCCATCGATGGCTCTGCGTTGTAAAAATTGAGAAACATAAGTCCAATCATAGGGCGGACGAAAGTAGAGCTTAAGTTTTAAACTAGAGCGAGCTTTATTGTTACCGTTACTATTACCTTTACTATGGCCGCTCTTATTAGCCTTACCAGCACGCCTCAGTTCAGTCGGAGTTAATTGTAGCGCAGAGCGAAAACAGTCGTTAAAACGACGCACACTGTTAAAACCACTCGCTAAAGCCACTTGGGTAATGGGCAGTGTTGTTTGATGTAGCAACTGCTTAGCAAACAAACACTGCTGATACAGTGCATAACTTTTGGGGGAAACGCCCAAGTGCTGTTTAAATAGAGACCGTAAATAACGATCACTCACACCAAGACGATTTGCTAAAGAGGATAAAGAACCCGACTGTAATTCACCATCATCTATCAAGCGTAGCGCTCTCTCCAGTGTCGTACTACTCCCCTTCCATGCAGGGGAGTTAGGCGCGCTATCAGGGCGGCATCGCAAGCAAGGTCGATACCCTGCATTAGCCGCCTCTATCGCGGAGGCGTAATACACAACATTGGATTCCTTCGGGGCAACGGCAGGACAAATGGTACGGCAGTATATGCGCGTCGTTTTTACTGCAATAAAAAAACGCCCGTCGAAGCGGGGATCTCTAGATAATCTTGCTTGTTGGCATACAGTATCTGAAAGCATGGAGCCGAGCATCCAAAAGGAATAACTGCCCTACACTATAAAGGAGCCAGTAATAAAAACTAGCCAGAACCGGAAGTGGAGAATAAAAGAAGTACTGAAACCCGCAAAAGCGGGTTTCAGTGGAGAGCGTAATCGCGCCTAAGCCCAGTTAATAGGCATAAGAGTTACTAGGCGTAATTGCTAGCCGCAAAGTCCCAATTGACTAGCTTAAAGAATGCTTCTACGTAAGAGGGGCGAGCATTGCGATAATCAACATAGTAAGCATGTTCCCACACATCACAAGTCATTAATGGCGTGCTATCACCCGTTAATGGGCATTCTGCATCGTCGGTATTGACGATATCCAAACCACCGTCAGCAGTTTTAACCAACCAAGTCCAACCAGAACCAAAATTACCCGCAGCTTTAGCAGAGAAGTCAGCAACGAACTTATCGTAGCTGCCCCATTTGGCATTAATCGCATCGGCTAGTGCACCGCTAGGCTCGCCGCCGCCATTTGGGCTTAGGCTATTCCAGTAAAAGGTGTGATTCCAGATTTGAGCGGCATTGTTAAACACGCCACCTGAAGATGACTTGATAATATCTTCTAATGATTTACCTTCAAATTCAGTACCCGGGATCGCATCATTTAACTTAGTAACATAAGCTTGATGATGTTTACCGTAATGATAATCCAAAGTTTCAGATGAAATATGCGGCGCTAACGCCGTTTTTTCGTAAGGGAGGGGGGGAAGCTCAAAAGCCATACGATAATTCCTTTGCTTGTGTGATGGAAATGGGGCTGATCAAAACCAGCTTAAACTCAGTTTAACTAGCTGAGGTCGAAGGTACCGTATTTCAAGCTAGATAGAACCTTTTATTACTTTTTTGTTCAAATAACGCGTCATACACTAAATGGTTTACACTTAGCACTAAAAATACGTGAATATTATCACCCTAGATCAACCCAAATTCAAACTTGTTCAATAAACAACCAAGAAGAATATTATGTTTAAGTCGTTTTTCCTCAATAAGAAATGGATAAATTGGTCATTATTCGGATCAATAATAATACTGGCCGTAACTTGGTACAAAGTGCAATTAGATGTACAAATTAATGAATGGTTTGGCACTTTCTACAACACAATCCAAGAGGCTCTAGGCAACCCAGGCAAAATATCCTTTGAGGAGTTTTTGAAGCAGTGCATTACTTTCGCAAAAATCGCAGGAATTTATATTGTAGTGGCAGTGTTAATAGAATTCTTTACCAAACACTATGTATTTCGTTGGCGAACGGCCATGAATGATTATTACATGTCTCACTGGGATAAATTACGAAAAATAGAAGGGGCAGCACAACGAGTACAAGAAGATACGATGCGATTTGCGCGTATAGTTGAATTATTGGGCGTCGCATTTATACGCTCCATACTCACTTTAATCGCATTCCTTCCCATCTTATGGGGCCTTAGCTCATACATAAAAGAATTACCATGGATTGGGCCTGTAGACCAAGCATTCGTTTATATAGCAATTATTTCTGCAGCATGCGGAACTCTGTTGCTTGCAATTGTTGGAATTAAGTTGCCGGGATTAGAATTTAATAATCAAAGAGTCGAAGCTGCATACCGTAAAGAATTAGTGTTTGGAGAAGATCACGAAGAGCGAGCAACGCCACCCACGGTTACCGAATTATTTAAGAATGTACGCAGCAACTATTTTGTTTTATATAAACACTACTTATATTTTGATATAGCAAAATGGTCTTACTTACAACTTACAGTGATTGTACCCTATATCGCAATGGGGCCAACGATTGTTGCTGGAGCAATAACACTTGGTGTAATGCAGCAAGTAATAAGAGCATTCGGAAAGGTAGAGGAATCCTTTCAGTTTTTAGTCAATTCGTGGTCCACAATAGTTGAACTAATATCTATATATAAACGCTTAAAATCATTTGAAGCTGTAATCCATGACAAACCACTACCTGAAATTGATAAAGACTTTATTGCTAACTAATAATGGACGCCAGTTTATTAAAGAGCATAACTGAAAAAATAAACTCAAGCTGCCAATTATCACTCCCTTTGCTTATAGCAGAGGGAGTCCGAGGGGGTGATATTTGCGACAGCTATCACCTTCAAGACCCTAACAAGCAATATCATTTTTTTGTTAAAACACATCAGAAAGAATGTGAACATTTGTTTAAAAATGAATATAACAGTCTACTCGCCATTCAAAAAACACGAACTATACGCTCGCCCAAAGCGATTACTTTTGGGACTCATGCCGCATCAAGCTTTTTAGTATTAGAACATTTATTATTTTCACACCAAGACAATAACAAATTACTAGGCCAGCAACTTGCTTGCCTTCATAAAAGCAAAAAAACAACAAGCCCACACTTTAAATTTGGCTTCTTCGAAAACAATTTTATCGGTACCACACCTCAACTCAATACCCCCTCAGATGACTGGTCACATTTTTGGATACATCAACGTTTACAGCCACAGATAGAATTAGCATACCAAAACGGCTTTAAGCAACAACTTCAACCATTGGAAAATTCGCTTTTCGAGGCAAGTGAAACCTTGCTAAAAAATCATCAACCTACTTCTTCTCTGCTACATGGCGATTTATGGGGAGGCAACAAAGCATTTCTGACAGACGGCACACCCGTTATTTTTGATCCCGCTTGCTATTATGGCGATAGAGAAACCGATATTGCAATGACGCGTTTATTTGGTGGCTTTAGCGAGGCGTTTTACTCTAACTATAATAAAGAGTGGCCTTTACCAGAGGGAAGTCAAAAAAGAGAGCCGCTTTATAATCTTTACCATCAACTTAATCACTTAAATCTCTTTGGTTCAGGTTATCTCGATACTTGCATCAACACAATTCAAAACCTTGTCAGACAATAGAACTGCATTAGCACTGTGACTACCATAGAAACTTTGCTAGCATGCTTATTTGGATCATAATAAAGATATCAGGATATAATAAATGAAAAAGATAACCAGCCTACTTAGTATTTTAAGCCTTGTCTTAATTGCTCATACCACTAGTGCGAGAACCTATATCGGAGGAGGAACCGGTAAAGCTGAATTTGATTACAGTGATATCGATGATGGCGATGCAGAAAAATACTATATCGGCTTCCAGCCAGCGGGGAAATTATATAGCTTTGAAATTGCCGTCTTAGATTCTGGCGAAGCAGATATTGACAATAACCCTTTTGGTTTTGAATCTATTCGCGTTGATGGCTATAACATTTCTGCCGTCTACAATACTGCCCCAAGGTTTGGCTTCAAACAACCCACCAATCTCTTTTTTAAATTGGGTTACTACCTCGTAGAAACAGAGGTTAAAACCACCACCACTTCATTTACAGAAGACAGCAATGGCTTAAGCTTTGGGCTTGGCATCGATTACGCTATCAACGATGCATTTAGCCTAAGAGCAGATTTAGAAGGCTTATACAAAGTAGATGATTTTGCCGACGATGAAATAGTGACATTTATCACCTTCGGTGCACAAATCAATTTTTAACCCCGCCAGAACAATAGTAGAGCTACCCAAAGTAACATACCGTAGCTCTAGCTCCCCACATAACTCCGCCCAAACTATACTCACAAAATTAGCGCACCAGATCACACTCTCAACAATTTCTAGCTAGCTTCCCACATATATACCAACAAACAGCGCTACAATAGACTTAAGCAGACAAACAGCGAACCCTTAGAAACAATCGTTGTCCAATCGAATACTACAAAATCACACCGTTATTGGTAGCTAAATCAATAATGAGTAAGAAAAACAACCCTTGCCGTAATGATGTAACCATGAAGCTAACTAGAACCCTAACAACACTACTCCTAACCTGTCTTTTCATAGCGCACCATACCGCAAGTGCCGATGCGCTAGATAACTTACTTAATGATCAGCCGTCATCTCTTAACTCGGAAACCTCCGAATTAAGCAGCCCCCTTATCGGTGCAAACGACTTAAGCGTAGACAACAGCGAAGAATTTCTTTCCGTCGATGAAGCATATCAATTATCGGTTTCGCATACCGAAGAGGGGCTTAGCCTAGACTGGGTGATAGCGGATGCCTACTTCTTATATGGCGAACAGTTTCGTTTTTCTGCAGAAGGGAAAGCTTTGGAAGCGAAACTCCCTGTAGGCATCATTCAATACGACCCTATTTTTGAAAAAGACGTTGAAAAACATTACCAGTTTGCCCAAGTTACTATCAACAAAGATCAACTCCCTAACACCACGCCGTTTGAGCTTGTTGTTACATCCCAAGGCTGTGCCGATGCTGGTTTATGCTACCCGCCGGAAACCCTTAAATTTACCGTTGACGATAAAACCACCACCCCCATCATCGAGACAAAAACCTTTGCCGTTAACTCTATTGATGACAGGCCAGAAAATACCAACAACACACAACCCAATATCGCTCCATTCAACTTAAGCAAAGCATTAACAATGCTTGTCTTCGCCCTCATCGGCGGCATGGTACTTAACTTGATGCCTTGCGTATTACCCGTGCTATCACTCAAAGCATTATCTCTGGCTAACAGCCAACAATCACACAAAGCACAAGGCTGGAGCTATACCTTAGGCGTTATCAGCACTTTCGTTATTATCGCGGCACTATTACTGGCTGTTCGAACCGCAGGGCAAGCTGTTGGCTGGGGCTTTCAATTACAATCACCTAGCTTTGTTACCGTACTCATTTACCTTTTCTTTATCATGGGCCTATCGTTATCCGGATACTTAAACATAGGCACTCGCTGGATGAGTCTTGGGCAAGGCTTGACCCAAGGCAACGGTCTCAAACAATCTTACTTTACCGGCGTATTAGCCGCTGTTGTGGCAAGCCCTTGCACCGCTCCTTTTATGGCTCCCGCTCTGGGCTTTGCGATCACGCAACCGTGGCCTGTTGCACTGCTTATTTTTGCAGGACTAGGGCTAGGCATGGCCCTCCCCCTACTTTTATTAAGCTATTTGCCTCAACTAGCCAAATGGCTACCTCAACCCGGGGCATGGATGGAGACCTTTAAGCAGGCTCTCGCCTTTCCTCTATATTTGACTGCCATATGGTTGCTCTGGGTATTGAGTCGTCAATTAGGTGCAGATGCTGCTATGTTGATTGTACTCGGTGGGGTCGGCATTGTTTTTATCAGCTGGCTAGGACAAAAAACCGCTTCTGTCGCAAAAATCAGCGGTTTAATCATGCTAGCGTTAATCGTATTGATGAGCTGGAACGCCAATCAACGACCGACATTAGAAAAAGTACAAACAGCGTCCGAGTGGGAACCATACAACCCAGAGCGCTTACAATCTTTAAGGGCTCAAGGTAAGCCCGTGTTTATCAACTTGACCGCTGACTGGTGCATTACCTGTTTAGCCAATGAGAAACTCGTTTTCACTGAAGACACTCTAGACTCGATGATTGACAAAGATATCACGCTCATCAAAGGCGATTGGACAAACTACGACCCTCAAATCACTGCTCTACTAGAAAAATATCGTCGCGGAGGAGTACCTTTGTATTTATTATTCCCCGCAAAAGCAAACGCCGACGCCCTTGTCCTTCCCCAAATACTATCACCCAGCAAGTTTAAGCAAAGGATCGAAGCAATTTAAGCGATTTTAGCCGCTTTTAGTGGCTAAAAAAGCCAAAAAATGTAGAAAAAAGCAAAACCAACACCCAAAATCAGCTAAACGGATGCTAATTGTCGATAACGTGCTAATTTAGCAAGTAGAGCACACTTCTTAAACTCAGTTCTTGACGCTAAATTCCGCTAACGTCGGCGAAACATAGCTTAAAATAACAAAACCTAATAATCTCATAGACAAAACCTGTCTTTTAGGTCAAACTCTCACCAAATCATACCAATACCGGATAACTCGCGGTTACAATAATGGCTACCATACTTGTACTTCACGGTCCCAACCTAAACCTCCTAGGCACTCGCGAGCCTGAGGTTTATGGCTCAACGACCCTTGAAGAAATTAATATGATGCTCAGCCAGCACGCCTTAGATCAAGGTCACCACCTACTGACCCTGCAAAGCAATGCAGAATACGAACTGATTGATCGCATACACGATGCGAAAAAAGAAGGGGTTAACTTCATCATTTTTAACCCTGCTGCATTTACCCATACCAGTATCGCTCTAAGAGACGCGCTAAGCGCCGTTGAGATTCCCTTTATAGAAACTCACCTTTCTAACGTGCACGAGCGCGAGCAATTTCGGCAAACGTCGTACTTTTCTGATATTGCCAAAGGCGTGATTTGCGGCTTTGGGCCACAGAGCTATCGCCTTGCATTAGATGCTGCGATACAGCAGTTATCTGCCCAAAAATAACACACTATTTCTTAACAAATTAACAAAAAGAGTCAACAAGAGAGAGCTCAATGGATATTCGTAAAATCAAAAAACTGATCGAACTATTAGAAGAATCTGATATTGGTGAGATCGAAATTAAAGAAGGCGAAGAGTCGGTACGCATTAGTCGAGGCGGCCAAGCAGCTGCAACAACAATGTATCAACCACAGTATGCGCCGCAAGCTGCTCCTGCTGCAGCTCCAGCGCCAAGCGCACCCGTGGCAAGTGCAGAGCCAGCGGCTGAAAGCGGTGATTCGAGTTTATCTGGACACATCATTAAATCACCTATGGTAGGCACCTTTTATCGCTCGCCTAGCCCCAGCTCACCGGCTTTTGTCGAAGTTGGCAAACATGTAAAAGTAGGCGATGTTATTTGTATCGTTGAAGCAATGAAAATGATGAACCAAATCGAAGCAGATAAAGCCGGTGTGATTGAGGCCATTCTTGTTGAAGATGGCGAGCCAGTTGAATTTGATCAACCGCTTATCACTATTGTTTAATATTTGAATGATTCAATGCTTGCGTACACAGCTTAGTAAAAATGCTTTTCTCAAGCCATTAATGATTAGAACGAATTATGAGACCTTTGCTCGGAAGATTATTACACTTTCGTTCAAAGGCTTCATTATAAGTCCCCCGAGAGTCTGCTCACATGATTAAAAAATTGCTAATCGCTAACCGAGGCGAAATTGCCCTGCGCATTCTTCGCGCATGTAAAGAAATGGGCATCAAAACTGTTGCGGTACACTCCAAAATTGATCGCAATCTCAAACACGTTCGTCTTGCTGACGAAGCCGTGTGTATCGGCCCCAACCCTTCAACAGAAAGCTACCTCAATATTCCCGCTATTATCAGTGCCATGGAAATTACTGACTCTGTTGCGGTACACCCTGGCTATGGCTTTTTGGCTGAAAATGCTAACTTTGCCGAACAAGTGCAAAAAAGCGGTTTTAGTTTTATCGGACCAGATGCTGACGTTATCCGCCTTATGGGCGATAAAGTGTCGGCTATTGAAGCGATGAAAAAAGCAGGCGTTCCCACAGTGCCAGGCTCTGACGGCCCATTACCTGAGAACAAAGAATATTGCCTTGATATGGCCAAGAAAATTGGCTACCCCATTATTATTAAAGCAGCAGCCGGTGGCGGTGGACGCGGTATGCGTGTTGTTCACACAGAGTCAGCCTTACTTAATTCTATCCACGTTACCAAAGCTGAAGCGGGCGCTGCGTTTGGCGATGACACTGTTTACATGGAGAAATTTCTTCAGAACCCTCGCCATGTAGAAGTACAAATTATTTCTGATGGACAAGGCAACACTATTCACTTGGGTGATCGTGACTGCTCATTGCAACGCCGTCACCAAAAAGTAATTGAAGAGGCACCCGCCCCTCATATTGATCAAGACGCTCGCCAAGCAGTTTATGACTCCTGCATCAAAGCATGTAACGATATAAGCTATCGCGGTGCGGGCACCTTTGAATTTCTTTACGAAGACGGGCGCTTTTATTTCATCGAAATGAATACCCGTATTCAGGTTGAGCATCCTGTTTCTGAAATGGTTACTGGAGTTGACCTGATCAAAGAACAGATACGCGTGTGTACCGGTGAAAAACTCTCCATCAAACAAGAAGACATTGTGATAAGAGGACATTCCGTAGAGTGCCGCATCAACGCTGAAGACGCAAAAACGTTTATGCCTTGCCCTGGTACGATAAAAACCTACCACCCACCTGGCGGCCTAGGCGTACGCGTCGACTCACATCTTTACAGTGGTTATACCGTTCCACCAAACTACGACTCAATGATTGCCAAGCTAATCACCTTCGGAGAAACCCGAGAGATTGCCTTAAGACGCATGCGCAATGCATTAGATGAAATGGTGATTGAAGGTATTCGCACCAATATCGAACTGCAAAGCGAGCTAGTCAGAGACAGTGCATTTATGGAAGGCGGTGTTAACATTCATTACCTAGAGAAAAAACTAGGTCTCTAAGCCTGCCCAACTAGCACCAATCCCAAGCCTGACCTCAGACCATGAGCGTCAGGCTATCCCCCATCAATGAACGGAATAATAGATCATGCCTTGGCTACAGCTATTTGTGGATACCCATCGTGACCAAATTACCGTTATCGAAGATGCCTTATTAAAAGCGGGGGCAGCTTCTGTTACGCTACAAGAACACGTCCCTCAAGGACAGCAAGAAAAACCCATCCTAGAACCCGCTTTGGGCGAAACCCCCTTATGGGATCACTCTCGTGTAACCGGACTATTTGATGCTGATTGCGATACAGAAAAGGTACTCAACGTCGTAAAAGGGCAAGTGGCACCCTTACCCAAAATGCTCTGGGAGCAACTGGAGGACAAAGACTGGGAGCGAGAGTGGATGGATAATTACCACCCTATCCAATGCGCTGAAAAGCTCTGGATATGCCCTAGCTGGCAATCACCACCAGACCCAGATGCAGTCAACCTTCTACTTGATCCTGGCTTGGCATTTGGCACCGGCACACATCCTACTACCTTCCTCTGTATGCAATGGTTAGCACAGCAAAATATCAATGATTTAGATGTGATTGATTATGGCTGCGGATCTGGCATTTTAGGTATAACAACCCTATTACTCGGCGCAAAAAAAGTCACGGGCATCGATATAGACCCCCAAGCACTATTAGCAAGCCACGAAAACGTAAAACGAAATGGGCTAGAGATCGAACAGTTCCCCGTTTACTTACCCCAGCAAAAAGAGTCTAAGGAATCTAGTGCTGACATGGTACTTGCCAATATACTTGCAGGGCCTTTGGTGGAGCTCTCAGACATACTTATCTCATCCCTCAAAGTCGACGGATTAATATGCCTTTCGGGGATATTGGCTAAACAAGCTAAACAAGTAGAGCAAGCCTACTCCCATAAAATTGCCTTTGAGGCTAGAGCCGAAAAAGAAGGATGGGTAAGACTCAGCGGACGCCGATATTGCTAGCGAGGCAAAAGCCCTCAATTGAATGTTTATTATCCGCCTGAACTCCTCTACACTAGGGCTTATTGCTGCTAATAACAAAACAACTTTAACTTCGGTCTGTAAATGCCTGATTCTGCTTCCGATACTAACACTATCTCCGATATCGTCACGCGCTGCCCACAGTGCAATACTGCTTTTCGAGTCACTCCCAACCAGCTTGCCATTGCCGATGGCGTCGTCCGCTGCGGTTCATGCCTAGCTGTATTTAAAGCCGTAGACTACAAAACAACAGATGAGGCTGGCAGCGCCTCTAGCAGTAAAGAAGAAAAATCAGAAGAAACATTAATTGATGACGATGAGGCTGGCTTAGAGCTTAATGACGATATTTACGACCTAGATACCGACAACAAAAGCAAAAAAACCTCGCTGTTCGACCGCAAATTACAACCCATCTCGCAGCATACGAGAGAGAGTGCTGATGAGAGCTGGGCTTTAGATATGCTAGCGGATTTGGATGATGATGATATTGAGCCCATCAAAATTAGCCGGCCTCGTACTGAAGAAAATACAGAACCCTCTACCACAGCCAAAGAACCAGAAACGTTAGAGCGCCCAGAGGCACCAGTGCCAACAAGGCCTGAGCCAAAAATAAACAAACAAGCAATAGAAGAAGAGCCACCGAACGAAAGTATTATCCTCAAAGATACCACTCTTGAAGACAATTCAAATCAAGGTAGTAATACAAAGAAGAAGCGCGGCTTTTCTTTTTTTAAGCGTAAAGATAAAAAAACGCAAAGCGATACTGAAGATCTAGCCATATTGGACGAAAGCGAAGACATTGATGAACTCAACTTTGACTTCGATGAAACCTATGAGGCCCCCAACTTAGAGCCACTGCAAAACACACCGAGCGAGGCTAGCACAGCACCCAAACCAGACATAAAGAGCAAACAGGCCGATGACAATGGGTTTGAAGCACTTTATTTCGAAGACGATGATTATTCAGCTGAAGGGGACACAGAGACATTAGCGTTCAGCCAAGAAACAGATGATGGCAGCGACACGGCTTACGCTACAGCCCCTGACACGACCCATGACTCAACCTATTCAGTAGACGACATCAGCTCATCACAAATCAGTGATGAGGAGATTGAAGATGCCATGCACTCCAAGACAAGTTATGCCAATGAGCAAAACGACTACCTGTCACGCATCCAACCCGCACCGGTAGAAATGGAATGGTATGAGTCTGAACGCACTCAACGCTGGCTATGGATGATCGGAGCCACTCTGTTTAGCTTAGCGCTCCTAATCCAAGTAGGTATTTTTCGCTTTGAAACACTCAGCAAGAATCCAAGCTATAGACCCTATTATGAAACCGCCTGCAAACTAGTGGGCTGCCAACTACCTAATCTTATCGATACAAAAAAAATACGAGCCACGAACCTAGTGGTCCGAAGCCACCCTAGCAAAAAAGATGTACTGATTATTGATGCTATTTTAATTAATAATGCTAGCTTTACCCAACCCTATCCCGCATTGAGACTTGAGTTCAGCGGTTTAAACAATCAGCTGATTGCAAGCCGAGATTTACAGCCTAACGAATACTTACGCGGAGAATTGGCAGGCGCAAGACAAATGCCCGCAAACCAGCCCATACAGCTTTCTCTATCTATCATTGATCCCGGTGAAACGGCTGTCAATTACCAATTAAATGTTATAAAAGCACAAAACTAGAACGAGCTCCCCAAAAAAATAAACTCAAAAAATAACCAATTTTTTGAGTTTATATCTTCCGCATTATTGCAGTTAGCGTTATCATAGCAACTGTCGGAAAAAGACCGGATCTAGCCTGCTATTTGTTCAGCGGCAATGAGTCTCAGCGGCTGTTATTAAAGCTTGCAATGTTAGCTTTACGCGTCTAAAAGTGGTTAATCGAAGCTGTTAATGCCTTCTCACTGCAAAATTCGTTGATAACTTGTTGTATTAAAACCGATTTATCTATCCAACCCACTCTAAACAATCAAGGCGTGGCAAAGAGCTTAAACACCTTGATGGGCTGTATAGACACTATTTTGTAGATATCACTCAGCTATAGGTGCTTTAAACAAGCCATGTTCACGATAGGCAAATGGAGAATTGACACACCGACAATATTAGCTCCTATGGCCGGAGTCACTGATTTACCTTTTAGGCGCCTATGTCGCCAGCTTGGAGCAGGTCTCGTTGTTTCCGAGATGGTAACCTCAGACAGTCGCCTTTGGAATAGCAAAAAAAGCCAAAGCCGCCTAGCTCATGACGGTGATGAAAGCCCACGTTCGGTACAACTTGCTGGTAATGATCCGCAAATGATGGCGGAAGCAGCCAAAGCGAACGTCAATATGGGAGCCCAAATTATTGATATTAATATGGGCTGCCCAGCCAAGAAGGTATGTAAAAAAGCCGCTGGTTCGGCCTTGTTAAAAGACGAGCGTTTAGTGGGCGATATTTTAAATGCCGTTGTAAGCTCGGTTGATGTACCCGTTACCTTAAAAATACGTACTGGCTGGGATTTAGAAAATCGCAATGGGATTAACATTGCAAGCATCGCGGAAGATGCCGGCATACAGGCTTTAGCGGTACATGGCAGAACTCGCCACTGTGCCTTTAAAGGCGATGTAGAATACGACACAATTGCTGCCATTGTAGATAAAGTGAATATCCCTGTATTTGCCAATGGCGATATCACATCACCCCAACAAGCCAAATGGGTGATTGATTACACACAAGCAGCTGCCGTCATGATTGGACGAGGAGCTCAAGGAAACCCTTGGCTGTTTAGAGAAATAAATCACTTTTTAAACGGTGGTGGAGTTCTAGCAAAACCCACATTAGATGAATTTTATAATGTGGTAATGACTCATATTGAATCATTACATGAGTTTTATGGCGAACTTCAAGGAATGAGAATAGCGCGTAAACATATATCTTGGTATTTACAAAAGCAATCAGATAACTTAGCTTTAGATTTAGAATATAAACGCCACTTTAACAAAATCGAATCAGCACAAGAACAATGCGATTCTTTAAGACAATATTTATTAGGTAAAGATTTATTAAGTGACAGCTCATTACTCGAAACCAAGAGCAGTAATAACAAGAGTAATAATAAAAAGTCACATACCGCAAAAAACAACACAACACTAATTGAAAAAACAGCTAATTTAGCGACTACCACAGAGGAAAGAGCAGCATGAGTTCAGCAGAACCAATGGTATTAGAAAGTAATTTTGACCAACAAGACATTCCTTCAGTGACTGCTTTACACAAGAATACGCAAGAACAGTCTCTTCGTGACTGTGTAGAGACCACCATGGAAAACTATTTTCGTCACTTGGACGGTCAAAGTGTCAGCGATGTATACGATATGGTACTTCAAGAAATCGAAGCACCACTATTAGAAATCGTTATGAAAAATACACGTCAGAACCAAACAAAAGCAGCAGAAATGCTTGGTTTGAATCGTGGCACATTGCGCAAAAAATTAAAGCGTTACAGCTTACTTTAATTTTTAAAAAAACGATCAAAAGGGATGGGCTAAAACTAGCCCATCCCTTTTTTATGCCCTCCAAGGACGGAGGGTACACCCAAAATGCAGGAGCAATTTTGGAGTGTATAGGATGTACGGGCCGATATATGCTCCTGCGAGACCGGCACTTCCGCCATCCTTGGCGGTCGTACATTGCCTACATAAATTCAAGTACTTAAGCGCTTGCAGTGTGCGATAGCGGCAACAAAACACAGCAACATAATTTCAGTCACTCATCAATATTCAATCTTAATTAATTGAGAAATTCTTTTATCATGTCAGATTTTCGTAATGTAAAACGCGCACTTATTAGTGTTTCAGATAAAACTGGTATCATCGAACTCGCTAAAGCACTAAGAGAAATGAACGTCGAGTTACTTTCCACTGGCGGTACTTACCGTTTACTACAGGAAAACAATATTGATGTAACGGAAGTCTCAGACTACACCGGCTTTCCCGAAATGATGGATGGTCGCGTTAAAACCTTGCACCCTAAAATTCATGGCGGCATTCTCGCTCGACGCGGCCAAGACGACAACGTTATGCAAGAACATGATATTGGCGAGATCGATATGGTGATTGTTAACCTATATCCTTTCGAACAAACTGTCGCCAAAGAAAACTGTTCTCTTGAAGACGCTATTGAAAATATTGATATTGGTGGTCCAACAATGGTACGTGCCGCTGCCAAAAATCATGCTTACGTTAACATTGTTGTCAATGCTAGTGATTACAGTACTATTTTAGATGAAATGAAAAAAAATGATGGTTGCACCAGCATCGAAACACGTTTTGATTTAGCGATTAAAGCTTACGAGCACACAGCCGCTTACGATGGCATGATCGCCAATTATTTTGGTCGTTTAGTCCCCGGAGGAAACGAAAACTTTCCCCGCACATTCAACACCCAATTTATTAAAACACAAGACATGCGTTACGGTGAAAACCCTCATCAAAATAGCGCATTTTACATAGAAAAAAGAGTCCTCGAAAAGAAAACTCTTGAAGGTGAAAATACAGAAGCAAGCATATCCACAGCAACTCAATTACAAGGAAAAGCTTTATCCTTTAATAACATTGCTGATACTGATGCGGCATTGGAAACAGTAAAACTGTTTTCTGAACCCGCTTGCGTTATCGTCAAACACGCTAATCCCTGCGGTGTCGCTACTGATAACAACTTACTTAATGCTTATGAAAAAGCATTTGCAACTGACCCTGAATCTGCATTTGGTGGCATCATTGCTTTTAACCGAGAATTAGATGCAGCAACAGCAAAAGCCATCGTCGACAAACAATTTGTTGAAGTGATCATTGCCCCAAGTATTCATAAAGATGCTGTTGAAATTGTTGCCGAAAAGAAAAATGTTCGCTTATTGAACTGTGGCGAACTAAGCGCATCATCGCCCTCTCTCGATTTTAAACGTGTTAACGGTGGACTTTTAGTACAAGACCGTGACCTAGGTATTATTACCGAAAGCGACTTGAAAATTGTCACTCAACGCAAACCAACACCGGCTGAAATTAGTGATATGTTATTCACTTGGAAAGTCGCCAAAATGGTTAAGTCAAACGCCATTGTATACGGTAAAGACCAAAGAACCATCGGTGTGGGAGCAGGCCAAATGAGTCGAGTTAATTCTGCACGCATTGCCGCAATCAAAGCGGAACATGCGAGCCTAGAGGTTGCTGGATCAGTAATGGCAAGCGATGCATTTTTCCCCTTCCGTGACGGCATCGACAACGCTGCTAAGGTGGGCGTTTCTTGTGTGATTCAACCTGGTGGTTCAATTCGCGATGACGAAGTCATTGCCGCTGCCGATGAACACGGTATGACAATGGTCTTCACAGGCATGAGACATTTTAGACACTAAGATTAAAAAATATAGGCTAAAGAAAGAAAAATGGGGCTGAATGACTTTCTCTGAAAAAAGTTTACTCTAGCTCCATTTTTCTTACCCACTTTTATATTTTTAAGTTATAAACTTTTGTGAGATTTTTATGAATGTATTAATTATTGGCTCTGGCGGCCGTGAACATGCTTTAGCATGGAAGGTCGCTCAAAGTGATAACATTAAAACAGTCTTTGTAGCACCAGGTAATGCGGGCACCGCAACAGAACCTAAACTACAAAATATCGCTATTGATCCAATGGCATTCCAAGAGCTCGCCAATTTTGCCATAGGCAATAACGTTGGGTTAACCATTGTCGGGCCAGAAGCACCCTTAGTTGAAGGCATTGTCGATTTTTTTGAAGAAAAAGATTTAAAATGTTTTGGGCCTAAAAAAGGTGCAGCGCAACTTGAGGGCTCAAAATCGTTTACAAAAGATTTTCTACAACGACACAATATCCCAACAGCCGCCTACGATACCTTTACTGATGTTGATGCTGCACTCGCTTATTTACATCAACAAGGTGCACCCATCGTTGTCAAAGCGGATGGCTTAGCTGCAGGTAAAGGTGTGATAGTTGCAGAAACTATTGAACAAGCCGAAGCGGCCATCAAAGATATGCTATCGGGTAACGCCTTTGGTGAAGCTGGCTGTAAAGTTGTGATCGAGGAATTTCTTAGCGGCGAAGAAGCCAGCTTTATTGTTTTGGTGGATGGCAAAAATAGCTTAGCTATGGCAACTAGCCAAGACCATAAACGTGTGGGCAATGGTGACACCGGTCTGAACACTGGCGGCATGGGCGCTTACTCACCTGCACCTGTTGTCACAAGCGATATTCACCAACGCATTATGCAAGAAGTGATAGAACCTACCGTTGCCGGTATGGCAGAAGAGGGAAATGACTACACTGGTTTTTTATATGCTGGCTTAATGATTGATGCCGATGGCACGCCTAAAGTCATTGAATATAACTGCCGTTTCGGCGACCCTGAAACCCAACCCATTATGATGCGCCTAAAATCAGACTTAGCTGAATTATGCTTAGCTTCCCTCGATGGCAAGCTCGACCAGCACTCATGTGACTGGGATGAAAGAGCAGCGGTAGGGGTTGTTTTAGCCGCAGGTGGCTACCCAGAAAGTTATCGTAAAGGGGATGTCATATCGGGCCTACCCGATAACACTCAAAATCACGCAAGTGAAGCAAAAGCATTTCATGCTGGCACCGCACTGAATGAAGAGCACATCGTGACGAATGGTGGACGTGTATTGTGCGCAACCGCACTAGGTAATAGCGTGACAGAAGCACAAGCCAGCGCCTACAAACTAACGCACCAAATTCAATGGGACAACGTATACTACAGAGACGATATTGCGTATCGAGCAATAGAACGCGAAAAAAGCTAGAAAAAAATTGGGGTCAGAGTAAACTTTTCTCTGAGATACCAATTTAAATCAACTAAACTAAATGAAAAATTTACTCTGACCCCAATTTTTAGGTGAGAATGCGATGACGCAGTCTAGTAAACCCAACAGACAATTCTCTTTGTTCGACAAACTCATCATCGAGTCTGATCGCGTGCTTAGGACGCTAAGTAAAAACGATCAACCTTCTATGAGCCCCTCACCTGCTGATGCTTATGGAGAGCCTATCGAAAATTGCGCACTCAACACGAAAGAGCGCCAACACGCCGCCGGCCTTATGCGTATCAACCATACAGGAGAAGTCTGCGCACAGGCTTTATACCAAGGCCAAGCGCTGACGGCTAAACTGCCAAAAGTGCGTGAAGAGATGGAACTAGCCGCGCAAGAAGAAGCCGATCACCTACATTGGTGTAATAAAAGGCTCAATGAATTAAACAGCCGCCCCAGCCGCTTAAACCCTCTCTTTTATGGTGCATCATTTAGTATGGGCGCACTTGCCGGTACCATTAGCGATAAAGTCAGCTTAGGCTTTGTTGCGGCAACTGAAGAACTTGTATGTAAACACTTAGAAAAACATTTAGAAGAACTACCAGAAAATGACCAAAAAAGCCGAGCGGTGGTCAAACAAATGCTGGAGGATGAAGCACGCCACCAGCAAACAGCCTTAGATGCCGGCGGCCTTCATTTCCCCATGCCAATCAAAGTGGGGATGTCATTACTATCTAAAGTAATGACAAAAACAACGTACCGAATCTAGACACCCTCCCCGAAAGAAGGCGAGCAGTTAACCTTTTTCGGGTACAGCCTTAAGCTCAAAACCATGAGTCACTTCAACTCCAGCAGCTTCCATCATAATAGAAGCTGAACAATATTTAGTGGCCGAAAGCTCAACGGCTTTAGCCACTTGCTTCTCTTTTAAATTATTGCCTGTAACGATGAATTGGATATGAATTTTAGTGAAAGGCGATGGCACACCTTCGGCTCGCTCAGCAGATAATTCCGCACGACAATCAGACACATCTTGCCTCGACTTCTTCAAAATACTCATTACATCAAAGCTGGCACATCCGCCCAAGCCAATCAGTAACATTTCCATCGGTCTCACGCCCATATTACGGCCACCATGATCCGGAGGGCCATCCATTACGACACTATGTCCGCTGCCGGACTCACCCAAAAACATGGCGTTATCAACCCACTTAACTGTTGCTTCCATTGTCACTTTTTACCACCTTAAGCTGAAGGAAAATCTATATCAGTCTGAGCCTTGCTCGCTCGACAACACAAGCGAAGATTTAACTCAGATGCATTAAGAACTTCCATAATTAATTTTTACTTGACTCATAACGGCGCAAGATTAACATACACAAGCATAAAGCGTAGTAATTTATGAGAACTTGCTCACTCGGGAATTACTTAACACCTGATACACTATATAGGTTATGCTTACTAAGATAAGTCAAACTAATAGATAAAACTGATTATAAAGAGGATGTTACCTTGGCTGATTCACCAAAATCGCCCCCGCTCACAAATATTGATGACTTTCTAGCGCACTGTCACCGCCGGCGCTACCCTGCTAAAAGCACTTTGATTTACGCAGGTGACAAAAGTGATTCACTTTACTATATCGTTAAAGGCTCTGTTACCGTCATTATTGAAGATGACGAAGGGCGAGAAATGATTGTTGCTTACTTAAATGACGGTGATTTCTTTGGCGAGATGGGTGTTTTCCAAGAATTAGAAGACTCTCGTAGCGCATGGGTTCGTGCTAAAACAGAATGTGAAGTAGCCGAAGTCAGCTACACCAAATTTCATGAATTAAGCGCTGCCCACCCCGAATTCTTATATGCCTTAGGCGCTCAAATGGCACGTCGCCTCCGCGCTACAACCCGTAAAGTGGGTGATTTGGCTTTCCTAGATGTTACCGGTCGAGTAGCAAGAACACTATTAGAGTTGTGTAAAGAACCTGATGCTCTGACCCACCCTGATGGCATGCAAATAAAAATTACTCGCCAAGAGATTGGTCGTATCGTGGGCTGCTCGCGGGAAATGGTAGGACGCGTTTTAAAGACACTAGAAGATCAAGGTTTAGTGGCCGTTAGCGGAAAAACAATGGTGGTATACACACCACGCTAGTGAAGAACACGATTGCCTTTGAGAAGGAAAAAGGCAAGGAAAAAGGGGTCGGAGTCAATTTTTATCTATTTTTCATGTTATTCAAACACATGAAATGAAAAATTGACTCCGACCCCTTTTTTCTTTTATCTAAAGTGAAAGTACTAAGCGAGCTCTTTAACCAGACTATTGGCTCCAACAAACAACTGCTGCAAGGCCTCTCCGGGTTCATCCTCTTTCATAAAGGCTTCCCCAATCAAAAATGCATTCACGTCGTGTTCGCGCATGGCATTCACATGCTCAACAGAATGAATACCACTTTCGGTTACGACAATACGTTCTTCGCCGATTTTATCGAGTAAATCGTAGGTCGCATTTAAGCTTGTTGCAAAGGTATGCAGATCGCGATTATTAATGCCGATCAAACGGTTAGGCAGCTCAAGGGCAATGGCTAGTTCTTCGGCATTATGAACCTCAACCAATACATCCATGCCCAAGCTTAGTGCCAAAGTATTCAGCGTTTGTAAACGCTCACTTTCTAATGCAGCAACAATCAATAAAATACAATCAGCGCCTAAAGCCCTTGCTTCATAAACTTGATACTCATCAACGATGAAATCTTTACGAATGACAGGCAGGCTAACCACATTACGAGCCGCTGTTAAGTAGTGATCAGCGCCTTGGAAAAAATCAACATCAGTAAGCACTGACAAACAAGCAGCGCCGCCTTTTTCATAGCTTTCAGCGATATCGATGGGCTGAAAATTAGGACGAATAACACCCTTACTTGGCGAGGCTTTTTTAATTTCAGCAATCACCGCAGGCAAACCCTGCGCAACACGGCTCTCAATCGCATTCACAAAACCTCGGCAAGCTGTTTGCTCGGCAATACGTGCCTCCAGCTTATCTAAGGGCACAGATGAACGACGCTCTTCAATTTCTTCCCACTTACGGGCAATAATCTTTTTTAATACAGTTGGAGTCGACATTAAAGTCTCCGAAAAATAAATTAAGCAGTTTGTTCGCAGCAATCGGTAAACGAGGCTAACTCTTGTATTTTTGCCAAAGCCAAACCGCTGCCTATCGCATCCTCTGCCATTTGCACACCTTCTTTGAGGCTAGAAGCCACTCCAGAGACATAAACAGCCGCACCTGCATTCAATGCAATCATATCCGCCGCTTTTTGTGCCTCAGGTGTTGTGCGTTTACCGAGGGCATCATTGATGAGTGCTAAAGACTCTTCCGCCGTTTCAACAGAAAGGCCAACCAGTGACTGAGTATGCAAACCGACATCCTCGGGCTTAATGAGATATTCCTTCACTTCACCTTCATGCAATTCAGCCACATGGGATGGGCACGCTAAACTCAATTCATCAAGGCCGTCTGCAGCATGAACAACCAATACATGCTCACTACCAAGTGTTTGCAATACCTCCGCCATTGGGCGGCACAAGGTCTGGTCAAACACGCCTATCACTTGGCGCTTCACACCGGCAGGGTTCGTCATAGGCCCAAGCATGTTAAATACAGTGCGCATGGCTAATTCTTTACGAGGGCCAATGGCATGCTTCATCGCACTATGGTGTGCGGGCGCAAACATAAAACCCACCCCCACTTCCTCGACACAACGTGCTACTTGCTCAGGCTGTAAACCCAACACGACACCCGCTGACTCCAGCACATCAGCACTGCCTGTTGAACTAGAGACGGAACGATTACCGTGCTTAGCTACCTTAGCCCCACAAGCGGCCACCACAAAGGCAGACGCAGTAGAGACATTAAACAAATTAGCCCCATCACCACCCGTACCACAAGTATCTACTAGGTGTGCGGCATTAATTGATACCGGTGTCGCTAGCTCGCGCATCACTTGCGCTGCGCCAGTGATCTCGGCGACAGTCTCGCCCTTCATTCTCAAGGCCACTAAAAAACCGCCAATCTGCGCAGGAGTGGCTTCGCCCGTCATAATCGATTTCATCACGCTGGCCATATCAGCCCGTGATAAATCATTACCTGATACCACTGTATTTAAGGCTTGCTGAATGTTCATCACTGACACCCCGTTATTCGTGTTGATAAGTTATTCTTATTGGTGATTCGGTTTACTTGGTCGTTTTATAACTGACAAGAAAATTGTTAAGTAGTTGATGCCCATGTTCGGTCAAGATGGACTCAGGATGAAACTGAACACCTTCAATCGGTAACTCACGGTGCTGAATACCCATAATTTCATCCATTGAGCCATCCTCATTTTGCGTCCACGCGGTGACTTCCAAACAATCGGGCAAACTCTCTTGCTCAATCACTAAAGAGTGATAACGCGTAGCTTGAAATGGATTGGGTAAACCAGCAAACACGCCTTTATCATTATGATATACAGGAGAGGTCTTACCGTGCATGACTTGCTTGGCACGCACAATCTTACCGCCAAAGGCCTGCCCAATACTCTGATGACCAAGACAAATACCCAAGAGCGGTAGCTTGCCCGCAAAGCCTTTGATCGCCTCTAAAGAAATACCCGCTTCGTTTGGTGTACAAGGGCCGGGTGATATCACCAAGTATTCTGGCGCTTTTTGTTCGATCTCAGTCAGTGAAATTTTATCGTTGCGCACCACTTCCACATCGACCTTGAGTTCACCAAAATACTGAACCACGTTGTAAGTAAAGGAATCATAATTATCAATCATCAATAACATATTATTGACCTCCTTTATCTTTGGCAGCGCTTGCTAACGGTAATGCAGTACAGGTATCCACCGCCCGAAACAGCGCGCGCGCTTTATTCATGGTTTCTTTCCATTCTAAGGCAGGGATAGAATCAGCGACGACACCGGCACCCGCTTGGATATAAATTTTTCCGTCTTTAATGACAGCCGTTCGAATAGCAATAGCCGTATCCATATTGCCATTCCATGCCAGATAGCCAACAGCCCCGCCGTAAATACCGCGCTTTTCAGTTTCTAACTCGTCGATAATTTCCATCGCTCGAATTTTTGGCGCACCGGATAAAGTCCCTGCTGGTAAAGCAGCGCGTAATACATCCATGGCATTTAAATCGGGTTTTAATTGGCCCGTCACATTAGAAGTAATGTGCATTACATGGGAGTAGCGCTCGACAATCATTTTATCGGTCAGCTCAACTGAGCCAATATTGGCGACTCGTCCAACATCATTGCGCCCTAAATCAATCAGCATCAGATGCTCGGCAATCTCTTTAGGGTCATTAACCAACTCTTGCTCTAGCGCTTTATCTTCCGCTTCACTGCGGCCACGTCGGCGCGTTCCGGCAATGGGCCGAACCGTCACTTCGTTATCTTCTAAGCGCGCTAAGATTTCAGGGCTGGAGCCGACGACTTGGTGATCGCCCAAATCGACAAAATACATATAAGGGGATGGGTTTAAACTACGTAAAGCGCGATACAAATTGATCGCCTCAGCATCAAAATCCATAGACAAACGTTGAGACACCACAACCTGCATGGTGTCGCCCGCCAAGACATAGTCTTTAATACGTTGCACAGACTCAGAAAAAGCAGCCTCACCCACGTGAGACTCAAAAAGCTGTTCTGCGCCAGACTCTGCCCCCAAGTTCATGACTGGCAGTTCTGGTGATAGACCTCGCAATTCGCTGGATAGGCTGTCTAAACGTGCCTGCGCTTTGGAAAAAGCATTATCAATAGCAGGGTTTGCCATGATAATAATATTGAGAGTGCCCGATAAATTATCGAACACGAGCACCTCATCGGAGACCATCAATAGGATGTCAGGCGTATTGGTGGTATCGCTAGGCTGACTCGCTTTTAACTTTGGCTCAACATAACGCACACAATCGTAAGCAAAATAACCAACCAAGCCACCATGAAATCGAGGCAAACCCTCTAGCTCTGGCGCGCGATAGCGGGCTTTAAACTCTTCTACAAAGCTCAGGGGATCTGTGTGGCTTAGCGTCTCTGTGATCTCACCATTGACTTCAATGGTAATCTGCTCACCAAGGGCTTTTAAAATCGTTTTTGAAGGTAAACCAAGAATAGAATAACGGCCCCACTTTTCACCTCCTTGAACAGATTCGAATAAGTAAGAATAAGGACCTTTGGCTAGTTTTAAGTAACTGGACAAAGGTGTATCGAGGTCAGCAAGTACCTCGCGCATCACAGGAATACGGTTATAGCCTTGGTCGGCTAGGAGAGAAAATTGTTCAGGTGTCATAAGTCAAATATCATCAAATGGGTGTAATCAGCGTGCTATGAGTGGGCACATCTCGTGTTTTAATTTTACTTTTTAGCTGTATGGTTTAGCTGTAAAAAAACGAGCATTGCCAAGCGCTTGCTCGACATTGATTACTGGGCCACAAATTTAACATTATCTAACTCTTAACTAGTTGTTCTTTAAGGCGGTCAATTCACGTAGATCCGACAAAACGTAGTCCGGATTCTCATCTTCAATCGGCCGACCATGATTATACCCATAATTTACCGCTGCGACCAAAACATCTGCTGCTCGGGCTGATTCGATGTCATTGCGCGAATCCCCCACCATTAAGGTTTGGCTTGCCTCAAAACCAAGCTCACTCATACAGTAGAGCAAAGGTTGAGGGTGTGGTTTCTTGTTATCCAACTCATCACCACCCAACACAAAGTCAAAGTAGTGGGCAATATTCAAGGCGCTTAATATGGGCGGAACAAACTCTTTGGGCTTATTCGTGACAATCGCCATGGTGATATTACGTGTTTTTAATTCTAGCAAAGCGTCCAATGTGCCCGGGTACAGTACCGTGCGCTGAGCATTACAATCATGATATTGCTCAAAGAAAATACCTAAAGCCTTAGCATGCATGGCTTCTACATTAAGCTCTGATGCTTCTGATGACGATGCTTCTAAGGACATGGTTTCTAAGGGCATGGCAAAACGCAATGCTCGCTCAACCAGTTTTGCTGCACCATTGCCAACCCACTCCCTCACAAGAGACTCACCTGCTGTGGGTAAACCCAACTCACTTAAGGTACGGTCAATCGCCAATGCCAAATCCGGCACACTGTCGATCAGAGTGCCGTCTAAGTCAAATATCACCAATTGAGGAAAAGACATATCAGCTAAAGCCGTGAAAGTATGAGTATTAAATGTTGATACTAGAGCGTTATTGATACAGCGCTAAACAGTCGCTAAAGCCGCTCTCATCTTATCGATGACGAGTTTGTAATCGTCTTGATTAAAAATAGCAGAACCTGCTACAAAGGTATCAGCACCGGCTTTAGCAATCTCGGCGATATTGTCGGTATTCACACCACCATCAATTTCTAAGCGTGTATTCAAACCCAAGGCATCAATCGCTGCTCTCGCCTCACGCAATTTATCCAAGGTATAAGGGATAAATTTCTGGCCACCAAAACCTGGGTTAACCGACATTAATAACAACATATCGAGCTGAGGCAAGACATGCTTAATCGAATCCAACGGCGTGGCAGGGTTTAAGACTAAGCCCGCTTGGCAGCCCTTCTGCTTAATTAGCTGTAAAGAGCGATCGACATGGCGAGAAGCCTCAGGGTGGAAAGTAATGTACGTTGCACCGGCATCCGCAAACATTTCAATCATATGATCAACAGGTTCCACCATTAAATGCACATCAATAGGGGCCGTCACACCGTGCTTACGCAAAGCACTACACACCATGGGGCCAATGGTTAAATTGGGCACATAGTGATTATCCATCACATCAAAATGAACAATATCTGCACCGGAGGCCAAAACGTTATCGACCTCCTCGCCTAAACGAGCAAAATCAGCGGATAAAATAGAGGGAGCGATCTTAAAGGGTTGCATAGGTAAAGCCAGCCAATCAAAAAAAGAAGCATTGTAATGCATCGGCACAGGATTCAATAGCCATTTGAAACCTTAGGGAAAATATTGCCTATACTCAGTATATGAAGACCTTAATATCACTCCTAACGCTACTACTGACCTTCTCGGCCATACCGCTATGGGCGCAAGAGAAAGAAGCCCCTGCCGAGCCAACAGAAGAGAAGACTGAAGCAGCAGAGGACGAAGACGCTCAACCTAAAAAAGCACAACGCTTGCCCAGCAGCTTAAAACGGCAGCGCAACCCTAGTAGTGAAGATGGTTCTATGGCCTTGCTGGGCGAATACTTATCTGAGGACTCGCTAATATGGCTTAATACCGAGTTCGGTCGCTTTCTTAGCGTATGGCAAAAAGATCGCTCCGGCGACCCCAAAGGGGCCTTGTTGATCATTCATGCAGAAGGCGAGCATCCCGCTTGGCCCAATACAACCAAACCACTGCATGACACCTTGCCAGATGCTGGCTGGGCCACATTGGCCATTAGCTTCCCCGCACCGGATGAACGCAAAGTCCCTCAACGCACATTCCCCACCAAAGCCAAACGTATTATTCAAAGCGAAGAAGACGAGAGCAATGAAGAGAGCGAAGGTGGTGAGAATAGTGATGAACAAGCTAAAACAGCGGCTATTGCCGAAGATGAACCAGCAGAAAAAAAAGAAGTCGCGCTTCCCGCACCTGCACCCGCTATTCAAGCAGATGAACCAGAAAAACCCTCTGCTGAACTTGTGACCGAGAAAAGGCTAGAAGCAGCATTGCAGTTTTTACACGATCAAGGGCAGTTTAATCTAATCGTTTTAGGCAGCGGCTCAGGTGCCATTAGGGCCCATGATTTTATCGATAAAATTACACCTAAAATTGATAACCCCAAACTAAAGGCCAAGTTAGAACGGCCCATACGAGCAATGGTCATTGTCAATGCACGCAACCGCTTACCCATCATGGAAGAAGCATATCAAAACTGGTTCAGCGACCCTGAAATACCCGTGCTCGATATTTTTGTGCAAGACAATTACCGCAACAAAGTAGAGGCAAAAAAGCGAAAGGTTCTAGCAAGACAAAAAAAAGTCGTTACCTACAAACAAGTTCGTTTAAATTCAATTAACCCAGAAAAAAGTTGGAATGAAAATAGTTTGTCACGACGCATCAGAAGCTTTCTTGATACCAATGCTGTCGGCATTGAAGTGAAGAATGCGAAAGTACAAAAAAATTAATAGGCATTAAGCACATTCTATTTAAACAATCCAAACCTCTTAAACATCCACAGATCAAAAACCCCTCTACAAAATAAATAAAGTTAACAATAGTAGCTTATTGATTTAAATCAATTCAGTTCGTATTAGACTTTAAGAGAGTAACAATAATACATATAGATCTTTATACTAATAGGGACAAAGAACGAACACCTTGCGCATTATAGACTGACGATGAACCCTGCCATGTCCAACTCGAGCCAAGCCATCAATCCCGAACTCGACTTAATAAGACAATTCATTCAAAGCTGCGCGCCATTTGATGTTTTGTCTCCTGAAGATTTTGAATATGCCATTAGCACTATGAATATTGCCTACTATCGTCAAGGGCATTTATTTCGGGCACAAGAAGACAAAGGCGATTTGCGTATTATACGCAGCGGCGCGGCAGAATTAAGAGGCCCCAAAGGGCAACTAATGGATCGCTTTGACGAAGGCACAAGTTTTAACCTGCTTGGCCTAAGCCAAGAGGACATTGGCATCAGTGTCGCCTTGATTGAAGACTGCCTGATTTACTCACTCCCAGAAGAAAGCTACCAAACAATTAGAGCCAACAACCGCGACTTTGATCGCTTTTTTAGAAGCCAACGCAACCGGCGCTTACGCAGAGCGGCTCGACATGAAACGCAAGCAAGCGAACTTGCCAGCTTAGTTAAAGATGTAATGAGCCAAACTATCGTTAGCATCGGGCCGGAAAAAAGCATTGCTGAAACTGCGCGACTAATGACAAAACACCGTATTTCTTCGGCCTTAATCATCTGCGAGGAAAAGCTCTTGGGTATTGTGACCGACCGCGATATTCGATCACGCGCCGTGGCAAAAAATAGCTCATTGGATAACCGTGTCGATACCATTATGACAAAAGACCCCAGCTGCATTAGCCCACAAAAAACTTTGTTTGATGCCACCTTGCAAATGACACAAGAGGGATATCACCACCTACCGGTGGTAGAAGATGACGACAATGCTATGAGCGGTAAGATAAAAGGTATTATCACCGCGTCTGATTTAATGTTAGCGCGACAAGATGACCCTATTTATTTAGTACAACACATCAACCGCCAACACAACCTAGAAGAGCTTAAAAGTACCGTAGCACAATTGCCTAGCCTAATGATCCAATGGACTCATGCCGGCATACGCGCAGCACAAGTTGCCTCCATTTTTACCGCTATTAGCGACGCCGTAACAGCGCAATTAATCAAACTGTTTATTCAAGAACAAGGGCCAGCACCCGCGGCCTTTGCATGGTTAGGTTTTGGCTCACAAGGCCGAGCAGAACAACTCTTAGGCGGTGATCAAGACAATGCCTTGTTAATTGATAATAGTGCGCAACAAAAAGATGAAGTGTGGTTTAAAAATTTAGCCCATTGGGTATGCGATGGCCTAAACGAATGCGGTTATATCTATTGCCCCGGAAAAATCATGGCCACAACCGATGAATGGCGAAAAAACCTAGACGGCTGGCGCAGCAATATTGATCAATGGGTGCGCACCCCTTCGCCCGATGCCGTCATGCGTGTGAGTATATTTTTTGATATTCGCGTCGTTTACGGCGATAAACAACTAGGCAAAAACTTACATGACTACATGCTAAAAAAGGCATCAGCAGATAAAATATTTCTCGGCGCATTGGCCGACAATGTATTGGATAACACCCCACCCTTAGGGCTTTTTCGTCAATTCGTTGTCGAAAGCGATGGCGAGCATAGCGATGAACTCAATCTAAAAAAGCGCGGTATCTTACCCATTATTGATATTGCTCGCATCCATAGCCTAGCCTCGCAAAGCACAGCAGTTAACACTCTAGAACGCTTAGATAAATTGGTCACATTAAAACTGCTTACCATCAATGAAAGTCGAAACCTACAAGATGCCTTAAACATTATTATGCAAATACGTTTAAAAGAGCAAGTTAAAGAACTAGCCACAGGTGAAAACCCCAACAACTATATTAACCCCGATGATTTATCTGAACTCTCCCGCAAACAATTAAAAGATGCCTTTTCCGTTATACGCGATGCTCAGCAAGGCATTAAAATGCGCTACCGACCCGGGCTGTAAATTCAGTGATACTCCCAATAATTAAGCGCTTTATTTATAGACTCACTCTATTAAATAAAGAAAAATCAAAAAAAGCCGCGACGCTGTTCAAGGCATGGCAGCAAACACCGTTATCACTATTTCAATTTTCATTGATAAATAAACCTAAAGAAAATAAACGTTATATTGTGATCGACACAGAAACCTCGTCCCTGAGCACAAAAGACGGCGAACTACTCAGCATTGGCTGGGTGCTAGTAGAAGAAAATAAAATAAAACTTAACTCGGCACGACACTACTTATTGCAACCCAACAATAGTGTTGGCAACAGTGCCGCCATACATCAACTGCGTGACTGTGAATTTAAAGAAGGTAACGAAACAAGCGCTATCATGAAAGAACTAATTGAAACAGCCGCAGGTAAAACAATGGTATTTCATCATGCGCCACTCGATACTGAATTTCTCAATAAAGCATGTAAAGATACCTTTGGCCTACCATTGCTTTGGCCTACATTGGATACACTACAAATAGAAAAACAAAAATTAGAACGCAAAAACATCCCCCTACAAAAAAACGCCCTAAGACTCGCCAGCTGCCGCGCCCGCTACAACCTGCCTACTTATCCCGCTCATAATGCACTAATAGATGCACTAGCAACGGCTGAATTGTTGCTTGCGCAGAGTTAAAAAGATATAAAACGCGCCATGATTTCATGTAAAACGTTTACAAAATTAATATTAGTATAACTATTTTTGTAAGCACTTTATTATGTGTTACTAGCCCAATGTAAGCCTTTTAAATATAAAGGATTGAAAAACTAAAGGAGGCAGGGTGATTTTTATTGATCAATTTCCATATAAGAATAGATTGTGATCTATAACAATTATTAAAACAAATATTTTTCGGAGGACAGATGGAAATAATTAATCAACCATGGTTTGCAGGTCTTATATTGGTATCTATTATTTTTGGCTCTTTGGGCTCAGCATTTTATTTTTGGCTGCTAGCACTATGCTTTGGAAGGTTGAAAGAAGCATTCGATAAAGATTTTTGGATTACAGGTATACTAACCGGTGTCATTGAACGAATATTCTTTACTTGCATCATTGCCTCTGGTATTTCAGGCGCTGCTATTTCAATGATCGCATGGATCACCATAAAAGCTCAATTGCACTTTAAGGTGTTCACAGATGAAGGCGGTGACGTAAGGCGACTATATCTTGCATTACTTGGTTCAATTGGCTCACTACTATTTGCCTTGGCTGGCGGCATGATATGGAAGAATGAAATTAATATATTTTTTTGGCTTAACTAATCCTAAAAATCCAATGAGGAAAAACTCTTTAGCTCTATAATGCTATAGAATAAAGAGGCCGATGATAAAAAATAATGAGATTCATTCTTTTTATCATCGGCCATTTTCCATCATCACAAATCTCCCCCCATCATATTTTTTACTCACCTGTTCTTTCGACGAACATCGGCTATCTATTTAATATTATTATTCATTACAATACACCTCTTTTAGTAAAATCATCTTTCCCCACAAAAAAACTTATCATTAATGATAAATATTTTTTATCGTTTTTAGCTAGAGGCTCTTTGTATATTGTTTTTTTACTCTATATGATAACCCTTAATCCTTTTTTCTGTAATAGGGCTCAATGAATGTTAGAAATTTTTCATGGCGTTAGCATTCACTCCTTAGCGATTAAGATGCTTGCTACAACCATTGTGGTCATTATGGTTACCATCGCGGTTCCCCGTGTTGGCGCCGCTATTGGCGGCGCTTTATCCGGGGTGCCCATGGTTATTGGTCCTGGCTTTTTCTTTATGCTAAATACACATACGCCAGAATTTATTGCCGATGCAGCAATTTACGGGTTGCTCGCCATGTGTATTAACCAGCTATTCCTTCTGACCTATATTGTTATTGCCTATCGTGCATCTGCATTGCAATCTATTACTGGCGCGATCGTTATTTGGTTTTCCATCGCATATGTGTTGCAGCCGGTGAGCTTGAATCTGTTATTTGTTACAACATTATTTTTTATATCCGTTTGTGTGGCTTATTTTTCTGCTCGTCGATTTTGCACTCTGGGAAATAATATTGAAGGTGAAGAAAACTATTATTTGCTTTTTCTACGAGCAATTATGGCAGGCATATTGGTAGCAGTAGTGACAGTGAGTGCACATCATATTGGTGCTGAGTGGTCTGGCTTATTAATTGCATTTCCCATTGGTTATACCGTGCTTTCGATTACCATTCATCAACAGTATGGCAGCGCTAGCGTTATCTCTGTGTTACATGCTGCTATGCTAGGGGCAATTGGATTAATGAGCTTTTGTTTTGCACTGGCCATAACGGTGCATCACTTCACACCTTTATATGCCTTTTATATAGCACTGGCGACCTCTTTTTTATCGACGTTATTACTGGTATTTGGCAGGCGCTATATTGCGCGCTTTTAATTTTTGGCCGTCAAAATCAAAGAAATTAAAGGGCACAGCAGATTTTATTCCTGTAGTAGATCACTTAGAAAAAGCATGCTTGATCAAATCCAAACTAAACCCTTTAGGTTCTTGATTCTCTTTTTTTGTTAAAGCGCAACGCAAACCCCAAACACTGAGACCAATGACTTTAGCGATGGTGGCCAAATAAAAATAAGCTCGGCCGTGATTTTTGATAAAATAGTGTTTTCTTGAATCTAGCCAGTAGCTGGGGATACGCTCCCATTTTTTCATACCCGTTGAGGCGGAGCCAACATGAGCAACTTTACTCTCTAAGAGGTAACGGGTATTCCAGCCTTGTTTAGCCATACGCAGTAGCAAATCAGTTTCTTCAAAATACAGAAAAAACGTTTCATCAAATAAGCCTACTTGATGAATCGTTTTGACACGCACTAACATGCTAGCACCGGCCAACCAATCGACATCGATAGCAGTTTCGGGGATACCCATGGGTACGATGTACTTTTTAAGTATTCGGCTTACGGGGCCTAATTTAATAGCGCCTTCAAATTCACCTTGAATAGTGGGAAAACGAAACGCCGTCATATGAGGCTCACCATCGGTGCCAAAAATATAACTGCCAGCAACGCCATAGCCTTGGTTGTTATCCAGAAATTGAACCAGTTCTGTTAAGGCTTCTTTTTCTGGAAAAGCATCGGAATTGAGAATATACACATATTCAAGGTCATCATGCTGTGTCATTACATGACGAATACCGACATTATTACCAGCACCAAAACCGCCATTATTACCAGACTGAACCACTTCGACACGATCCCAACCTTGGATATTATTTTTTTGTTGCGCTTCACAAGTTTGACGTAACTTTTCTTCGCTACCATCACCTGAGTCATTATCGACAACGGTAATAGCCCAATCAAAATCAACATTGACCAAAGCAGCAATCGTCGAGGTGATCGCATCGACTGTCATATCGGGGGTACGGAAATTTAAAATAATGGCGGCAAGTTTCATAATTTTTTCAATTAGGGTTACTTAATAGTGCTCTTTCAATAGGGTCAGATTTCAATCGAGTCTGACCCTATTGAAAAAAATCAACGCTTACGCGTTTTAGGGTCGGCGTTTTCGATAGACTGTCGTAGCTTTGAAGCAAGAACACGCACATTAGGTTCAAGTACCATACTGTCGTGGTTACCGGGCACTTCATAAACATCGAGGTTATCGACGTAAGGCGGCCAACCGTTATCGGTATAGATGACTTGACGATCAGAGTTAGTCACTCGACCACCGCCTAAGCGATAATGAACATCTAAACGCGGACGGAACAGTGTGACGCGAATATCCAATGGATTTAATTCATAACGCCCAAGGGCATCATAAAAAGCCATTTCCATTCGCTCAGACTGAAAATCATGGGCTTCTTTACCTTCGTCAGCGGGCGTAAAACGTTTGCGGAATTTTTGCATTTCCCACTGATAACGGTTTTTCGCCCACTCAGTGAAATAGCCCGCCCCTTTCTTTTTAATTTTTTGCCAATGAATCGACATGCGATCCACAGAGCTGAGTGGCTCATGGAAGGGCAAGGGCGTATCAAGCATAATCACTTCGGCAACCTCGTGACCCATGGCTTTTAATTGTTTGGCAATTTCAAAAGCGGTAATCCCACCACCTGAGAAACCACCCAAAATAAAGGGACCAGAAGACTGCACGGTAAGCATCTCGGCAATATAGTCTTTGGCCATTTCTTCAAAGGTGCCGTGAGGTTCGGAGTCGCCGTATAAACCACGCGCTTGTAAACCATAAAAAGGACGGTCACTACCAATCAACTGGGCTAAGTGCCGTAGGTTCAACACATTACCGAACATACCTGCCACCAAAAAGAACGGTGTAGCGTCACTCGATTTGGCACTGTGCATTGGCACAAGATGGGTATAACGCGCTTTATGAGTTTTATCAGACGCGCCACCCTCGTTATCATTTGTATTACTAGACGACGCTACGTCATCACCAACTGCTTCCCTGATTAAATCAGCACAGGTCGAAATGGTAGGTGCTTCAAACAGAATAGAGATAGGATAATCAACACTGTAAACCTGTTGAATTTTTGCAAACAAACGCACCGCTATCAGCGAGTGACCTCCGAGGTCGAAAAAGCTATCTTCAATCCCCACTTGATCAACACCTAACAACTCTTCCCAAAAACCTACTAAAGTCTTTTCAATATCGTCACGGGGACCAACATAATCGTTATCGAGATCTGGGCGAGCAAATTTAGTATCGCTCTCTTCTTTGTGTAGAGAGGCGGCGCTAGCATCAACTTCTTTGATTAAACCTTCTAACTCTAAAGAAGAAATAATTATCTCTGTCGCATTCGCTTTATTTAGTACCGAGAATAAGGCCTTACTGCCCTCTTCCGGTAAAATACCTTGTGACAAGTTATGTTGAAATGCCATTTCAGCTGGTGATAGCTGTCGGAATTCACCTGAGTCACTTCCTTGTTGAGCAGCATCTTGCTCAACTGACGCTGGCGCAGCTTCTTTAGCAAAATCGACGACACCGCTCAGCTTTTTAATAGTAAGTTCTTTTACTTCTGCCAGCACTTGGCCACGGTTGTCATACATCACTACATCAAAACTAGCAAAATCTTGATCAACCGAATTATCTTTATGGTTGCGTACCCAGCTATACACTTGCTGTGTTAGCGGCTTGTAAAAGATAAAGCTGGCATAAGAAACAGGCACCCAAAGGTTTTCAGCTGTGCCACTGTCGGCATAACCTTTAATTAAATCCATCGCGTAGCCGGTAGCGATATCCAGCAAGGCAGGGTGAATTTCGTAATCGCTTTGGTCATCGACATAGTCATCGGCTAGCGATAGGCGAGCAACGGCTTCTTGCTCTGCGTATTTTACATCACGCAATACTTGCCAGCGCGGCCCAAAATGCAAATGATCTTCTTGGCGAGTTTTAATCGCAGGCACATTTACATCCGTTTTTGCTAGCGATAATCGTTTTAAGACTGACTCTAATTCATCCGCAGTGGTTTGACTCGCGCCTAATAAAACACGAGCTTCTGCATGCGTTTGCCAACCTACATTGCCCTTTGTATCTTTTGCCTCCGATTGAATAGCAAAGTGATAACCTTCGGTCGTTTGTTGTAACTTCACTCTCGCTGTTATCGTTTCGTTATCGGGAACATACAGCGCTTTTAAGAAAATCAGCTCTTTTAATTCGAAAGGGCCTTTTTCCCCTGCTTCTTGCAAGGCTGCACGCGCCAACTCAATATAAGCCGTACCCGGTAATAAAGCTTGCTCACTCAAGGTACGGTGCTCATCGAGTACCCAGTGTGAAGTGCTGGATAAATAGGCCGTTAATAAAAAGGTATCTCGACCGCCACTGGAGCGGGTAATGCGCTTGTCGAATAAAGAATAATGGGCGGATGTACTTTGCTCTTGCTCACTCTTTTGATTGTAACCCTGCGCATGAGCCGTTGCTGCGGCCATACCCACTTCATTCCATACACCCCAATTCACCGCACAGGTGTAACCTTTTTCTTCTGTATTACGTCGGTGAGCATAGGCGTTCATAAAAGCATTGGCTGCCACGTAATCGATCTGACCTACCGGTGCAATGACGGTACTCGTCGATGAGAATAAAACGAAAACATCGAGATTTTTGCCGGCAAATAATTCATCAAGTACAAGTGTACCGTAAACCTTTGGAGCGAATACATTTTCCATATCCGATTGCGTTTTCATCTGGACTAAACCATCATCGACGGTACCTGCCGCATGAATCACGCCATTCACTTCACCAAAATGCGCTTCGGCTTCTTGCACAATTTCTCGCATACGATCAATATCAGTGACGTCGCCACTCAGGACTAATACATCAGCGCCCGATGTTTCCAACTCTTTCACTTTGGCAATATTACGACTGATAGCATCGTCCATGCCATGGTCACGCAACCATTCAGGCCACTCCGCTTTTGCTGGCAAAGGGGTACGATTCACTAAAACTAATTTAGCTTGATATTGTTTTGCTAGCTCGGTTGCCATGACATAGCCAATACCACCCAAACCACCGGTAATAAAATAGACGCCATGTTGTTGTAAGCGTGCGATATTTTTATCGGACTGTAATTCAGATGCTGCATGATCATACTGCAACTGCCAACGTACATTTTTACGATAAGCGTAAGTACCGTTTTCAACGAGGGCATATAGTTCTTTGTGCATCAAATCAATGGTTGCCTGCGGAATAGAATGGTCCGCTTCGCTACGCTTACCGAGTTTGGCCAGTGAAAAACCACTCTCCTCTTCTGTATGAGTTATATCAACATCGATCGTACGACACTTCATTCCGGGGAATTCACGCGGCAGTACCTTGCAGGGGCCTAGCACGGTTGATTTTTCGGGGTAAGGAACAGCTTCACCGGCAACTTGTTGGCAACCATTGGTATAAACTAATACGTCAAGTTCACGCTCGATGAGATCTTCATCTGCCATGGCTCGCGCAAAGAAAAATAAACTGTAAAAGCCTTTCTCTTGGTTACGATGTAAAAAGCTTGAACCTGGACGGAAGCTTTCTTCGCGAGTTAACAGCCATAAGTGCAGAACACTATCGGGGAAATTGCCGCTAGCGACTAAATCTTTTACCAAGGCCGAATAGGATTCCGCACCTAACTCAGAGGCAATACAATATTCTTCGTTGCTGATTTTATAGTAGGCGTCACCACTGACAACGCTTACTACCTTGTGTCCTTGTGCGCGTAACTTTTCGATTAATATTTCACCCACACTCTCGCCGGTATGAGAAGGTCCATCATTAAACACAAGCCATGTTTTTGGTTCGGTTGGTTTGGGCAATACACCTTGCTGCACCCAAACCGGTTTACGAAACCATTCATTCCAATCGTTCAACTTTTCGAGTGCTGCAAATTGATTAGCATCAGCTTGCGCAGGCTTACCCGCGTCGATCCAATAAGGGTTGTGCTGGAAAGCGTAGGTCGGCAAAGGCACTTTGTAACGTGTTTCTTCCGGCCAAATATGATCACTATCTACGGTATAACCCACTGCCCATAGGCGACCTAATACGGTTAAGAAATAACTTAAATCCGGTGTTTGTTCTTGTGGGTGACGTAAGGTAGAAAATACACGCTGGCTTGGCGCTTCAGGGTTTTGTCTGGTTAAAGAACCCAGTGTATTACCTGGCCCGACTTCTAAGAAAATACATTCTTTAACTAATAAGGTATTAATACCATCGGCAAAGCGAACGGTATTACGCAAATGCTTAACCCAGTATTCTGGATCAGTGGCTTCCTGATCGCTAATCCATGTGCCAGTATAATTAGAAATAAAATCTAACTCAGGCTTATGCAAAGTAATACTGCGTAGATAATCGCCAAAAGGTTTTAAAATATCATCAAGCAACCAAGAGTGGGCAGCAATATCAATACGTACAGGTTTATTTTCAATGTCGAGTGCGGTCAATTTTTCTGATAAGGCTTGCAGGTCAGCTTTGGTTCCAGACGCAACAGATAACATCGGGCTATTGATCGCCGCTAGGGCTAGCTTGTCGTGCAGATGTTCTTTTAATTCTTCCGCTGGCAATTGAACACTTAACATACCACCCTCGGGTACATCATCCATTAGCTGCCCGCGTAGTAACACTAAACCTAAGGCATCTTTAAATTCAAACACTCCAGCTAAACACGCCGCAGTATTTTCGCCCATACTATGACCAATTAAGGCATCCGGTTTTACCCCTAAGGATATCCATTGTTTTGCCAAAGCGTATTCGACTAAAAAGATTAAGGGTAATTGTACCGATGGCTTTTGTAACTCTTGCTTAACGCTATCTAAGACTTGCTCTTCAACAAATAAAAGGCGCTTGTAATCCAAGCCGGTTTTTTCTTTTAATATCGCAAAGCCTTGATCCATAATGTCTTTAAATACTGGCTCAGCATCGTAAAGGCCTTTACTCATATCCGCATACTGGGCACCGCCACCAGGGAACATGAAGACCATCGATTTTTCTTCGCTATCGGCGGAGTGAGTAAAGACACGTCGCTGATCTTTGCTTTCTAATAACTGAATCGCCTCACTGTGGTCAGCACAGGATAAGACTCGACGATGCTCAAAAGTTTCGCGGCCGTTATACAGGGTGTAAGCGACATCAGCGAGATCTAATTCAGGCTTATCTTTTAAATGCTGCGCCAAACGATCACAATAGGCATCAAGCGACTTACGGCTTTTTGCAGATAAAGTAATCAAGTGATTACTGCGCGCATGTTGGCTAGCAGCGGTTTTTGTCGGTGGCTCTTCCACTAAAATAAATGCATTGGTACCACCCACACCTAATGAGTTAATAGCCGCTCGGCGCGGTTCATTGCCGCCGCTGCTTTTTCCTTTCCATTCTTTTAATGTATCATTAACGTAAAACGGCGAGTGCACAAAATCAATTGTTGGATTCGGCGCTTCATAATTTAAACTCGGTGGAATTTCACCTTTCTCAACCGCCAATGTTGCTTTGATAATACCGGCAACCCCTGCGGCAGTATCTAGGTGACCAATATTACTTTTAACGGAACCAACGCCACAGTAACCTGTGCGCTCAGAGGTCTGACTAAAAGCTGCGGTTAATGCCGATAACTCAATAGGGTCACCCACAGGTGTACCGGTGCCATGGCACTCCACATAGCCGATGCTATCAGCATCGACATCAGCGATTTCTAAGGCTTCAGTAATGGCATGCGCTTGCCCATCAACACTCGGAGCTAAATAGCCCACTTTACTAGAGCCATCATTATTGACAGCAGAACCAATAATCACACCGTGAATATGGTCACCATCTTCAATTGCATCTTCAAGGCGGCGCAAAACAATGACGCCGGTACCACTACCAAAAATAGTTCCTTTAGAGCGGTGATCAAAGGGACGACAATGTCCGTCTGGCGATAAAATCTCACCTTCCTTATAGGGGTAACCTAAGCCGTGAGGGATCTCAATGGTGACACCACCGGCAAGGGCCATATCACACTCTTCACTTAATAAGCTTTGACAGGCAAGGTGAGTCGCGACCGACGATGTCGAACACGCCGTTTGTACATTAATACTAGGGCCCGTTAAATTTAGGTTGTAAGACACACGAGTGGCTAAGAAGTCTTTATCGTTGCCGGTATGCCTTAGTAAAAACATGCCGACAGAATCAACAAGGTCAGGATTCGTAATCAAATTTTGAGCGAAGTAAGCGCCCATACCACAACCTGCAAACACGCCAATGGCGCCATCAAAACGTGAAGGAACATTGCCTGAACGTTCTAATGCCTCCCAACAGCACTCATAAAATTGTCGATGCTGAGGATCAAGAATACCGGCTTCTTTTGGGCTAAAACCAAAAAAGTCGGGATCAAAGTATTCCATTTTGTCGAGCGGCGCACCGGCTTTCACATAGTGTGGATTTTTTAATTGTTCTGGTCGGAGACCTCTCTCCAACAATTCTTCATCAGAATAAAACTGAACTGACTCTGTACCGTTACGTAAATTATTCCAATATTCATCGGGGTTACTGGCACCTGGAACACGCGTTGCCATACCCACAATGGCAATACCATAACCGCCAAAATCATCTTGTTCACTCATATACTAAAAATTCCGTATTGTTTGATCTTAGAGCTCAAGCACAGGCTCTTTATTTTGTAAAAGAAAATACTAAAAAACAGAGTAAATATAATTCACTCTGTTTTTATTTATCACTTTTTGAGTCACGCTATCTAATCGTTCTATTTGCGACCGCGTTTACGTAAGCCCATACGTTCACGACGACGTTGCGCGCGATCACTACTTTGTTTCAATGAGGCATTCGCATCATCATTATTCAAAAATTCCGTCAAAGTACGAATCGTCGGGAAGCGATACAAATCTGTTAAGGAGATAGGCTTTTCAACTCGCTCTTTGAGCTGCTGATGCACCCGCACAATCAATAAAGAGTGCCCACCTAGATCAAAGAAATTATCATTCACACCGACCTTATCAATTTGCAAACTTTCTTGCCACACAGTTGCGATGGTCTTTTGTAATTCGTCTTCTGGCTCAACATAATCTGCCGCTGCTTTTTGACTTAAACCTTGCGGGGAGGGCAATTGTTTACGGTCAATTTTGCCATTAGGCGTCAATGGCATTGCATCAAGTACAACAATATCATTGGGCACCATATACTCTGGCAATTGCTGTCGCAGATGTTGTTTTAATTCCGCAACATCAGGTGCAAGGCTAACAGGAATCACATAAGCCACTAGACGTTGATCGCCCGGTGTATCTTCCCTCAACAGTAAAACACAATCCCGAACGGTTTCGTGCTTACCGAGCAAGGCTTCGATTTCACCCAACTCAATTCGATAACCACGAATTTTCACTTGATGATCAACGCGACCGAGGAAATCGATAATACCGTCGTCACGGTACTTAGCTAAATCACCCGTCCAGTAAATGCGCTTCTTTTCACCTGAAGAGCTGTCATCAAAAGGGCTAGCAATAAAACGTTCGGCGGTTAGCTCAGGACGGTCCAAATAACCTCTGACAACGCCATCACCCCCAATAAATAAATCACCCGGCACACCTGGTGGTACCGGCTGATAATTTTGATCAAGTATAAAAATATCCGTATTCGCAATGGGGCGGCCAATAGGAATTAAATCGGCATTATCAACGTCTTGCGTGGTTGACCAAATCGTTGTTTCGGTTGGGCCATACATATTCGTTAAACGGCCGGTCAAAATAGACTTGAGATCATTAGCCAGACTATTAGGGAACGCTTCTCCACCCACCATCATGTGTTTTAATTTTGCTAACTGTGTTCTAGCCTCATTATCAAAACATAACATCCTTGCCATTGACGGCGTACACTGAAAATGAGTCACATTGTGATGCTCTAATTGTGCAGGCAATGAAAAATCGGCTTCTTCATTTAACTCACTGTCGACACCTATAGAATACTGATTGGCTGCATCCCTTACCTCTTTTAGCAAGGGTAAGCCGCCCATAACTTTTTCGGTGGCAACACCAAAATCAAGTAAGCAAGCAATCTCGTCAACACCCGCTGCTTTACAGCGATCAATCATTTTAGCGCAGGTCTCTGTGGTACCAAATAAACCACTGGTTTCATAATAACGATCGAAAGCAAAATCGAGAATTGTTTCTGACTCTTCCTCGGTTAAACTTTTCAGATCAATATCATCCGGTTTAGAATCTGCCCCACCTGGACGTTTAAATGCGGGGAAAGACCACGCAAAATCGAGCACCAATTTCATAGCGCTGCGCAAATAATCTTTCATCGGCTCACGAACAAGCTCACGTACTTCATCGTCAGAATCGCCGACGAAGGTATGTAGCATCAAGGTGACATGCCCTTCGGCAGGATCTAGGCCTGCCTCTTTTCGTGCCTCTCGATAAATGCGAATTTTTTCTGTCACTTCTTCTACTGATTGACCTAGCAAATGCGTTAATACATTGACCCCTTTTGCACCAGCTTGACGATAAGACTCTGGGTTACCCGCGGTTGTTAACCATACGGGTAATTCTTTTTGAACAGGTCTAGGTAAAGTGGCAATATCCACCATATTACCCATCGGGTTCTCAAAAGCGACTTTTTCACCACGCCATAATTTCTTAACGGTTTCGATTTGCTCAAGCATAATATTTTTATTATTTTTATGATTTTCTGGCTTGATAACAAAGTCATTTGGCTGCCAACCTGCTGCAAACGATAAGCCCACACGGCCATCAGACAAGTTATCGACCACCGCCCAATCTTCAGCAATACGGATAGGGTGATGTAAAGGCGAAACAATACTACCTGAGCGAATTTTAATGTTTTTGGTGATGGCCGCAATGGCTGCGCTGGTTACTGCTGGGTTAGGGTAAGGCCCACCGAAAGCGCTAAAATGTCGCTCGGGAGTCCAGACTGCATCAAAATCATTTTCATCAAAATATTTTGCGCCTTCTATCATTAACTTGTATTTAGAGCTTCCGGGAGCATCATCGTTGCCCCACATAAACAAACCAAACTGCATAGATTTGCGCTGTATTTTTTGCGCAGCAACTTTTTTCTCTGCACCCCGATCTTCTTTATAGACAACGACTTTAAAGCCACGAGTCAAGGTCCAAAATAATTCCAAAACAGAAATATCAAAAGACAAGCTCGTTACCGCTAACCAAGTGCCAGGGGTAGAATGCTCTATACGTTCATCCATTCCTAAAAAGAAGTTAACGACGTTTCGATGCTCGACCATAACGCCTTTAGGATTACCCGTCGAACCAGAGGTATAAATCACATAAGATAAGTGGCTAGAATTTACATCTGGTTTTGGGTTATCAATAGCCTGATCGTTGGACTCTAAACTATCGACGCAAATAACTTCCGCATTTGAAGGAGGTAATTTATCTTCGATTGCTGTTTGAGTGATAATCAAGCGCATCTTGGCATCATTCACCATATAACTGATGCGATCCGATGGGAAAGCAGGATCTAATGGAACATAAGCCGCACCCGCCTTCATTACACCTAAAGTAGCCACTAATAAATCGATCGAACGTTCAACATTCACACCGACCAACTCATCGGCTTTAACGCCTTTTTCTAACAGGGTATTCGCTAAGTTGTTAGCAAGCTGGTTCAGTTCAGCATAACTGACTGATTGGTTTTCAAAGACAAGAGCGGTCGAATTAGGATGGGCCAATACTTGTTCTTCAAATAAGTGATGAATACATTGTGTATTATCATAACTGACTTGCGTCTGATTCCACTCACCCAAAATTGTTCGTTTTTCTTCATCAGATAGCAGCTCAATCTCGCCACAAGCAGTGTCAGGCGCGGCCGACATGTTGTTTAGAAGAGCGCGATATTGCGTCACTAATTTATTTGCTAAAGCTTCATTCAGGCGACGCGTGTCATAATACAAACGAGCCGTATCATCGCTCAGTGATAAAGTGATGACACTACCTAATGCAAATGCTTGATTAGCGTCAGATGAATTGAGCATAATCGCCACAGGCATCGCCGTACCATTTTCTAATTCAGGTAAATGATGTAAATGTGGGTAACGCCCCACAATATCATTCACCCAAGAGCCGGCCTCTAATGCGCTTGATAATTGCTGAGCAACATCAGACACAAACGATGTTGATGACGCTGCAGTGTCAACTGAAATATACGCCGCAGTACGGTCACTCACTAAACCGGTAACAGTATTAGCATGCTCAATAATAAGGTCATTACTTAAAGCAAGATCAAATTCAAACTTTCGTCCCAATCGAGCGAGCAATAAAGTAAATACTGAAGCAAGGTTTAGGGCTTTGCCGCTAGAGGAATTGTTAAAAGCTGCAGAAAATTCAGCAGGAATTGAAATGTCGACTGATTGATAATATTCAGCACTGGCGCCCGATGAAGTATCGTTATTAGCATACGGAATTTCTATTGGATCTAAGCTCGATAAACGCTTGGACCAGTATTCATCTTTACGGCATAAAGTTTGGTTTAAATCTGACAAGGCCTGACGCTTATCTTGGCCAAACTGATTTAAACGATCGCCCACACAAATAGAGCTCGCACTTAAACTCACTTTATTACCAGCAAGGGTAGACAATTGAGTAATGGATAAGACCCCATCAACTGTTGCGACACTAATGGCATTATCGTCTACCGACACAACGGTACCGGGTTCAACGGAAGCAGACTGCTCTTGAGCAACGGCTTCGACAACAGAATAAATGGTATTTTGAGAAGAGCTACTGCCCTCCGCTCCACCCACTAAAATTTTTGGCGTATTTAATAAGTTAGGATACTCACCAAAATTCAGAGCGCACACAAATGCAGCCAATGCTTCCGCACTTTTTTCCCAATCTAAAAAACCCATGGCATCCGGGCGTTGGAACTTCGCAAAATAGCTACGCTGAGATAAATCCTGAGTGATCGTTTGAACTTGGCCACTCACCAACTCATCTACCAAAACAGGAAAGCTATCTAGGGCAGCAGCAAAGCATTTGGTATTAATAGAAAGAGAGGTTTCACCAGATGCAATATCAAAGAAAGACTGCTTAAGCAATTCACCTTCATCAACACCGGATACGACCTTATGCCAAGAAATACCGTAACTTTTCTCTTGGTTTATCAAAGCCCATGCTGGCGTATTTAAACCCGCGTATGCTGGCAGCGGGCCATCATGAAAGTTAACCGTCATTTTTTGAGGCAGAGCGAGCACCTCATCTTTAATAATCGCAAGATGGGTAATACTAAATAAATAATCAAACGGTTGTGATTGCGCTTGCTCTTTTAATTTTGCAGGGTAGTCAGCATCCGCTGGCATAACTGGAATCGTTTTACCCATCGCCCACTGTGATAAGCGTGGCGCATTTGTAATCACACCTAAAATCTGGTGTCCTTTAGATTGTAGAATTTCACCACATTCTATTAACAGTGAATCGCCACCAATCAAATAGCAACTAAAGTGGCTGTTATCCTGTAAAGACATGTAACTCTCCGATTTATAATCTAGCTAATAATAATTAGAACTCTTTGCATGAAAGCCCTTCTACTTTTGTAAAATAGTGGCTCTTGCAACATTTTTTTTTGCAGTGTTACTATTTAAAAATGTTACTGTTTAAAATTCTACTTTCTTAAAATATTACTTTTTACTTACAAGTTCATTAATGTTTTAGCCGCAGCTAAGGGGGTTATTTTACCTGAGCCGATATCTTGCTTCAGCTGAGTTTTTAACTCATTAAACCCGGGTTTAGCCGCAATACTCGACAAAACAGCTTGCCGAAAGAGGCTTTCCATCCATTCAATATTTTGCTGTGTTCGTTTATTCTCAAAAGCCCGCTCTGCTTTTGACTGTTGGCAGTAGTCCTGAATCATATTCCAGACAGTATCAATATTGCGGTTCATCAATGCAGAGCACGTCATCACTTTCGATTTCCAGAAGGCTGTTACCTCTGTTTTTTCTGCCCCCACACTTTTTGATGCCGCATTCGGCTTTAATAAATCTAATGCCTGCTGATAGTGTCCTTTAGCTTGTTCGGCAAAGGGCTCTAACTCACCGTCTGCCTTATTAATAACCAAGGCATCTGCAAGTTCAACAATCCCTTTTTTAATGCCTTGTAACTCATCACCGGTATTCGGTTGCATTAGCACCAAGAAAAAATCGACCATTCCAGCAACATGGTACTCAGATTGGCCAACACCCACGGTTTCAACCAAAATCACATCAAAACCTGCGGCCTCGCAGAGCAACAGGGACTCTCTCGTTTTTTGTGCCACCCCTCCCAACTCACCTGCAGCAGGGGAAGGTCTTATATAAGCATTGGGTTCACGAGACAAATACTCCATGCGAGTCTTATCGCCCAGAATGCTGCCTCCCGCAATTGGCGAACTAGGATCAACTGCCAGTACCGCTACTTTGTAGCCCTCAGCCACTAAGTGTAGACCAAAGGCCTCTATAAACGTCGATTTACCCACACCCGGTATACCAGAGATGCCTATCCGAATACTATTACCAGAATAAGGTAGTGCTTTTTCCAGCAAGGTCTGGGCCAGTGCTTGATGCGCCGCTAATTGGCTCTCCACCAAAGTAATCGACTTGGCCAAGGTACGCCTATCGCCTTTGCATAGCCTTTCTAGGCTTATTAGTTGCTCTAAGCTCTGCCGCTGGTTGCCCATCAGTTACTCAGTTGCTGATTAACGGTAGTTAACACCTCACGCGCAGCATCGGGTATCGATGTTCCCGGCCCAAAAATACCTTTAACGCCCGCCTCATATAAAAAGTCATAGTCTTGTTGAGGAATAACCCCACCGACGATCACCAAGATATCATCAGCGCCCTGCTCTTTGAGCGCCTGAATCAAAGCCGGTACCAAAGTCTTATGACCCGCCGCTTGGGACGATACACCCACAATATGCACATCATTTTCAATGGCTTGCTTGGCAACCTCATCAGGCGTAGAAAACAAAGGCGATAAATCAATATCAAAACCAACATCGGCAAATGCCGTTGCGATCACCTTAGCGCCTCGGTCATGGCCATCCTGCCCCATCTTACAGACCAGCATTCTAGGACGGCGTCCATGCTGGGCCATAAATTGGTCAATATCATGACTGATGTTCATCCAGTTATCATCCTCTTGGTAAGCACCACCATATACTCCCGACACCGTTTGCGCTTGCGCTGTAAAACGGCCATACACACTCTCTAGTGATGATGATATCTCACCTACTGTTGCGCACGCTCGAGCAGCTTCAATACTAAGAGCCAATAAATTACCCTTGCCTGTCTCGGCAGCATGTTTTAATTTGGCTAAGGCCTGCTTAACCACAACACTGTCGCGATTGGCCTTGATCGTTTTTAAGCGCGCTACTTGCGATACCCGTACTGCCTCATTATCAACATAGAGGGTATCGACCTCGGGTTCTTCATCAAGCTGATATTTATTGACTCCCACAATCACATCTTCGCCACGATCTATTTTGGCTTGCTTGCGCGCTGCCGCTTCTTCAATTTTGAGCTTCGGCAAACCTGTTTCAATGGCTTTTGCCATGCCGCCTTTTGCTTCCACCTCTTCTATCAAAGCCCAAGCTTTATCGGCTAATTCCTGCGTCAGGGACTCCATCATGTAAGAACCACCCCAAGGGTCGACTACATCAGTAATGCCGGTTTCTTCTTGAATAATCAGCTGGGTATTACGAGCAATACGGGCTGAAAATTCTGTAGGTAAGGCAATAGCTTCATCAAAGGAATTGGTATGTAAAGATTGCGTTCCCCCGAAAACCGCTGCCATAGCTTCAATGGTTGTGCGCACAATATTGTTGTAAGGGTCTTGCGCTGCCAAAGACCAGCCTGAGGTTTGTGAATGTGTGCGCAACATACTCGATTTCGGGTTTTGGGGTTTGAATTCATCGACAATTTTCGCCCATAACAAACGCGCGGCTCTTAATTTTGCAATTTCCATATAAAAGTTCATCCCGATACCCCAAAAGAAGGATAAACGAGGAGCAAAATCATCAATAGCCAAACCCGCACTAATCGCAGTACGGATATACTCTTTACCATCTGCTAGGGTATAGGCCATTTCCAATGCCGCATCTGCCCCAGCTTCTTGCATGTGATAACCGGATATTGAGATCGTGTTAAAACGTGGCATATTCTGAGAGCAATAGGCAATAATATCCCCCACAATCTTCATTGAAGGTACCGGTGGATAGATATAGGTGTTGCGCACCATGAA
>JBOEGR010000011.1:0-2336 GCA_050633525.1 Cellvibrionaceae bacterium
ATATAAGTCTGTCTGCTTATGCTCATAAGGAGACTGGGCTTGGAGGAAACGGACACCCATTTGCTCCTCGCTGTAGCCTACTCTGCCATGTTCAAGATCGCACATTTCAAGAATATCTCGATAGAACTGCCGTTGTGCATTAGGATCGCTAACGAATAATTCTAAGGTTTCGATTTTTGGCATACTTTAAACCTTTTTTAATATGAGGTATTCAGTGCTATTTATTGTGCAATTTCGAAATGATCTTCACGCAATAGCGCTTGTCCATTTGGCTGGATAACCCAAAGCTCATTGCTTATGACGCCATTGGCATTGTTCATTTTCCAATCAGCCGCTACACGGGCAGACGTATCATCCAAAACAGTTGTGACGGTATTTGAGTAAATCACGTCGTCAAAGCCTTTACTGATAATATCTTCCCAAAAAGCCTGTATTTCCTTTCTACCCTTATAAGTGCCAAGTGGTTTGACAACCATTACCGCATCTTCTTCATACAGTGCAGCGGCAGCGGCGGCATCGCCGGAGTTAAACGCATGCTTCCATGCTTTACTGGCAGTGGCAACGGCCACCTGCAGATCAAAATCTTTGGCGGCTTTAATATTCGCAGTATCCGCAAAAGCCAGCATTGAAGTCATCAATAGCGTGATAGTGGTTAATAAAGATAGTAGTAAGCTTTTCATCGTATTTTCCTGTTTCAAGTTGTTGATGCAGGGATATTAGTCCTTTAGTTTTGTTTTATAAACCGCTATTATTTGAAATATTTGTTCATATATACAGGACAATAGATGATATTATCAACACTTCCCTTAACCTTTGTTGCTATTGTTGAGACGGGCTCAATTACAAAGGCAGCAGAGAGCCTGAAGATCGCTAAATCAGCGGTTAGCCAGAACCTTAAAAGATTAGAAGAACAGCTAGATGTTAAGCTTGCCGCTCGCACGACACGACAGCTTTCACTAACTCCAGCAGGCCAACGCTATTACAAACGCTGTAAAGACATGCTTGCACTTGCCAATCAGGCAAGTACTGAAATGGAAGACTTCGGTGCTACCCCTGCAGGAACGGTAACCATTACGGCTCCTCATACACTTATAGCACCCATATTGGCACCTGCCATGTCGCAAGTTACACAGCGTTTTCCAAAGCTCAGACCCATGCTGATCGCTGATGATAGCCGCCTTGATCTGGTTGCCAATGGTATAGACCTAGCCATTTCTGTCGGCAATCTACCTGATAGTAATTTAAAAGCAAGGCGAATCGGTGAAATGAAAGATATTCTGTGCGTGCACCCTGACATATTGAAAGACAAACCAAAAAATAACGAGAACGCATTGCTGGACTGGTTGCAGTCACTTCCCTATGTGTCTCATGTGCGTGAAGATACAAAGATAAAACATACCTTGGTGTCTAACAACACCCAAAAAATCATTCACCTGAATTTTCAACCGACCTTTACAAGCAATACTATTGAAGGGCTTGCAAGCTTTGCGCGAGCCGGAATAGGTGTTGCGCTGCTACCTGAGCCGGCGATTAAAAACGACTTGGAAAATAACTTGCTTGCAGAGTTATTACCAAACTACACGGTAGAGTCAGTACCGATTTATGCAGTTCATGTTTATGACACCTTGCCACCAGTGTCTGTATTAGAAATTATCCGCGCTATTGAAGCACAATTAAAAAATTTTAAAATATAAAAAGACTTTTACGCTTACCTGATTCATTAATTATTTTTTAATGAACTTAATAGAATCAAATATAGTGAAGATGAGTGAGCATCTAGTTTGGAGAGGCTGGCATATGTAATTATGACACCGCAGTTTCCTACGAAGGTGGAATAGTAATAGAATTTAGTCAATCATGTCATGACTACTATAAATAAAAACCCCGAAGGCGTTAACCTTCGGGGTTTTATCATTTGCTAGGTAGCAGGGTTGGCTTACATCATGCCGCCCATACCANNTCTGCAATCATGGCTTCAGTGGTAATCATTAGGCCTGCGATAGAGCCAGCTGCTTGCAATGCTGTACGAGTGACTTTGGCTGGATCTAGGATACCCATATCGATCATGTCGCCATATTCACCTGTTGCCGCATTGAAACCGAAGTTACCTTCACCTTGCTTCACTTTATCAGCAACAACAGAGGCTTCATCACCTGCGTTAGCGACGATCTGACGTAGAGGTGCTTCCATTGCACGCAATAAGATACCAACACCAGCAGTTTGGTCTTCATTGTCACCCGTAACTGATTCAACTGCTTTGATAGCACGAAGCAACGCGGTACCACCACCAGGGACAACGCCTTCTTCAACAGCCGCACGAGTCGCATGCAATGCAT
>JBOEGR010000011.1:2399-50575 GCA_050633525.1 Cellvibrionaceae bacterium
CTTTCATTTCAACTTCAGTTGCAGCGCCTACTTTAATCACTGCAACACCGCCTGCTAATTTAGCAACACGCTCTTGTAGTTTTTCTTTATCGTAGTCTGATGAAGTTTCTTCGATTTGAGCACGAATTTGAGTCACACGAGCTTGAATCGCTCCAGCATCACCGGCGCCATCAACAAGAACCGTATTTTCTTTGTTCATGGTAATGCGCTTAGCAGTACCTAAATGCTCAAGAGTTGTGGTTTCTAAGTCTAGACCCACTTCTTCAGAAATAACCGTACCGCCCGTTAAGATAGCAATATCTTCTAGCATTGCTTTACGGCGATCGCCAAAACCAGGTGCCTTACACGCAGATACTTTAACAATACCGCGCATGTTGTTAACGACCAAAGTTGCTAAGGCTTCACCTTCAACATCTTCAGCAATAATCATTAATGGCTTGCCTGCTTTAGCAACGGCTTCTAACACTGGCAATAACTCACGGATGTTAGAGATTTTTTTATCAACCAATAAAATGAACGGACTCTCTTGTTCAACCGTCATGTTTTCTTGATTAGTAATGAAATAAGGTGAAAGGTAACCGCGATCGAACTGCATACCTTCAACAATATCTAATTCATTTTCAAGGCTATTACCTTCTTCAACAGTAATAACACCTTCTTTGCCCACTTTTTCCATTGCTTCTGCAATGATAGAACCTACGTTCTCATCACTGTTTGCAGAAATAGTACCCACTTGTGCGATAGATTTGCCATCGGCACAAGGTGTTGAAATGGAATGAATATGCTCAACAGCCGCAGCAACCGCTTTATCAATGCCACGCTTAAGGTCCATTGGGTTCATACCCGCTGCAACTGATTTCAAACCTTCATTTAAGATGGATTGAGCCAATACAGTCGCTGTAGTAGTACCGTCACCAGCATCATCAGAAGCTTTAGAAGCCACTTCTTTTGCCATCTGAGCGCCCATGTTTTCAAACTTATCTTGAAGCTCAATTTCTTTTGCTACAGATACACCATCTTTAGTTACAGTCGGTGCACCGAATGATTTATCTAACACTACATTACGACCTTTAGGCCCAAGTGTTGTTTTTACTGCGTCTGCAAGGATGTTAACACCGGCCAACATTCTTTGGCGGGCACTATCACCGAATTGTACGTCTTTAGCTGCCATGATTTTTTACCTTAATTTTGTGTTTTCAACAATATGTGATCAACGAGAGTCTGCGACTCAGGTTTCAGCCTTATTTTTCAACAACGGCTTTAATGTCAGATTCAGAAAGGATAACCAATTCTTCACCCTCTATTTCGATAGTATCGCTACCCGCATACTTACCGAAAACAACGACGTCACCAACTTTGACATCAACTGGGCGAACATCACCACTATCAAGAATACGACCACCACCAATGGCGATAACCTCACCTTGATTTGGCTTTTCTTTAGCAGAACCAGGCAAGACAATACCGCCAGCCGTGGTTTCTTCTTCTTCCTGACGACGAACGACGACACGGTCGTGAAGAGGACGAATTTTCATTATTGATTCTCCAATAAAAGGGGTTAGGAACAATAAAACAAATGTTTAAATCGATGCTCATATCGCTTCTGATTAAATTTTGTTCAGCGATAATAAGTCATTGTGCTGGCTTAATGGGGACTGGATAAAACTTTTCAAGCTATAAAGGTGAAAATAGTCCCGATTCAATGAAATGCCATACAATAGTACTAATAATACTGGGGCTGGTGGTCAGCACTTAGGGCTTTTTGTTGATATCAGCACCATTAGCCTTAATATCATGCTCAAACTCACCTTCGATGATTTTGTGATCACCCGCCTGACTACCTTTCCCAAATCTGCTGCTCTGATATTGATTATTCGCTGAGAAACCTTTGATATCGACCTTTCCAGATCGCATTAGGTTATTGGCAAAGAAGCGGATGATAATGCTTCTAATACCAGGGGTGAGGCAGGCAAAACCAATAGCATCAGTGACAAAGCCTGGCGTTAACAATAGCGCTCCACCGATAGCAAAAAACAAAGTATCGGCGATTTCTCTCGCCGGTAATTCGTTGGAATGTAATTTCGAGCGTGCACGTGTGAGCGTTTCAGACCCTTGATAACGAAGCAAGGCTAAACCGATACAAGCAGTCAGCAAAACTAGGCCAATGGTTGGCAAAGCGCCAATAACCCCTCCCACGGTGATTAGCAACCACATTTCCACCATAGGTATAGCGATAAATAGTACCAATAAAACCCTCATTGTATTTTTCCTTTAATCAAATAAGCGGGGCTAAAAATAGGCCCGAAGACACTTTAATCATTTACTTTTTATTAAATGTGGTGACTCGTTCACACTATATCAAGTCATATATGCATCCGTTTGAATTAGTTCACCGAAAAAGTGACTTAAACTTGTCACACTATCGATATGCGATATGAATTGTTTACAAACGTTTTCAAGACCTTAACTATTTTATTCCAAATCAGGAGCTATTATGCAAAAGACCATTATTAAAACCTCAGCCACCCTACTTTCATTGGGCGCTTTGGCACTGCCTTTTTCATCGACACAGGCCGAGGGCTGGAGTGGAGAAGGTGCTGCAGGTGTCGTTATTGTCAGCGGTAATTCTGATTCCGAGGTCATTAATGTAGGTCTAGACCTAACAAAAAAAATAGATGTATGGGAACACACATTTAAGTTTTCAGCGAACAGCGCGGAAAGCGATGGAGACAAAAATGCCGAATCTTATTTAGCTGCCTACAATGCAAAATATAATCTAGATGCAAAAAGTTTTTTATGGGGTGACTTACGCTATCTAGATGACAAATTTGATTCATTTAGTGGTATCACTACTATCGGCGCAGGTTATGGTTATCGCATATCCGACAGCGATGAATTGAAGTGGAGTGTCGGCGCAGGTGTTGGTTACAGAGATACGGAAGTTGAATCAACAGGTGAAGATATTAGTGGCGTCGCCTTTATTGCCGAATCTGATTTCGAGCTCAAGTTATCTGAAACAACCGATTTTATCGACGTACTTCGCGTAGAATCAACGGCCGACAATACTTACATACAAAACGTAGCAGGGTTAAAAGTGGCAATGAGTGATGTTTTATCACTAAAGCTCACTTATGATGTTCGTTACAACACGGACCCAGCGGCTGGCGATACCAGCACAGACTCAATTACTGCGGTTAGCGTTGTTTATAAAATCTAGTAAATAACCATCAAGGATAGCAAAACAACAGCGCCTGTCACAGCGACAGGCGCTTATTAAGATAAAGAATAAGCGCAATAACGGGGACACTCAATAAGGCGGTGAAAATAAAAAACCAAGAGTAACCCATACTTTCAACCATCGTTCCCGAATATCCACCCAATAATTTCGGAAACAATGTCATTAAAGAACTAAAAATTGCGTACTGAGTTGCCGTAAAAGAGATAGACGTTAGACTCGATAGCCAAGCAATAAAAACAGCCACTGCCAGGCCTGCACTAAGATTATCTAAGGCAATAACAATAGCGAGTGCTTGAGTCGAAGGCTCAGAAAATGAAATATATGACAATCCAATAAACGCAATATTAGTTAATGCCGATAGTACCGCCCCCAATAGTAGTACTTTTATAACACCCCATCGCAAGGTTAAAAAACCGCCTATAAAGCTCCCCGCTATTGTTAGCAACAAACCAAACACTTTTGTTACATTTGCGATTTGTAATTTACTGTAACCCAGCTCTTGATAAAACACATTCGCGATAACACCCATGACAATATCAGAAACACGATAAAAACCGACTAATAATAAAACCCAAATTGCCAAGCGACCATAACGAGTAAAAAACTCTATGGCTGGCTGACAGTAATTTTCAAACACCATTTTTTTATCTGCAAAACCACAGGCCGAACCCACAAAGCCCATGAGAGCCGCCATCGATAAAGAAAAAAACAATTGGCCCGCAACAAGCAAGAAAGCAATCACGGCATTAAAATTTTTTGTATCGCCAATCAAGTTAGAAGAAAATCGATAAGCGACAATCAAGATACATATGGACAATATAAACAAAAGAAAGAAACGCACATAGCTTGATGTCGAATAGGGGTAGGCATTATCGACTTGTTTATTGGGTTCAGAGATGCACAGCGTTGTAATCACGCCCACCCCCATAACCAAGGCCATAATAAAATAGGTTTTTTGCCAAGCAGCATAAACATAAACATCGGGGCGGCTACCAAAATAATAAGCTAAATATAAGCCGCCTGCACCGGCAACGACCATACCAATGCGATAACCTGCAATATAGCTAGAAGATAACAGCGCTTGCACCTTAGGCTCTGCACACTCAATACGGTAAGCATCAATAACAATGTCTTGCGTTGCGGAAGAAAAACCTAAAGCAACAGCACCAATTGCCATAGCACTTAAACCATAACTTGGGTTAATACTTGCCATATACAAAATAGAGGCAATGACCGAACATTGAGAAAGTAACAACCATGCCCTTCGACGCCCGAACATCTTACTAACAAAAGGCAACGGTAGTTTATCGACAACTGGCGCCCAAATAAATTTAAATGAATACCCCAGCGCCGCCCAACTAAAATACGTCACCGCGGATTTTTGTACTCCGGCTTCACTGAGCCATAATGAAAGCGTAGAAAAAATAAGTAATATTGGGATTCCAGCTGAAAAACCTAACAAGGCTATGCACAGAACTTTTTGTAAGGGCCAACGCGCTATTATTGACTTATATTGACCAAAAGAAATATTCATAAAAAAAGACAATCATTTATTATTATAAGGTATTAGTCTCTGAAATTATTAAACTGTAATGGCATCTCAAGATCTTCATTTCTCAACATTGCCATAACCGATTGTAAATCATCTCGTTTTTTCCCAGTCACTCGGACTTGATCACCCTGTATCTGAGATTGTACTTTTAGTTTTTTATCTTTAATTAACTTAACAATTTTTTTGGCCAACAAGGACTCTAAACCGGTTCTAACACTGACCTCCTGTCTAACTTGCTTACCTAAAGGTTTGGGGTCTGCAATATCTAAACATTTTATATCAATCTTATTTTTCACTAATGACGACTGTAAAATATCTAATAGTTGTTGCAACTGGAAATCGACTTCAGCCCAAATAGTTACGACAAATTCGTTACGCTCAAACTTTGCATCGACACCCTTAAAGTCAAAACGAGTGGTAATGACCCGGTTGGCTTGATCGACAGCATTAGTTAAAGTGTGTTTATCCACTTCGGATACGATATCAAATGAAGGCATAGTAAACTCTGTTTAAAATTCTGCGTTATAGATCTTGATATAACAAATAGTTTGATCTTACAAATAGACAGTACAAACGGGCAATAGTGTACCGCATTTTATCATTACCGTGATAAGGCAATTGATAAACCAATATAGCCGCACTTAATCAAGCTGCCACACGGGTATACGGAAAGCATGAAGTAATTGGGAGGTCTCCAACAAAGGCAAACCCACCACCGCCGAATAACTGCCATTGATTGAGTCAACAAAAACAGCACCTAAACCCTGTATACCATAGCCACCCGCTTTGTCTGCCGGCTCCCCTGTACGCCAATAACGCTGAGCTTCTTGTAGTTGAATAGAGCGGAAACGAACAGAGGTAGTATTCAACCTCACTTGCTCTCTACCATTATGATGTAGGCAAACGGCCGTCATTACTTGATGAACTTGCCCCGAAAGGGCCAATAGCATCGTAATACCCTCTTCCGCGCTAGCTGGCTTTTCAAGTACTTTGCCGTTTAATACCACAATCGTATCTGAACCCAATACTGGCTTATCTTGCTTTACCACTGCACCGGCTTGCGCCTTGTCTCGAGCAAGGCGTGTGACGTAAGACTCCGGCGTCTCGCCCTCCCTACGCTGTTCTGGCACATCAACAGATAAGGTGGCAAAGCGCACCCCTATTTGTGTCAAGAGCTCGCGACGACGAGGGGATTGAGATGCTAGATATAAATCAATTTCACTATTCATTATGCTATCGCAGGTATTATTCAACATTAAAAGTAGTTATTGGGGGTTACTTGTAGATAAGGACCATGCCGTAAGGGGCAATAGGTAAGAGCAATGTAGGAAATATCCTACATGAATTTGAGAGATATCCTATACCAAATCGAAAGAGAAACAGGGAAAATAACCATCACTAGGAAGTCATACAAGTAGTCATTGGGCCAAGGTTAGGTCAAAGGAAGCGTTCTATTCAGGCTAGGAGCCGAATAAAGCAAGGCTGGAAAGGAGATCAGTACAGCCTTGCTTTACCTCTCTACTCTCCAGTTTAGGCTTGATACAACAAGCTCTATTATTCTAGATTCCACAGTTGAGTCCAAGATTACTACCAATACTCTCATTTAATCATTCCGCGTATCTTTTGCCAGTTAAAGGCTGGGCCAGGGTCTGTTTTTCTGCCCGGCGATATATCCGAATGCCCAACAATGCGATCTTTTGTTATTCGAGGATAAGCTTCCATCAAGTGTTGAATTAAACTGGCTACAGAGTCATATTGTTCAGCACTATAAGGCAGAGTGTCGGCCCCCTCTAACTCAACACCGATAGAAAAATCATTGCAGTTATCACGCGCCTCAAACCTCGACTTACCCGCATGCCAAGCACGTTGTTCTGTAGAGACAAATTGCACCAGTTCGCCTTTTCGCGTAATCAAAAAATGAGAAGACACTTCAAGCTTAGCAATCGTTTTAAAATAGGGGTGGTGATGCTTATCGAGGCGATTACAAAAAAAGGCTTCTATACAGCCATTACCAAATTGTTCTGGCGGCAGACTGATATTATGAATGACCAATAGGCTAACATCCGCACTATCTGGGCGTTGATTAAAATTAGGGGAAGGTATTTTCTTTGCGCTAGGAAACCAACCGTCAAATAAGGCTGTTCTCGAAGACGATGGTAGTTTAACAGTATTTTTATTATCTAAATTGGACACGCCGCTGCACACTAGATGCCTGAATTAAGAGGCATGATACGCAAAGACGGCGCAAAAAAGAATAGGCTTATTTTCTACTCTTATTTTGTACTACGTAAATTAGTAATAACAGACTCTAGAGCACGGTCAAATAACATTCCATCATCTAAGGTACGTAATTTACCTTCTTGCAATTGTAACGCTAGGGATTCTTTTGTTTCTTCAGCGACTTTAACACCGGCGCGGTTAACAAAAATATATTTTCCTGTCCCCCGAATAATCGCGGCTAAGCGACAGCGGTAAGATGCGCTGCCTTGCTCACTCTTTTCAAACCAAACACCGACCGTAAAGTTATCAACGAGATTACTATATTGAGTATCGGCAACTTGAGGTGGAGCACTCTCTGGCTTATTTTGCGCCAACGCTTTTTTAGGTGGCTCAGCTACTTTCTCAACATTGCTGCCAACAGCCGACTCCATTATCTGCTCGACCTGTTCAATCACAGGCGGCGTATTAAGGCTTTTCGTAATAGGCTGAGAAGAATCGCTAGCAGCAGGCCCTTTTTTAAGAGCTTCATGATTCGGTGCAATGCTGTGAGTAGTATTTATAGCGCTATTTACACTAGCTTCTTTTGATTTATTCTCATTAGATTTAGAAGGCAAAGGAGCAATAATGCCTTTTTCATAATTAGAGAGTAATACTTGATAATGCGTATCAAATTTCTCGATGAATTTTGCCTGTTTCACCGGGTTAAACGAAATATTTTCTAAGCCATTTTTTAATGCCATTTTTAATCGAGGCACTAAAGCGGTCAATTTGCGCTTATGCTCATCATTTTGAATGGTGGCCGCGCTCCATACAAGTTCTTTTGCCACTCGTAAGGCCTGACCCCACTGCTGACTATCTTTACCTTGACGCATATAAATTAAAAACAGAATATTTGACCAAGGCCCTTGAATAAACTGAGTAAACACTTCTGGTAATGCACGGCCAGCCAATAATGTGCTTAGGTTAGAATCAACCTGTTGACGACCTACTTCTGACTTAGCTTTACCATCCTCCGCATCAATTGCGCGCTTCTCGAATAACATCACTCGACGGCGCTCTTTTTCCATAAAAGCAATAAAGTCTGTCAGTAGTAATGTAAATATTTCAAAGTTGTTATCAAACTCGTTGAGAATCTTATTCACTGTCGATTCAATTTTATTCAACAAAGTATCACGCTTACCGCCTTCAGCATCACCGGACCAACCAATAGAAGCCATTGCCATTTCATTTAATAAACGTCGAGCCGGGTGACCTTCTTTCTTAAAAAATTCTTCATCCGCTAACGCAACCTTGATAAAGGGTATTTGTAGACGAGAAAGCATTAATTTAACAGGGTCGGGGAGATTCTGATCTTCCATAATAAAGGAGAACAGCATATCGACTAATTTAATAACATCCTCTGAGCGTTCATCAACCAACTCCTCACCCGTTGCCGAATGAATAGCAGATTGAATGTGCGAGCTAGACAGTAATTGCGGTTCACCTACTTTAGATACGGGCTCTTGCTGTACCTGTTGTTGCTGCAATTGTGACAATGCAGACATGAGGGCGTATGAGACCTCCGTTACTGAATAGCCACTAGGTTCATGCGATGCGTAACTCGCTTCTGTAAAACTGGATTGTGTATTTTGTGGTTGTGCTTGCAGCAACGATTGTAAAGTTGCATAAAGGCCTGTTGGAGCATCGGGCTCTGGAGCACCATTCGATGTGGCAGCATAATTTGGAGTAGCTGAACTTGGAGTAACAGAAGGCGGCGTATTAGTAGCTGCTCTGCGGCGGCTAGGGCTTTTAGGAATAGCCACACCTTCTTCAGTCAAAGCATGATTCACTTTGTTAAGAATATGACCTAATTCATTAATGACGTAACGCTCAAATAACTTGAACAGAACCAGCTTAGCTTTGATATCAACGGTAATCAAAGCCGCCGCCTCAAGAAAACTATCGGCAAGCGCACGTGGAGTCAAAGGGTTATTTTTTTCTGATACAGCAACACTGACCACGGTATTGATACGAGCAGTAATCACCCTTAAAGTGTTTTTATTCTGAGCCCACGCCTTGCTAACCAAGGAATCAATAGCAACTAGCTCTTCTAACTCCTCTTTACTCACAAGAGAAAGATCGTCTGTATCCGCTTCTAATTCAAAAGAATCTGATGATTGAAGCTCTGGAAGAGGCTCTAAACCATCAACACCATCGACTAAGCCGACAAAATGACGGTCTATGTGGCGCAAAAACGTCTTTTCCATCGCACGACGCTGTATACGTATTTCGCGCATGGATTCAAAAAAGACGTTCTGTTCAAGGTTACTGACGGCTCGGTCAGCTAACTCAAATAACGAGTCATCAACGTGATCAAAGAGGTTTTGTATAGCGCTTTTAAAATCAGATTGTGCAACTTCACGCATCCTTTGAGCAGGGCGTGGAAGACGTGCCAGGCTTTCTTTCATAAGGATTTCACTGCGTACATGACTCGACTTATCGATTTGCAGAGGAATTACGTTGGCATTACCGGTGGGGGTACTCATACTACTGCCTACAATATAATTTTAGTGGTCAATGACAATAAAACAAACTTCAGTCCTTACCTATCTAAAATCCTTACTCAATATCCAATATCCAGTGTTATATTCCTATCAGTGTCCTACCTATATTATGCGCTTTAGATGTTGCGGTGTTTGAGTTTAAACATGTCTGTATATATAAAAGTGTCTATATGAAATTAGTATACGTCCTTAACAATCCTACTGCAGAAGCAAATGCCAATATCGGGACACCCATCACAATTTTTTTATTAACTAGTTACCATTTTTAAAAAAATTCTAAACAGCTGATTTTTATAACATTTAAAGGGGCCCAAGACCGCTACTATATGAATTATGAACTCACAGCTTATTACTTTATTGTATTTAAAACCCACTAATACTCGCTATAATGCGCCATTACTTAAAAAGCCAGCACTTAACCCATGCCTAAATCTACCTCCAAAACTGCACAAAAAACCATCACCTCAGTAAAAAGCTTATCGGCTGATATTCAACAGCTAGTCGATATCGCCCTTACTGAAGACCTTGGCAGCGGCGATATCACCGCTGAACTGATCCCGGCGAATAAAACAGCAACCGCCAAGGTTATCACCCGCGAAGACTGCACTATTGCAGGCAAGGCATGGGTAGACGCAACATTTGAAGCACTTGATACACGACAGGGAACTCAGACCATTATTGAATGGCAGGTGAATGATGGGGAGCAGGTAAAAGCCAATAGTGTTTTATTTACGCTTTCGGGTAATGCACGCACCCTGCTTACAGGGGAAAGGGCTGCTCTCAACTTTTTACAACTGCTTTCTGGTACCGCAACAAGCTGTCAGAGCTACGCTGATCTTGTTGCTCACACCCAAGTCCATATTCTCGATACGCGCAAAACGCTACCAGGGCTACGCAGTGCTCAAAAGTACGCGGTAACACAAGGTAACTGCCACAACCACCGAATTGGTTTGTTTGATGCTTTTTTAATCAAAGAAAACCACATCGCCGCTTGTGGCGGGATCACACAAGCGATTCGTACAGCACAAAAAAATCACCCGAATAAACCCGTAGAAGTTGAAGTAGAAAGCCTAGAAGAACTGAAAGTAGCGCTAGAAGCTAAAGCCGATATCGTGATGCTGGATAACTTTACACTTGAAGAACTAGCAGAGGGGGTAGCCTACAATCAAAGTCTACCCGAGACACAAAGAGCAAAATTGGAAGCCTCAGGGAACGTCAACAAAGAGACCTTAGTGCCCATTGCTGAAACTGGTGTCGATTATATTTCGATTGGTGCATTAACTAAGGACTGCAAAGCGATAGATTTATCAATGCGAATTGCGATGTAGCCCCCATCTCTTTCGGTCACTCCAAAATCGCTCCTGCATTTTGGCCGCTACTGCATCCTACTACCGCTTAAGTACTTACATCCATGTAAGCAATGTACCCTCCATCCATGGAGGGCATGCCCCGCTCCTGCGCATCCATGCGCCCGCGGGATACCGTACATCCTGTACATAAAAAAGCCCGACCTGCTGATGTGGCAGATCGGGCTTGATGTATCACATCCTGTGATACTGGAATATTGCTATTCCTTTAGACCCTCATGGTCAACAAGTGCACTCCTTGTGCGACGTCCTTGTGGTAGCCACTTTATCAATTCTTCTAGTCAAGGTCTGTACGTTATTTGCGTAAAATCTTGTGAGCAATATCATACAAGCCTGCAATGATACAGCAGTCAATACCACACAACAAAAAAGGCCAAGCACATATGCTTGGCCTCCTTCAGATAATAGTTAACCTAAATGGAAGCCCAAAAAAGCAACCAGTTATTAACATTAGATTCTTGGACGTATATTCGCAGGAACAGTACCACCAGTAACAGCAAAGTTAGAGGCACCTGCACCATTCACTGTAACAGTTACAATCACTGTACTAGCCGCTAGGTCTTGCGGAGCACCGTTAGCAACCGTATCAAAAGTGGTTGTAAGAGTACCCGTGGTGGGGCTAACACGCACATAAACAACTTGAGTAACAATACCTGTCGCAGTACCTGTACCATCAGCTAACAAAGGGTCATTAGCCGCATCGTATTCGGCTGCAGTAGGCAAACGGTTGTTCACTGCGGCAAACTCAGTTACATTTAATTGTACCGGTCTCATCGCTGATACAACTTGTGATGTTGCAGTAGATCGTTGTGTGTAAGTTTGGTACTGAGGAACTGCTACCGCAGCCAAAATACCGATGATCGCAACAACAATCATCAATTCAATTAAAGTAAAACCTTTTTGGTTATGTTTCATAAACGCCTCGTGTTTGGATAGTTTTAATAGACAAACAGACTATAGCAAACAGGATGCCAAAAAAAATAATCTTTTAAATCAACAGCTTAACGATATTGAAAATTCCGCACTAATAAAAGCCTGACAAAAAGTGTCAGTTTTTATCTTAATAGTGACACAATGTAACTCACGCAATTCTCAGTAACACAATATCATGCACAAAAAGTGAATATAGCTTATGGGCAGCCCTCGATTGCCAATGTACTATCTGAAGATGTACAAGCCCACACACCATCCAAACCATTGCGTACAAAATCCATACGATTGCCCCTGGCGGTGCCTGAAATCGTTGCATCGCCCAAGTTAGTGGCATCCAAACCACTCACATTAAAAGACTCGCAGCCATTCGCATCCGGGTTAGCTGCGGCGGCAAAACCCAAGCTATCAAATGTAATACCAGCAGCACTGCCGCCATTATTAAGAATTTGTGTATCTGCTATCCAAGTAGCAGCTTTAACATAATTATTACAATTAACAATTTGTCCATCATTGACATAACCTCGATATAATGGAACCGCTATCGCAAACAAAATACCACTCACAAGCACGCCCACCATTAATTCAATCAGCGTATAACCACTACTTTTTTTCATATTGCACCTCTCATAGACAACCTTTTACACAATTATGGCAGAAAATACTGTGATAGAGTTTTACTTTAGTAGAAAAACACTGCTCTCAATAGTTAATAAAGCCATTAAAATACTGGATTAAACCCTTGATTGACTTACTATTTCTTCGAAACTGGCCTAGAATAAGTAGAATGACCATCAGCCACACAATAGAGCAGCAATAGTTAACTCTGAGAACAGCATTATGAACACAATGGCATTAAATGGCCTTGCCCGAAGACTTGTCAACGACAACCTTCTATCTGCAGAGGATGCTCTTGAGCATATGCAGGAAAGTAAGCGCAACAAAACAAGTTTTGTGAGCCAGCTCGTCAATGAAGATGTACTTAATGCTGCCACTATCGCGACTATTGCCTCTAACGAGTTTGGTACACCCATCTATGACTTGGACAGTCATGACTCAAAGTCCATGCCAAAAGGGTTGGTAGATAACCGCCTACTCACAAAACACCATGTATTACCTCTGTATAAAAGAGGTAATCGTCTGTTTCTGGCAGTAACGGACCCAACCAACCTTCATGCTCTAGACGAAATCAAATTTAATACAGGCCTTAACACCGATACGATATTAGTTGAAGCAGATAAATTAAACACTGCTATTGAAAAGTATATCAATGAGCAAGAGGAGACACTCAGCGATGCCTTAGGCGGGCTAGATGAAGAAGGACTAGACTCACTTGATATCGCACAGGAAGACGATACAAGTAAAGCCAATGCCGATTTGGCCGCTGAGGCCGACGAAGCTCCCGTTGTTAAATTTATCAATAAAATATTATTAGAGGCTATTAAAGTAGGAGCATCTGATATCCATTTTGAGCCTTACGAAAAAACCTATCGAGTGCGTTTTCGTGTGGACGGAATTTTAAAAGAAATCCAAAAACCACCGATTGCTCTAGCCACCCGTCTTTCCGCTCGTTTGAAAGTAATGTCTCAAATGGATATTTCAGAGAGAAGAGTTCCTCAAGATGGACGTATAAAACTCAAGATATCTCGAACAAAAGCGATCGACTTTCGTGTTAATACACTGCCAACACTTTTTGGTGAAAAAATTGTACTCAGGATTTTAGACTCTAGCTCAGCTTACTTAGGTATTGACGCCCTAGGCTATGAGGAAGATCAACAAAAATTGTACACCGATACTTTGGAACAACCTCAAGGGATGATTTTGGTAACTGGGCCCACAGGCAGCGGTAAAACCGTTTCGCTTTACACAGGTCTAGGTATATTGAATACAAAAGAGCGTAATATCTCAACAGCCGAAGATCCTGTAGAAATTAATATGGAAGGGATCAACCAAGTACAAATCAATAATCGTGTCGGCTTGAACTTTGCTGAGGCGCTCCGCTCTTTTTTACGGCAAGATCCTGATGTTGTCATGGTTGGGGAAATACGGGACCTTGAAACCGCTGAAATTGCCATTAAGGCTGCCCAAACAGGCCATTTAGTCTTATCTACCTTACACACCAACAGTGCAGCGGAAACGTTGACTCGTCTCCTGAATATGGGCGTTCCAACATTTAACGTGGCTACAACAGTAAGTTTAATTATTGCTCAGCGTTTGGCAAGAAAGCTTTGCTCTAATTGTCGTATCGAAATGAAAGACGTTCCAGATGAAGTACTCGCCGAGGAAGGACTAACAGAAGAGAATGTCCAAATCCCGAGAGCGGAATGGGTCATGTACCACCCAAATAAAAAAGGTTGCTCTAAATGTAGCCTAGGTTATAAGGGCCGAGTTGGAGTTTATGAAGTAGTTCGCATTACACCTAAGATATCTCATCTTATAATGGAGGGTGCAAACTCCTTAACAATAGCCGAAGCAGCAAAAGAAGAGGGGTTTAACAATTTAAGGATATCGGCGCTTAGAAAAGTAACTAAAGGGCTGGTTAGCTTAGAAGAAGCCAATCGAGTGACGAAAGACTAAGTCGATTGTCCCAAAATGTTATATAGAACAATATTGAAGGCGACACACCCTCTAAAAACTAAATAATAACCCGATAGGGCCAAATAGTTATGGCAACACCACAGCAATCAATTTTTATTTATAAAGGTACTGACCGTCGTGGCAAAAAAGTCGAAGGCGAGGTCTCTGGTTCAACCCAAGCGTTAGTAAAAGCGCAGCTACTCAAGCAAGGGGTGAAGCCGAAAACGGTACGTAAAAAACCCAAGCCTCTATTTGGTGGCAATAAAAAGATCAAGCCATTAGATATTGCTGTATTCACTCGGCAAATGGCTACCATGATGCGAGCAGGTGTTCCCCTAGTGCAAAGCTTTGATATCGTTGCGGAAGGACTCGAAAACCCATCAATGAAAGAACTCTTACAACATATTCGCACTGACGTTGCGTCGGGTAGCGGATTCGCTCCAGCTCTACGAAAACATCCTCGTTATTTTGATGATTTATTTTGCAATCTAGTAGATTCAGGTGAGCAATCAGGCTCACTTGAAACATTGTTAGATAGAATTGCAACTTATAAAGAAAAGACAGAAGCATTAAAAGCAAAAATTAAAAAGGCATTGACCTACCCAATATCTGTAATGATTGTTGCTATCATTGTCAGCGCTATTCTATTGATCAAAGTAGTCCCACAGTTTGCCGACACATTCAGTAGTTTTGGAGCTGACTTGCCCGCGTTTACTTTATTTGTACTCGGTATTTCAGAATTTGTTCAAAAGACATGGTTTATCATATTGATAGCAATGGTAGCCAGCTTTTTTATGATAAAGGAACTCCATCATCGCTCACCAGGCTTTCGTAAAACTGTTGATAAAACCTCTTTAAAAATCCCTATTATAGGAAAAATCCTTTATAACTCTATTCTTGCTCGCTACGCTCGAACCTTATCAACAACATTTGCCGCTGGTGTACCACTGATCGATTCACTGGAGTCAGTAGCCGGCTCTACAGGCAACGTTGTTTATGAAGCAGCGGTGTTAGACATAAGAGATAACGTAGCGACAGGTATACAACTTAATTCTGCTATGCGCTCAACCAATTTATTTCCAAGCATGATGTTACAAATGACAGCTATTGGTGAGGAGTCAGGTTCTCTGGATGAAATGTTAAATAAAGTGGCGTCTTTTCATGAAGATGCCGTTGATAACATGGTCGATAACTTAACATCACTATTAGAACCTATGATTATGTCAGTACTAGGCGTACTTGTTGGTGGTCTCTTGATAGCAATGTACCTTCCTATATTCCAACTAGGCAATGTTCTTTAAACATTTACAACTTATATGTATGACACTATAAACAATGGGCTAGAAACAATTTCTAGCCTCCCTTTTTTTTACTATCCTTTCACTTTCATTATTAGCTTATTGGTCGGCAGTTTTTTAAATGTAGTCATTTTAAGAACACCTAAAATGCTTGAACAGGAATTTCGAGAAGAGTGCTGCGAGCTATTAGAGATAAAATCGAAAAAAGAAGCTAAGGTTTCATTATCTTACCCCCCCTCGACCTGCCCCAAGTGTGATACCAAAATCAAGCCTTGGCATAATATACCCCTTATCAGTTATTTTTTATTACTAAAAGGAAAATGCCACAACTGTGAAAACCCGATTAGTATTCGTTACCCCATTGTTGAATTGGTAACGGGGTTATTGTCGCTACTGACTGTCCACCTGCTTGGCTTTTCAGCACAAGGGCTATTAGCACTATTATTATTATGGACACTAATCACACTTACTGTTATCGATATAGATACCTATTTATTACCTGACAATCTCACTCTGCCCTTACTTTGGCTTGGCCTAATCATCAATAGCTTTGGTGTCTTTACTGATTTGCCTAGCGCTTTGTGGGGCGCCATTCTTGGCTATGGGTCCTTATGGAGTGTTTTCTGGTTATTTAAATTAGTGACGGGCAAAGAAGGGATGGGCTATGGGGATTTTAAACTCTTAGGTGCACTAGGTGCTTGGATGGGCTGGCAACTATTGCCCGTTATTATCTTACTCTCTTCTTTTGTTGGCGCGGTTATTGGTATTGCTGGCATTATCATTTTGGGCCGAGACAAAAACATCCCCATCCCTTTTGGCCCTTATTTAGCTATTGCTGGCTGGATTGCTTTTCTATGGGGTCAAGATATTATCCATTATTACCTCAGTTACATTGCAGCTTAGCGTAAAGCGCCTAGATCTCACCCACTAATAGCAAGCTCCTTTACATAGCCTATAAATGGCGCTATTTTCTACCTAGCCCTCATAAACCCTAAGCTTATGTTAAACTTTGTAAGCTGGGGAATAGAAATAATGTTATTAAAATAATAAACGCGTGTGAATAGATCTTTTAGCCGCTCAACATCTCAAAGGGTTTGATTATGTTCGTACTAGGAATTACGGGAGGTATCGGCTCAGGTAAAACAGCCGCAACAAATCGTTTTGCGTTTAATGGCGTAAAAGTAGTCGATGCCGATCAAATTGCGCATCAGGTTGTTGAACCAGGAACAAAATGTTTAGATAAAATAGCTTCGCATTTTGGGAAAGATATCTTACTAGTAAATGGAGAGCTAGATCGAAAAGCATTACGAGAGCTCATTTTTGATGATGAAAAAGAGCGGGAATGGTTAGAAAACTGTTTGCACCCAGTTATCAGACAAAAGACGCTTGAAGCCATTCAACAATCAACATCTGCCTATACTATTTTATCTGCTCCTTTACTCCTCGAAAAAAATTTAGAATTTTTAACCAATAGAATCTTAGTGATCGACTGCCCTGAGGCCATTCAAATTGATCGAGCCTGTAGAAGGGACAACAGTTCAATAGAATCAATACAAAAAGTCATGCAACAACAGCTGAGTCGTCGTGAACGCACTAGCAGAGCAGATGATGTTATTATCAATGATGGAACGCTGAAAGAGTTAAATACCGCTATAGATAATTATCATACTTCATTACTCAAAGAACTTAAAGATTCGGAAGTAGAGTCAAAAATAGACGCTATTAGGTAAATATAGAGCAGCCCCCTTTTTTTAAGAAACTATGAAGAGAGTATAGGTAACTCTTTGAGACTATATTACAATAAGGCTCTATGAATATACCAAAAGAACTCAACTGCCCCACATGTAAAAAAAAGATTTTATGGAATGAAGACTATCCCCATAGACCTTTTTGTAGCCATCGCTGCCAGCTTATTGATTTAGGCGAATGGGCTAGCGAGTCTTATAGCATTCCTGATAATGGAAGCGATCAGGCAAAAGAAGAGTGGGAATAAGAACGTCAGACAATTAATCGTGAGAAGAGAGAAGCTTGTTAATAATTGCTTCATTGGCTTTAGGGAAATCATAATTATTAATGTCTGATAGAGTAACCCACTTCAATTCTTGACCTTCCATTCCCTGCGCCACACCATCGAACTGCTTACACAACAAGACTTCCAACTTTACTACCTTATCACCATAATCATGACAAATTTCCATAAAGGCATCCGCTTCTTTGATAACGATACCAACCTCTTCTAGAAATTCTCTGACTAAAGCCTCAAACACACTTTCGCTGGCTTCGACTTTGCCTCCAGGAAACTCCCAAAGGCCACCTTGATGGGCACCTTGATGGCGTTTAGCGATTAAAATGTGATTATCGTCATCAACAATGATACCGACCGCAACATGCACTGTTTTTTTCATATTACTCAAGTACGATATTCCGCATTAATCTTTACATATTCATGTGATAAGTCTGTAGTCCAAAGAGTTTCTGTAAACTCGCCTCGCCCCAAACAAATACGAATCGTAATGTCGTCTTGATCCATTACACTCTGACCTTCTTCTTCGCGGTAAGATGCGGCTCGGCCACCCTTCTCAACAATCAGCACATCGCCTAAATACACTTTAATCTGGTCGACATCTAAATGATCAATACCTGCATAACCAATAGCGGCGACGATACGTCCCCAATTGGGGTCACAAGCAAATAAAGCCGTTTTTACTAAAGGAGAATGCGCGACCGAATACGCCACCTGCAAACACTCTTGAGCATTTTGGCCACCTTCGACTTTAATGCTAACAAACTTTGTCGCTCCCTCTCCGTCTCGCACAATGGCTTGCGCCAAAGAACTCAACACTTCGATAACGGCCTTCTTGAGGATAGAATAATGCGCAGAACAATCATCATTCACAACAATTGAAGATGTACCAGCAGCCACTAAGATACAACTATCATTCGTAGAGGTATCACCATCAATGGTAATACGATTAAATGATAGGTCTGCCGCTTCCTTTAATATCTTTTTTAAGATGGACTCTTCAACATCAGCATTACAAGCGATATAAGCGAGCATAGTCGCCATATTGGGCTTTATCATACCAGCCCCTTTTGCAATACCATTAACAATGAGCGTTTCATTACCAATATTGACTGAAACGCTTGCTCCTTTCGCTTCAGTATCAGTCGTCATAATACCTTTGGCAGCCAATTCCCAAGCATCCCCTTTTACCCCAGACAACAAGCTAGGCAAGGCGTTTTCTATTTTACTGGCGTCCAATGGCTCGCCAATGACACCGGTAGAAAAAGGCAAAACCTGATTCACAGCCACTTGAGATTCTTCAGCAAGAGCGGCGCAACTGACGAGTGCCGCCGCCATCCCTTGCTCGCCCGTACAAGCATTAGCATTACCAGAATTAATTAAGAGGTAACGAGTATTAGTGGTTTGTGATAAGTGATTTTTACAAAGAGAAACAGGAGCAGCACAAAATGCATTTTGAGTAAAAACGCCGGCAACCGTCGCTGTTGCTGGCAACTCAAATAACACTAAATCTAAACTAGGTACTTTTTTAATACCCGCGCTAACGGCATTGAGTTTGATACCCTCGATCACCGGCATCGAAGGAAAAGGCGATAAACCGACTGGCATTGAACATCCCTTATTATTTTTAATTATGAAAGAAGTAAAATAAATGTGAAGGAATAAATGGGGTCAGAGTAAATTTTTCATTTCATAGAAGCGGACAATTTATAATTAGTCGAGAAAATTTTACTCTGACCCCATTTATTACATTTATTTTGGCCCCATTTATTTAGCATTTAGCAAATTCTAGAGTTTGCCGTGACATTGTTTATATTTTTTACCAGAACCACAAGGACAAGGCTCATTACGGCCGACTTTACGCTCATCTCGGATAAAGGGCTGTTCACTTGTTTGCTGCAGGTCAGGTTCTTGTTGCGGCTCTTCACCCAAAGCAGATGTTTGTGCATGTTCTAACTTCATCGCCTGCTCTTGTTGCAGTCGACGCTCTTCTTCCATCGCTTCCATCTGTTCTTGTGAAACAGGTTCAACTCTAGCTAGTATCTTAACTGTTTCATGCTTAATGGTATCTAACATAGACTGGAAAAGCTCGAAAGACTCTCGCTTATATTCTTGCTTAGGGTTCTTTTGAGCATAAGCACGTAAGTTAATACCTTGACGCAAATGATCCATACTCAACAAGTGCTCTTTCCATTGCATATCTAAAATCTGCAACATCACTTGTTTTTCAATTTCGACCAATGATGGGTCAAGACGCTCACACTTTTCATCGTAACGCGCCTGCACAGTCGCAATAATTCTTTCTCTTAAGGAATCTTCGTGCAAGCTATCATCACTATCCAGCCATTTTTGGATAGGTAGTTCAACATCATATTCATTCGTTAAATGTTGCTCTAGGCTAGGAACATCCCATTGTTCTTCCATACTTTGTATTGGGATATAATCACTCACGGCCTCATTCACTACATCGTGTCGAATATTAGTAATTACTTCACGAATAGTATCCGCTTCTAATAATTCATTACGTTGATTATAAATGACTTGTCGTTGGTCATTCGCGACATCATCAAATTCAAGTAATTGCTTACGAATATCAAAATTGCGCCCTTCGACTTTGCGTTGTGCTTTTTCAATGGCATTCGTTACCATCTTATGCTCAATAGCTTCGCCTTTATCCATACCTAAATTCTGCATAAAGGCACGAATACGATCCGACATAAAGATACGCATTAAACTATCTTCCATTGAAAGATAAAAGCGTGACAAACCAGGGTCACCTTGGCGCCCGGCACGGCCTCGAAGCTGGTTATCAATACGTCTCGATTCATGACGTTCAGTGCCAAGAATATGCAAGCCACCCGCGTCCAATACCAATTGATGCCGTTGTTCCCAATCGGCTGTCACTTTTTGAACCTCTGCATCACTAGGATTATTTAATGCGGCTATTTCTGCTTTTAAATTACCACCTAATACAATATCTGTACCACGGCCGGCCATATTTGTCGCAATAGTCACGGCTTTGGGACGCCCTGCTTGCGCAACAATCTCAGCTTCTTTTTCATGAAATTTGGCATTCAGCACTTTATGCTCAATACCTTTTTGATTTAAGCGATTCGACAAAGCCTCTGATGACTCAACTGATGCAGTACCAACTAATATAGGCGCATTTTTTTCTTGGTATTTAACAATATCTGTTGCGATAGCATCGTATTTTTCTTCTATAGATAAATAGATAAGATCGTTTAAATCTTTTCTTTCGACTTCTTTATTCGTGGGAATAACAACAACATCTAAGCCATAAATCTGTCTGAATTCAAACGCTTCAGTATCTGCTGTACCCGTCATACCTGACAACTTCGGGTAGAGTCTAAAATAGTTTTGGAAAGTAGTTGATGCTAAGGTTTGTGATTCATTTTGAATCGATACACTTTCTTTTGCTTCAATTGCCTGATGGAGGCCTTCTGACATGCGGCGACCGGGAAGAGTACGACCTGTATGCTCATCAATAAGTAAAATCTCACCTTCCTGCACAATGTACTGCACATCTCGTTGAAAAAGAGTGTGCGCCTTAAGTGCCGCGTGGACATGATGTAGCAGACTTAAATTAGTGGAAGCATAAAGGCTATCGTCTGCCTCTAGTAAGCCCATTTTTATCAGTAAGTCTTCAACTTTTTGATGACCTTGCTCAGTTAATTCTGCCTGACGCTGCTTTTCATCAACCGTATAGTCGCCCTTAATACCTTCCGGCTCAGGGCTCTCATCTTTTTCATCCAAGGTCTGTAAGGTCAACTTAGGAATTAAGGTATTAATTTTTTTGTATAACTCAGCATTATTTTCTACCTGACCAGAAATAATAAGAGGAGTTCTTGCCTCATCAATTAGAATAGAATCCACTTCATCGATGATGGCAAAAGATAAAGGCCTCTGCACTCTCTGTTCTTTTGAAAACGCCATATTATCTCGAAGATAATCGAAACCGAATTCATTATTAGTACCATAAGTGATGTCAGCTTGATAGGCATCTTGCTTGTCTTCAAATTCTTGCATGCTTTGAATCACACCAACTTTCATACCTAAAAATTCATAAACGGGCCTCATCCAGTTTGCATCACGACTAGCGAGATAATCATTCACTGTCACAATATGTACACTGCCCGCCAGTGCATTCAGATAAGCAGCCAAGGTTGCCATCAGTGTTTTACCTTCACCAGTACGCATCTCTGATATGCGGCCTTCATGTAATGTGATACCACCAATCATTTGAACATCGAAGTGACGCAAACCTAAAGTACGCTTAGATGCTTCTCTAACAACGGCAAATGCTTCAGGCAATAATTTATCTAGGACTTCACCATCATTAAGCCGCTGACGAAATGCGTCCGTTTTGCCCTTCAGAGATTCGTCATCTAAAGAAGATAAGTCAGATTCCAACTGATTAATTTGCTTAACCAATTTACCCATACGTTTGAGCTCACGCCCATTTTTTGAACCGAAGATACCTCTGAATGTTTTTCCTAACATAGAAAACCTAATATATTTTGTCGTTTATTATGTAAGCTCTTACCCAGTGGTAAACGCTTATCAATTTTTTGTGAATGAACATTGCTTATATGATGCATAGCAAGAATATGCTGTAACAGCGATAGCTTTAATGCGTCTTTCATTATCTAACAAATAGAATGCTGTAAAATCAAGAAGCAAGTAAACCGCAATGAAGCGGAATACACAAGCAGAGAAAAGACTGATTAATTATCGGTGGGTACGATGTATGTAAGTAGCAGGGTCGACCGGACGGCCATATTTGTAGACTTCAAAATGAACATGGGGGCCAGTAGAGCGACCACTGCTTCCCATTAACGCGATGACTTGACCTTTCTTAACAACATCACCGGTTTTAACTAAATTCTGTTTATTATGAGCATAGCGAGTTTTGAAGCCACCGCCATGATTAATCTCAACAAAACCGCCGTAACCGCTACGCTCACCCGATTCTACTACGACACCGGCGGCCACTGCGATAATATCGGACTCTAGCTTACCGGCAAAGTCGACACCGCTATGCCAAGAGATGGATCCATTAAAAGGATCAGTACGACGACCGTATCGGGACGACATCCAACCTTTTTTGACAGGGCGGCCTGCTACAAATACATCGTCTTGCAACTTCCTTTCAGCCATAAGAGCTTCAAGTGTATCGAGCTGTTGCTCTCTGTCATCGATCTGCTGGCTCAATTGATCCACTGCACGAATAAATTCTGGTGCTTGGTAAGCATCGCCTAGAGCGGTAGTCTCAGGTCCACCGACTGCTGGCGGCTGATTAAAGTCGAACTCACCATTATCTAATTTAGCCATGGTAGTTAGACGCTCTCCTAGAGCGTCTAATCTAACTAGGCGGGCTTGCAATGCAGCCATACGTAGAGTGATGGCATTTAATTGATTGCTGGCCTCTTTTTTAGCCACATTCACTTGCTGTTTTTGCTCTGCCAACTGCTCAGACCATTTTTCAGCGGTATCAGCCGTTAGTAGATCACTGCCTGTTTCGCCTGCTGACATTTTATGGCCCAAATACAGACCAATGCCCAAAGGCAAGCCCAGTACGCAGATCGACAGCAAGGCGCGAGTCCAGCCACCAAACGTTAGGTGCCGTACTCGACCGTGATATTTACTAACAACTATTATCTTCATACATCTATCATCTTAGCTTGACGCCTATTGATACCTATATTATTCGTCTTACCTTGACCTTACTTTGCCATAATTAGCTTTGCATATGCCTTCAAGGCATTAACAAATGGCAAGCATCATTGCCGAAAAGGCTCGAAATAACTCAAAACGCACCTTAATTTACGGCTTAACGGCGCGAAACAATACATTTTTTAGTCAAAATAATCAACTTACTATTAAAATATGGCCCAAAAACAAGGAATTACAAGGCAATCTTAATACCGTTTTTATCTTGTTTCTTACATTATTATGGTGTTTGCCTCTTTATAATCTAAGCGTGATGGGACAATAGTTGCACTCTTAATAAGCAAAAAGCCCAATTATTGATTAATTGGGCTTTTATCGGAAATCACTCTACCGCTTTCTATCATCAAGACATTAAACTGCCATCGCTAGCTTCACATAAGAAATAGGAGCATCTTCTTCGTTTTCAAAGGTCACCACTTCCCAAGTATCCGGCTGAGCAATCAGTTCTCGCAGTGAATGATTATTCAATGCATGCCCTGATTTATGAGCACAAAACTCACCAATTAAGCTGTTACCCAACAAATAGAGGTCACCAATGGCATCTAACATTTTGTGTTTAACAAACTCATCTTCGTAGCGAAGACCATCTTCGTTCAAAACACGATATTCATCAACGACGATAGCATTGTCCATACTACCCCCTTTAGCCAAGCCTTTAGAACGTAGGTACTCGATTTCATGCATAAAACCAAAGGTACGAGCTCGGCTCACTTCTTTTACAAAGGAAGTGCTAGAGAAATCAATCGAAGATTGTAGTGAGCGATCTTGGAAAACCGGGTGGTCGAAGTCGATACTAAAGCTAACTTTAAAACCATTAAAAGGCTTAAAACTTGCGGTCTTATCGCCATCAGAAACGGTGACTTCTTTTTTAATTCGAATAAACTTTTTAGCTGAGTTTTGCTCTTGAATGCCGGCGGACTGGATTAAAAACACAAAGGGACCAGCGCTACCATCCATAATAGGAACTTCGCCTGCGGTTAGCTCAACCACGGCATTATCGATACCCAAACCAGCCATGGCAGATAAAAGGTGCTCAACGGTAGACACTTTTACATCACCCATTACTAGGGATGTAGATAAAGTTGTCTCACCTACGTTTTCAGCTTTCGCTGGGATTTCTACAACAGGATCTAAATCAGTTCGACGAAAAACAATACCAGAGTCGGCCGGTGCAGGTTTAAGCGTTAAATAGACTTTTTCACCTGTGTGTAAACCAACTCCAGTTGCTCTAATCTCATTTTTGAGAGTGCGTTGACGGATCATCGCAGAAAATACCTCTTTAAAGTGTATGCGGTAAAATTAAGTTAGATGCATCAAGACAATATTTCACGTGTTGCTCACGCGATAACAGTCTCGAGCACTAATAAATACAATATAAATGTAATGTTGCTCATATATGCTATATGAGACCGAAGCAATCAATCTCAAGTACACATTCCTAAGAGCGTCTTTCTAAGATTTTTCTGAACACTTTTGAAGCCTTTTTAAAAGGCCTACCAACCAATCATCGGTAAACCACAGGCCTTAAAGTAATACTATTTCGATTACTCAGTTGCCGTATAAGTCTTAGAGTGACCTTATAACTTCACAGCAACTAATATCAGCTCAGAAAAAGAAGAGTCCAAAAACAGTAATAAAGACACACTGCTTGTCAAAGTAGGTTAAAGAACACTTTTAATAGCACAGTCTTTACAGAAAGGGATACAAGCATTCTAACATATTTTTGCTGCATGTCAGCATTTATTGGTCATTAAACACCCAAAAATGTCTAGCGCTTCAAATTTTGAAGCGCATTAAAGCGAATAAAGCTGTTTGAGGGGTTAAGCTCCACTCGCTTTACATGACACTTTTGTTCGACATAATAGTAGGCTAGTAGTTCTATTTAGCGATTAATTAATCCTACTATTTACCACCTTAATCAGCCTGGTTTCTTAAAAACGCAGGAATATCCAAGTATTCGAAGTCATTATCACCTCGGGCTTGTGCGGCAACAGCGGCCGAAGAAGAGCCTGAACTTGATGCTGATTTTCGCTTAACTGTAGGAATATCAAGGTCAGCATAGTCGGTTGTTGTTGTAGCGGCCTGACGAGTATTGTTGACAACCACTCGCGCTTCAGGCTTTTGCTTGACCGCAGCTGGTCCTTGCAGACCGGTTGCTACAACCGTCACTCTTAACTCATCTTTTAATTCTGGGTCAATAACGGTACCGACAACAACGGTCGCATCAGGGGAAGCAAAATCTTCAATTGTCTCGCCCACTTCGTTAAAGTCACCAAGAGACAAATCAAGGCCAGCGGTAATATTCACCAAAATACCACGAGCACCTTGTAGATTGACGCCTTCTAATAATGGACTACGAATGGCGGCTTCGGCTGCTTCGCGTGCACGATTATCACCAGAGGCACAACCACTCCCCATCATAGCCATGCCCATTTCAGACATCACCGTTTTAACATCAGCAAAGTCAACATTAATCATGCCTGGGCGAATGATTAAGTCCGCTATACCTTGAACTGCGCCAAGTAAAACATCGTTCGCTGCTTTAAAGGCCTCTATTAAACTCGCTCCCGCACCCAAGACAGTTAGTAAGCGTTCATTGGGAATCGTAATAAGAGAGTCAACTTGCTGCTGCAATTGTTGAATACCTTCTTCAGCAATTTGCATGCGCTTACGACCTTCAAATGGAAAAGGCTTCGTCACAACAGCAACCGTTAAGATACCCATATCTTTAGCGACTTCAGCGACAACTGGAGCAGCGCCTGTTCCTGTACCACCGCCCATACCAGCAGTGATAAATACCATATCTGCGCCTTCTAGAATTTCTGCGATTCTCTCACGATCTTCTATCGCTGATTGACGCCCCACTTCTGGGTTAGCTCCAGCACCTAAACCTTTTGTCATACCACCGCCGAGCTGCAGAGCAACACGAGCGTCAACATCACGTAAAGCTTGTGCGTCTGTATTGGCACAAATAAATTCGACACCATCGACATCGCAATCAATCATATGCCTGACAGCATTACCGCCGCCGCCGCCAACACCAACAACTTTGATCACCGCACTTTGCGGTACGTTATCAACTAACTCAAACATAATATTTCCCCTCTTTTTGTAAAAACTGTCTAAATGAATATAAATTTTTTAAAACGTACTTAATATAAAATGCTAAGCAAGACCTTAGGTCATGCTCTATGCTCCACCTTGAAACCAACGCTTTACCTTACTTAAAAAGCTTTCGCCTACATCACGATTAGGAACAATAGTTTTGCCTTGCCCCTGTTGTTTAATGCCGTAGTGAAGCAAACCAACGCCTGTCGCATAAATAGGGTTAGCAACAATATCCGCAAGACCTTTTACATTTTGCGGCCAACCTAAACGTACGGGCATATGAAAGATCTCTTCTGCCAATTCGATTACACCTTCCATTTTTGACGTGCCACCGGTGAGCACAATCCCAGCGGCTACGAGATCTTCGTAACCACTACGGCGTAACTCTGCTTGTATTAAAGTAAATAATTCGTCGTAGCGTGGCTCAACCACCTCAGCCAATGCCTGGCGAGATAAACTACGAGCAGCTCGATCACCCACACTTGGAACCTGAATAGTTTCATCCGCTCCCGTTAATTTGGCTAATGCGCAGGCATACTTAATTTTTATTTCTTCTGCATGCATGGTTGGTGTACGTAAAGCCATCGCTATATCATTAGTCACTTGATCACCCGCAATAGGAATGACACCCGTGTGACGAATCGAACCTTCTGTAAAAATAGCGATATCAGTGGTACCACCACCAATATCAACCAAACAAACACCTAGCTCTCGCTCATCATCAGTCAATACCGAATAACTCGATGCTAATTGCTCGAGAATAATATCCTCTACCTCTAAACCACAACGCTTAATGCACTTTTCAATATTTTGTGCAGAGTTCACAGCACAAGTAATTAAATGAACTTTTGCTTCTAAGCGAACACCCGACATCCCCATGGGTTCTTTAACGCCCTCTTGGCTATCGATCAAATATTCTTGAGGCAAAATATGCAAAATTTGTTGGTCAGCAGGAATAGCGACAGCTTGCGCTGCATCAATCACACGCTCAACATCCTGACTCATCACTTCGCGATCTTTAATTGCGACAATGCCGTGTGAGTTCATGCTGCTAATATGACTACCAGCAATGCCAGCATAGACTGAATGAATTTCACAACCCGCCATCAATTCTGCTTCTTCAACAGCACGCTGTATCGACTGTACCGTTGATTCGATATTAACAACCACACCTTTCTTTAAACCTGTAGAACGATGCGAGCCAATACCAATAATTTCTAGTTCACCGCTATTATTCATTTCACCTACAATAGCAACAACTTTAGAGGTGCCAATATCTAGACCGACAATAAGATTATTATTATCATTCGCCATGTCTTCCCCCTGATTCACACATTTTTTTCATTAATATTTCCTAAATATTTTTTCCATCACCATCTAATGATGATGAAAGCTGTTGATTCGATTCTTTCCATTTAATAGCCAAACCGTTTTCATAACGCATATCTATACGACTAATTTCATCTGGCTTAGGGATTTTATTCTCAGCTAATATCTGCATAAGCTGCTGAACTTTTTTAACAACATCAGTACGCCCAGCCAATAACTCCCACTGATTATCTAAGCGCAAACTCCATATACCCAAGCGGCTTTCGCGGAGCTCAACAATATGAATACCATAGGGACTAATTGCTTGCGATAAAACTTGGTACTGCCTCATCACTTCCAAAGTGTTTTTTTCATCACCACGCAAGACAGGTAAACCTTCTATCATATGACCATTATTTACTCTGACTAATTCGCCTCGATAATTAACAAAGCCATCATCCCCCCAGCGCGCGATGGGTCGTTGCTCTACAATAGAAACATGTAATTGGTCTGGCCATTGACGACGCAATACAACGTTATCAATCCAAGGGTTAGCCTCAATTTGCCGCTGCATATCATGCAAACTTTCTTTTATAAAGCTACCTTGCATATGTTCATTAATGGTTTCTGCAATTTCCTCTTTGCTCATATACAAAAAGTCACCTTCTATGGCAACAGTCGCTATCGGTTTAGATAAAAACTGTTTAAATGCTTGATTACCGTAATAAGCCGACGCTCCTGCTGCACCTAAAACCAATAATGAAACAATACTGTATTTCACTACTTTCACGACAGAGGAAAACGCTACAAGTGGTTTTTTCACCTGTATTTTTGCATTTTTCTTTTTTAGCTTTTTATTCGCCATACTTTTTATTTACCGTAAAAGGTAATCTCTAACATCACACTATTTAATTTCAATTGATTGAATAATGGTGCTAATTAATGCTTCAAATGAATAACCTGCCGCCTTCGCAGCCATAGGAACCAAGCTATGACTTGTCATGCCGGGAACTGTATTTACCTCAAGCACACTAAATTCTCCAGCCTCATCTACCATAACATCGACTCGCCCCCAACCTTGGCATTGCAGACTATTGAATGCCCACAACGACAAGGCTTTCAATTCATCTTCCTTTTCTTTTGACAATCCACAAGGACAAAGATAACGAGTATCATCGGCAAGGTATTTGGCATCATAATCGTAAAAAACATGATCAGTTTCTAACTTAATAGGAGGTAATACCTCACCATTCAGTACAGCGACTGTATATTCAGCACCCGGCAATAATTGCTCAGCAAAAACGCAGCTATCAAACTTCAGAGCCGTTTGATAGGCTGCATTCAATTCATCACTGTTTTTTACGATAGTCATACCGATACTAGAGCCTTCATGCGCTGGCTTAATGATCGCACTTCCTCCTAAGCTAGCCAGTAATTCATGTGAATCAATCGACTGATCTATGATAGAAAACTTAGGTGTTGGCAAGCCCATGCCTAACCACATTTGTTTAGACATTAATTTATTCATCGCGACAACCGATGACTGCACACCACTACCGGTATAGCGAATCCCCATAAAATCTAATAAGGACTGCAAGCGTCCGTCTTCACCAATACCCCCATGTAAAGCAATAAAAGCAGTATCAATATTGGCTTTCTTAATACAGTCAATCACATCGTCGTTGATCTCAACATCAACAACATCAATCCCCAATGTATGGCAAGCATCAATGATCGCACGCCCACTCGACAGAGACACTTCTCGCTCTGCTGATACGCCACCGTATAAAACACCAATACGGCCATAGGGTTTAAAATCAAACTTTTGCATAGTTCTTACAATCTTTACCTTTAACTTAATTTACGTTTGGATAATGTTGAAGCCAAGCCGCCCACATTACCAGCACCCTGAGTGATGATGATGTCACCCACTTGCACCAAGTCTTTAACTAATGCAGGTACGCCATCAACACCTTCGATAAAAATAGGGTCTATTTGCCCTCTATTACGAATGCTCCGACTCAAGTGGCGTCCATCTGCCCCCGGTATAGGCTGTTCACCTGCTGCGTACACATCTAATAAAATCAAAACATCAACTTGAGATAAGACTTCAACAAAGTCTTCGTAAAGATCACGCGTCCGTGTATAACGGTGAGGTTGATAGACCATTACTAAACGTCGTTCGGGCCAACCATCACGCACAGCTTGAATCGTTGCTTGAACTTCGCGAGGGTGATGTCCGTAGTCATCGACTAACATTGCTGTGCCTTCGGTCTCAGTATCGTTACTTGAGGCCACTGGATATTCACCATAAATCTGAAAACGGCGACCGACACCTTGAAAACTCTCTAGGCCTCGCTGAATAGCATCGCTTTCTACACCTTCATCAACGGCTACAGCGATCGCAGCCAAGGAATTTAGTACGTTATGCTTACCCGGCATACTTAACTCTATCGGCAAGGATTTATACCCAGCCTTTTCTTCAAGTAAAGTGCCTATCACCTTAAACTTTGTTTGATTTTTATCTTGTTCTACTTCAATCGCTCGATAGTCATTACCTTCATTAAAGCCATAAGTCACTACCTGTCGAGAAATGTCTGGCAATAACTCCTGTACAACAGGGTCGTCACCGCAAACAACTAACAAACCATAAAATGGTAAATTATGAATAAATTCAATAAAGGTTTTTTTCAATCGTGAAAAATCACCTTCGTAGGTTTCCATATGATCCATATCAATATTGGTAATAATGGAAACCATGGGTTGTAAATGTAAAAACGATGCATCGCTTTCATCTGCTTCGGCAACCAAGTAATTACTGGTGCCTAGTTTTGCATTACTGCCCGCACTATGGACTAAACCACCAATAACGAAGGTCGGGTCTCGATCAGCCGCTGCCAGAATCGATGTAATCAAACTGGTCGTAGTTGTTTTACCGTGAGTACCTGCGACGGCGATGCCATGTCGATAGCGCATCAATTCAGCAAGCATTTCTGCACGGCGTACAATAGGAATGCGTAACTCTCGCGCATTAATCATTTCTGGGTTCGCATCATCAACGGCGCTAGAGTTCACAACCACATCAGCGCCTTCCACATTTTTCATGTGATGACCAACAAAAATTTCTGCGCCCATATTTTGCAAGCGCGAGGTAACCGCCGACTCGCGCAAGTCAGAACCAGAAATAGCATAGCCTTGGTTTAATAGAACCTCGGCAATACCACTCATACCTGCACCACCAATACCAATAAAATGTATACGTCGAATACGACGCATTTCAGGTACGCAAAAAACAGCATTAGGCTGCATTATTGTTATCTCCCATACTCATTCTCTCTATCTCATTTTTTAGCCCGACTATATTCATCGATTCATTTCTACAGGCTTTTTCACAGACCCAAACGACTTTATCCGTCGCGTCAGGAATCGCTAATTTTTTTAGACGTGCTGACATTTCATTTAATTGAGATTCGTCAGATAGCAACGTTTGTAATAAGCCATTCAGTTTATCTATAGTTAGATCTTTTTGTTCAATTAAGTGAGAGGCTTCATTTTTAACCAACCACTCCGCATTATGAAACTGATGATTATCAATAGCATAAGGATATGGAATAAAAATGGCCGGAATACCGGCAACCGCAACTTCACTCACCGTCAGAGCGCCCGCTCTACAAATAATAATATCGGCCCATTCGTAAGCGACGGAAACATCTTTAATAAATTCATCCACACGCGCTGAAACCTCATCGTTTTTATAATCAGCTATTAGCTCTTCGTGTTTATTCTTCCCTGCTTGATGCCATATTTCTGGTCTCGCTTCTGGGTCAATTTTGCTCATAACCCCCGGCATTACTTGATTAATAGCTGCCGCACCTAAACTACCGCCCATAATCAAGAGTTTTTTTCTGCTTCCATTCTCTAAACCACCTCGGTCTTGATGAAACAGTTTTTTCAACTCAGTGCGAACAGGGTTACCCACTCTAATGGCTCTAGGCAAACTATTAGGAAATGCCTCTAAATTGCTAGAAGCAATTTTTGATAATAGTTTGTTAGTACTACCCGCTACCGAATTTTGCTCATGGACGATTAATTTTTTACCGAGCAATCTCGCTGCGATTCCACCTGGAGCAGCGACATAACCACCAAAACCCACAACAACCTTCGGATTGACTCTGACTATAATTTTCATTGCCTGAACAATAGAAACTAATAACAAAAGAGGTATTGATAGCTTTGCGAATAAACCTTTGCCTCTAAAACCCTTAATAGGAATTAGATGCAGAGGAATACCTTCTGAAGGCACTAATTGCGACTCCATTCCTTTTTCCGTTCCTAGCCAGTGAATTTCTGAGCCATTATTAGTTAATGCTCGGGCAACCGCCATCGCAGGGAAAATATGCCCGCCAGTGCCACCAGCCATAATTAAATAGCGACAGGAAGCGTTCATTTTGCCTTACCTTTATTACGTGGAGATTTGCTGGAAGACTTATCTGAGACAACATCTAAATCAAGGTCATAATCCAGTCTCAGCAACAAAGCAATCAATAAGCAGTTCACAATCAAACTACTGCCACCATAACTAACAAAAGGTAGCGTCAAGCCCTTAGTTGGGAAAAACCCAGAGGCAACACCTACATTAACCATGATTTGGAAACCAAATAAAACCGCTACACCAAAAGCAGCTAAAGAAACAAAGGTATCGTTACGCAGCATTGCTTTTCTAGAAATTAAAAATATTTGGTATACCATAAACAGGAATATTGCCAACAACAAAATAACCCCGATAAAGCCTTGCTCTTCTGCAAAAATAGAGAAAATAAAGTCGGTATGGGCTTCTGGCAAATACAACATTTTTTGAATACTGTTACCCAAACCTAAACCGAACCATTCTCCCCGCCCAAAAGCGATCAAAGACTGTGTTAATTGATAACCTGTATCAAATTGGTCTTTCCAAGGGTCTAAGAATGTGACTAAACGTTGCATACGATAAGGTGTAAACCAAACTAACCCCGTTAAAATACCCATACCTGAGCATAGTAATAAGATGCATTGCCATAACTTAGCGCCAGCTAAAAACAACATACCGCCTACCGTCACAGCCAAAACAACAGAGCCACCAAAATCTGGCTCAAGTAACAGCAACCACATCAGCAGTACTAACATAAGCAGTGGTTTAAATAACTCTCGCCATTGAGTTTGTAAAAAGTACTGGCTATTAGATAGGTAGCTAGCAAAAAATACGATACTGCAAAACTTAACGAGCTCAGATACTTGCAAGGTAACAGGCCCTAATTGCAACCATCTTTGACTACCATTAACCCGTTTACCCACACCCGGAATAAGCACAATAACTAAAAAGAAGATAGAGACTAAAAACAACATCCAACCATATTTTCGCCAAAATGCTGTTGGAATTGATAGCATAATCAGAGAACTGGCAAAAGCTAACACCAAATAAATAAGATGACGGCGAACAAAAAACCAAGGATCTTGATAATTAGCTGCAGCAAAATCAATAGAAGCCGAAGCCACCATGATTAAACCAACACTAATTAAGATCAATACCGTATAAACCAAGCGCCAATTTAATGAAAGCGAAGGATGTGACGCCGAATAAAAAGGCGACAATGCTGCCGTAATGATTGAGGTGCCCTGTAGCAAACTCATGCGGCCTCCCCTATCACAGCCGAAATAAACTCACGACCTCGCTCTTCATAGCCAGAAAACATATCAAAGCTAGCACAAGCAGGGGATAGCAATACAGTATCTCCCTGTTTTGCATTATTTTTAGCCACGTCCACAGCAGAGTATAAAGAGTCGGCAAAAATGATTTGAACATCATGCTGAACAATATCAGCAATTTTTTGCGCGTCACGCCCTATTAAAATAAGTAAACGCACTGTTTTTTGAATAGCCGTCTTCAATTCAGAAAAGTCTGCATCTTTGCCATCACCACCCGCTATCAAAACAATAGAGGGTTTATCTTGAGCAAAGCCTTCGAGGGCAGCCAAAGTGGCTCCTACATTGGTTGCTTTTGAGTCATTAATGTATTCAACTTGATCAAGGGTGGTAATTAATTGGCAACGATGAGGCAAACCAGAAAAATCACACAATGTCTTCAACATTGAATCCATAGGCAAATTAATAGCCTGCCCTAAGCCAAGTGCAGCTAAGCAATTAGCTACATTATGCCGGCCTCTTAGCTGCAATTTATTCACTGCAAGCAAAGCTTTGAATTCATAGGCTATATATTCTTTACCTTCTTTCACTATAAGCCCAAAACCATCCCTATCTGGTCTATCTAAACCAAATGAAAGGCGTTGAATACCGTCAGCCAAAGGCGGTTGTGTTAATGGGTCAGCACGATTAACAATAACCTGCTGCGCACCAAAGTAAATTTTTTGCTTCGCCCTATGATACTCTGCTAAATTGCTGTAACGGTCCATATGATCAAGGCTGATATTTAATACCGTCGCTGCCGTTGCTTTTAAGGTATGCGTTGTCTCTAATTGAAAACTCGACAACTCCAACACAAACAAATCAAATTCTTCTTCAAGCAAGTCCAAAACAGGGCGACCGATATTACCCGCCACTGCTGTTTTAATACCCGCGTCTAAAGCCATCTGGCCGACTAAGGTAGTCACCGTTGTTTTTGCATTTGAACCGGTAATCGCAATCACAGGCACTTTTACTTCGCGAGCAAATAACTCTATATCACCAACAACACTCACACCGGCTTCAATTGCAGCTGCTATCTCAGGTATTTTTAAACTCATACCTGGGCTGACAATAATCTCGCTCGCTTGCAACAAAAGCCCTTGATCAAGTTTACCCAGAGATATACCCACCTCAGGGAATAGTTGTTGAAACTCCAATAAACCTGGAGGATTATCACGTGAATCTACAGCAACAAATCGAACACCGCGACGCTTCAAATAGCGGGCAGCCGATAAGCCAGTCACACCGAGACCGACAATTACCGTTAACTGACTTGTTGCTATTAGCGTCATTTAATTAATACTCTGCTTCTACTATTTTGTCTGTCATTTGTTAATTTTCTTATCGCAACTTGAGTGTTGCCAAACCAAATAAAACCAACATAAGAGTGATAATCCAAAAACGGACAATGACCCTAGGTTCTGGCCAACCCTTTAATTCAAAGTGGTGATGAATAGGCGCCATTCTAAAAATACGCTTACCCGTCAACTTAAATGAGGCAACTTGCATGATGACCGATACCGTCTCCATCACAAAAACCCCACCCATAATAAAAAAGACAATTTCATGGCGAACAATAACCGCAATAACACCTAATGCAGCACCCAATGCTAAAGCACCTACATCTCCCATAAAAACTTGCGCTGGGTAAGTGTTAAACCATAAAAAACCTAAACCCGCCCCACCTAACGCGGCACAAAAAACAATGAGCTCACCTGCGCCAGCGATATAAGGGATTTGCAAATAATTGGAAAAAGTGACATTACCTGACAAATACGCAATTAAGCCCAAGGCAACACCAACCAACACAGTCGGCATAATAGCCAAGCCATCTAAACCATCTGTTAGATTAACTGCATTACTAGAACCGACAATCACGCAGTAGGTTAGTACGATATAAAACAAGCCCATATCTAGCATTACATGTTTGAAAAATGGAATAATTAACTGTGTTTCTGCAGGAGCCTCTGCATGCGTATACAAATAAATTGCCGCGCCAAGGCCAGCAACAGATTGCCAAAAATATTTCCAACGAGCTGGCAAACCTCTAGAATTTTTTTCAACTACTTTTCGATAGTCATCAACAAAACCGACGGCACCAAAAATAAAGGTGACTATTAAAACAACCCACACATAGCGGTTCGATAAATCAGACCACAATAAACTGCTCACAAAAATAGCCGCTAAAATCAAAGTTCCTCCCATTGTAGGAGTACCTGATTTAGTCAAGTGTGATTCTGGCCCATCATCACGTACTGACTGACCAATCTGTAAAATATTTAAACGTCGAATCATCCATGGCCCTAACATAAGAGAGATAGCCAATGCGGTTAACACACCTAAAATCCCTCTCAATGTAAGGTATTGAAAGACGGCAAAACCGCTATTGAATTGTTCTAAATATTCAGCAAGCCAAACTAGCATTATTATTATCTCCAGAAAATATAAGCGCATGTACTACTCTTTCCATGCGCGCACTACGTGAACCTTTAACCAAGATAACAGGCTGCTTTAAAGTCAAACCCTGTAATGTATCGATTAAAGACTCAATTGATTCAAAATGTTGCGCTCCTTCACCATATGCTGTTGATGCATGCTCACTTTGCTTACCTAAACTGAAAAAATACTGAATATTTTTTTGTTTTGCGTAAGCGCCAATGCTCTCATGCTCCTCTTTAGCTGAGTCACCTAATTCCCCCATATCGCCCATCACAAAGATAGACTTTGACGATGAATCAGCTAATACATCAAGAGCGGCTTTCATAGACCCGGGGTTAGCGTTATAAGTATCATCAATTAACGTAGACTGATTAATACCAGCTAAAACCTGTAAACGACCCTTTTCCGCACTAAACTGTTCTAAACCCTTGCGAATAAACTGAATATTCATCCCCAAGGCATACGCACAGGCCGCCGCGGACACTGCATTAGCCACATTATGCTGACCTAAAACATTGAGCTTTACGACAACAGCTTCGTCACCGCAACTCAAGCTAAATGAATAGCAGCCATTATTTAAAATGCGGCTATTTTTTGCGTAGACAGCAACTTTATTACTGTTATGCTCGGTTCTACCTGAACCCGAAAAAAGTATTGTTGTTTCCTGCTTGATATTGTCGAGCCATTGATCAGCATAAACATCATCGCCATTAACAATGGCGCAGCCATGCTCTTTTAAACCCGAATAAATTTCACCTTTAGCTGTCGCAATGCCTTGTACCGAACCAAAGCCTTCAACATGTGCAGGCATAACATTATTCACAACGGCAATATCTGGTTTCGTCATGGCCGATAAGTAAGCAATTTCATTAGGGCCACTAGCGCCCATTTCGATCACTGCGTACTGATGCGTATTGTTTAAACTCAACAGGGACAGCGGTACCCCTATATGGTTATTAAAATTACCCTTTGTGGCAAAAACGCTTTCTACACCAACATAACAAGATAAAATAGATGCCAACATACCTTTAACAGAAGTTTTACCGCTACTACCGGTGATCGCGATCAAAGGCTTAGAAAATTGACTACGTTGATATTCAGCGATATGACCTAAAGCTAGTGTCGTATCCTTTACCAACCAAACGCTACACTGATGCTGTTCAAGTAATTCTTTTGATTCAGCACGATCAATGACAAACGCTTTTACCCCTTTATCTAAAGCTTGCTCTAAATGGTCATGGGCGTCGAACCGCTCTCCACGCAAAGCCACAAAGAGATTATCTGCTTCAATTGTTCGGGTATCTGTACCCACTGCGCTCAATAAGGTACCAGGGCCATAAACTTGCCCACCGTAAAGGCTTGCTAATTTTTGCAAAGCAAAAGCTGCTATCATATTTCGCTCCCGTCTTCGCTCGCCTGCTCACGACGGCGTAAACTTAAGCGCGCCTCATTATGATCGCTAAAAGGAAAGTGCTTTTTACCAATAATTTGGTAATCCTCATGCCCTTTTCCTGCGATCAAAACTACATCACCCCTTTCTGCTTCGCTAATAGCAAAGTCAATGGCACTTGCCCGATCCACAATGACATCGCGCGGCGTAGAAAATCCTGCTTCTATATCAGCAAATATCTGTACTGATGACTCTGTACGTGGGTTATCACTCGTCAAAACCACTTTATCCGCAAGCTCTTCAGCAATAGCTGCCATTTGAGGACGTTTTTTTCTGTCTCTATCGCCGCCACAACCAAACACACACCACAACTTTCCTTCAACATGCGTAGCCAAAGCAGATAAAGCATTCTTTAAAGCATCAGGAGTATGCGCATAATCAATCACAACTTGTACACCCGTTTGGTTGGGAATAATTTCCATACGGCCGGGTACCGGCTTTAACTTAGGTAAGATGCCAACAATAGAATCCAAAGCGTAACGATTAACATACAAGGTAGCGACAACAGCCAATAAATTACTAATATTAAAACGACCCACTAACATTGTTGTAAAATCAAACTTGCCATCAGGTGTTAATAACGTCGCCTTTATCCCTTTATCACTAGCAATGATTGATTCAACCGAAAAGTGAGCAATCGAAGCGCTGCTATGAGCAACGCTTAAGGCGTCACTCCTATCGACGCTATATGTTACTAACTGAATATCAGGGCGCAGCTGTCGAATCAATCTAGCAGAGAACTCATCATCTAAATTAATCACTGCAGACGTCACAGAGCTCATATCAAATAGTTTGGCCTTAGCCGCGCCATACTCATTCATAGAGCCGTGATAGTCTAAATGGTCATGACTTAAATTTGTAAACACCGCTGTACGTATAAAAACATCACTTACGCGATGCTGAGATAAACCGTGAGATGAAACCTCCATTGCCAACACATTAGCGCCGCTTTCGTATAGCGAAGCACAGATTTGCTGAGTCGTAACAGGGTCGGTTGTAGTCATCCCCGTTTCCACTAATTCATCTTGAAGGTTTTCATTCTGCTCCAATTTTTCTTTATTAACTAAGCCATAACCTAAGGTTCCCATCACGCCACAAGGAATATCCAAATAAGCAAACGCTTGCGCCAATAACTGCGTACAGGTTGTTTTACCATTAGTGCCAGTCACACCAATAACCGGTAAATTATAAGAAGGCTGAGCATAGAAATTGCCCGCTACTCGGCTTAACTGCCTTTCCATTTTTTCCATTCTAATCACAGGAACAGTCGTAGCCGGTAAAGATAGCGACTCTTCCTCGTCGATCAATATTGCTGCCGCACCATTTTTTATTGCTTGTTCTGCAAAATCTTTTCCGTGAACCTGAAGCCCTTTTATAGCGACAAATAGATACCCCTCATCGACTTCTCGGCTATCGATTGTAATCCCAGCAATAGGCATACTCGCAATTGTATTTTCTTGTAAAGGTTCATTTAAAACCATTCCAGAAAATAGCTGGGCAAGAGTAGGCATCGTATTCGTATTCTCTTTTGCCATCATGTTAAGGGCTCCGGCACTTTGCTCGTCGAAGAGCGTTCCTTTTTTTGCACCAACTGTTTTGCATCAGGCGGCACTTGCATTAAGCGCAACCCTCTTTCCATTAAGGCTGAAAACACAGGTGCCGCCACTTCACCACCAAAGTACTGCCCACTCTTAGGCTCATTCACAACAACCACTGCGATTAAGCGAGGGTTTTCCGCCGGAGCAAAACCGGCAAATAACGATAAGTAACGGTCGTCTGCGTAACCACTTTTGCCTACTTTATGTATCGTGCCTGTTTTCCCTGCGGCTTGATAAGCTGAAATGTTGGCCCGAGTACCGGTACCACCAGCTTGAACCACTCGCGTCAACATAGCCGCGACCTGATTGGCATAGCGCGCCTGAACAACCACTTCAGACTTAGGAGCTTGATTCACCTTCAACAATGAAACTGGTTTCTTTCTGCCGCTATCGGCAATCACGCTATAAGCTTGCGCCAACTGCAAAGCGGTTAGCGACAAACCGTAACCAAATGAAAAGTTAGCTTGAACAATAGGCTGCCATTTTGAATGACTGGGCAACTGCCCAGTGGCTTCACCCGGAAAACCTGTACCCGTGTCTTGCCCTAGACCCGCCCGGAAAAACATATCTCGAATACTGTCACCCTCTAAATCCAGACTGATTTTGGTTAAACCAACTTGACTGGATTTTTGAAGTATTTTTTCGATATTCATGACACCGTAATTCACTGGGTCAAGTAAGGTTTTTCTACCCACTTTCAAAAAGCCAGGGTTAGTATCAATTTTTGTCGATGGATAAAAACGACCCGTTTCCAATGCACTCATAATCGTTAAAGGCTTCATCGTTGAACCAGGCTCAAACTGATCTGTCATCGCTCGATTACGCAATGCGCTGGATTTCAAACCTCTACGATCATTTGGGTTGTAAGATGGCTGATTAGCCATCGCCAAGACCTCTCCCGTCAACGCATCTAACAACACAACAGAACCTGATGTGGCACGGTGCGCTTTTACTGCTTCTTTTAATTCTCGATAAGCAAGATATTGCAAACGCAAATCAATACTTAACTCGATATCTTTACCTGCATTTGCGTCAGCGATTAGGTTGACGTCTTTAAAGGTGCGACCACGTAGATCTTTCAAGACCTGTTTTTTACCATTATCACCGGCCAACCAAGTATCGTAAGCAAGCTCTACGCCTTCTTGGCCCTTATCATCAACATTAGTAAAACCAACGAGGTGTGCCGCAACTTCTCCTGCTGGATAAAAACGTCGGTATTCTTGCTGTCCGTAAACACCCACAATATCCATATCAAGAATGGCTTTTGCATCGGCTGGTGTTAAGTGACGGCGCAAATACATAAACTCTTTATTGCGATAACGCTTCAATCTCTTTTCAAGATCGGCAATATTGATACCCAAAGGCTTAACCAAATCCGGCCAGCTTTCTTTTGATACCAACAATTCTTTAGGGTTTGCCCACAGCGACACAACCGGCGTACTAATAGCCAAAGGTTCTCCGTGGCGATCAGTAATAACACCACGCAAGCCTGGAATGGTTTCTGAACGCAAGGTACGCACAAGCCCTTGCCTCTGCAAAAATTCATAACCCCGCAGCTCATTTGGCAATATCTGTATAGAAGCGAGATGAAATACCAAGGCCAACAACAAACTGACAAGCGCAAGACTGATGGCATAAAAACGCCAACGGACTATTTTTGCAGTATGTGTTTTTGCTTTCATTAACTTGCCTGTTTTATCAAGATATTATTTACATCAAAACTTGCCGTCATGGCGTAACCATAATAATTTTTTCTGAATCAGGAATTTGCATTAGCAACTTCTCTTCCGCCACTCGTTCAACTCGCCCATATCCAGCCCACGTGCTTTCTTCTAGCAAATACTGACCCCACACAATTTGCAGCTGGTTTTGTTCACGTCTTAAGGTTTCCAATAAATTAAATTTCACTCGCGTATCGTAGGTCACATACACAACTCCAAAAGAAGATGTTATCAACGCCAACCACAAGACCACCAATACAATCAACGACTGCAAAGAAAAGGGTTTCTGCTTTACTCCTTTATGTACCACCACGATGAATAACCTTTCGCCCACTTCTAAAAATTAACGATTACCTAAACCTATTTAGGCAATCTTTTCTGCCACCCTCATTACCGCACTGCGCGCACGAGGATTAGACTCTAATTCAACTTTCCCAGACTTAGTCATTTTGCCGATACGCTTTAAGCGCTTATTTAATTTATCTGCAGTAATTGGCAGTCCCATAGGCATCTCATCACCCCTTTCGTGATGCTGAATAAAACGCTTAACTTTACGATCTTCTAAAGAATGAAAACTAATAACCACGAGACGACCGCCAACCTTTAATAATTCCAAGGCCTGACCCAACACCTGATCCAGTTCGCCCAACTCGTTGTTAATATGTATTCGAATAGCCTGAAAAGCGCGCGTTGCAGGATGTTTGCCCTTTTCCCAAGCGGGATTCGCTTCTGCAATGATTTTCGCCAATCGCGCGGTAGTAGTGATAGCTTCCTGAGAGCGCTCCTCCAGAATGGCTCGCGCCATGCGCCGAGCAAAACGCTCCTCTCCATATTCTTTTAAGACCCGAACAATCTCTTCCTCTTCAGCATGGTTAACCCAATCAGCTGCCGTCGGACCAGTACTGGTATCCATACGCATATCCAAAGGGCCGTCATGCAAAAAGCTAAATCCCCTTTCCGCTTGATCCAGCTGAGGCGAAGACACCCCTAGATCAAGCAAAATGCCAGAAACTTGCCCTGCCTTACCCCGTTGCTCTATATAGTCTTTCATTCCGGCAAATGAACCTCGCACTAGCTCGAAACGATGATCATCCTGAAAACGTAAACTGCCGACGGCAACCGCTTGCTCATCTTTATCAATCCCAAGCAAGCGGCCACCTTCGGACAGCCCCCCTAGCACTTTGGCGCTGTGTCCCCCTCGCCCAAAAGTGCCATCAACATAAAACCCATTTTCATCTGTAATTAATGACTCAACCGCCTCATCTAAAAGGACGGTAATATGCTCCCCTGCATTCATCGTTACAGCGCCAGTGTTTGCATGCCTTCCGGCATATCTTCATCAAAATTGGACTCATCGATATAAGTTGCAAAGCGCTCCTCACTCCACAACTCCAAACTCTTACCCTGACCCACCAACATTAACTTTTTATCCAAATGGGCATATTCCCGCAAAGTGGGTGAAACAAGCACGCGCCCATTACCATCTAGCTCCAGTAGATTGGCATGACCAATTAACAATAACTTGGCACGACGCGAACGCTGATTGAAGGAGGGTAATGCTTCAATTTTTGGCAGCACCTCATTCCACTGATCTTCTGGGAATAAGTGCAAGCAACGGTTTTCGGTATGCGCTGTCAGTACAATGCGGCCACCGCAACGACTTTGCAGTAATTCACGCACGCGCGCAGGAATCGCAATACGACCCTTCGCGTCCATATTAATAGCGTGACTACCGTAAAATTGACTCACAATTCGCTTTACCTTTTAGCATTGCTTAGTTAATACTGCTCTCGGACCTTATTGTTCGAGGCAGCTTATTGTTTAATATTGAGCTTAAAAAGTAGGGAGAAGAAGTTGAAAATGGGGCGATCAACCACTCGACTCCCAAATTACTCACTCTCAATCACTAAAACCCACAAAAAACCACTTTTAACCACATTGTGACACTATATGCCGAGAATGACTAAAGTCAAGGAAACAGGTAGCGAAAAACTACTGAAAAAACAGAAACTTGCCGCTAAAAGGTTATTTTTGACAAGGAAAAGGGAAAGGGGAAAACCGATTTAATGATTCAAAACAGTGCAATACCCTCAACACTTAAAGTAATACTTTAAGTGTGAGATTTTTTGCTTATTTATGAAGGGCTTACTAAGAAGATGAAAGCATAAAAGGCAAGCATTTCATCGAATAATAAAATGTGGAGTCGGCCGGTAAGCCGGGTTCTGTCGTGGACAATCATTCATCTGTGATGTACGTCACCATACACCTCTAGCAACCTACCCGAATCCAGCGCGGGTCGCGCCTTTTACTAAAAAGGCTCACACCTAAAGTAAAGGGATTCCTATTTGGTCTTGCTCCGAGTGGGGTTTACCATGCCGCAGTCTGTTGCCAGCTGCGCGGTGCGCTCTTACCGCACCCTTTCACCCTTACCTGTACTTTAAAAAAGCCATCGGCGGTTTACTCTCTGCTGCACTTTCCGTAGGCTCACGCCCCCCAGGGGTTACCTGGCACTCTACCCTATGGAGCCCGGACTTTCCTCCCGCCGGCACCTCAATACACACCACTCAAAGAACAGTGAATACCGACGTTAACCGTCAGGCGATTGCCTAGCCAACTCCGGCCGCGAGATTACCATAGCGATAAGGAGAATCCTATATAAAATAGGGAGAATTGGACATAAACAAGCCACTCATTCAGACTATCGTATTCTCTATTTACATTATTAAGCGACCGCGCGATGTTCAGCTTTTCCGAATTTATCACCCTATTAGTCATTGCCATCATCGCTAATGGCCTATCTGCTATCGCTGGCGGAGGTGCTGGGTTATTACAACTACCTATCCTGCTTTTTTTGGGCCTCCCCTTCAGCACTGCCTTAGCAACACACAAAATAGCAACTGTCGCCTTAGGTATCGGCTCAACGGCACGCTACTGGAAAGAAAAAATTATTGAACTCTACTTTTCTTTATTCGTAATTAGTTTTGGCTTACCTGGCGTTATTATCGGGGCCTTTATTATTTCTGTTACAAACGAAAAGTTGGCAACATTATTGTTAGGCCTCTTAACAATATGCTTAGGGATTTACTCATTATTTAAAAAAGAACTGGGACAACACTACCAACCCAAACATAGAAATAAACAGGGCTTTTTACTGGGCGGAGGCATTATCTTTTGTATTGGCTTACTCAATGGCTCCCTCACCTCCGGCACGGGGCTTTTCTTAACCTTATGGCTAATCCATTGGTTTGGTCTCGACTATAAACGTGCGGTCGCCACGACTATGATTTTGGTCGGTTTTTTTTGGAATGCAACGGGCGCCATTACTCTGTCATTTTTAAGTGATGTAAAGTGGAGCTGGTTATTACCCCTGATACTGGGATCACTGATCGGCGGTTACCTTGGTGCTCACTTTGCGGTAGGAAAAGGCAACAAACTCATTAAACGCCTATTTGAAATACTGACGATCTGCGTCGGCATCAGTTTACTGTTCAGCACCTACTAATACTTTATCTTTTTAGAAAAGAAGGTAGTTTTAATCACATCAAAACTTAGCAGAGCTAAAGCGGACCAAATAAAAGCAAAAGTCAAAAGAGTGGAAAATGAAAAGGGCTCTTTGTAAAAAAGCAATGCTAAAAAAAACAAGGTTGTCGGGGTAATGTATTGAAAGAAACCCAACGCTGAATACGTAATCAGTTTAGCGGCAGAGGTAAAAAGCAATAAAGGAATAATAGTCACTGGGCCCGCAAACATCAGCAGTAGCCAATCACCTCCCGACCAACTCAAAGGGCCACTCATTGTTGACTCAACACCTGTAGCCAACCACCCCAAATAAATTAAAGCAAGTGGCAATAACAACAGCACTTCAACAAATAAACCTGGGATGACATCGATGGCTATTTTCTTATGAATAAAACCGTATAAACCAAAACTAACAGCTAAAGTTAACGCGATAATAGGGAATTTCCCTAAAGCAATAATTTGAATACTGACGCCAATAGCCGCCAAAAAAACCGCAAACCATTGGTTACCATTTAGCGTTTCTTTTAACAAAAGAAAGCCTAAAAAAACATTAAACAGGGGATTAATGTAATACCCTAAACTGGCCTCAAACAATTGATTACTATCAACAGCCCAAATGTACACCCCCCAGTTGGTTGCAATCAACAAAGTTGAAATAGAAAGATACAACAGATGTGCTTTATTTAAAAAAATACCCACTAAGACATGCCAGTATTTTTTTAAGGAAAAGAGTAAAAAAAATAAACACAGTATTGACCAAACAATACGATTAGCCAACACTTCTAAAGACCCTACATGGGAGACAAGTTTAAAATAAAAAGGAAATGCTCCCCAACATGCAAAAGCAGCTATCGCCAACAAACTACCTTTTTTTGAAGGGGATAACATTACTGAATAATACGCAATGCCGTAACATGCTCCAAAGACTGAATTTCGCTAACAACCGCCTCTGTCACATCACCTTCGACATCAATAATGTTATACGCAATATCGGCACGACTCTTATTGACCATATCAATCACATTCACTTGGTGACGGGTAAAAACAGATAACACATCCCCTAACACACCTGCCACATTATGATTGGCAAAAGTAATGCGGCAATCACCCGCACGCGCCATGGCAACAGCCGGAAAATTAACTGAATTTTTGATATTACCGTTTTCAAGATAGTCCATTAGTTGATCGGCAGCCATGATGGCGCAATTTTCTTCTGCCTCCGCTGTGCTAGCGCCAATATGAGGCATCGCGATTACTTTATCGTTACCTAATAAACAAGGCTCTGGAAAATCACAAATATACTGACCTAATTGATCCGCCTGCAAACTAGCAACAATTGCTTCGGGGTCGACAATAGTTTCTCGTGCAAAATTTAATAGTACCGCCCCTTGCTTGACACTTTTTAATGCATCACTATTAATCAGATGGAATGTCGGTTCGATAGCAGGAACATGTAACGTAATATAATCTGCTTTCGATAATAGCGCTTGTAAGTTTTCCATTTTTCCCACTTGGCTGGGTAAACGCCAAGCCGCATCGACAGACAGTGCAGGGTCATAACCCAATACATTCATCCCCATCGATAACGCCATTTCCGCCACCATAGAACCAATGGCGCCCAAACCTACAACGCCTAAAGTTTTTCCCGCCAACTCGGACCCTGCAAAACGTTTTTTCTCAGCCTCTAATTGCTTATGCATGTCAGCAGCATCAGTCATCGTTTGCAAACTCTGAGCGTAGGCCATGCCCTCCACAATACCGCGAGAGCCTAACAGCATACCCGCCAACACTAATTCTTTTACTGCATTAGCATTCGCACCGGGTGTATTAAAAACGACGACACCTTTGGCTGTGTAATCATCAACAGGAATATTATTAACACCAGCACCGGCGCGCGCAACCGCTTTAACCGTTTCAGGTAAGGCTTCATTGTGCAGCTTATGGCTGCGCAAAATATAAGCATCCGGGTGACCTATATCACTCGATAGTTCATACTTGTCACGAGCAAAACGCTCTAAACCCTTAATCGAAATTTTGTTGTACGTTTTAACTTTAAACATGTAAATGGCTCTTATTGTTATTTATTCTTAATCGTTAATTTTGCACAGATATCGACCTGCGCAAAGTTTTATGACATATTCTTTTGCAAGAGAATTCGTTTTTATATTAACTTTTGATGCAGGCATAAGCCCAAGACAACCAAGGCATTAACGCTTCAAGGTCAGCTTGCTCTACAGTCGCACCACCCCAAATACGCAAGCCAGAAGGCGCATCGCGATAGGCGCCAATATCAAAAGCGACTTCCTCTTCGCTCAATAATTTAATCATCGCTTTCACTTGCTCAGCATCGGCATCAAGGGTTAAACAAATACTGGTATTCGAGACAGTATCAGCCTCTACCGCTAAGAAATTAATCCAGTCGTTATCGGCAACAAATTGCTCAACAACGCGGAGATTAGCTTGCGATTTAGCAATAGCCGCACTCACACCACCCATACTGTCGACCCATGACAAAGCATCAAGGTAATCTGCTACACACAACATAGAAGGCGTATTGATGGTTTCCCCACGAAAGATACCCTCAATTAATTTTCCGCCTTTTGTCATGCGGAAAATCTTTGGCAAAGGCCAAGCTGGGGTATAACTTTCTAAGCGTTCAACGGCACGAGGACTCAGAATCAACATGCCATGAGCACCCTCACCGCCTAAGACTTTTTGCCAAGAATAGGTCACAACATCTAACTTCTCCCATGGCATCTCCATCGCAAATACAGCGGAAGTTGCATCACAAATAGTCAGGCCTGCACGATCATCAGGAATCCAGTCGCCATTCTTTACTTTAACGCCCGAGGTGGTTCCATTCCAAGTAAACACAACATCATTATCGAAATTAACTTGATCAAGCTCAGGGAGCTGACCGTAGTCTGCGATCAAGGAACGAACATTATCCAATTTAAGCTGTTTAGTGATATCCGTCACCCAACCACTACCAAAGGATTCCCACGCCAATACATCAACACCGCGAGCCCCCAGCAATGACCACATAGCCATCTCTACCGCACCCGTATCAGAAGCCGGCACAACACCAACACGATAACCTTCGGGTAAACCCAACAGCTCTGCCGTTTGCTCACAGGCTTGCTTCAGTGCTTTTTTGCCCACCGCTGCCCGATGAGAGCGCCCCAAAGTGGATAAATCTAAATTAGACACATCATAGCCCGGTCGCTTGCTACAAGGGCCAGACGAGAAGTTAGGGTTAGCAGGTTTAATACTTGGCTTATTACTACTTTGCTTAGTGATCGAGGCTGAAGACGCCATAAATTCCTCACAGGGTTAATATTAGGTAGTCGATGTGAAATTTGGAAGGAAGGTGGACTTGGCAATCCAAAATAGCGGGCAATTATGCCAGTATTAGTAAAGGGGTCAAAGCCCTTTATTAGAAACCCTTTATTAGCGTCAAGGGGGTTTGGAGAACCCGCATCAGGCTATCCCAGCTATTGTTGGCGGGAAAAAGGGCTCTAACCTTTTCAGCGGGAACATGGAAACGGATCTTACCGTAAATTAAAAGGTATGGATCTTGGTTAAGATTTATGAATTGAGCGAAACTTGATGACTCCGTAACACCTCTCCAAGCACTTCTTTATAGTATTGAAAATCATCTTAGTAAAAGAAACAGGCATTGAGATTATTACCTCGTCGTACAAGATGGGCAGGTATATTCGGTCAGTACATCCTTGCCTTCCTTGGCACATCATCCATCTCTTTGATCAACAACAAAAAAGCCTCTTTATAAATATAAAGAGGCTTTTTTGTTGT
>JBOEGR010000012.1:0-9613 GCA_050633525.1 Cellvibrionaceae bacterium
TTATCCCTCGTAAATCTGTGCATGAGCCAATGCAGACCGGTATTAAGGCGATTGATGCTCTGGTTCCTGTCGGGCGTGGTCAACGTGAGCTTATTATTGGTGACCGCCAAACAGGTAAAACAGCAATTGCGGTTGATGCGATTATCAACCAAAAAGGTAAAGGCATTAAGTGTATTTACGTTGCTGTTGGCCAAAAAGCGTCATCAGTTGCGTCAGTTGTACGTAAGTTAGAAGAACACGGCGCGATGGAACACACCATTGTGGTTGCTGCGACAGCTTCTGATCCAGCAGCGATGCAATTTTTAGCACCATTTGCTGGTTGTACGATGGGTGAATACTATCGTGACCGTGGCGAAGATGCCTTGATCATTTATGATGATTTAACTAAGCAAGCTTGGGCTTATCGTCAAATCTCACTACTACTTCGTCGACCACCGGGTCGTGAAGCCTACCCTGGTGATGTATTCTATTTGCATTCGCGTCTACTAGAGCGCGCATCTCGAGTCAGTGCAAAATACGTTGAAGATTTCACTAAAGGTGAAGTGAAAGGGCAAACGGGCTCGCTTACCGCATTACCTGTTATTGAAACACAGGCGGGTGACGTTTCTGCTTTCGTACCGACTAACGTGATTTCGATTACAGATGGTCAAATCTTCTTAGAAACAGATTTGTTTAGCTCGGGTATTCGCCCTGCGATGAATGCCGGTGTATCGGTTTCTCGTGTTGGTGGTGCTGCTCAGACTAAGATTGTTAAAAAATTATCGGGTGGTATTCGTACAGCCCTTGCTCAGTATCGTGAACTAGCTGCTTTTGCACAGTTTGCATCTGATCTTGATGATGCAACAAAAGCACAGCTTGATCATGGTGAGCGTGTGACAGAGCTAATGAAGCAAAAACAATATACTCCGCTTTCTATTTCTGAAATGGGTGTTGTGCTTTATGCGGCTAACGAAGGCTATTTGAACGATGTCCCTGTAAACAAAATCGGTGATTTTGAGTCATCTTTACTGTCTTACATGGGCAGCGAGCACGGCGAGTTGATGAATCAAATCAACGACAGTGGCGCTTACAATGATGAAATTGAAAGTACTTTCAAGTCTGCACTTGAAGCTTTCAAATCTACTCAGACTTGGTAAGCTTTTTACCTGCTTTCAAAATAATTCTCCATGAATTATTTTGAAGTCGGCTAACAAACAATAAATTGTTTATTAGCCTCGCATTTTCAAACGCAATTGCGGTTTGAAAATGATGGCACATACCTGTGCCATGATCTCTAACTAAATAGTTAAGTTAGAGATTGTATAGACAACGACAACTGGATTAAAAAATGGCAGTCGGTAAAGAAATACGCACACAGATTTCGAGTATTAAAAGTACGCAAAAAATTACTAATGCGATGCAGATGGTCGCAGCAAGTAAAATGCGTAAAGCTCAAAATCGTATGGAATTAGGTAAGCCTTATGCCCAGCGTATCCGCAGTGTTGTGGGTCATATTGCAAATGCTAACCCAGAATATAAGCATTTATATTTGCAAGAGCGCGAAGTAAAACGTGTCGGTTTTATTGTTGTATCAACCGACCGTGGTTTGTGTGGCGGCTTAAATATCAATGCATTTAAAGCAGCGGTTAAGTCGATGCAATCGTGGTCAGAGCAAGAAATTGATATTGATTTATGCTTAATTGGTGCAAAAGGTTCGGCATTTTTCAACAGCTATGGCGGCAATGTATTAGCCTCTGTACGCGATATCGGCGAAGCACCTTCAGTATCAGATTTAATCGGTACTGTTAAAGTGATGTTAGATGCTTATAGTGAAGGCAAAATCGATAAATTGTTTTTGGTCAGTAATGAATTTGTTAACACGATGACTCAGTCACCCGTTGTTAATCAATTACTACCACTTCAGCCAGAAGATAATGACGAATTAAAGCATTCTTGGGATTATCTTTATGAGCCAGACGCTAAAGAAATTTTAGACGGTTTGTTGGTTCGTTATATTGAGTCGCAAGTGTATCAAGCGGTTGTTGAAAACGCGGCTTGTGAACAAGCTGCTCGAATGATTGCAATGAAAAGTGCAACTGACAATGCTGGCGATATTATTAACGATTTGCAATTGGTTTATAACAAGGCTCGTCAGGCAGCAATTACACAAGAGTTGTCAGAAATTGTAAGTGGTGCTGCGGCAGTATAGTTATCGTAGCATTTAAAGAACGTAGTTTTAGTGGCTTTAAACAAAGCTTTTAAACAAAATTTAATACACATTTAAGTAAATTTTAGGGGACTCGAAATGAGTAGCGGACGTATCGTACAAATCATTGGTGCCGTAATCGATGTGGAATTCCCACGTGATGCAGTGCCCAAGGTCTATGACGCTCTGACAGTTAGCGATAAAGGTTTGACCTTGGAAGTTCAACAGCAGCTTGGTGATGGCGTTGTTCGTGCCATTGCGATGGGTTCTTCAGAAGGTGTTAGTCGTGGCTTAGAAGTCACTAATACTGAAGCGCCTGTTTCTGTTCCTGTTGGTACTGAAACACTAGGTCGTATTATGGACGTGTTAGGTAACCCTATTGATGAGTGCGGCGACATTGGCGCAAAAGAGCACATGCCTATTCACCGTAAAGCCCCTGCTTATGATGAGTTAGCGGCATCGGAAGAGTTGCTTGAAACGGGTATTAAAGTAATCGACTTGGTTTGTCCATTTGCTAAGGGTGGTAAAGTGGGTCTGTTCGGTGGTGCCGGTGTTGGTAAAACCGTTAACATGATGGAATTAATTAATAACATCGCTATTCAGCACAGTGGTCTATCCGTATTTGCTGGTGTGGGTGAGCGTACTCGTGAGGGTAATGACTTCTACCACGAAATGCAGGAAGCAGGTGTTGTTAATGTTGAAAACTTTGACCAGTCAAAAGTGGCAATGGTTTACGGTCAGATGAATGAGCCCCCCGGTAACCGCTTACGTGTTGCTTTGACGGGTTTGACTATGGCGGAAAAATTCCGTGATGAAGGTAAAGACGTTCTTCTATTCGTTGATAACATTTACCGTTATACACTAGCAGGTACGGAAGTATCAGCACTACTTGGCCGTATGCCATCAGCGGTAGGTTATCAGCCAACACTTGCTGAAGAAATGGGTGTACTTCAAGAGCGTATTACTTCAACTAAGACAGGTTCTATTACGTCTATTCAAGCGGTATATGTACCAGCGGATGACTTGACTGACCCGTCTCCAGCAACGACCTTTGCTCACTTGGATTCAACCGTTGTATTGTCACGTGATATTGCCTCTAAAGGTATTTATCCTGCGGTTGATCCATTGGATTCGACCTCGCGTCAGCTTGATCCACTTATTATTGGTAACGAGCATTATGACGTGGCTCGTGGTGTGCAGTCTGTACTCCAGCGCTACAAAGAGCTTAAAGATATTATTGCGATTTTGGGTATGGATGAGCTATCAGAAGATGATAAGTTGTCAGTATCACGCGCGCGTAAAATTGAGCGTTTCTTGTCACAGCCTTTCCACGTAGCCGAAGTTTTCACCGGCTCTCCTGGTAAGTACGTGTCTCTTAAAGAAACTATCCGCGGCTTCCAAGGTATTTTGGCTGGTGAGTATGATGATTTACCAGAACAGGCTTTCTACATGGTTGGTACGATTGATGAAGCAATCGAAAAAGCCAACGCAATGAAAAAAGGCTAATCCAGAGGATAAATTATGGCCATGACAGTTCATTGCGATATCGTAAGCGCTGAAGCACAAATTTTCTCTGGTCTAGTAGAGATGGTTGTTGCTGCTGGTAGTGAGGGTGACATAGGTGTTTCCTATGGTCACGCGCCTCTTTTAACCGGTTTAAAACCTGGTCCTATCCGAGTGATTAAACAGGATGGTGAAGAAGAGGTTTACTATATTTCAAGCGGCTATCTCGAAGTACAGCCTAATCAAGTTACTGTTTTGGCAGATACTGCCTTGCGTGCTGAAGACATGGATGAAGCGGCTGCATTGAAAGCAAAAGAAGATGCAGAGAAAAACATTACCAATCAAGGAGCTGAGTTTGATTACTCAGCAGCTGCGGTGCAATTAGCAGAGGCCTCAGCTCAACTAAGAACCTTACAAGCCATCCGTAAAAAAATGGGTAAATAGTAAGCTTCGTTGTTAATCGTAAATTATTATGTGAAAAGGGTGGCTTTAGCCACCCTTTTTTATTGATGAAAACGAAAACCCCTATATGATAGAGGGCTCTGTAAAGAACACATAATAAGTGAAAGGACGTATGCTCGATATTGTCATTCTCGCGGCGGGTAAAGGCACTCGCATGAAATCGGACCTAGCAAAAGTACTGCACCCAATAGGTGGCCGTTCAATGCTATCTCATGTCATTGCTACGGCTAGCGACTTGGGAGATTATCCACTTCATATCATCACCGGCCATGGCTCAGCCCAGGTTATCGATTCAGTTAAGCAGCTATCTAAGCAACTATCGCTTTCAATAGAGCCGCATTTTGTTCAGCAAACAGAACAATTAGGTACAGGGCATGCTGTTCAACAAGCCCTGCCCCTTTTAAGCAATGACTCTATCACTCTTATCTTGTACGGTGATGTACCATTAACATCATTAGATACACTCAAAGCCTTACTTGAAAAAGTTACACCTGAGAGCCTAGGTTTATTAACGATTGAGCTTGATAACCCTAGTGGCTACGGACGGATTGTTCGCGATAGTAAACAAGCTGTCACCTCCATAGTAGAACAAAAAGACGCTAAACCAGAACAGCTTGGAATCAAAGAAATTAATACCGGCATTATGGCGGTTAATAGTTCACAGCTTAAAAAATGGTTACCGGCTTTAAGTAACAATAATGCACAAGGTGAATATTATCTCACGGATATTATCGCAATGGCGGTTGCCGATGGGATCTCAATTAGTACTGCACAGCCCATGGAAGAATGGGAAGTGATGGGGATTAACAACCGTCAGCAACAAGCAGAACTTGAGCGTATTTATCAGTCGAAACAGGCTGAAAGACAAATGTTGAATGGTGTCACCTTATTAGATCCTAGTCGTTTTGATTGTCGTGGAAAGTTAGTTTGCGGTACTGATGTTATTATTGATATCAATTGTATTTTCGAAGGTAATAATGAACTAGGAAACGGCGTGATTATTGGGCCTAACTGCACAATTAAAAATACGTCTATTGGTAGTTATACCGAAATCAAAGCCAACACTGTATTAGAAGATGCGACGATAGCCAGTGAATGTACGATCGGTCCTTTTGCACGTTTAAGACCCGGAACACTGCTTGCCGATAAAGCTAAAATTGGTAATTTTGTTGAGACAAAAAAGGCGAGTGTAGGTGAAGGCAGTAAAATAAATCACTTGAGCTATGTTGGTGATGCCGTACTAGGCAAAGATGTCAATATCGGCGCTGGCACTATTACTTGTAATTATGATGGTGTTAATAAGCATCAAACCACTATTGAAGATGATGTTTTTGTTGGCTCTAATAGCGCCCTAGTTGCGCCCATCACGCTAGGCTCCGGCTCGACGGTAGGTGCAGGTTCAACCATCAATAAAAATGTGGCAAAAGAAACGTTAGCTTTAACTCGCTCGCCACAAAAAACAATGAAAGAATGGCAGCGGCCCAAAAAGAAATAACGGTTTATAACTTAACCTTTACAAAAGAATAGAGATTACTTATGTGTGGAATCGTTGGCGCGGTAGCTCAGCGCAATGTCACAAAAATTTTATTAGAAGGCTTATACCGCTTAGAATATCGTGGGTACGATTCTGCTGGTATTGCCGTTATAACAGATAATAAACTCGCCATTCGAAAAGAAGCTGGCAAGGTTAGCAATTTAGAACAGCGTATAGAAAATGAACCAGCAAAAGGCTTAATCGGTATTGCGCATACTCGTTGGGCGACTCATGGTAAACCAACACAACAAAATGCCCATCCGCATCACTCTGATAATATCGCTTTAGTCCATAACGGTATTATTGAAAATCACGATGCTTTAAAAAAAGAATTAAAAGACAATGGTTATCAATTTATTAGCGAAACTGATACAGAAGTTGTCGCTCATTTAGTCCACTCCTATGTAAAAACAGGAGAGACTTTATTTAATGCCGTTAAAAAAAGTACTGATCGTTGTGAAGGTGCTTATGCCTTAGCAGTGATTAACACTGATGACCCAGAAACATTAATAGTGACTCGTGAAGGTAGTCCCCTAGTGATTGGTGTTGGCATTGATGAAAACTTTATTGCTAGTGATCAACTTGCCTTGCGTCAGGTTACAGATCGTTTTATTTTTTTAGAAGAAGGTGATATTGCTGAAATCAAGACAAATAACATTGCCATCTTTGATCAAGATGGCAATTTATCTACACGTGAAATAGTAAAACTATCAGAAGATGATCAATCCGCCAGTCGTGGCGAGTATCGTCATTTTATGTTGAAAGAAATTTATGAACAGCCCGAGGTTATTAAGCAGACATTACAAGGTCGCTTAGGCAAAAATAAAGTTTTAGAAAACTGTTTTGGCGTTAACGCTGCCGCTGTTTTTGAACAAATAGAACATGTTCAAATAGTTGCTTGTGGTACGAGTTATCACGCGGGGCTAGTTGCTAAATATTGGTTAGAAAGTTGGGCTAATATTGCTTGTTCCATCGAAGTCGCTAGTGAATTTCGTTATCGAAAAGTTGTTGTACCTAAAAAATCCTTGCTTGTCACTATTTCACAATCAGGTGAAACAGCAGACACCTTAGCCGCTTTGCGCAAAGCAAAACAAGAAGGCTATTTATCTTCACTCGCTATTTGCAATGTTCCCAATAGTTCTTTAGTGAGAGAGTCTGCATTGTCTTTACTGACAGAAGCCGGGCCGGAGATTGGTGTAGCATCAACTAAAGCCTTTACAACTCAATTAGTAGCGCTTCAACTATTGACTATTGTCCTCGGTCGCCGCAACGGACTAACAGAAGAAAAAGAAAGTCAAATGGTGTCAGCCTTACACCAATTACCCAAATTGTGCTCGGATGTATTGAGTCTTGACTCGGCGATTGAAGATGTAAGTGAAGCATTTGTAGAAAAAAATCACGCTCTATTTTTAGGTCGTGGCATTCACTACCCCGTTGCTTTAGAAGGCGCACTTAAATTAAAAGAGATATCCTATATTCATGCAGAAGCTTATCCTGCCGGTGAATTAAAACATGGGCCTTTAGCGTTGGTGGATAGCGAAATGCCCGTTGTGGCAGTTGCTCCTAACGATGAACTGATTGATAAATTAAAATCTAATCTAGAAGAAGTTCACGCGCGAGGTGGTCAGCTGTTTATTTTTGCTGATACAGAAGCAAGCTTTAATGATACTGAAGGCCTTAAAGTTATTCGCTTGCCTAAAGTCCCTCATGGCTTAACGGCTATTGTGTATACCTTGCCTTTACAACTCTTGTCTTACCACGTGGCAGTATTAAAAGGTACGGATGTAGATCAGCCTCGTAATTTGGCGAAGTCCGTAACCGTAGAGTAGGTTTATCATTATGTTTAAGTCTTTTAAATGGGTTAGTCTAATAACGCTTCTTGTATTATTAACCGCTTGCAAAGCAGGGGTTAGAGAACCAATAGAATATCAATATCGTGGTGAAGTTTACGGTGTTATTGATGTGAAATTTACAGAAGATCTTGCTAAAAAAAGAAAAAAATATAAAGACCTTAAACTAGAAAGAAGAGTTAGATCAGAGCTAAAAAAATATAATTTGTTTAATGAAAAATCTACAAATAAAATTGAAATTTTGATCGACACTATTAACTTCAGAAGTACGGTCGATGCCGCATTACTAGGAAGTAGAGCTGGTTCTGATGTGTTAGAAGGGCAAGTATCACTTATTATTTTAAAAAGAAAAGCATACAGAAAAATACATGGCTTTGATGTCAGTGCTACACAATCAAAAGGCGGCCCTAGCAATGCTATTGCTAAGAAAAGACTTAAAACATTAGGTCAAGAGTTTGGTAAAATTACGGCAAAAGAAATATTAAGAAAACTAAATTAAGCAGCGGCAATATCGCTAGCCTCGTTCCTTAAACACTCTTTATATAATATAAAACAATGAATCAGTATAACAATACAGCATTGCTTTTAATTGATGTCCAAAAAGGGTTTGATGAATCCACTTGGGGCAAGAGAAATAATCTTGAAGCAGAAGAAAATATTGCACTACTCTTAGCCAGCTGGCGAAAAAATGCCTTGCCTATAATTCATATTCGGCATAACTCAACAAATAAAACCTCCCCTTTACATCCGAGTCATAAAGGTAACGAGTTTAAAGAGATAGCAAAACCTTTAGAGAGTGAAGTCGTGTTTGGAAAAAATGTCAATAGCGCTTTTATTGGAACAGATTTACAAAACTACTTGAATAAAAATAATATCAATCAATTGGTTATTCTTGGCCTAACAACAGATCATTGTGTGTCAACGACCACCCGCATGGCAGCTAACTTGGGCTTTGAAGTGACATTGGTTTCGGATGCAAGCGCTACGTTTGACCGTACTGATCAGAAAGGCAATTATTATTCAGCAGAGACAATGCATACTATTAATTTGGTGAGCTTAGATGGAGAGTTTTGTCAGGTTAAATTAACAAATGAATTATTGGAAGAAACAAAAAATGTCTCTTAATACGATAAGAAAAAAAGTAGTGGCTTATTTTGCAAAATCGCCTTTTAGCACCTTATGTATTATGGCCTTGAGCTTCCTTGGCTTCGGCTATTTTTCATTTAATTTATTTTTTCTATTTCAGTCCAATATTGTATTGATTAAAAGTTTCGGCTTATTGGCTTTACAAGAAGGGGCCGCCATACAATTTTTAATGATAGTATTAAATACTTTTATGAGTGTTATTTTTTATACTATTTGGAAAATCTGTGAGCGTTTGTTGGTCGATTGGTTTTTAAGAAAATAATATAATCTCTTCTAAAAATTATTAAAGCGCTAACTTTTAAGCCCTTTTAGCCCTCGCTTTATTTTTAATAAATGTTCGTTAAGCGCAGGCCCTCGCCGCTGCGCTACACCAATAGCCAGCACATCGATAACCACCAAATGCACAATCCTCGATGATAAGGGCGTATAGATTTCGGTGTCTTCTTCTACATTAATCTCGATCGCAATATCAGCCTTTTCACTTAAAGGAGAATCGCTTGGGCCAATCGAAATTACCGTTCCCCCCGCCTCTTTTACTAAAGATAATGACTGCAATAAAGCAGAAGTTCGCCCACTTTGTGAAATGGCAACCACAACATCGCCCTCTTGCATTGACGTTGCCGACATACTTTGAATATGGTGGTCGCTATGGGCGGCCGTTGCTAGCTGCAAACGAAAAAACTTATGCTGTGCATCAGCCGCAACCGCGCCCGATGCGCCAAAACCAAAAAACTCCACACGTTTTGCTAAGGACAATGCGTTTACAGCCTGAGTGATGACATTGACTTTAAGCTGGTCGCGCACTTTACGGATGGTGTCTGCCGTTGAGTCAAATACCCGCAGGCAATAATCCGCTGTGGTGTCAGAATCGTTAACCGTAATTTGTCCAAAACTGGGGCTAGCCGCAAGCTCTTGGGCTAAAGTCATATTAAA
>JBOEGR010000013.1:0-166062 GCA_050633525.1 Cellvibrionaceae bacterium
CTCTGCTGCCCCAAAGGGGTGAAGGCCAAGGAAGGCCTGAATCAATCGAACCGGTTCGATGTAGCCCACCACATTCAAAAAGAATGAGAGGCGCAATTACTCATATGGCACATATAAAGGAGAATGGTGCCCGGAGGCGGAATCGAACCACCGACACGAGGATTTTCAATCCTCTGCTCTACCAACTGAGCTATCCGGGCGTACTGAGCGCTTAGTGATTAAGCGTGTACAAGATGCGCCGTTTGGCGCGAGGCGCGTATTAAACCCGCTATGCCCTGTTGAGTCAAGAGGGATATGGGCTTATTGCTTTGATTTACTTATAAAAGTTTTATTATTGCCTGTAGCGCCTCGCACTGGGGGGCTTTCTACTATTCGCTGGGTGGGACGTAGCCTTCGGCTTGGTCGACATTATCACCGGAGAAGAATTTTTCCATTTGTTCGCCAAGGTAAGTTCTGGCGCCGATATCCATTAAATTCAGCTGTTTTTCATTGATGAGTAGGGTTTGGTGTTGCATCCACTCTTCCCAAGCTTGCTTAGACACGTTTTCGAGTAGGTCTTGGCCCTTGGCGCCAGGTAAAGGGGCCATAGTGAGGCCTTCCATCTCTTTTTTGTATTTGCGACACATTACCATACGAGCCATAGCGCTACCTTTTACCTTTGAGTGGGTCATCAATTAAATAAGCCCGCATTTATAACAGATTTTCTTGCTCTGAGGTTAACTGCTCTAGCAATTTTTTCACCGGTGCGGCTAAACCAAGGTTTTGCCACTCTTTTTCTGAGTACCAGCGTAAAGTATCGTTACCTGCGACTTTTTTAAGCGGTTTCTCTATCTCGATATAGATAGGCTGTATATCGAGGTGATAGTGGCTGAAGGTGTGGCGAAAAGGCGGCCATTGTTCATGGTTGATGGCTTTGCCTGTGTGTTGTTGGCAATGTTGTAGCGCGTTTTCCTCGCTTTCCAATTCAGGGAAGCTCCAGAGGCCACCCCAAATGCCAATAGCTGGACGTTGTTCTAATAAGATAGCGCCTTGGCGATTTCTAATAATGAGAAATTGGGTGGATTTTACCGGCGTGACTTTTTTGGGCTTCTTGCCGGGGTATTGTTCAGGGCTGCCTTCTTTATGCCCAAGACACTGTTGTTGGATGGGGCATTGCGTACAAAGTGGTTTGGTGCGAGTGCACAACGTGGCGCCTAAATCCATCATAGCTTGGGTGTAGTCTGCTGCTCGTTCTTTAGGGTTTAGCGTTTCGGCTACTTCCCATAGTTGGTCAGCAACGGTTTTTTTCCCAGGCCAGCCAGCAATGGCGCCATAGCGCGCCAGTACACGCTTTACATTGCCATCGAGTATGGTGGCAGGCTTGTTGAGCGCCAAGCTAATAATGGCGCCAGCTGTTGACCTGCCAATACCCGAGAGTGTTTCAAGCTCTTCTACCGTTTCAGGAAACTTTCCTTGATATTGATCAACAACCATTTGAGCACATTTGTGTAAATTGCGCCCCCGAGCGTAATAACCTAAGCCCGTCCACAACTGTAAGACTTCATCTTGGCTTGCGGCGGCTAGTGCTTCTACGTTGGGGAAGCGGGTCATAAAACGCTCAAAGTAGGGGATAACAGTAGCTACTTGTGTCTGTTGCAGCATAATCTCCGACACCCACACACGGTAAGGTGTGCGGTTTTGTTGCCAAGGGAGGTGTTTACGGCCGTGTTGATCGAACCAGCCTAGTACGAGGGAGGCAAACATCATAAATTTATTGCTAATCGCGTTTAAAGATAAAGAATCTGGCCAGTGTAGATGCTTTGATGGTTTCGCTCAATCTATGGCGCAAGGCTTTGGTTCGGCTTATGGCGCGAAAAAAGTAGTTTTTACTTGCGGATCTAAATGATAATGATTATCATGCGCTTAATTATTTGCAGCCACTTAATTTTTATATTCAGGAAATAACAGGACAGTATCATGAAAGTAACTCGCTCATTCGGCATTGCCTCTGCTTTGCTTGTCTCAGTAGCCATTGCGACTGGCTATGTATTTACAGCTCAAGCGGAATCAAAAGAGGGGGCCAAAGGTCTTGTTAATGTTTACTCTGCTCGTAAAACAGAATTAATCGAGCCTTTACTTAAGGACTTTACCGCACAAACAGGCATTAAAGTTAATCTTGTTACGGGTAAAGATGATGCACTAATCAAGCGTTTACAGGTCGAGGGCAAAGGTAGCCCAGCAGATGTTTTGATTACGGTTGATGCTGGCCGTTTATATCGAGCAAAAACAGCAGGCCTACTTCAGCCCGTTAACAGTGGTGTTCTGTCGGACACAGTTCCAGCTAATTTACGTGATAGTGATAACCAGTGGTTCGGCATTTCTTTACGTGCTCGTCCTATTTTTTACGTTAAAGGTAAAGTGGACCCAAAAGAGTTGTCTAGCTATGAGGACTTAGCTGATGAAAAATGGAAAGGTCGTGTTTGTATTCGCTCTTCGAGCAATATATACAATCAGTCGCTAATTGGCTCGATGATTGAAGCAGAGGGTGTTGATAAAACCGAAGCGTGGGCTAAAGCTTTTGTGGCGAATTTTGCTCGTTCTCCGGCAGGGGGCGATACAGATCAATTAAAGGCAGCAGCAGCAGGTGTATGTGACGTAGCCATTGCCAATACTTATTATTTTGGACGTTTAATTAAAAGTGATAAGTCCAGTAATAATGCAGTTGCAGAAAAGTTAGCCATTTTTTGGCCTAATCAAGATGGTCGTGGTACTCACGTTAATGTGAGTGGCATCGGTGTGACTAAGTCAGCCAAAAATAAGGATAATGCGGTTAGACTAATTGAGTTTTTGGTCTCCGATACAGCGCAAGCATGGTACGCTAAAACGAATAATGAATACCCCGTTGTAAAAGAAGGCGGTATTGACCCAGTATTAACAGCTTGGGGTGAGTTTAAGCAGGATGATGTTTCATTAACTAAGTTAGGCGAAAATAATCGTAAGGCAGTTGAATTAATGGATCGAGCTGGTTGGCGTTAAGTTTATAGGTCCTATTTGCTAGGTATTTATTTTAAATAGCTAGCAATTCTTACATAAGAAGCATAGTATTTTATTAAGCGCTCAAATGAGCGCTTTTGTTGTTTGTATTCAGGTGATTTTATTCGCAGTGGGTTTGACGTTTAGGTTGGTATGTCTGCAATAAGTTATAGTAAGAAAAGGGAAGTCAATATAAATACCAGACGCAACCCTTTGCGTCCTCTTGCGCTCAGTGCATTTATTGTTGCACTCTTTATTTTGTTGCCCATTGTTGTCGTTGTGGCCGCTATTTTTAGTGGCTCTTTTGAGGTTTGGCGACACTTATTCTCCACTGTACTGTCCAGTTATTTGAGCAACTCTATCGCATTGATGTTTGGTGTTGGTATTGGGGTTGTGTTGGTTGGTGTGCCTACTGCTTGGTTGACGGCCCGTTGTGATTTTCCTGGTAGGAGATTATTCACTTGGGCCTTGTTATTACCCCTCTCTATGCCTGCTTATATCATCGCTTATACTTATACCGGCATGCTAGATTTTGCTGGGCCTATTCAAACCTTGATACGTGAGCTTACAGGCTGGGAATATGGCGATTATTGGTTTTTTGACATTCGCTCTTTAACCGGTGCAATGCTAATGCTAACTTTAGTGTTATATCCTTATGTTTATTTGTTAGCCCGCTCGGCATTTCTTGAGCAATCCCCCAGTATTATGGATGCCAGTCGTACTTTGGGTTATGGCGGCAAGCGCGCATTTTTGCGATTACATTTACCTATGGCTCGTCCAGCTATTATTACCGGGCTGACTTTGGCTTTGATGGAAACCTTAGCGGATTATGGCACCGTCCAGTATTTTGGCATTAGCACATTTACTACCGGTATATTTCGTACTTTTTATGGTTTTGGTGATACTGCCGCAGCGGCGCAATTGGCTGCGGTATTGTTAGGTTTTATCACCTTACTTATTTTTTTAGAGCGTTATTCTAGACAGCAAGCGCGATATCATACGATGAAAGGTAAACCAGCTGAGTTAATCAAACTTAGCAGCGGAAGTGCATGGGTAGCGGTATCTGTTTGCGCTTTACCTTTATTACTTGGGTTTATTATCCCCGCTGGGCAACTTTTATATTGGAGTGTTTTTGAGTCTTTAATACAAGATGGCTTTTTTAAATTAGCATGGAACTCTTTTTATCTTGCATTATCTGCAGCTGCTATCGCGGTTGTATTAGCATTATTACTTGCTTACGCTAAGCGTGTGTATATTAGAAAAAAATCAATCACAGCTGCGGTTTCTTTGGCTGGCTTAGGATATGCCTTACCAGGAACTATCATTGCAATCGGTGTGATTATACCTTTGGCTTGGTTTGATAATCATTTAATTATTTTTTTAGAAAAATATTTTGATGTCAATATCGGCTTATTATTATCGGGCACCTTAATCGCTTTATTATTCGCTTATACAGTCCGATTTTTAGCTGTTTCTCTGGGGACAATTGAAAGTGGTTTGCAGCAAGTAAAGCCAAGCTTAGATAATGCTGCTCGTTTGATGGGTTATAGGCCCGCACAGGTTCTGGAAAAAATACATTTACCTTTATTAAAAGGCTCAATTCTGACGGCGTTCTTAATCGTATTTGTCGATGTATTAAAAGAGTTGCCGGCAACATTAATTTTGCGGCCGTTTAATTTTGATACTCTAGCCGTTAAGGCCTATGAGTTAGCCTCTGATGAGCGTTTAGTGGATGCTGCTCCTGCATCCTTACTGATAGTTTTGGTAGGTTTAATTCCCGTTATTTTGTTAAGTCGCTCAATTACGGTGAGTAATCAATTAAAATAATGCATGACTTTAGAAAAAGCTATTATGAAAAACGCTGTTGAACTTATCCAACTTGAAATTAATAATATCAGTGTCGGTTATGATGGCATCGCTATTGTTAAAGATATTTCACTGACGTTAGGGAATGGCCAAATAGGTTGTTTGTTGGGGCCGAGTGGTTGCGGAAAATCAACATTGCTGAGAGCGATTGCAGGTTTTGAACCGGTAATGAGTGGCGAAATAAAAATGGAAGAAACACTTTTTTCTTCCTCTGCTTTTACACTGGTGCCTGAGCAACGTCAGATTGGCATGGTATTCCAAGATCTTGCTTTATTTCCTCACTTAACGATAGAGCAAAATATCGCTTTCGGGCTAAAGGGTTGGCCTAAGGCAAAGCAAGCGGAGCGTATTGTGGAGCTGCTTTCTTTGGTTGGCTTAAGCGGAATGGAAAAACGCTATCCTTACTCTTTGTCGGGAGGGCAGCAGCAACGTATTGCCTTAGCTCGTGCGATGGCACCTCGGCCTAAAATATTATTATTAGACGAACCTTTCTCTGGTCTAGATTCATCTATGCGTGAAGCGCTTGTTCCGGAAGTGCGTGATATTTTATTGCAAGAACAAATGAGTGCTTTATTAGTTACCCATGATCAAATGGAAGCGTTTGCCATGGCCGATAAAGTGGCCGTGATGAAAGACGGTTCTATCCAACAAGTAGATACGGCGCACACTATTTATCATGAGCCGAATAATCGTTTTGTGGCTGATTTTGTTGGCGAAGGTGACTTTTTAAGTGGCATCGTATTAGACGATTATTGTGTGCAATCATCTTTAGGTATTTTAAAGTCAGATGAGCAGCACGGTTTTGCTGTTAATCAAGCGGTTGATATTTTAGTTCGTCCTGATGATTTGCTACACGATGATGATAGTGATACCCAAGCACAAATCGTGAGTAAACAATTTCGTGGCTCACACTTTTTATATCGTGTAAAACTCGAATCGCAACAAGAGCTCTATTGCTTTGCTTCATCACATCATGATCATGCTTTAGGTGAGCACATTGGCATTAAATTAGATTTAGATCATTTGGTAATGTTTGAGCAGTAAGTTAATGGATAAGAATTTACCAACACATTGTATTTGCCAATCGCAAAAGCCTTTCAAAAAATGTTGCGACCGTTTTTTGAATGCAGGCCAGTACCCTAAAACACCAGAGCAATTAATGCGTTCACGTTATAGTGCTTATGCACTGGGCGGTTATGGCGAATACTTGCTAGCGACATGGTTACCTGCGATGGCCAAGAACCTATCAGAACAGCAGCTTTCTCATAAAGAATCTGAGTGGGCGGGTTTAGAAATCCTATCAAAATCACAAAAAGGAGATGATGGGGAGGTTGAATTTAAAGCATATTATCGAGATCTGGATGGTGGTGAAACAGATGGTAGTGAAGTAGATAGTAGCGAAACAGACGGTAATGGTAATAAGGCGCTTGCGAGCGTGCTCCATGAAAAATCGGTGTTTAAACGTATTCAGGGACGGTGGCTTTATGTGGGTGGAGAAGTTAGCCATTCGGAATTGAGTTAGCCAATCTTTCTTTGCGTATTGTCTGGGACGCTTTGGATGCATCAGTGTAATTCCAGTTATTCCTTTTCATATGTGCAGTTTGTTTTATACTGCTTGGTTTTAACTCCTATCTCTCAATAAACTTCGTCGAGTTAATAAAGGTCTTTTTATGGGTCAACGTACACCTCTATATGATTGGCATCTCGCCAACAATGGCAAACTAGTCGATTTTTCTGGCTGGGATATGCCAGTCAACTATGGCTCTCAAATCGAAGAACATAAAGCCGTACGTACCGATGCGGGTATGTTTGATGTATCCCATATGACCGTGGTTGATTTAACCGGTGCCGATACACGGGCTTATTTACAAATATTATTAGCCAACGATGTCGCTAAAATTGACGGTAAAGTAGGTAAGGCTATTTATACCGGCATGTTAAATGAGCAAGGTGGAGTCATCGATGACTTGATCGTCTACAACATGGGTGAAGTGCCGCAGCAATGGTATCGCCTAGTGGTGAATTGTGGCACTCGTGAGAAAGATTTGGCTTGGATGCAAACTCAGGCTAAGTCCTTTAATGTGACCATTCAAGAACGCGAAGATTTGGCCATGATCGCTCTACAGGGCCCCAATGCAATTGCTAAGCATGCTCAGCTCAATCCTAGTTTGGCGAATAGAATAGAGGCGCTTAGCGTATTTCAGGGAGTGGAAGACGGCGGAGGTTTATATGCTCGCACGGGCTATACCGGAGAGGATGGTTTAGAGATTATTTTACCTGCAGCGGAAACGGTGGCGCTTTGGGAGCAATTAGCCGCTAGTGGTGTTATGGCCTGTGGTCTGGGCGCCAGAGATACCCTACGTCTAGAAGCAGGGATGAACCTCTACGGCAACGAAATGAATGATGAGATCTCCCCCTTGGTTGCCAATATGGGGTGGACGATCGCGTGGGAACCCAGCAGCCGTGACTTTCTGGGTCGCTCTGTCATCGAAGCAGAGCAGCAAGCGGGCGCAACACAAAAGTTAGTTGGTTTGATCTTGAGGGATAAAGGCGTACTCAGATCCCATCAGAAAGTGCTTATTGAAGGGGTAGGTGGCGCTATAGAAGAAGGTGAAATTACCAGTGGGACATTTTCGCCTACATTAAATATCAGTATTGCATTGGCGAGAGTGCCGGTTGCGGCTAAAATAGGTGGACAATGTCAGGTAGAAATACGCAATAAGCGCTTACAGGCGGATATTGTTAAACCCGTCTTTGTCCGTAACGGTAAATCATTAGTTTAAAATTTTTTGGGGAAACATCATTATGAGCGAGATTCGCAGCGAACTTAAATACTTATCATCACACGAGTGGGCGCGCATCGAAGACGATGGCACGGTAACCGTGGGTATTAGTGATTACGCTCAAGACAGCTTAGGCGATGTTGTCTATGTAGAATGCCCTGAAGTGGGTTCGACCGTAGCTGCGGGTGAGCAAGCCGGTGTGGTTGAATCAGTGAAAGCTGCCTCTGATATATATTCGCCCTTATCAGGAGAGGTTATTGCTATTAATGAGGCTTTGGAAGATGCACCTGAAACTGTGAATGAGTCACCTTACGATGATGGTTGGTTTTTTAAAGTAAAACCTGATGCTATCGAAGATTTAAATAATGCCTTAGATAGCGAAGCATACGAAGAACATACGGACGATTAAAAGTCGTAAGAGTATTTTTTATGAGTGGCCTTTTATTCTATAAATGATATTAGGCTGCTTTTTTAAAAAACAATAAAATACTTTTTAGCGTTTGGCCAAACTCCTTTTCTACAGATAAGTGATCGTACAAAGACTCTCCATTTTCTAAGAACGCATTCATCCCTGGGATATGTGCTATCTGATCGTTTTCTAAATGTTTAAACCCCATCGTCCAGTCAGTAAAGTTGCGAGACTCAATTTTTTCTTCGAATAATACTTTGATGGCTTGGTGTCTAGAGTCTTTTTGAATATGTTGGAAAGCATTGTCTACAGCTGGCTTTGGTCCTTCAATGATTTGTAAAAAAGAGCCTTCAGAGTAAAGTAACATACCCGTTAGAGATGTTACTTCATTATTAATACGAGCTTTGTTAAGTAAAGCATTTAAGCCTGCATCCGTCATTAGCCTGACAGATTTACTCATATAGCCTATGTGAAAAAGTGTGTCTGACATAGTATATTTCCATTCTGTTTGAAAATATTTATTGTTTTACCACACCATAAATATTTAATTATTATTTGTTTTTTCTATTTCACCAAGTTTATTGCGTACTAAGCTGATTGCCTCTAAGGTATTCTTTTTCTCATCAAGCGATAATAATACTTCAGCAAGAGAAAGCGCACCCTTAGACTTATGTCCACTAATATTAGAAAAATAGAGAGACTCGATAGCGTCTAGCTGTTTTTTAATAGCCTGCCTACGCTGACTGTTGAAGCGCGAAGGGTAGCTATTTTTTTGGACGTGTTGCTCGCCAATATCATAGGCGAGTAAGAGTTTTATTTCATTTAGGTTGTTTGATAGCCCTGTATGAAAAGCGACTAACTTATCTTTTGGCGAAAGCGGCGAGAATAATGCGCTTAATATTCCTTTCTCTTGCCATTGTTTTGCGAGCGAGGCGATATCTTCTACTAGGATTTGACTTTGCAGCTCCAGTAATTGCCGGCGCCTATTATTGGGCAGTTCATTCACTTTTAAGCCGGCCTGTTCAAAGGCAAGGGGTACTTTGCTTTGCTGGCTCAATCGCTTTGGCGAGCTGGTTTCTTTATCTCCCCACAGTAAGTATTCGATAGCGTACAAGCCAAGGGTGGCTTCTTCTATATCGGTGAGGCCGTGTTGCTTGCGTAGCGACTCTCTTGAAAGCGGTAGAGTAATATCATTTACGATGCCGCTTTGAATGTACACGTCATAACTATCAAGATAGCCTGGTTGTAGAGGCCAAGCAGCGAGAGCGAAGCGCCATTGAGTGAGTGAGTTGGAAAGGGACGAATGCTCGATAAACAGAAAAGGTAAAAGCTCTTGATAAAGTAAAAACACACCCTTCCATTCAGTCTGGGCCGTATTCAGGTTTTGCGTACTGGGTTCAGCCAATAGTTTTTGTATGCTGTCTTGTAGAGCAGAGGATTTTTTTGCGAGTATCCGAATACGATCAAGGCCTTGTTGCCATAATTGATTTGCTAGTCGTTCCGCTGAGGCTTGATCAGTATTGATGCCTGATGCACTTGAGCTGTCAGTTGTTGTCGCAGTGGTTTCAACTGTAGTTTTATTATTCTCTGAAGTAGTCTTAGGTTTGCACGCACTAAGGCTAAGCAGTACGACAACGATCAGCCCTATCAATACAATAGTGACAGTCGATGAGTGTGTTGATAGCCGCCATCCAACTTTGTTCATAAACCGCCTAAGTCATCATGAGAGTTATAGAGCAGTAGTGCTGTTTGAGCTTTAGTATAGTGCTTACTAGGCCTAAACACACATCCAATAACGTGATTTTATCGCAAAGAGAGTATGGGCCATTTGGACGACCTAGCGTGCTTTTCTAACAAATCATCTGGGTCCACTGCGACAGGGACATCGGCATGTTCTAGTAAGGGTAAATCATTAATGGAATCGCTATAAAAGGTAATCTTTTCTGGCGTAAGCCCTTCTTGTAGTAACCACTCTTTTAAACGCTCAATTTTACCTTCTTGAAAGCAGGGCGTGCCAGCAATGTTACCCGTCAATGTTCCATCGATGACTTCCGGTTCGGTTGCCAGTATCTCATCAATCCCTAGCCACGGGCCAATCGGGCCAGTAATAAAGCTATTTGTTGCGGTAATAATTAATAGGCGGTCACCTTGTTTTTTATGCTGTTCAATCAGAGCGTCGGCTTTACCTAAACGCATACCCGCAATTACCGTATCCATAAACTCTTGGTGTAAGCGTGCTTTTGTCTCTGCATCCATAGGTATCAGTGGTGTTAGAACGAAACGTTGATACTCATGTATATCGAGTGTTTTATTTTTATATTCTTCATAGAAGCGGTCGTTTTCTTTGGTGTAATACTCAGCATCGACGATATTTTTAGAGACTAAAAATTGCCCCCAGACATAATCGCTGTCCCCAGCAATAAGAGTATTATCAAGATCAAAAATAGTTAGGTTCACGGCTTATCCTTCGGTCTATTCGTTGCGCTAATATGTTTTGCTACATAGGAGCGCCGGTCAATACGATAGTGTTGAAAAGGCAATAATGTGAGTAATTTCGCATGAGAGCAAGTCTTTATGTTGATTAACGTGTCAATAATTTTGTAGGCAACTAATTTTGGTTGATCAGTAGCCGGTATTCTATGATAGAGTTAGAGACATTATTAATGCTTTGATTATTAAGCAAATATTTATTATTAGGAGGATGTGTGATTGATGCAGATGGTTTTCGCGCCAATGTCGGCATCATAGTGACGAATCAATACGGCCAAGTATTATGGGCCAGACGGGTGGGTGGAGTCGATGCTTGGCAGTTCCCCCAAGGTGGTATTCATAAAGGTGAAACACCCGAAGAAGCATTATATAGAGAGCTGAATGAGGAAGTGGGTTTAAAACCGAGTGCTGTTAGAATTGTGGATGTCACCCACGGTTGGCTTCGATATAAATTGCCTCGTAACATGATCAGAGAAAACAAATTGCCCCTCTGTATAGGGCAAAAACAAAAGTGGTTTTTGCTTGAGCTGGTTGGGGATGATAGCGCAATATGTTTTGATCAAGCGCAACCCGCAGAGTTTGATGGTTGGCGTTGGGTGAGTTACTGGTACCCATTAGACCAGGTGATTTCATTTAAGCGAGAAGTGTACCGTCGAGCCCTAAAAGCACTGTCGCCAGCCTATAGCCAGCTTCAGTACAAAACATAAAATAATAAGAGAGCAATGTAAATAAACCATGCTAGAACTACTGCGGACTATCACTCAAGAGGTTAACTCTGCTCCCGATTTGTCATCGGCGATGGTGGTGGCTGTCGATCGTATTCGAGATGCGATGAAGGTTAGGGTGTGCTCACTATACTTGCGAGATGAAGCCGGTAACTATGTCTTAAGGGCAACACAGGGCCTGAATCCTGATGCCATCGGCCATGTTAGCATGACACCTCAAGAGGGTTTGGTTGGTTACGTTGCTAAACGCGGTGAGCCCATTAATCTAGAAAATGCTGAGGCTCATTCACGCTATCTCTATTTCCCCGAAACAGGCGAAGAGCGATATGCTTCGTTTTTGGGTGTCCCCATTATTCATCAAAAAGCAGTGTTGGGCATTTTAGCGGTACAACAGCAAGAACGCCGTCGTTTTGATGAGGGTGATGAGGCTTTTCTGCTGACACTGTCTGCTCAGTTATCAGGTATTATCGCCCATGCTGAGGCAACGGGTGGTTTGGAGCAATATACCCAGGAGACGACAGATGCTCGGTTTAAGGGTATGCCGGGTGTGCAGGGTATCGCCATCGGTACTGTTGTCGTTTATTCTCCCGCCGCTGATTTATCCAGTGTTCCCTTTCAAAAAACCGATGATATCGAGAGTGAAACGCGCTTTTTCCATGAGTCATTGGGTGTCGCCAGAAAAGAAATAGAGGCCCTAGGTAATAAGCTCGAAGATCGTTTAACGGTTGAAGAACGGGCGCTATTCGATGCGTATTTATCGATGTTGGATGATGCGTCGATGATTCGCGAAGTAACGGATATCATCGATAAAGGCGTTTCAGCTCCCTATGCATGGAGCCAAGTGATCCTGCGTCATGCTCAAACATTTGCTGCAATGCATGACCCTTATTTGCGCGAGCGCTCGGCTGATATTCGTGATCTTGGTCGACGTGTCTTGGGTTGTCTTCAACAATCCGACGATGATGAGCGCATTTACCCTGATAATACGATCTTGATTGGTGAAGAGCTAACGGCCTCTGTCTTGGGTGAAATTCCTCAAGACAAGCTAGCGGGCCTCGTTTCTGTTCAAGGCTCAGCGAGTTCACATATTGCCATTTTGGCAAAAACGATGGGCATCCCCACCGTGATGGGGGCAGTCGATTTACCCTTTACCCAATTTGAGGGTAGCCAGATTATTGTCGATGGCTATCGAGGTAATGTGTATATCAATCCTAGCGATGACGCGATGGATGAGTTCCAAGCTTTGGTACGCGAAGATCAAGAAATGCTCAAGAGTTACGAGTCGTTACGAGACTTGCCTTGCGAGACTTTAGATCACCACCGCGTACCGCTCTGGGTGAACACAGGTTTAATGGCCGATGTCGCTAGATCGATAGAGCGTGGTGCCGAAGGCGTGGGCTTGTATCGTACCGAAGTCCCTTTTTTACTGCGTGATAGCTTCCCCACTGAGACCGAGCAGCGCACTATTTATCGAGAGCAGCTTGAGGCTTTTTCGCCGCATCCTGTCACTATGCGTACCTTGGATATTGGGGGTGATAAGCCACTTAGCTATTTTCCTATCCAAGAGGCGAACCCTTTCCTCGGTTGGCGGGGTATACGCGTAACGCTCGACCACCCAGAAATTTTTCTGGCTCAGGTTAGAGCGATGATGAGTGCGTCTGAAGGCTTAGACAACCTTAGAATTATGCTGCCAATGATTTCATCTATTCCAGAATTGGAAGAGGCGCAATCATTAATATATCGCGGTTATACCGAGTTAATTGAAGAAGGGCTAAATATTGAGATGCCCCCTTTGGGCGTAATGATCGAAGTGCCGGCTGCGGTGTATCAAGCCAAAGAACTGGCAGCTAGGGCTGACTTTTTATCCGTTGGTAGTAATGACTTGACGCAATACCTTTTAGCGGTTGATCGTAATAATGCTCAGGTCGCCGACTTGTTTAACTCATTCCATCCAGCGGTTTTAAATGCGCTACAAATAGTCGTGACTGCTGCTCATAGTCAAGGTACGCCCGTCAGTATTTGTGGTGAATTGGCCGGAGATCCGGGCTCTGCTATTTTACTGATGGCCATGGGTTTTGATGTGTTATCGATGAACTCTAACAACTTGCCGCGAGTTAAGTCGGTGATTCGCGCTATTACCTTAGAGCAAGCAGAAGCCTTGTTAAAAGACGTGATTAATCTTCCTGACGCTGCATCGGTCACTAGTTGTGTTGATAATGCCTTACGACGCTTTGGCATTATGTCGCGCCCGCGGTCGCTGGCAATTAGTTAGCTTGCTTTTTGCTGTGAGTCATCAATTTTAAAGATAGACGGCTTCCCATCTAAACAAGGTTGACCATCGCTACTGGCGTGGTAATTTTGTTCGCTGAATAGTATTTGGCCCTTATTCATTGTGAGCACAGTGCTGGTGCGTGTGCCGTAGTCTGGTAGGGCAATAAACATTGCCGATAGTGCCTTCTCTCTTTCGTAATCAACCCCTGTTTCGGGTAATCGATGGTCGTCTGCTAAGGCGGGGTTTTCGAGTATTTGTCTAATCTGCCCATGATCTGTTCCTGCTTCTTGTAGACGAGAGCGTAGCTCAGCTTTGCCATCAATCACTTTGGGCCAAGGGCTATCTAATAAGTGATTGCTTAGGCCATAGGTGCCCGAGCTCAACTCTTGAATGCCTTCTCCACGATTACTTAAATAATACAAGTGATTGCCTGTAGTAGAAGAATTAAGGGCCGAAAATTCGCCAACCAATAGGTTGAAGCCAGCGTAGCGATCTTGGTGCTTTAGGATACTTTCTAGATAGCTAAGAGGTGTTTGGGAGCCCATCAGATAATCTTTGGTTAATTCACCGCGTGAGCGGGGGTTCTCGACCACCACGCCTGGTTCTCTCACATTGGTAATCGCTGCAAAGCGCCCAGACTGGGTGATACCAAGCCATGTTCCCCCAGCTTGTAAATCCCTGCCCGCCAGTATGTTTGGCTTGTCATCCCAAAATTGAGCGGCTGCGGTGGGTCGTTTAAAAAACTCGTCACGATTGGCGCCTAATACGAGAGGGGTGCTGGTGTTAGGTTGGTAAGAAAATAAGATGACACACATAAATTAATAATCAGTTTAATTGCTTTCTAGTTGAGTGGTAGCACTAGGATGGTATTTTGCGCTATTGGTTCACTTGATCAAAGCGGTTTTTGAAGCCTCTATTTCCTCTCCTTTATCCCCTGAGTTGTACGTACTGTTTAAGCGAAAGGGGTAATGATATGATGGCGCGGTTTTCGATAACGTCCAGACACACATAACACACACTCGCGAAGAGCACTATCTATGCTGATGCATCCCAATTTTGACCCCGTTGCTTTTTCTGTTGGCCCTGTCAGCGTCCACTGGTACGGCATTATGTACTTGCTGGCCTTTGCAACGGCTTGGGGTTTGGCTCTACAGAGAGCTAAGCGGCCTGACTCGCCACTTCAGGCTAAACAAGTCGAAGACCTCATCGTGTATGGTGCCTTGGGTGTAGTACTGGGTGGTCGAATTGGCTATGTCTTCTTCTATAACTTTGAGACTTGGTTGCAAGATCCCCTTTGGCTATTCCGTGTATGGGAAGGCGGTATGTCATTTCACGGTGGTTTATTAGGTGTTGTGGTGGCGAATGTACTGTATTGCCGACGAATTGGTATTCAGTTTCCAGAATTGATGGATTTCGTTGCGGTGATTGTTGCCCCCGGTTTGGGTTTTGGTCGTTTGGGTAATTTTATTGGTCAAGAGTTGTGGGGACGGGAAACGGATGTGGCATGGGGAATGGTATTTCAGAAAGACCCTGAAGCGCTCGTACGTCACCCTTCTCAGCTCTATCAGGCATTCCTAGAAGGCATTGTATTGTTTGCTATTGTTTATTGGTTTGCTCGTAAGCCTAGACCCCGGCTTGCGATTAGTGCTTTATTTGTGATGGTATACGGCATTTGCCGTTTTGCGGTTGAGTTTGTTCGCGAGCCTGATGCGCATCTTCAAGACCTTACATTCGGTTGGATGACGCGAGGACAGATTCTCACTATTCCGATGATACTGATCGGTTTGGGTGTGTTGATTTGGGCTTATACAAAAACCTTTGGCCCCGTTCCGGTACCGAATAAACCCAATAAGAAAACGGCAGCTAAAAAAAGCACTAAAAGTAAAAAGCAGGAAACAAAAATAGCTAAGTCAGAAGCACCTGAATCAAAGCCGCTTGAAAATACAAAAGAAGTGCTAGGCTCAGACGAGGTAAGCACTGAAAAAGAAAAATCAGGATCTAAAACAGCCAGCAAAAAAACCACAAAGAGCAAGGCGCCGGCTAAAAAGAAAGCAGCTGTAAAAAAAGCATCCACAAAAGCAAAAAAACCAGCGGCTAAAAAAACGGCCTCTAAAGCAAAAAAATCAAAAGACAGTTAATAAAGAGTTAAAGTAACCATGAAGCAATATTTAGATTTATTAAATGATGTTTTAAATGAAGGCGTTCAAAAAGGAGATCGTACCGGAACGGGGACTCTTTCTGTTTTCGGACGTCAATACCGTCATAATCTACAAGATGGTTTCCCTCTATTGACCACAAAAAAATTACACTTTAAAAGCATTGCGAATGAACTCATTTGGTTTTTAAATGGTGATACTAATACTCAATGGCTAAAAGAAAATGGCGTGAGTATTTGGGACGAATGGGCCACAGAAGAGGGTGATCTTGGGCCTATTTATGGCCGTCAATGGACTGCGTGGCCAACAAAGGAGGGTGATTCAATTAACCAAATTGATTATGTTGTGGATTGTTTGAAAAATAATCCTGATAGCCGCCGTATTTTATTTCATGGTTGGAATGTTGAATATCTGCCCGATGAAACGGTTAGTCCGCAAGACAATGTAAAAGCAGGTCGAATGGCTTTGCCACCTTGCCATCTTTTGTATCAGTTTTACGTGGCCAATAATAAATTATCGGCACAACTCTATATTCGTAGTTCCGATTCTTTTTTAGGTTTGCCCTACAATACAGCGAGTTTAGCTTTATTAGTTCATATGCTGGCGCAGCAGTGTGACTTAGATGTAGGCGAAATTATTGTAAGTACGGGAGATTCGCATATTTATTCAAATCATCTTGAGCAAGTTCAGACACAGTTATCGCGTGAGCCAAGAGCATTGCCTACTTTAAATATTAATCGTAAGCCAGATTCAATTTATGATTATAAGTTTGAAGATTTTGACATAGTCGGTTATGACCCACATCCAGGGATCAAAGCCCCAGTGGCTATTTAATCCAAGCATGTTAGTTTAAGCATGAATATTATTTAAGCTCAATCAATTAGGACCCAGTATGACGTATTTATCTATTATTGTTGCCATGGCAAATAATCGTGCGATCGGTAAAGATAATCAATTACTTTGGCATTTGCCTGAAGATTTAAAATATTTTAAGCGCGTTACAATGGGTAAGCCGATTGTTATGGGCCGTAAAACGTTTGAATCTATCGGCCGCCCTTTACCGGGTCGTTTGAATATTGTTGTTACTCGCCAAAAAGGTTGGAAGCACAAGGGCGTGAAAGTGGTTCATAGCGTTGATGATGCGATGGCCCTAGCAGATGCGCAAGCATTAATAGACGGTGTAGATGAAGTGATGATGATTGGTGGAGCAGAATTGTATGAAGCCGCATTGCCAGAAGCAGAGAAGTTATATTTAACTCGTGTTGATGCTGACATCGATGGCGATGCATTTTTTCCAGAATTAAATGAAGCTGAATGGAAAGAAGTGGGTAGAGAGTCGTTTTCCGCATCGGAAAATAATCCCTATAATTATGCTTTTTGTGTGTTAGAACGTAAGAATTAAATTGAGACCTTTGCACAAAAGTTATTTTACTTCCATGCGGCGTTAAAAATGTACTCAATCGGTCATTTACCTCGGTGCCGCTTGACGGTATAACACATAAACTCCCTCTTTCCGTGCATTTTTGCCTTGCCTAAAAGAAAAATAATCTTCCGTGCAGCGGCCTCAAATTATAAGGCTTTTATTTCGTTGGCGATTAGCAAGGACAGTGTGTTTAATGCTTTGTTGAGCGCCTGTACGTATTCTAGGTAATTTGTGCTCTGTAAAGGTTCAGTAATCACCGTTTTTTCTGTTTTAATTTCTTTTTTGCCGTAGTCATCTAACAGTGTCCATTTGCTTTGTAGTGTGACATTTTTTCCTCTCTCCCCCATAAATTGTTCAAAAACAATTCTGACTTGTAGCTTCGGACGGTTACGATTATCCCAAGGAAAAGCCCATACATTATCCACACTGAGAGAGCGAGAGATATTGTCGGCGAGTACCTGATTGATATTCGCCTTTAAATTTCCAGCCCATAAATGATAAGGGTTAATAACCATATTGTTATTGTTTTCTGTGCTGATAACACTAAAGTTTTCTAAGCTGTTGGGTATCACCAAAGGACCGATACCAATACTATCATTACCATCTAGTATATTGGGTCTGCTTTGGTTGTCTGTATTATTGACTTTATTGTCGGCAACTAGCGTGTAGTATTGCGTTGTTGGTACGCTACTACACGCAGCGCATATTAGTATTACTGTTAGGGAAATAAAAATAATAGAAAAACGGACCGGCAAAATAGTATTCATTTATTTTCCTAAAATAAGCGATTGAGGGTAACGATTGAGTTCGTCGGTGAACTGCCTTAATGAGTCTGCTGATTCATTAACACCCCTTAGTGTTTCGAGCAACTCAAAATAAAGTTGTGAATCAGGTGCAATAGACTCTTCAACAGTGGATAAGGTCTTTTGTAATTGTTGTAAGGAATTGGCTGCAGAAACTGTGATAGCTTTAAATTCTGCGGAAGCATTATCAATATTGGCAACTGCACTACCTAGGTTGGCAGAAAAATCATTTGCATTTAAATCTTTTATTAAAGCATTAAGTTCTTCTAAGCTACTAGACAGATTGTTACCTATTTCTACCATAGGGATTTGATCAATTTTGTCGACGATCGAAGCGAGTTGTTTTGTTGCTTGATCGATATCGCCCGGGATGGTTGGTATTAAGCCATAACCACGATCGTATTTTAATTCTTTATTCGATTTTTTATCTTTTGTTTGTACTAAATCAATGTAAAGGCTGCCAGTGATTAAGCTCCCCGATTTTAGTTGGCCTCTTAGCCCATTGTTGATCATATTGCTAATGCGTGTTTCGAATATGTCGCGTTCTATAGGCGCTTGCTGAGCCATTCGTTCTGGCTGAATGTCAATAAGGACATTAATTGATGCGATATTCGAACCATTATTTGCATCGACCTCAGCAAAATCGATCTGACTCACTTGTCCTACTTTAATACCATAATACTCAACAGAAGAGCCTGTTTGTAAACCTCTGATAGATTGATTCGGGAAATTCATCATAAAAGAATACGTCGTTACATAGGCACCATCGAGTACGGCTTTACGATTCGGTAGAATATAAAAACTATTCAAAGCACTGGGTTCGTCGGGGTCATCTATATAAGGTGAATCAAATGCAACACCACCTGAAATAAGCGCATTTAAAGATTCGAGTTCGACATTTAAACCGTTACCGCCTAAGCCAACTTCGAAACCGCTAACATTCCAAAAACGACTGTGGTCCGTGACTAATTCATCATAAGGAGCTTCAACAAATAATGTTACTTCTATGTCTTGCTTGTCTTCTGCTAAACGGTAGCTGGTAATTTCACCAACTTTAATTTGTTTAAAATAAACGGGTGAGCCAACGTCGAGTGAGCCCAGCTCTTTAGTAAATAAAGTATAGCTTGCCCCTTTGCTATCCGAGCGTACGAGAGGGGGTTCATTTAAACCTTGGAAGAGAAATTGTTCCTCCCCAGGCTCCCCTGGATCGATTTCAATATAAACTCCCGAGACCAGTGTACTTAAGCCAGAAATACCGGACAAAGAAATACGAGGAGACACGACCCAAAACTTCGTGTTTTCCGATAGGTACTCAGAAAATTCTGGTGCAAGTTCTGCTGTAACAACAATACTGGCGAGGCTATCACTGACTTTAATCGACTCTACAGTGCCAACATCGACATTTTTATAACGAATTTTCGTGCGCTTAGGTTCTATGCCCTCTGCTTCTTTAAAATAAATTTCGACCATTGGCCCTTGGGATTGCCAAGCACTAACGGCAAGAATAATGGCGATTGCTAAAGCAATAAATGGAACAAACCAAATAAAAGAAAAGGCGTTATCTTTGATGCTCTCTTTATCATCATCCATTATTATTATCCGACATTATTTTATATGAGCTATTTGGGCTCGTGCTGGAGTCATTTTGATGAGGTGTATGCAAAGTACATTGATCCTGACTGGGTTCAGATTCGTCCCATAGTAAGCGTGTGTCGAAGGTTTCTACCGCTATCATAGTAATAATCACAACCGCAGCAAATGCCAATGCGGCAGGCTCAGGCCGAATATTCATGATAATACCAAACTGCACTAGAGCAACCAATAGTGTAATGACAAATACGTCAATCATTGACCAACGGCCAATAAACTCAGTTAATTTGAATAAACGTTGTCGTGTATGCCGATGAGCTTGGTGTTTGTAGTGTACGGACCAGAGCAGGTAAGCCAGTGTTAATAGTTTTAAAATAGGTACGACAATACTCGCAACAAAGACAACGCTGGCAATAAACCATAAACCGCCTCCAAACAAATAAATAACACCGGATAAAATAGTGTCTTGAGACTGCCTGCCGAAGGAGGTGACGGTCATAATGGGGAGAATTAATGCAGGAATATAGAGAATAGCTGCTGTGATGAGTAAGGCACTTGTTTTTTGTAAGCTGTAACGCACGCGCGGTCGTACTTTAGAGTGGCATCTAGGGCAAGGGCTGTTTTGATCTATAAGACTAATGCCTATAGTCGCTCGACAAGTTAGGCAGGCAAAGAGTTGCTTATCTGTCGTGCCGGCAAAATAATTATCAGCTCTATACCAAGACCATAAAGCATGAAAGTTAAGGTGTAAGTTGATGATAATCAATGTGATGATTAAACAGGCAAAGCTAAACAAGCCAATACCTGGTATCAGTGTGGCAGATTCGCCTAGCTTCACACTGGTAACGAGCACACCTACCATAAAGATATCAAGCATATTCCATGCTCTGGAATGCACCAGGAATTTTAAACATAGCCGGATACCTGGAGGTTTTTTGTGTAGAAATTTTGATATGAAGACATAGCTTAATGCACTTAGCTCTACTAAGGGGAAAATAAAAATAGTGAGAAAAACTAATAAAGCAAGTGTGATTTGTTCATTGTTTATTAACGCTAAAACACCCGACAAAAGATTAGCTGATTGACTTTGAAAGCCTGCTTCTACACTCAGAAAACTAAAGCTATTGCTGCAAATAAACAAAATAAAACTAGTTACGATGAGAGCCGTGACTCGTGTTTCCCAGTCGTGTTTTAAGCTTCTAAGAGGATGTTTGCAGCGTCGACATAGATATTTTTCGCCTGGTTCTAAAACAGGGCATTCATTGATGAAGCCGCAGTCGCTACAAGCAATGGTATTACACGCTTTTATCACGTCGGTTGCTTGAGTCGATTTACTTACCATGAAGTTGCCATGAAGCTGGAATAAGATGGAGGGTTAAGTTTTAAAATGATGATTCAGAGTGGCTATGGTATGCTGGTAGCGCTATAAAAACAAATATAGGACTCTTTTAAAAATTATTTATCCGTAAAATTGGATAGCGACTATTCAACTATTGGGCTATTGAATAGTCGCTTTTGCTTTATCGCCTTTTCAAACGAGGAAGTGCTTTGTCTCAAAGATTGCTATGGGTTGATGCCCTTAGGGGGCTTGCCATTGTATTAATGGTCATATTCCACTTTTGCTATGATCTTCGCTATTTTGGTTATGTCGATTGGCATATTCCTAATGGGTCAAGTTGGTGGCCATTTCGCTATCTGATTCTGAGCTTGTTTATTTTTACTGTTGGCCTGAGTTTAGCGCTTGCCCATCGATCTCATTTTAGACGCTTAGCTTATATTAGGCGCTTAAGCCAATTAGTACTTGCCGCATCGGCCATTACTGTCATGTCCTTATTTTTATTTCCGAAAGCATGGATTTACTTCGGTATATTACATTTTATCGCTTTAGCATCGGTTTTATGCCTCCCTTTTATTATTAAACCTGTCTTTATTTTTAAACCTCAGGGAGCGCTGCTTATAGGCTTTTTTATCTTAATTGCCTATAACCTCAATTGGCTCTCAAACGATTGGCCTTTTGATTACTTCTCTACTTGGCTTCCAAATGATACAGAAGATTATGTGCCTTTATTTCCATGGTTTGGGCTAATGCTATTGGGTGTCGGTTTTGGAGGGTTCATTTTACCGTTCATGGTATCTAAAAAAATGAATAGTTCGTTGAAAAATAACAACAATATAGAAAATAAATTAATTGATTTACCCAAAAATCAGTGGACCAAAGCAATTGCATCTCTTGGCAAGCATGGTTTGCTAGTTTATCTTGTTCATCAGCCTGTCTTGTTTGCAGGCTTTTATACCATTCAATTTTTTAGTCAATAAATAGGCCTATGTCCGTTATTACTACTACTCAGCCACCTTATTACGCCGTCATTTTTACCAACTTGAGAACGGAAGGCGATTTGGGATATGGAGAAATGTCAGAGAAGATGTTAGATTTAGCATCTAATCAGCCTGGTTTCTTGGGCGTAGAGTCGGCTAGAGATGATTTAGGTATCACGGTATCTTATTGGCGTGATTTAGAATCGATCAAGCAGTGGAAAAATAATTTATCACACTTAAGTGCACAGCAAAAAGGCCGCGAACAGTGGTATTCTAGATATAGAATACGGATAGCAAAGGTTGAGACTGAGTACGGTATGTAATAGGGAAGTTTTATGTCAACGATACAATTATTAGGTCGTACTCTTTATCTTTATTGTAGCCGATGGCCTGATCAGGGCTTTAAATATCATTTCCACTGTTTTTGCCGAGATATAAAACATATCCTTTGCCCCCCTATGATTAACACTCCCTTAACGGAGTTGGAGTTTGGTACATGGGAGGCTTCTTTTTATTGTTACGATGTTAGTGGTCGCCTATTGGGAGAAAATGCGGCTATTCGATGCCACCCATCTATAGAATGGAAGAAAACAAAATTTTCAGGAAACCGCCAAGGCAAGCCTTATAATCATTCTGCTTTTAAGCAGATTGTAGATGAATGGAAGCACATTGTTAGTGATACAGCGGAAATACGTTCAGCTTACTTAGGCTGTGTTAATAAAAAAGATGAGCCTTTAAATCTAGCTGATTTATATTATATTTCTCGTATAGCAACTTCTCACCCTGCTTTCCTCATTAGAAAAAAATCACCCTCTATTACTCCTCATTCTGTGCCTATGCGTTTGGCGGCACTGTTTAAAGTGATGGCGGGTATTCATATGACGGTCATTCACATGTTGGGTCACCATGAATTATCAGCAGAAGAATTATTATCAAATGATATTGATATAGAAGAATTATATTCTTATATAGAGAGACACTATATTTTCGAGGTCCCAAGCGGGCATGTGTGCGGCGGCCCAAAGAAAATGGTTATTGAGTTGATTAAATTGTTGATTCATGGAAATCAAAGCAATTCATCGGATCAGCTGTCGGAAACCTACGGTGATTTAAGCCCTTTAGTTAAATACGGCATCAGTTGTGCGCGTATCGATATGGCATTCATGCTTAATGATTGTGTAAAAATGGAATTATTATTGCCTTGGTTAGAAAAAAATTCCTCGATACTAGATGCCCCTGATATGAAAGAAATATTACCTTATCATATAATGCCAGAAAGAGTCGTCTCGATTGATAAAGCAATTGCGACTTTAGATTTATTACTCCAATACTCTTCGGGTTATACTATTGAGCGCTTTCCTTTGGTGAGAGAGTCCGTGTCTGAAAATACAGTAATGGACGCGTACCATCATCATGATCAAAAATTGAAAAGTTACTTTAGTCATTTGATCACGACAGTATTTTTGGCGCTAAATCAACAACAAAAAGAAAAGGTCAGATTAGATATAGTATACAAAAGAAGTAAAATGGGGATTTTGTTGACAAAAATGAAAGCATTTTTTTGATGCTGCTTTAAGTATTTAAAAAAGGAATGGAATAAAAAGAAAGAGTGTTTCTTTTTATTCCATGGTTTACTTTATTCTATAGCTCATTGATATAAAAATTAATCTTCTAGCAAAGATAAATCCCTTACTGCACCTTTATCTGCACTTGTTACAAATGCAGCATAAGCTTTTAATGCGGCAGTCACTTTTCTGGGGCGTTCTTTTACGGGTTTCCACCCAAGCTTATCTTGTTCAGTTCTGCGTTCCGCTAGTTCTTCATCGCTAATTAAAATATTAATACTGCGATTAGGAATATCGATTTTAATTTTATCCCCATTTTTAACTAAACCAATAGCACCACCAGCGGCAGCTTCAGGAGAAACATGCCCAATTGATAGGCCTGATGTCCCGCCAGAGAAACGGCCATCGGTTAATAATGCACAGGCTTTGCCTAAGCCTTTAGATTTAATGTAGCTCGTTGGGTACAACATTTCTTGCATTCCTGGGCCGCCTTTGGGGCCTTCGTAACGCACGATAACAATATCTCCAGCAACAACTTTATCTGCCAAAATATTTTCAACCGCTTCATCTTGCGACTCAACGACATGAGCATTGCCTTCAAAAACTAAGATGTCGTCATCCACTCCTGCGGTTTTAACGACACAACCATCTTCCGCAATGTTCCCATACAATACAGCGAGGCCACCTTCGCGACTAAAGCAGTGCTCTAAAGAGCGAATACAACCATTTTCCCTATCGGCATCTAGTGTTGGCCAGCGAGTGCTTTGGCTAAAGGCAGTTTGTGTAGGAATACCTGCAGGGCCGGCTTTAAAGAAGTGCATCACTTCTTCGGAAGGGTTGCGCATAATATCCCAAGTATCTAAGGCCTCTTTCATCGTGGCAGAGTGAACTGTAGGTACGCTGGTATCAAGTACCCCTGCTCTGTCGAGTTCGCCTAGTATGGCCATAATGCCACCGGCACGATGCACATCTTCAATATGATATTTGGGTGTATTAGGTGCAACTTTACACAGCTGAGGTATTTTATGACTCAATGCATCAATATCCTGCATAGTAAAATCAATACCGGCTTCTTGTGCCGCAGCTAAAAAGTGCAAGATAGTATTGGTTGAACCACCCATTGCGATATCTAGACACATTGCATTTTGAAATGAATTGTACTGAGCAATATTGCGAGGCAATACACTGTCATCATCTTGTTCATAATATTGGCGAGCAAGCTCTACAATACGATGACCAGCACGTTTAAATAATTGCTCACGGTCAGCGTGAGTCGCTAAGGTTGTACCATTGCCGGGTAAACTTAAGCCGAGCGCTTCTGTTAAGCAGTTCATCGAATTAGCTGTAAACATGCCTGAACATGAACCGCAAGTTGGGCACGCGCTTCGTTCGTATTCCGCGACTTTTTCGTCACTGGCACTATCATCAGCGGCGATCACCATGGCATCGACTAAATCCAGTTTATTTTCTGAAAGCTTAGTTTTACCTGCTTCCATAGGCCCGCCAGAAACAAAAATAACAGGGATATTGATGCGCATTGCGGCATTCAACATTCCCGGTGTGATTTTGTCGCAGTTAGAAATACACACCATGGCATCTGCGCAATGCGCATTAACCATGTACTCTACCGAGTCCGCGATGATGTCGCGTGAAGGTAGGCTATAAAGCATACCGTCATGGCCCATTGCAATACCGTCATCAACGGCAATGGTATTAAACTCTTTTGCCACGCCACCTGCGGCTTCAATTTCACGCGCGACCAGTTGCCCCATATCCTTCAGATGTACATGCCCAGGGACAAATTGAGTGAATGAATTCACGACAGCAATGATTGGCTTTTGAAAATCATCGTCTTTCATTCCGGTAGCTCGCCACAGGGCGCGTGCGCCAGCTTGGTTGCGTCCAGCGGTTGTCGTTCTTGAGCGATATGTAGGCATGGGCAGTCTCGTACGTTGAAATAATGTTGAGCGAGATTATAGGGGAAAAAAGAGTGTTGCGTAAAATGAGATATTCGCAAGGCATTGTTTCGCTATGTTGAATAAAGCTGATGCTGAATTAAAAAATACGTTCTCTTTTTACAAAAAAGCTTGTTGATTTCCATATTTGATGATATTTTCTCAAATGTGGAATATTCAAGATCAATAATAAAAAGCGCCTTTCGGCAGTTGCTGGGTGCGATCATTCGCCTAGCGATACGTAATGGCTTGAATTTCACAGAGTTTTCCAATATTTCCAAATCGCTCTATGTGGATATCGCGACCAAGGAGTATGGGATTAAAGGACGAGAAACAAATATTTCAAGGGTCTCATTGATGACGGGCTTGGACAGAAAAGAAATAAAACGAATAAGGGAGTCTAGTGAGTCCGAGTTGGATGCAATGGGCAAACGGCCCGATAAAATGGCGGCCATTTTGTCAGATTGGTTTTCACTAGAGCCGTATGTCGATCAAGAAGGTAAGCCTATTGAGCTGGCGTTTGAAGGAAAAGGCCCCAGTTTTTCTACGCTAGTCCAGGAGTGCGGCAGTGGCAGCCTAGCGCCAATTACTGTATTGCGTGAGTTTAAACGCTCCAAAGTAGTTGAAGAAACCAGTAACGGTAAATTGAAAGTTCTCAAGAAAGATTTTATTCCTAATTACCATTCCAATCCTAATCAAACGCCAGAAATGGTTAACCCCGATGCAATTGCCCATGGCAGTAGCATGTTGGTGGATCACGTGAATACTATTTTTCACAACCTCTATCGCGAAGACAAAAAATTACCCGCCCAATTAGATATGAGATCGACACATACTTCGGTAAAGGTTACGAAGGTAAAAGAGTTTTATAGTTTAGTTGATAAATTGGGTATGCGAGCGCTGGATGAGATCAGCGAATGGATGGAGCAAAACTCGGTGGATGAAGAACAATCGGAAGAAAAAACCATTCGCTTAGGTTTGGGAGTTTATTCTATTGAAGGAGAGAACCAAACAGTTGATACAAGAAAATAAATAAAATTATTGGAAAATTTCATAAAGGGTAATAAGGAATATTAAATGATTAAAGGGTGTTATGGATATTATTAGGTTGTATGGATACAAAAATAAAGAGAGGGTTAAAAGGATTTTCTTGAATGTGTCATGTGATGGTTATACGGATATTCGATTAATTAAGAGGGTTAAAGGAATTATAAATGGTTAAAAGGATGTTGGGTATATTAAAGGGTGTAGGGATAAAAAACATAGGTTATAGGGAATATTTGGATTAAAGGGTTTTAGGGAGTTGTTTAAGTCTCAAGGATGAGACTGGCAACATAATTAAATGAAGTTCATCAAAAAATAAAAGGTTACTCGTGTCACAACTAATAAAATATTCAATTTATATTTTGGTGTCTCTATCACTTATCGCATGTGGAGGTGGTGGAGGCCAAGATGGCACGGGTAGGCCGCCAAGCAATGAGAGACAAGTAACCTCAGTCGGAACAATTACCAGTGATGACACTTTAACAGTGAATGGTGTCGAATATGATACAAGTAATGCCACAGTAATAATTGATAATGAATCTGCTACAGAAGATGAGTTAGAGCTTGGTCAAATTGTTGTGATTAATGGCACCTTGGATGAAAGTGGTGATACAGGAACAGCTGAGAGCATTGCCTTCAATACTAATGTGTTAGGCCCCGTTAGTTCTATTACCCCTACAGATAATATTGAGTTAAATAATAGCTTTGTTGTATTAGGTCAAACGATTAATGTTACACCAGAAACCATTTACGCTGGTAGTCGTTTTGAAAACCCTGAAATGCCAATAGAAAATAGTAGCGATGGTTTTGACAACATTAACGTGGGCGATCATCTACGTATAGTCGGTTTCATCTCCGCTGAAGGCGAATTAGTTGCGAGTTATATCGAATCAATAACAATTCCTGCAGGTGAAATGCCGGGTGAGGGTGATAATCCTTTTTATGAAGTTAATGGCCCTATCAGCAACTTAGATATTACCGCGAGAACCTTTAACGTCAATGACCTAGTTGTAGATTATTCGGATCTTATTAATGTGGAGCAGCTAGAAAATGGCATATTGGCAGAGGTGCTGGGCTCAAGCTTGGGTAACGGCGGTGAACTTTTAGCAAATAGTGTAGTTGTTTTATCAGAAGAAATTGCAGAAGTTGATACTCGTTTAGAGTTAGAAGGCTTTATTACAGTTTTTGATAGTGCTCAAAGTTTCGAAATAAATGGCTTGAGAATAGAGTCAGATATCAATACCGAAATTGTGGGCGGTACGGTAGAAAATATTGCGCTCAATAAACGAATTGAAGTTGAGGGGGATATTGATGGAGATGGAATTCTCGTTGCTGAACGAATCATTATTTTAGCCTCGTATCTTACCAGTCATCGATATGGGGAGCGTTTAGAATCGAGATCGACAACGTTTTCATGGGCTAATGTCAATGCAGATGAGTATCGACTCACTATTTTAGGAGAGGGTAATGTCTTCTTTGATCAGAATTTTGATTCTCAAACCTTCTCAGTAAATGTCGATGACCTGCCTTTCAGTGGAGCGCCTTTAGCCGTAACTCTCTACACGCGACAAGGTGATTTATGGATTGCTGAATTTTATTATTTGTTGGCTTTAAATTATGAGTATAACTATGCGGAGTTAGTCAGCCATGCTTCGGGTGATACATTAAATTCAGATGATATTGTATTTGAGTGGACGAATGTCAATGCAGATGAATACAGATTGACTATCGAAAACAATAGTACTTATTCGTATGACGAAATTTATTCCGAATTTCATAACGAAATTTACAACGGTTCAATAACTTCTGCGGTAGTGAATGATTTGCCAGATAGTGGATTGCCGCTAAGAGTTATGCTAGCTACTCGTTTTGGCGATACTTGGTCGACACAGCAATACATGCTAACCAGTTCTGGAGAGGCTCAAGTTGGTGCCGAAATACTAAGCCATCGTGATGGCGATGCTTTAATTTCAGATGCTATATCTTTCAGTTGGTCAGATGTTGGCGCGTATCGATATCATATAATAATAGAGAGCGGCAGTAGTTTTATTGCGGAGTATTCTGTTGATAGCAGTGACTTATCAAGAGTAATTGAGAGTTTGCCGAGTAATAGTGCAGATATACGAATACGTTTGGTTACAGTTTGGCCTGATGGTAGTAGCTATCAGAATCAAGTCGACTTAATCGGTTCTAGTGGTCTGCCTGGGGCGCAGTTATTAAATTATTCTAACGGCGATGTCTTGGAGTCTGGCTCTATCAATTTTCAATGGACTGACGTAGGTGCAGATAGCTACCGTTTGCAAGTTTATAATACAGAAGGAAGCAATAGGTTTTCAGACGAGCTTTTATTTGATAATACTTTATCCTCTAGAAATCACACCATCAACCACCTGCCTATTGATGGTAGAGAGTTAAGAGTTGTGCTGTCTACACGGCATGGTAGGCATGGTAGCGGTTGGAGTAGCCAGGAATATTTTTTAACAAGTGCCACTTTACCTTTGCAGGCCCCCGAGCTAACCAGTCATGAAGATGGAAACACCTTAGGTGCCCCTTCTGGGTGGTTTACTTGGTCAAATGTGAATGCGGATAGGTACCAACTGATCATTACCCAAGTAGACGGTACGCTGGTTCTTGATCGAACCTTTGCTAGAGATACTCGAACCGCTCTCCTTTCTGGTTTTCCCCGTCGGGGACAACCGCTCATTGTGCGTTTAATTTCTCAGCATAACTCCATTTATAACGAAACGATAACAAATTTGATTAGTTGGAGTCGCCCAGAATATCTTATAGAAGGCGGGAATGAAAATGATGTTTTAGAAGGCGGTGTAGATGACGATAGTCTTAGCGGCTTGGGTGGTAATGATGTTATTACTGGTGGTGGAGGTGATGATCAAATCTTTGGAGGGGTTGGTAACGATGAGCTTTCAGGTGGAGACGGAAACGATTCACTCTATGGCGGTGTAGGAGATGATATTTACTATATAAATCTAAATGAAGGCAATACTGTTATTTTTGAGGACACCCAAAGCCGTTTTACTTCCGCTGGTGATGATACGATACTTTTTGGTTTTGGTATCGCTCCAAATGATTTATCTCTTATGCGCATTACTAGCAACTTCTCATCCGGGCCTCTTAGTTTTTTTAGTGATTTATTAATTACGGTTGAGTCAACAGGCCAAACAATACTCATTGTCGGATTCTACGCTTTTATTAATGAATACGGACTCATCCCTTCGAGCATAAGGCGTATTGAAACCTTTCAATTTGCGGATGGAACCATTTGGGATCTTGATACCATTCTAACAAATACGGTAAATACTTCAGCTAGTGAAATGGATGATTATCTTACGCTGCCTAATTTTGGTAGTACTGTTGAGGCCGGAGGTGGTAATGACGATATTTTAGGCGGTGATGGTAACGATATTATTGATGGCGGTAGTGGAGACGATTTTATTTTGGCATGGCATGGCGATGACAGAATTAGTACTGGTACAGGTAATGACGAGATTATTGGTGGCCGTGGTGATGACATTATTATCATTAATTCAATGCTTGGAGATCATACAACGATAAGCGGCGGTCAAGGTAATGATACTTATCGATATAAAATGAATGCCGGTAATGTATTGATCGATGACTATAGATTTAGGGGTTTCTTTGTGTTTAACGATATTGAACAGCTTTATCTTGATGATGGCATCACACCTTTGGATATTAGTCTATCTAGAAATGAGCGAAATGACATTCTTATAACAATCCTAAATACGGGCAGCGTTATTACTATTGAATTTGGTTATGCATCAGGGCGCCGGCGAGGGCAAATAGATAGTATTGTTTTCAGTGATGGTACTGAGTGGGATGCACTAACATTTTCTTCAATGGCAGTACCCATTAATGAATAATATTCTTTATAAAAGATAAAAATAATGAAAAATTTAAATGCTTATATATTTGTTCTTATTCTCTCATGCCTTCAATTAGCATGCGGTGGAGGTGGTGGCCAAGATGGCACGGGTAGGCCGCCAAGTAATGAAAGACAAGTGACATCAGTCGGAACAATTACTAGTGATGACACTTTAACAGTGAATGGTGTCGAATATGATACAAGTAATGCCATAGTAACAATTGATAATGAACTTGGTACAGAGGATGAGTTAGAGCTTGGTCAAATTGTAGTAGTCAATGGCACCTTAGATGAAAGTGGTGAGACGGGAACCGCTGAGAATATTAGTTTTAATACTAATGTCCTAGGCCCTGTTAGTTCTATCACTCCTGCAGATAATGTTGAGTTAAATAATAGTTTTGTTGTATTAGGTCAAACGATTAATGTCACGCCAGAAACTATTTATGTCGGCAGTAATTTTATAGAGCCTGAAACTCCGATCGAAAATGGGCGTGATGATTTTGACAATATTAGTGTAGGCGATCATCTACGTATAGTCGGTTTTCTCTCCGCTGAAGACGAATTAGTTGCGAGTTATATTGAATCAATAACAATTCCTGCAGGTGAAATGCCGGGTGAGGGTGATAACCCTTTTTATGAAGTTAATGGCCCTATCAGTAATTTAGATATTACCGCGAGAACCTTTAACGTCAATGACCTAGTTGTAGATTATTCGGATCTTATTAATGCGGAGCAGCTAGAAAATGGCATATTGGTAGAAGTGCTGGGCTCAAGCTTGAGTAACGGCGATGAACTTTTAGCAAATAGTGTCGTTGTTTTATCAGAAGATATTGCAGAAGTTGATACTCGTTTAGAGTTAGAAGGCTTTATTACAGTTTTTGATAGTGCTCAAAGCTTTGAGATTAATGGTCTGAGAATAGAATCAGATATCAATACCGAGATTGTGGGTGGTACGGCAGAGAATATTGCGCTTAATAAACGGATTGAAGTTGAAGGTGAGGTTGACGGAGATGGTGTATTGATTGCTGAAAGAATTATTTTTGCATCTTATATTACCAGTCATTCCAGTGGTGATATATTGAATTCTAGGAGCACACTTTTTAGGTGGTCTGATGTATTTGCAGATGAATATCGTTTACAGATTTACGATGATAGCTTAAATGATGAAATAATATTCGATCAGTTTTTTGATGGTGCCAGAGGCGCTAATAGTAGACTTGCTCAAATCAGGCATTTGCCAATCGATGGTCGTCAATTACGTCTTGTTTTATCCACTCGTCATGCAAGTACTTGGGGGAGCCAAGAATATTTTTTAACTAGCGCGACCTTACCGTTTGAGGCTTCTAGATTGCGTTATCCTCGTAATCATTCTGTATTGGATTCCGAAGAAGTACTGTTTTTTTGGGCGAATGTTAATGCAGATACTTATCGAATTAGAATTAATAGTTTAGACGGTGAGGTATTAGCTGATCAGAGTTTTGGTAGAGATCAATTCAGTGGCGTTATTGGATCATTACCTCATAATGGTGAACCTATTACTCTTACCGTTATTACCCAGTACGGAGACCTTTTGTATGAACAAAATTACAATCTAATAAGTTATAACGGTAATGACGCTGTTGTTATAAATGGTACGGAAGATTCTGATACCCTCAACGAAGAGAATGTCAATGAAAATTTAACCGTAAATGGCTATGGAGGCGATGACGAGATTTCTGGTGGCTTGGGAAATGATATTATAAATGGTGGTTCCGGTAACGATATGCTTTCAGGTGGAGATGGACATGATTCGTTATATGGCGGTTTCGGTAACGATATACTTTCGGGTGGCAATGGGCACGATTCGTTACATGGTGCTGAAGGAAGTGATACCTACTATATTAATGTTAATGAAGGAATCACTATCATCAATGATGCAACTGGGGAGTTTTTTGATAGCGGTCATGACATCATAATTTTCGGTTTTGGTATTTCTCCAGATGATTTGTCAATGGCACGCATTGAAAGTTTCTTCCCTTTGAACTTTGATATTGCTTATGATTTATTGATTACCGTTGAGTCAACAGGTCAGACAATCCTTATTGAAAGGTTTTATTTTTATACGGATTATAATGATAATTCGGTTGTTAGTGAGGGTTACATAGAAGAGTTTCAATTTGCTGATGGGACAAGCTGGGATATTGATACTATATTGGCTAACGTTGAAAATACTATTGGCACCGAAATGGATGATTATCTTACCTTGACGCATGCAGGGGTTTCAGCAGAAGGAGCGGGTGGTAATGATAATATCTTAGGAGGAGATGGTAACGATACCTTAAATGGCGGGCCGGGTGATGACATCATTCATGGCTGGTTTGGTAACGATACAATTATGAGTGGAACAGGAAATGATATTATTTTCGCAGGTCATGGAAGCGATACAATCATTATCAATTCTAATGTTGGAGATAATACAAGAGTAGATGGTGGTGGTTTGGGTAATGATACATATCATTACTTTGCTAACTCTGGTGATGCTCTAATCGAAATCCCCATTAATAGCCATAATTGGTATGAGTGGACACATCAACTTTTTCTCGACGGTGGAATAACTCCTTCCGATATCTCGATAAGTACAGACCTAAATGATATTTTTATTACAATTCTTGATACAGGAAGTATTATCAGATTGAGAGATGCTTTTACTCAAGACCCTATTTTACAGCAATTAGACTTTATTGTTTTTAGTGATGGTACTCGTTGGGATGCACTAACATTTTCTTCAATGGCGGTACCTGTTGAATGAAAAATATAAATAAATACCTCATTTTATTTATTGTTCTTTTCTTTCAGATTTCATGTGGAGGGGGGAGTACTCAAGATGGAACAGGTCGGCCACCTAATAATGAAAGGCAGGTAACATCTGTTGGGGCTATTACCGATGATGCAACGTTAACGGTCAATGGCGTCGAATATGATACTAGTCAAGCTGAAGTAACGATCGATAATGAAGAAGGTGCTATCGATCAGCTAAGTTTAGGACACATTGTTGTTGTTAACGGCACGCTTGATGAAAGTGGTCAAACAGGAACAGCAGATAATATTACTTTTAATACGACTATCTTCGCGCCAATAGAATCAATATCTAAAACAAATGAAGAGAATAAAAGTTTTATTGTATTAGGCCAAACAGTGAATACCACGGCTGATACTTTATACGTAGGAGAAGACTTTAATCATTTTGATGATATTCGTGGGGAAGGCAACTTACGTATCGTTGGGTTTGTATCTGAAAATGGATCGTTGGTAGCAACCTACATAGAAAAGGTATCCCTGAACCCGAACGATATTCCCGGACAAAGTGGCATTCCTTTTTATGAGCTGAATGGGGAAATTAAAAACTTAAATACAGCAAATGCTACCTTTGAAATAAATAATGCTCAAATTAGTTATAGTGATGCAGCGGTAGTGGACACGCTAAGTAATGGCATTGAAGTCGAAGTCTTAATGTCTCAGCTTAACTCCGAAGATAATTTGTCGGCTGAGTTCGTCAATGTGATTAACATTGACTTCGGTGATGAGTCAGATTTGGTCGAACTCGAAGGCTTAGTTCAATTTTTTGCTCCACTGTTAGGTTATTTAGAAATCAGCAATACCCGAATTAATTTAGATCGAAACACTCAATATATTGGAGGGGAAGTTGGTCGTTTAGATTTAGATCAAAAAATAGAAGTAGAGGGTTTCATTAATGCTAATGGAGATATTGTTGCTACTAGAATCATTTTCTTAACTTCTGCTCTTACTAGTCATATTAGTTCCGATATCTTATCGTCTGATATTGTGACATTTCGTTGGGAAGATGTAGAGGCGGATGAGTATCGTCTACAAGTATCTAGCGATGGTTATAGTTTTTATGATGAATATCATACAGGTTCTACTTTTGAAGCTGTCGTCAATGGATTACCTGTGAATGGAATAGGATTAATAGTAGACCTTCATACAAAAAATCGAAATATATGGTCGAGCCAACGATATTTTTTAAGAAGCGTTAATCAATTGGGTGAATTACCGAAGGCAGAGTTGGTTGGCTATAACGATGGTGAGGTTTTGATATCGGATAGTATGCTGCTCGAATGGTCTGATGTGGGAGCTGATGAATATAGGGTTCGAATAGCGAGTGGTGAGCGCACTTTTTACGATGAACTCTATAGTGATTCGATACCAATACAAATAAATTCTCTACCAACCAATGGTGCTAGCTTAGATATAACAATATTCACTCGTTATGAAAATAGTTGGTTTAATAATCAATATATATTAATTAGTCATAGCGATCTTGATAACTCAGAATTAATTAGTCATACCGACGGCGATACGCTGGACTCTAATAGTGTTGTATTTTCTTGGTCTGATGTGGGAGCTGATGAATATAAATTATTTGTTGAAACTCCCGAGAGAGGTATTTTTCATGAGCAGTATTATGATTCAGCCGTACAGTCTGTCACGCTAGAAAATTTACCCAGCCATGGAGAGTTGTTAACACTTAAGCTCTCTACACGACATGGAAACGGTTGGGTTACACGTGAATACTTATTGTTTTGTCGAGATTTGCAGGCAGCGAGATTATATAGCCATAGAACAGGCGATCAACTCGATTCATCTACAGATACTTTTTCATGGAATGATGTCAATGCAAATGAATATAGGCTTCTATTATATAACAGCGGTAGTATTTTTTATGATCAGCATTTTGGTCGACAAACACTGTCGATAGAAGTGAGCAACTTGCCAGAAAATGGATCCTTTTTTGATGCCTACCTATACACCCGCCATGGTAGTAATTGGTCATTTCCAGAGTTTGTTGTTTTGCAAAGTCAAGAGCGTTTAATTAACTCTAGATTATTAAATATAAACTCCGGTGATCGTCTAAACTCAGATGAAATAGTATTTAATTGGGAAGATGTAAATGCCGAAGAATATCGATTTGTATTGTGGGAAGAAGAAAGTAATGATTTTATATTTACGCAATACTCAAACGGCCAGAGCACATCCTTATCTATAAAAGGTATACCTACAAACGGTGAAAAATTAAAAGCTAGGTTGTACACCCGGCACGGAAAAGGATGGGCTTATCATGTTTATGATTTTACTGCGCCAAATTTCAATTTGAGTTTACGAAAAAATTAAATAATTATTAAAAAGGATTTTATATGTTTGCTAACTATTTATTAAAACCACTTAAATATTATTTGGTGGTTATATGAAAAGATTATCTTGGTTAGATAGCAGTAGAGGATTAGCAATTTTACTGCTTATCGTTATTCACTACGTTGGCGCCTTAGAAACAAGGGAGTTCATTTCATATGACACGATGAATTTAATGAAGGCTGTATTACGTGTTGCAACCCCTTTATTTATATTTATTTTCGGCTTTACTTTTTCTATTGTCTATTTAAATAAAATCCTACTTTCTAACTTATTTGAAATTTATAGAAACTTATGGTTTAAGCTTTTTTTAATTTTTATTGCTCGACAAACCATAGTATTTTCTAACTATCTGAAGGGTGAAATAGGCTTTGATCAGTTAATTGACGTGTTGCTCTATAGAGAATTTTCGCAATCAGGTGAGATTCTTACTTTTTATTTTATTGCTATAATTTTTTCTCCTATCGCGCTCTATTGGATTCATAAAAAATCAAATATAACGGGTTTTTTTACCGTTTGCCTTTTGTATTTTAGCAGTTATTTTGTAGGGTCAAATTTTGATGGCGCTAAAGACAATATGTTATTTAGGTTATTTTTTTATGATGTCTATGCTTTTTTTCCTTTCTTTAGTTTAGTTTTATTTTCATTCCTATTGGGAAAAATTTATCAAAATCAGTTGAGCGATGCAGTAAGATTAAAATATTTTTTATGCGTTTCAATTATCGCTCTAATGTCGGGGCTTTGTATTCTTTTTGATGTTGCCGATAACCCCATAGTTAACCTTGCTGAAGGGACTTTAAAATCCCCGCCACATGTTTCGTATATGCTGATTTATATCGGGGTCTCATTACTGATAGTCATTTCAGTAGCAATTCTGTCAAGAAAAAGACTATTGTTTTCAAATTTTTTTCTGGGTATTCTAAGCAGTATAGGTAAAAATTCTCTCCTTTTTTACGTGATACATTATTATTATTTTTTGCCAACTTTGATTTTGCCCTTTCTTTTTGATGTGGTGACCGCTTTTTATGAGTTGCTTGCCTTTTTGTTGATATTTGTTCTGTCGGTTATATTTGTTTGTTTTTTAGATGGTTTTAAAAAGAGCAAAGCCCAATAGTTTTCTCACTTTTAATATAATATTTTGATTGAGAGGGGGGGGGTGAAGTTTTCAATATAGGTTCGATGAAGTTTAGAGGTGTCATCAGCGTTATTAAGAAGAGGTTGTTGAATCTATTATTTTTTGACGATAGGTATTTTAAGATAATAAGTATTTAAAAATTAGAAGGATATTTCTTATATGGATATTTCTTATAAAACAAATTTTATTGTGAATTTAGGCGAAAAAAAATTATTATTTTTCATATTTTTCTTTGCTTTAGTCGTTAGGTTTTTTGGTATTGATTATGGTTACTTTAATCCCGATGAAAGAGTAAATTTTGCAGTAAAAGCCTTGTCTGGGCAGTTTGTTCCAGATCAACATTTTTACCCTCCATTATTAAATTATATAACAGCTGTTTTTTTCGCAATGCTTTATGTTGCAGGAAGAGTTCTGGTTGCTTGGTATGATGTGGGCGATTTTAGAGCTCAGTACTTTTCAGACCCGATACTATTTTATATGGTTGCAAGATTTGTTGTCTGTTTAATCTCGGCAGCTATAGCGCCTCTATTTTATTTGATTTCTCGCGAGTTAGGCTTGACGAAAAAATATTCTTTTGTGGTGGCCTTGTTTGGCATTTTTATTCCGGGAATGATTTTGCTATCTCATATATATAAAAGTGACGTTCCGTTGTCTGTTTGCGTTGTTTTTGTATTTTATTGTGCAATTAAAAAAATAAAATCACCAGATTCTAAAATTATAGACATATTTTTTGGATTATCGATTGCGTTGGCATTTTCATTTAAGCATTCGTATATATTTATTTTTTTACCATTTTCTATTTTTTTTATATTTATTTTTTTAAAAAATAATAAAAACATAGTATTAATATGTGATCGTTTTGTTTATATCATTATATCGACAGTAATGTTTTGGCTTGTTTTTAATATGGGTATTGTTCTCGATTTTGAAAACTTTATTGATTATCAAAAAATACAAACGGTAATGTCTGTTCGAGAAAATAAAAGTGTTTTTCAAGGGTTGTCGGCTTGGTGGGGTATTGTTGGTGATTTTTCATTTGGAATTAACTATGTAGTTACTTTATTGTTTTTATTATCAAGTTACATTTTATTCGGAGGTGTGTCTGGAAAATCTTTAAATGAATTGGTTTTTTCTTTCTGGCTTTCTTTGGTTGTAGGCTCTTTGATTGTAATGTATTTGTCAGGTGAAAGGCAGCTATCGGGTTTATGGGTTCCTTATATGGTGCCAATGCAGTTGTTGGCAATAATATTTATATGCAGCTTAGCCCAAAAAAATACGCTTTCGGCACTATTAACTCCATTGATTGTATTAGTTTTCTTTATTTCTTTATATGGTAGCGTAAATGTTTCAAGGCAGGCAATGGCAAAACCTATTGTTATTAATATTGAAAAGTTTATAGTAGAAAATTTTCAAGATAATAAAACTAAAATATTAACTTTTTTTCCTTTAAATTTACCGCAAGATAAGTCTATGAAGGAATATATGATAAGTAGAGACGAAAAACTGTCTAAAAAATATTCCGTTCCTTTGCCAGTAAAGGCCATAGAGAATCGTGTGCCAAAAAATAATTTTAGTTCTGTCCATTATTTAGATATGCCTATGCCTTTTTTTGGTTTAGAAAATTCCGATGATCATACTTTAAAAGAGGTAATGAAGGCTTATGCTTGGCCTATACAGAAAGAAGAATGGAAATTAAATTATTGGCTAAATAAAAATTTTGAATTATTTATTCTTCAAGATCACGAAAATGTTTTGCATGAGTCTAATCTGAAAGTTTTAAATGAATTTCATCATGAAATAAAAAAGAGGTGTCAGTTACTTAAATATTATGAGCCTTCAAAGCCATTATATTATGAATTAAGCGCATCTATATATCGATGTGTTATTTAAATCGCGTAAGACAAGCAGTTTCCCCTCTCATTACTAAGCATAATGATGGTAGTTATTTTGTTACTGCCCACGTTTCGGGGGCAAGTGATGCGGATGATATTATTGCTAAAGTCTTGATTCACGATTTACGTGAGCCATCGCCGCGTTCAATGCCTGCAGAAGAGTTAAGTGGCATCTGGTCTGGTAAGGCTATTGCGCTAACACGCCGTCATCGTATTAATGAACGCTTACAGTAGTTGTTTAATATTTGTTTTTGCTTGTCAGCATTTGATGCTCTCAAAAAGTCGATGATATAGGCCCGACGACGATAAGCTATATTGAATAGTTTGTCGTAGGACATGATCTAGTTTACTCAACCTTCAGTTTCATCTCCTAAGTGAATTATAGGGTATTCGCTCACTAGTTTTAGTGATGGTATAAAGTGAATGAGCGAGTACCATGATCCTATCAATAAATAAAATAACGGATAGGTCCAATATGCCAAAAGCTAATTATAAAAAAATGGTGCTCGATGCCAGACCGGATCGTCTCGACTTACGCGATCGTGAGTATCGGCCCCATCTCTCATCTTTACCCTCCCAATTTCCTCCCACAGAATATATCGATAACTTGCTACCTTGTTATAAAAAAAATGATTTAATTTTGAACCAGGGTCAAGAAGGCGCCTGTACAGGCTTTGGTTTGGCAGCAACGATCAATTATTTGATCTGGCGAGATCAAATTGATGGATATGATGACATTCACAAAATCGACCACTGTGATTTAAACGTTAAAGAAAAATTAGTCAGTGAAAGAATGCTTTATCATATGGCACGTGTTTACGACGAATGGGATGGCGAAGATTATTCAGGCTCAAGCTGTCGTGGCGCCATGAAAGGTTGGCATCGTCATGGTGTATGCAAGAAGTCATTATGGGAATACGATATCAGTGGAAAATTTTTACCCCCGAAAAATGATTCTTGGGCAGAGGATGCGCTGGCAACGCCCCTAGGTGCTTATTACCGCATTAATCATCAGTCGGTTGTGGATATGCAAGCCGCTATTGTTGAAGTAGGCGCCATTTATTGCTCGGCAGATGTTCATGAAGGCTGGTGGCTATCAGAAACAAATTCTCTAAGTGTGATGAAACACAGTAATAAAATGATTGGTGGCCATGCTTTTTGTATTATCGGTTACACTCAGGATGGTTTTATTGTACAAAACTCCTGGGGTGAAAAATGGGGCTGGAATGGTTTTGCTGTTGTTAGCTACTCAGATTGGGTGGCTAACGGTAGTGATGCTTGGATTGTTGCACGCGGAGTGCCGGTCAAAGAAGCCAATGCCCCACGCATGTTCGCCAATAATGCCTTGCAAGACGTCGCGAGCAATCGTAGCGATCCTAAAAAAGCAGGAATCAATCAAGCACTAAAATACCCTTACCCCGATAAGTTTCCAGCCAAGCCTTGGACAGAAGATGAGGCTTATTCCCACGCTTTGGTCATCAGTAATAACGGCCGCCCTAAGCATACAGTTATTGCTATGGAGGACCCTGATGCATCAGCGGAGTATCTTTGTTATACCAAGCTAAGGGAGTGGTTAAAGACTTCCGATAAAAATAGAAAAATTGCCGTTTATGCGCACGGCGGATTAAATTCCGAAGAAGATTCAATTAATCGCGTTAGGGTAATGGCGCCGTATTTCAAGGCCAACGATATCTACCCTTTATTTGTTGTTTGGAAAACGGGCCTAGGAGAAACGTTGAGTAACATTATCAGCGAGTCGAGCAGTAATATAGTTGAAGATGATCCGATTGAATCGTCTCGTGCAGAAGGATTTGGTGAATGGGTTTCAGATAAGACAGACCGTGCAATAGAAGCCATTGCGCGTGGCATTCAGGCGAAAGGTTTATGGTCTGAAATGAAAGAAAATGCAGTTTATGCTTGTGATAGAGCCGTCCCGGGTTTTGTACAAAATAGAGGCGGTAAAGCAGGTGCAATGGTTATTTTAGCCAAGGCTCTAGAAAAACTGACCAAAGAGTTTCCGGATATCGAAATTCATATGGCCGGCCATTCCGCAGGTTCGATATTATTAGGCGCTTGGTTAGATGAATTGGCTAAAAGAAAACTGGTAGTGCAGACTGCTTCGTTGTTTGCTCCCGCCTGTACTATCGAGTTTGTCAATAAAACTTATTTGCCAGCAATAGAAAAAGGTGTGCTCGATAAGAAAAAATTGTTTATTCATAATATGGATGATGAGCGTGAAAAAGCCGACAATACAGGAAAATTTTATCGAAAATCGCTGTTGTATCTCGTTAGTAGGGCTTTAGAAGATATACACAAAATGCCGATATTGGGCATGGCAGCTGCTTGGAATTCGAAAAATTGCGAAGAAAAAATGTCGGGAGGTTTTCACAGCACGCAAAAAAACCAAATAGAAAAGTGGTGTGATTTCATCAAGTCTGGAAATAAACCTATATTGTATGGTCGTGAAAAAAAGCAAGTAAAAATTAATGTAAAGCCTGACTTTATTGATTTGTCACATGGCTCATTTGATAACGATATAGAGGTTATTGAATTTACCCTAAAGAAAATAAAAGGCTCCACTTTAAAAACAAAAGTGGTTAACTTATGTGGATACTAGAGGCAATCGTATTGGTATTAATCAACACCTACTGATAAAAAATAAAATTTGGCGTGTATTGTTATAGACAGCATTGTTTTTATGCTTAATATGGCGTTTGAATGAGAGTTGTTTAAAGCAATGTTGATAATAAAAATAATGAGGTATTTCAAATGATAAATGCTAAAAAGTATTTTATTGCTGGTATCGCTTTTTTTGCCTTTGGTTGTTCTCTTGTCAAAGAAAGTAATCTAGTTGAAACAACACATTCTTCCAAAAAAGTAGTGGTGTTAGCCATTGATGGCGGAGGGATCAAAGGTATCATTCCCGCTATATTTTTACAAAGCATCGAAGCTTCGCTAGGAAAACCTTCTTACCAATTATTTGATGTGATTGGCGGAACATCAACAGGGGGTATTATTTCATCTGCACTCACTAGCCTAAAGCCAAAAAAGCCTACCCCTTATAGCGCTAATGATATTGTAAACGTATATAAAAACCAGGGTGATAACATTTTTGTAGCACAAAATTGTAAAATCGAATTTTGTGCTATCTACTACGCCGATAATAAAAAGGGGGGTGGTGTTGAACCTTATTTACAGAAGATGCTAGGTATCTCTACATCACTCTCGGATAGTTATCAATCCATTCGTCGTTTGCCTAATGCACGTGTAAGCCAAATGTTCACCACTAGCTACATTGTTAATAGTCACGGTAAGGTAGTGAATTCACCGATCCTTGGTAAAGATTATGGCCCTTATCTTTTCAATTGGCAGGACGCAATAAAAACGCCGAATACCCATAACTATTATATTTGGGAAGCGGCTAGAGCTACCAGTGCCGCGCCGACTTATTTTCCTATTGCTCATGCGGGCGGCGGCGCAGGGAGCCGATCGCTTATGCCAGAGAAATGGGTAATTGATGGCGGCACAATGTCTAACGATCCGGCCGTTTGGGGTGTAACAGAGGCATTGAGAACAGGCATTGCAACTAAATTAGAGGATATTGTTGTTATCTCGCTAGGGACGGGAGTTTACCCTGGCGCTGCTGGTGTTGGCGTTCACAACAATGCGGTAGGCAACAACCCGTATGATGGTAATTGGAGTACGACGCCTTGGATGGTAGAAAAATTATATGATCTGGAAGGTGCTGCTCATTCGAGAGGCGTTTTGATGAGTATTGTGCTGGATGCAGTGCAACTGGTATCGAATAGTCAGTTAGTTGCCATGCAGAGTGCCGGACTCCAGTATTATCGTCTAGAGCCGGCTTTGACCTTAGCTCAAAGCCAAATGGACAATATCTCTAATGCTAATATTCAATCCCTAATGAGCACTGCCGAAAATTATTTACAATCAAAGCAAGGCGCGGAGATATTGAAAAACATTATTAGTGAGCTCAAAAAGCAATAATCAACTCACGATTAAAAATTAAAGCGCTTTCACAAAAATCTTTGAATTGCGTTGGCAGTTGTACAGTTTTGCTCTCTCTTGGGGTAAAATTTCTAGAGAAGAAGAGGTAAAACCTTGCTCTAAAAACCAGTGTTCGGTCTGCGTTGTGAGCACAAACAATTGCTTCATTTTTATTTTAGAAGCTTGTTTTTCTATATGTGCTAACAGTTTTGCGGCTCTGCCATTGCCTCTATATTCTGGGTGAGTCGCCATACAAGCAAGTTCACCAGAATTATCTTGGATAAAAGGATAGAGCGCAGCACAGGTTACTATGGTGCCATCAATTTCCATTACGGTAAAATGTTCTATTTCTTGTTCTAAACGTTCACGTGATCGTTTAACAAGGACGCCTTCGGCTTCTAAGGGTTCGATGAGATTTAAAATACCACCAACATCATCGATGCGTGCTCGTCTTATCAGTTCATAGCTGTCGCGATGTACCATTGTGCCAAAGCCATCGCGGGTAAATAATTCTTTGATTAAGCCGCCATCTTCTTTGTAGCTAATAATTTGCGCTCTATTCACGCCTCTATCGCATGCGCTATAACACGCTTTAAGTGAAAAGTGGCTATCACTGGTTTCTTTTCTGAGTAATAACTTTTCACATTGCAATAAAGTCAGTTGTCTTTGTAGTTCGCCATCGTCGTCTATAACGCCATTGGCTTTTGTAAAGGCAATTAATTTATCTGCTTCTAATGCAACAGCGATCTCGGTCGCCACTTCAGTATAGGTAAGATTAAATGTTTCCCCTGTGACGGAATATCCAATAGGCGAAACCAAGACAATCGAGCCATTGAAAGACATTTCATCTAAACCATAGGCATCAATTTTTCGAACTTTACCGGTGTACTGCAAGTCGACTCCATCGACAACGCCGCAAGGCATAGCGGTAACAACGTTGCCGCTACGAACTTGGATATCTGCATTGTGCATTGGCGAGTTCGGTAAGCCGGTCGATAGTGCTGCTTCGATAGAAAAGCGCGTAGTGCCAACGGCATCAATAAAGCAGGCCAAAGTGTCTTTGTCGGTCACGCGTTTGCCGTGATGAATCTGGGATTCTATGTTTTTGTCAGCAAGTTGCTGTTCTATTTGTTGGCGAGCACCGTGTACCAGAATAATACGTACACCCAAGTGGTTTAAGAGGGTGATGTCATGAATGATGTTGGCGAAGTTGCTGTGACTTACCGCTGCGCCAGGCAGCATTATCACAAAGGTCTTATTGCGATAAGACTTGATATAAGGTGATGTTTGCCTAAAAGAAGAGACGTGATCAGTTTTTGTGTTCATGGTGCTTTGGGTACGCTGCTTGAGTAAGATGGTCAAACAGGGATTAAACCATAGTCTGAGGGTCAGCGCATCTGTCATAAAAAACGCCCACAGATGTGGGCGTTTAAGGTCATGTTAGCGTCTAACTAAGCTTATATCTTTAAGCCAATATGTTGCGCTGTTTCTAGGGATATCAAGCGAGAACCTGTGGGTAGGCCATTACGCTTAGCGTAGGTGTTCGCTGCTCTTTCTGTTAGTGGGCCGTACTGTCCATCGATAGGGCCATTGTAAGTGCCTGATTTACGTAATAATTCCTGTAAACTTGCTACTGTCTTAGGCGTCATATTGTCTTCACATAAAACCTCAGCCCACTTTAGCTCTTCATCAGTAATCTTCTCTCTAGAGGTTACCGTTTTGTAAGTGGCAGGGATAACTTTGCTGGTAGTTTTAGCCGGTGACACTTCGCGCTTAACGACGACATTCTTGTATTCCGCAGGGATAGTAACCGTTTTAGTTGTCGCGGGTGTATCAACAACGCGTTTGCTTACTTTTTGGTATTTCGCAGGGATTTGCTGTTCTACAACACGCTCTGGTGTTTTCAACACTCTTTTTGTTACGGTTTTGTAGGTAGCCGGAACTTCTACTAAACACATAATTTCGCCAGTGCCATTGTCTATACGTGTTTGTAGCGCGCTACTTTGAAAACCTGCGCCACGTTTCCAAACAGTATGAGCTGCTTTGACTAGAACACGCTCAGATACAGTTTCATATACAGCAGGAACTTTCTTAAGTACCGTCTGAGCAGGTTTGATTTCAACGGTTTCAGTAACAGTTTTATAAGTAGCTGCTACAGGGACAATACGCGTTGTTGCTTCTTTTACTAATAAGCGCTCAGTCGCATTTTCATACTTTGCAGGAATGATTGAGATAGACTGCGATTCTGGCGTTGCCAGTACTTGAGAAGAATTAGTCTTAAATGTAGCGGGCGTTAATACACGAGACCAGCATTGACCCGGTTTGGCATTGGGTGGAAATAAATCACTTGCTCCAGTATTCGCTGTGCTTGATTGTTGAGCAAGAGCAGAGTATTGCTCTGTCTTCGCTTCAGCTGCGTTAGCCTGACTTAATGCAGAGCTTTTTTCCGCTTCTAGCTGCTGAATTTGTTGCTCATATTGGCTACGCTGCTCCGCCAGCTGTTGCTCGTGTACTTCTTTGGGGATACTTGAGCAGCCTGCCATAAATAGTGCAGAGCTTAGTGCGGTGACTGCAAATAATGTTTTTTTTGTTTTCATAATGTTCTCCAGATAGTAAAAGTAAAAATAGTATTTTTTAGGTTTATTTGACTTTTTCAGCCCATTTAGTGGTGAGGGTTTTAGCTGCTTCTTTACCACCGAGACCAAATGCGAGGGCAGAAGCTACGGCAATAGCGCCAAAGGTAAATGCAAATGCCATATTGACAATATTGTCGGCGAGGCCCATTGCACGTAATCCCATCGCCAGTACTAATCCCAATATGGCAAAGCGAGCAATGTTGGCCATATTGCTATTGGTGAGAGCCAGTTTTTCATGAGCAATATTCGATAGAATGTAACCAACAGTGAGAATCACTCCGCCTAGTAAAATGCCGCCACCAAAAGTAATTAATTTGGCAAATATATCTGAAATTAAAGCAATATCGAGTTTGTCGATTGCTGCAGTGGTTGCTGTTAACATGATAAAAAACATCATGACGGAACCAATTAAAGAGACGAGTGAGCGCTGCTCGCCCATGACCGATTGTAAACCAACTTTGGCCGGCAGTTGATCTACGTTCATGCCCTCTAAAAGACCTGACAACATAAATATAATAAATTTGCCTAAGACATAAGCGACAACTAATATTAGTGCAGCAGCAATGATATTAGGAACAGCGTTCATAAATTCTGTGATCATCTGTGTTGCAGGTTCAGAGATTGGTTTGATATTTAAAAATTCAAAACCTGCTACAACGATCGGAAGTAAAACGCCGCCAAATACGAATGCTCCTAAAAATTTAGACGCTTTAAAGTCAGGGTTAAAGTTTTTGGCTTCTAGTTGTTGATCGAGTTTGCCCGCCGCTAGTGATACAAAGCTTGATGCTAGTTTGGCAATAATCCAGCCCGCATAAAAAATAATTGCAGCCCCAATGATGTTGGGTAAGGCACTCATAAATTGTGAGGCTAATTGTTTTAGAGGGTCTAGAACAGACGTGATGTTCATACGCTCTAAAACAATGAGTAATACATTCAGTAAAACAATGTAATAGCCTAGAGATGCAATCCCTTCGGTTGCTTTCTCGTTTGTTTCATTGAGTTTTTCGCCAATACTGGATTTGCTAATTATCGCCTTCAATCCTTTGCGTACCATTTTGGCAATAAAGATACCGACGATTAATATTAATAAGGTGACGAGCACATTGGGCAATTGTGCGCCGAGATTACCCAATAATGGCTGTAGAAATGTTTCTACATGTGTTCCCCAGGCATTGATGTTTGTATTCATAAGTCCACCTCTAGTAAGTATCTCTATTAGTTATTATTAGTAAAAAAATTAAAAGATTTACAGCCAAGAGACTGAAGCTCAAAAATAATGGTCACATATTTTTAAATAGGCTTTTATGAAGTGAAGGTGATGAAGGTTATAGAGTGTGAGTTATAAAGTTAAAAAAAGAGATATAACTAGTGACTATACCGCTGGATAGCCAGTCTTGATCATATATATTCCATATAAGCCATAACACACAAGCTCGGATGACGTGTGTCAGGCTAATTTATAGGTATCTCCCTATGGCTAATACTGAGCCTGAACCACCGAGTGAAGACATCAAAACATTATTTGAATCAGATAAAGTGTTATCGAAAGATATGGTAGAGCAGCAGCGACCCCTGATGATGCACCGTGCACGAGCATCGGTGGGGTTTCGTGATACTATATTGTTCGCTTTTATCACAATATGGGCATTTTTCCGTGAATGAACAAGACGCAGATCCCCCAGATCATGAAATTAAGGCTTTGCTAGGCTCTACACCTCCTTTATCTGAACAAGATGTAGGTAAACAGAGGCGGGCTACAATCAATCGCGCGAGGTCTTCTATTGGGCAACGAGATACCGTTATGTTCGCATTTGTTAAAATGTGGACGGTGTTGGCCGATTTGCTGGCCCCAATATTTGCAGCGTTATCAGTAAAGAAAAATTTGGCATCTAAGCCAACACAGATTAACAAAAAAACTAAAAATAAGTAGTAGAGGAAAAAATATGGGAATCATCGAGGTAGTAAAACAGTCGCTCTCAGATCCAATGATTATCTGGGGTAAAGTCTCAGGCGTATTAGCCAATTTTTCAGTCGCTATTTTGCTGCTGATTGTGGGTCACTTTTTAGGAAAGCTGCTGGCTAGTATTATCTCTAGGCTTCTAGCGAAAGTGGGTCTTGATAAGCTAAGTGAAAAAGCCGGCCTAAATGATGGCATGATGGGCTCTTTTTCTATGCAGCCTTCGCTCATTATGGGAAAGATTATTTATTGGCTTATCTTTCTTATGTTTATTATTTCTGCTGCAGATAAATTAGGTCTAGAGACAGTATCTGCAACCATTAATAATTTTGTTCTCTACCTACCAAAAGTCATTGGTGCTTTCTTGGTCGTTCTTATTGGTTTGTTTGTTGCTGGTCTTGTTAGAACCGGTATTGAAACGGCACTTGCCGGTATGAATTTGGGCTATGAAAAGGCCGTTGGCGGTATTATTTATGCGGTGATTGTGATCATTGTTATTTCACTGGGTGTTAACCAATTAGAAATTGAAACTGACTTGTTTAACCAGGTGGTTGTTATTTTCTTAATGGCTGGCGCGGGTGCAGTTGCCTTAGCTCTAGGTTTAGGTACACGTGATGTAGCGGGTAATGTTGTGGCGGGTGTTTATGCTCGTGAACTGTATGAGCCCGATAATATATTAAAAGTAGGTGACACTATTGGTACTGTTGTTGCGGTTACTTCGACTAGTTTGGTATTAGAAAAAGAGGATGGTACCAAAACAACGATTCCTAATAGTCGCTTGCTGGAAGAGCAAGTCGAGATTTTATCCTGAAATAAATATATTGAAACTTAAACGTCTACAAGAACGTTCTGGATAAAAATGACAAATTCAACTAATACGGATACGGTCGAAAAGGCTCGGGTCATTGTTGACCCCGATATTGAGCTTGTAAAGCAAGCTCAAAAAGAATTGCCCTATCGAGCGACTGCCTACGAGGCCTTGATGAAGCGGCATGATCAGCTGCTTTATCGTGTGTGCTATCGTTTGTTGGGTAATCCCGATGATGCAAGAGATGTATCACAGGAAGTCATGATTAAAGTATTCGGTTATTTGCCTAAATTCGAAGGCCGTTCCATGTTTAAAACATGGTTGATGCAAATCGCACGAAATACCTGTTTTACGATGCAGGCAAAACTTAAGCGTCAGCGTGAGCTGCGTGATATTTTGGAATACGAAACGGATGAGAATGCCGGCGATCGCATAATCACAGAAGCAATGGACGTGGATACCATTTTGTCGACGCTCAATAAGCAGGATAAAGAAGTGTTAGTGATGCGTTATATTGCTGAGTTGCAATTCGATGAGATAGCGGAGGTCTGTGATATTTCTTTAAGTGCGGCAAAAATGCGAGTGTATCGCGCAACAGAAGCATTAAAGAAAAAGATGGGTAACGAGGACAAATAATTTTTATTCTTTAATCTCTTCGATAATTTGTTGAGTCCACTCGCCTATAATTGGTATAAATTCTATTTGGGCTAGTATAGGGGCAATGATAGTTACTAGAATAGATACAACAATGGTGGCGCCCACAACGCTACCTAGGCCGAAAGCAACCCCTCTCAAGAATTGAAACCACAGCATTTTTGGCGTTGAATTAAATAATCGCACAAATTTATGTTGATTGAGTGTTTCAAGTGCATGACGGATATGTAGCAACTCGGTGTCAGACGTTTTTTGTCCTTGTTCTTCACTTGTGTTTTTTTCTTCGTTATTGTCCATATTATTTGTTAAGTTATTCGTTTAAACAGAATTTTCTGATCAAGCCTTGCAATACCTTTACCGCATCTTCGATTTCATTTAAATCGATAAATTCATTGGGCTGATGGGCTTGATCAATAGAGCCAGGCCCCATCACGACTGTGTCCATCCCTAAGGCTTGCATAAAAGGGGCTTCGGTGGCGAAGGCGACACTCTCAGATGATTGCTGGGTTAATTTTTCTACCGTTTGAATGAGCTCAGAGTTCTTATCTTGCTCGAATGCATCAACACCTGAAAATAAGCTAACGCGTTCGATAAGAATATTCTTTTCAGAGGCGATAGTCCGTAAACGTTGGTCAATATCTTCTCGTAGATGATGTAAGTCCATTCCGGGTAGTGGGCGAATATCAAATTCTAATTCACAACGGCCACAAATACGGTTGGGATTGTCTCCCCCGTGGATACAGCCAAGGTTGAGGGTGGGGACATCGATAGTAAAGCCTGCGTGTTGGTGCCGTTGTTGTAGTTCGCGACGAAACAACTTTAATTCACTTATCACGTCATGCATTGCATCTAAGGCATTATTGCCTAGAGCTGGGTTGCTAGAATGTCCCGCTTTGCCTTCGACACGAATAGACTCCATGGCGATGCCTTTGTGTAGCCGAATAGGTGTCATACCGGTTGGTTCACCAATGACAGCATAGGCCGCTTTCGGTTTGCGTTGATCAACTAAAGCGCGTGCACCAGACATTGATGTTTCTTCGTCAGCGGTAGCGATGATAATAATTGGTTGAGTGAGTGGCTGTTTTAAAAAGGGTTCAATTGCGGCTAACACGGTAGGAAAGAAGCCTTTCATATCCGTTGCACCGAGACCGTAAGCGCGATTGTCATCAATAGTGAGAGAAAAGGGGTCTTGCTGCCAACGATTTTCATCATAAGGTACGGTGTCACTGTGACCAGCAAAGACCAAACCACGATCCCCTGTGCCTAATGTCGCAATGAGGTTTGCTTTATTTTCTTGCCCATGCACTGTTTGTATATCAATATTAAAACCTAGCGGCTCTAACCAGTTTGCCAGTAATTCGATAACAGCGCGATTGCCCATGTCTAATGTAGGCTGAGTACAACTAACCGAAGGGGTGGCGACAAGTTGTGATAATTGATCAATAAAGCGTTTGTTATTCATATTGCTACTTTTGGCATATATGTTCTTGTAAATTGATACTTCGTTTAATATTGGGCACTATACTCGCTAATGGATAAAAGAATACTAGATAAGTAAATACGACCCAAGGGAATACTACCCTAAGATAAGTATAATCACATTTATTAGCGTCAGAATAAAAAAGGCATCAATGTGGATCAACCTGTAAATAGACTTCTCGATATTCGTAACCTGCTTGATGAGCTGGTTGATGACCAGCGTATACAGCAGGGTGAGGCCAATATGGTCGCGGGGGCGAATCGAACGCGTGAGCAGTCAGCTTTGCACCCCCTGAATTATATCGCGAGCTTGGGTTTAGACGATATGGCTCAACCGGGTCGTAAGCTATCAGAAGAGGCCCTTTGTGAGTGGTTGTCTGAAAAATGCCAGCTTCCCCTTCATCATATTGACCCCCTAAAAGTAAAAGTAAACGAAGTGACCGAGGTTATGTCATTTGCTTTTGCCAAACGTCATGGGATTCTGTGTGTGAGCGTAGCTCCCGATGCGGTTATTATCGCGACCAGTCAACCTTATATGGGTGGCTGGGAAGAGCAGGTCGAGCATGTTGTTCGCAAACCGATTAAAAAAGTATTGGCGAATCCGGCCGATATTCAACGCTATATTGTCGAATTCTATAGCCTGTCAAAATCGGTTTTTGGAGCGAGCGGTACTGCATCCAAACAATCGATGGCAACCAATTTTGAGCAGTTGCTTGAATTGGGCGAGCTTAAAGACCCCGAAGCGAATGACCAACATGTGGTCAATATCGTTGATTGGCTACTGCAATATGCTTTTGATCAGCGAGCAAGTGACATTCATATTGAGCCCCGTAGAGAGGTGTGCAAATTACGTTTCCGTATTGATGGCATACTACATCAAGTCTATGAATTACCTGCTTCGGTGGGGGTGGCGGTCACATCGCGATTAAAGATTTTAGGTCGTATGAATGTGGCTGAAAAGCGTAAGCCACAAGATGGTCGTATTAAAACTAAGCGTCCTGATGGTAGTGAGGTTGAATTGCGCCTGTCTACATTGCCTACCGCCTTTGGCGAAAAAATGGTATTGAGGATCTTTGACCCTGACGTGCTTTTGCGCAGCTTTAGTGAATTAGGCTTGCATGGGGATGATCAGCAGCGTTGGAACCAGATGACCAGTAAGCCCCACGGAATTGTTTTGGTCACTGGGCCGACAGGTTCGGGTAAAACAACAACACTGTATTCTTCAATGAAGCTGCTAGCTACGCCTGAGGTCAACGTAAGTACCGTAGAAGATCCCATCGAAATGGTAGAGGAAAGCTTTAATCAGACGCAAGTACACTCAGCCATTGGTTTGGATTTCGCTGCCGGTGTGCGTACGCTACTCAGGCAGGACCCCGACATTATTATGGTGGGCGAAATTCGTGATCAAGAGACGGGGCAAATGGCGATACAAGCCGCACTAACAGGTCATTTAGTGTTGTCGACATTGCATACGAATGATGCTCCTACCGCTATTACGCGTTTATTGGATCTGGGCTTGCCTAGCTTTTTAATAAAATCAACGGTATTAGGCGTTATGGCTCAGCGATTGGTACGTACTTTGTGCCCGCATTGTAAGGAAGAAAGCGACATTGCAGAGGAAGAGTGGAATGCACTAGTGAAGCCTTGGAAGGCACCGTTACCAGAAAAGGTGTTTAAGCCCGTTGGCTGCTTGGAGTGCAGAAATACAGGTTACTTGGGCCGACAAGGCATTTATGAAATTATGCCTCTAAGCGATTCTTTAAAACCACTTATTAATGATAGCTGTGACTTCAGTGCCGTGCGTAAAGCCGCCATGAAGGAAGGGATGCGTAGTTTACGTTTGTCGGGTGCGCAGAAGATTGCTGCTGGTGTCACCACTCTCGAAGAGGTCTTGCGTGTGGCTCCACCGGTTGATTTTGACCACTAGACAGATTGTTATGTCTTAGCACTATCCGTTTTTATAGCTAGACATTATCCCTAACACTATACCTACATACCACCAAGGAAGGTGGTTAGCCCTTATTATTAAATCACTCCCCAAAAAGTATACGAAATAAGTCATTTGCCTCATTGCGATCTTCTCAAGCTTGTCTATTCTTAAATACGACTAAAGTAGAATTGCTTCTTAGCTATTAGCTAAAACTAACGTGAGGTAACGATAGAAATGATTTTGAGACTATTTCACTTTGTAGATGCGGTATATGATAAGTTGGCCGAAAGGCTGGCTGAAAATATGAGCTGTAACATTGAAACAGTTGTCCAAAATAAGGCTGCTCGAGAGTTGTCAGGCTTGTCTGATCAGCAGTTACATCAAAAGGGGCTTGCACGCGATAAGTTACAGCGTGGTAGTAAAGCATACCCTTGGATTTCTCCTCGCGCCCACCTATCGAGACATGATTTGGAAAAATCACTTCTACCTTTTATGCTCGGCTCCGAATATAAGCCAAAAGATAAAATCATTTTTAGAGCCTAGAAACAAACTCTAGAGGGCTAATCAAAAACGTTGGGAATAAGCGTCGCTTAAACTGCCTTCCTGCACATTTCTCCTGCCTGTAGTTCAACCTTTCTTGCGTTCCTTTTTTCAGCGGGGCCAGTATTACTGGTCTTGCTAACAATCACGCCCTTACCCCGTTATAATCCGCTAATGAGCTCAGTATTTTAAATGCTGGGGTTTGTCACTTTGTTTTCCCATTATTGAGTGTATTTGCTTAGAATGCTTGCCATTATTGAATCGACTTTATCTTCCTTGGTGCCCTCATCTTTACAGAATGAGGCTCGTCAATCTATTTCGAGAATATGTGAACATATGGATGATAAACAAAAGCATATGTTTCATTCTCATATAGAAAGTTCGCCTGAACTTTGTCAGCAATTTATTCGTGCGGTGGTTGGTAGTGAATATGTAGTGGAGTCGTGTTGTCGTGAGCCTTCCTTATTGTTGCAGTGGTTGATGTCCGATGCTCCATTTTCTAAGTTAACGCCGATAAAGATTATTGATGCAATTGAAACGGCGTGTTCTGATGACCTAAATTGTGAGAGTTTTGATCGTTTATTGCGTCATTTGCGCAGACGTTTTATGACCGCTTTATATTGGAGAGACATAAATCAGCTAGCTGGTTTTGATGAGGTCACTAGCGCTATGACGACAATGGCTGAAACCTTTGTTCAGCAAGCTTTAGATTTTCATTATAAAAATTTAGTGAAAAAAAATGGAGTTCCTATTGGAAGAGAAAGTAAAGAACCTCAGCCAATGTTAGTTTTGGGTATGGGAAAGCTGGGTGGTGGTGAACTCAATGTGTCTTCTGATATAGATTTAATTTTTACTTTTCCTGAAGGGGGGGTGACACAAGCTTTAACAAAAAATGAAAAAATAAAATCAATTGATAATCAACAGTTCTTTGCTCAGCTAGGTCAAAAGCTGATTAAATCACTTAATGAAATGACGGCTGATGGTTTTGTTTTTCGTGTTGATATGCGTCTGCGCCCCTATGGTCAAAGTGGCTCTTTAGTGAGTAATTTTTCTGCCTTGGAACATTATTATGAATCGCAAGGTCGAGCATGGGAACGATTCGCGGCTGTTAAGGCCCGTGTTGTCGCTTGCACAAACCTGCCTGATAAGACCCAGTCAATACATATTGAGCGGAAAGCACAAGAAGCTTTATACGCTATTTTAAAGCCATTTGTTTATCGTCAATACGTTGATTTTGCCATGGTGGAATCTTTAAGAAAATTAAAGTTAATGATTGCTCAGGAAGTTAAACGAAAAGGAATGCAAAATGATATTAAATTAGGGGCTGGAGGTATTAGGGAAGTTGAGTTTATTGCTCAATCATTTCAATTGATACGTGGTGGGCGTGATACACGCTTGCAAGAAAAGAATTTGTTATTGGTCTTGGATGTTATTGCCTCATGCGGATATTTAGATGAAGATATTGTTGCTTCATTAAAAGAAGCGTATCTTTTTTTGCGAAAAACAGAACATATGATACAAGCGTTTCAAGACACGCAAACTCAGCGTTTGCCCTCAGAGGATAAACAGATAGAGCGTTTAGCTTGGCTTATCGGCAATCAAACTACATCAGATTTTCTTTTGTCGTTAAATCAACACCGATCCACTGTTAATCGTGAATTTAAAAAAATTATTGCTGATACGGAGATTCAGGATGATACGGTTCAAAAAGAGCGTGGAGCTTGGCAACTATTGTGGTCAGATTTAAGCCTTGATGCCGCCCCCATTTCTTTTGGTGACGAGAGCGATGACACGCTCGTTCTGACTCGTTTGAAAAATTTCAAGAATAGTCGCAATGTGACTAGCCTTTCCTCGCATGCACGAGAGAGTTTAGATGAGTTTATCCCTTTGCTACTTCAGTCGCTATATGAAAAAGATGACGACGAAAAACAAGGCTATGAAAGAGAAGGCTACGAAAAAGAGGGCTATGAAAAAGAAAGTGGCGTTAGTTCTGAACTCAATAATACCTTGGGTCGCTTATTAGAATGGCTAGAATCTATTGTGACACGTACAAGCTACCTTAGCTTAATGTTAGAAAACCCTCAGGCACTTAAGCATTTGACGCGTTTGTTTGCGTCTAGTGCATGGGTTGCTCAAACCTTGACGCAAATACCATCATTGCTGGATGAATTACTATCGCCTAGCACTTTGTATTCTCTCCCAGAAAAAACCTTATTGAGAGATGAGCTTCGACAACGCCTGCTGCGCTTAGATCACGATGACGTGGAAATGCACATGGAAGTGTTGCGCTATTTTCGCTTAGCCCATAATTTGCAGGTTGCTGCCTGTGAGATTGAGGGTAGCTTGCCTCTTATGAAGGTCAGTGATTACTTAACCTTTACCGCTGAAGTTATTTTAGAGCAAGTGTTTCGTTTAGCGTGGAGTGCGATTGTGGCGCGCCATGGTTACCCACCAAATGTCAGTGACGAAGCGCCTCATTTTTTGGTAGTGGGTTATGGCAAGTTGGGTGGGATAGAGATGAGCTATAGCTCAGACCTCGATTTGGTGTTTATTTATGATGTCGATGCACAGGCGATGACTGATGGCCAGCGCCCGATAGATAGCCAAACTTTTTATACTCGCCTAGGGCAAAAAATGATTCACCTGCTCAACACTCGTACTTTGTCTGGGCAGTTGTACGAAGTGGATATGCGTTTAAGGCCATCGGGTAATTCGGGTTTATTGGTGTCATCGTTTTCCGCTTATTCTCGTTATCAGTTGAATGATGCTTGGGTGTGGGAACATCAAGCCTTGGTTCGTGCTCGCCCTATCGTAGGGGACCTTGAATTAACGCAGCGTTTTACCCAATTGCGCCGAGATGTTTTAGGTCAGACACGCGGACTGAGTGGGCTTAGAGTTGAAGTCGTGAAAATGAGAGAAAAAATGCGCAAGCACTTGGGAACGGCTTCTAAAAGTAAAGAAAATACGGCTGAGGATAGAGAATTCCATTTAAAACAGGATGTTGGAGGTATCGTCGATATTGAANNTTATGGTTCAATACGCGGTTTTAGCGTGGAGCCACCAACACCCTACGCTGAATGAGTGGACTGATAACATTCGAATACTGGAAAGCCTGCAAAAATTGGGCTTTATCGAAGCAAAACAGGCCCATTTATTAATTGAAATCTACCAGTCCTATCGCGCTGCGGTGCACCGTTTAGTGCTCGAGCAGCAATCGTCTTCAATCGTGGAAGGGGATTCCTATGCTGAGCAAAGGCAGCAAGTGCAGTCGCTTTGGCAGGCTTGGTTTAAGTAATTAGGCGAAAAAGCATTTAAATTTTTGGTCTTGATAAGCTAGCTTCGATGTAAGGAAGCTAGTGGTGGTTTTTACGATGGTTGTTCATTAAGTGATTTTATTAGGAGAGTGCAATGTCTTTTGCCGATAGAGACGGCGTTATTTGGTTAGATGGAGCCATGGTGCCGTGGCGTGAAGCGAAAGTTCACGTGTTAACGCATACCTTACATTATGGTATGGGTGTGTTTGAAGGCGTGCGCGCATATCAGACAGATCAAGGCCCCGCTATTTTTCGCTTAAAAGAGCATAATGACCGCCTTTTCAATTCGGCAAAAATCCTCGACATGAAAATTCCTTTCTCAAAGGAAGAGTTGGCGCAGGCTCAGTTAGCGGTTGTTAAACAGAACAACTTGAATAGTGCCTATCTTCGACCTATGTGTTTTTATGGCTCTGAGGGTATGGGTCTAAGAGCGGACGGTTTAAAAACTCATGTTATGGTAGCTGCATGGCCCTGGGGCGCTTATTTGGGGGAGGATGGTTTAGAAAAAGGCATTCGAATTAAAACCTCTTCTTATACTCGTCACCATGTCAATGTCACTATGTGTAAAGCAAAAGCGAATGGCAATTACATGAACTCTATGATGGCATTGCAAGAAGCCATGCGTGATGGCTATGATGAGGCGATGTTGCTAGACGTGGATGGCTTTGTTGCGGAAGGGAGCGGCGAGAATATTTTTATCGTGCGCAACGGTACCATTTATACCCCTGATCTGACATCGGCTTTAGACGGCATTACCCGCAATACCATCTTTGTCTTAGCAAAAGAGATCGGTGTAGATATTGTTGAAAAACGGATTACCCGGGATGAAGTATATATTGCTGACGAAGTGTTCTTCACCGGCAGTGCTGCTGAAGTGACGCCGATTCGAGAAGTTGATAATCGCCAGATTGGCGAAGGTAGCCGAGGCCCATTAACAGAAAGATTACAAACGATGTATTTTGATGTTGTGCATGGCCGTAGCCCCGCCCATAAGGATTGGTTAACAATCTGTAAATAATTATTTCAAAAAGAGAGTATTTATCTTTTGCATGATGGCCCCTTGCATATTGTTCAGGTCTTACCAGAGTTAAACTCGGGTGGTGTAGAAAGGGGCACGGTAGAGTTTTCTCGTTATTTAATCGAGCATGGTCACCAATCAACAGTCATTTCTCATGGCGGCAGGCTGGTTGACCAGCTAATACAGGAAGGCGGCGAACATGTTGCTTTCCCCGTCCATAAAAAATCCCTTCTCTCTTTGCGTTTTGTAAAACCGCTTCGAAAGCTAATTCTAAGCTTAAACCCAGATGTAGTGCATGTACGCTCGCGCTTACCTGCGTGGTTAATATGGTTAGCCATTGGGCGCCTCCCCAAAAATAAACGGCCTGCTTTAGTGTCCACATTTCATGGACTTTATTCTATCAATCGTTATAGTGAAATTATGGGTTGTGGTGACAAGGTGATTGCTATTTCCCAGTGTGTCTATGACTATATTTCCACGCATTACCCCAAAGTATCATCCGATAAAATTAGTATTGTTCATCGAGGTGTTGATCAATCTATATTTAATACGGAATATCGGCCCAATAATGAGTGGCGGCAGCAATTTTTTAATGACTTCCCTCAGTGCAAAGATAAACCATTAATTATTATGCCGGGACGTATTACCTCTTGGAAAGGGCATGAGGATTTTATTGATGTTATGGCACGGCTTAAAAAAAGGAATGTTAGCTGCCATGGGGTCATTGTGGGAGGGGCAGAAAACACAAAGCATAGTTATTTTGATCAAATAAAGAATAGAGTTCAGTCTCTGGGTTTAAGTGATATGATCACTTTTGTTGGCCATCGATCAGATATTCATAATATTTATACGCAAGCAAAAGTTGTTTGTAATTTGTCAAATCGACCAGAGCCTTTTGGGCGAACAGTGATCGAAGCCCTGGCTTTAGGGGTGCCCGTTGTTGCTTATGATAGTGGTGGGCCAGCGGAATCATTGAGAGCCTGTTTTCCACAAGGTTTAGCGCCTTATAAAGATAATGAAAGGGTGGCAGATATTATTGAATCTTGCCTCAGGGAAGATTCTATCCTGATCCATTTACCTAAAGAGTTCACCTTGGCTGATCAAGCTGAGAAAACATTAGCTCTATACCAGCAAGCGATAAATGCTTAATTAATTATTATGCGTATTTTACATGTAGCTCACCAGCAATTAAGAAAGTACGGACATAACCGTGTGAGCTGGGCTCAAAAGCTTTACTTTGGTCTCATTCGAAATAATCATTGCGTACAAGCATTTAGCGATCGTGATGTTGCTGCCTTTGAGGCACCACTTGGTATTCGAGATTTAGGTAAAAATAAAGCGAATGAGCGTTTGCTTCAAACCGTAGAGGCGTTTGAGCCTGAGTTAGTGGTTGTTGGACACTGTGATATTATTAAAAACGACACGCTCAACGCAATTAAGAAAATTAATCCCAATATTGTGATTGCTGCCTGTAATAATGACCCTCTCTTTATTCCTGATAATGTGGAAAAAATACAACATCGTTGTGAAGTGGTTGATGCAATGTTCGTTTCTTCAGGTTTAAAAGAATTATCTATTTTTAATAAAGGCAAGGCACAATTATTTCATATGCCTAACCCTGTCGATAGTTCTATTGAGAGTGCAGACTGCTCTCAGTTATTAGATTTACCAACAGATCTCATTTTTTGTAGTAAAGAAAGATCTCATACTGAAAGGGGAAAAATTACTTCATATTTAAAAGAAAAGCTTCCTCAAGAATTAGTTTTTTCTACGCCCGGTAGCTTTGATGAGCCTTCTGTTTGGGGAAGAGATTACGATCATGCGTTGGCTCGTTCGAAAATGGGGCTTAATCTTAACCGTCAGGAAGGTTTTGATTGGTATTCCTCTGCCAGAATGGCTCAATTGGTGGGTAATGGTTTGCTCACTTTTACACATGAAAAATCAGACTTCCAGCGGTTATTTCCCGATGACACCTTAGTTTACTTTAAAGACAAAGAGCAGTTAAAAGAGAAGATTGTCAGTTTTTTTCATGATGACGAAAAGCGTAGAGATTGGGCTAGTCGAGCGCGTTATTTTTTCCATAAAGAAATAAATTCGACTTTATATGCACAATATATCGTTGAAGCTTCAACTATGAATAAATTTACTCATGATTATGTATGGGTAGAAAATCAATGAGTGACTCGGTCAAGCTTGGTAGTATAAATAATGCCTTCACTCAGGGTGGTAATAGATTGTGTTTTTTTTATCCTGAGAATGATGAGAAATGCATCAAAATTGTTCGACCAGATAGGACTCCCGAGTTAAGGAGAAAGCAAAAAAAATTCCCTAAAAATTTAAAGCCACTCAGCCGTTTCGATGAAAATAGAAATGAGTTGTTAGAGGTTAAAAGAATTGAAAAAGCGATTGGTGAGTCAGCGTTTAAAGTGATACCTCGATATTTTGGTATGATTACTACTGATCTTGGAGAAGGTTTGTGCTCGGAAATGATTCGCGATTATGACGGAAAGGTATCTATTTCTATTAAACAATATCTATGGGTGAATGGTTTTTCTGAGCCACTAAAAAAGGCCTTTGCATCATTTTCTGTTGCTTGGGGAACTCTAGGGATGCCATCTCGTGACCTTCTTTTGCACAATATCGTTGTCCAAAAAACGCTAGAGAGTCAGAGTGAATTACTTGTATATAGGTTGGTGGTTATAGATGGCTTGGGTTGGTCAGGTTTACCTTTGCTAACGTATGCGTTTAAACCCTTGGCGAAATATCGAGCACGCAAAAAAGTTAATAAATTAGAGCAGGCAATATATAACCTCCTTTCTAAGAAGACATCCAATTCTGACTGGGGGTATCATGGTTGGTTAAATGAAGAACAAAGGGTAAGTGCTGGTAATCATGATTCAAAATAAATCAATGCGTATTGCTCATACTTTAGCGGGAGCACCGGTCGGTGGCGCTGAAAATTTTTATACTCGATTAGTCTGTGGTCTGGCCGAAGATCAAACTATGCAGCAAGCGGCATTTACTCGTCCCAATGAAGCAAGAGAACAGGCGTTTAAAAAAGCGGGTGTACCAGTATCTTTGCATCGCTTAGGTGGGCCATTAGATGCGCTAGGCCGTTATAAATACCGTCAAGCACTTAAGCAGTGGCGGCCCGATATCGTGATGACTTATATGAATAGGGCAACAATGTTGACGCCTCAAGGTGATTACACATTGGTTGCTCGACTCGGCCATTATTACGATCTCAAATACTACCAGCATTGCGACTATTGGATTGGTATTACAAAAGGTATTTGTTCTTATCTTGTTGATAATGGCTTTCCACAAGAAAAAGTATTTCATATCCCGAACTTTGTGGACGAAACTATAGCTGAGCCTTTACCAAGAGATAGTTTTGATACCCCTAGTGATGTTCCGTTAATACTTGCAGCAGGTCGCCTGCATACCAACAAGGGCTTTGATGTATTATTTAAGGCATTAGTCGATGTTCCTGATGCCATTGTATGGTTGGCTGGGGATGGCCCCGAGGGAGGAGCCTTGAGAAAGCTCGCAAAGGACTTGGGTATTGTTAACAGGGTTCGTTTCTTAGGCTGGCGCACAGATATTAACGCGTTAATGAGAACTGTTGACCTGTTCGTTTGCCCGTCAAGGCATGAGGGCCTCGGCAGTATTGTTCCGGAATCTTGGTTTAATCAGTGCCCCATTATTGCCGCTCGCTCACAAGGTCCCAGTGAATTAATCGAAGATAATAAAACAGGCTTATTAGTTGATATCGATGATATTGCTAACATGGCAAGATCCATCAACCTTTTATTGGATGACAAAGACCTCAGAGATCGTCTTTTAAAGGTTGCTCATGACGAATATCAAAATAACTATACTAAACGTATGATTACCCAACGTTATCGAGAGTTATTTAACAATATTATTTCTTGCTAAAATCAAATATTTTTGTGCTTTTTATCAGTATGTTTCCAATAATAGGTTAAGATAATCCCGCCCACTATAGCCAGTATATACTCGCCGCTGGAGTAGTAAAAATATGATTCAAAAATATTAATAACTGTCCAAAAAGGTAAAAAACCAATTAAAAATACATAAATTGGCGTCGGCATTGTGTTGGACCGCCAACTTTTATGCGCACAAAATACTAGGTATGCACAAAGCAATAATAATATTGTTAAACCAAAGACTCCGTAATTAGACAGTGTTTCTAGATAGCTGTTATGTAAGTGCCTAAAGTGTATTTTTTTTTCAAGGCGAATGGATGTCTCCGCTACGATATGTTTTTCTATGTTCCCGCCCCACCCTAAGAGGGGTCTTTCAGCGCTCCACTTTAAGCTGTCTTTCCATGTCGCTGCACGTAAGAAAAAGCTTCGATCTTGCATTAAACGCTCGCTGATTGTTATTTCAGGCGTAGATTCAAAAATTTGAGCCAATAGGGTAAATCTTTTCTGAATAATATCTTGAAAAGAAAACATCAAAAGCAAAACGAGTAGAACGCCTATAAAAAAGCTCCGGATTATGCTCGATAAGCTCTGTTTTTTAAGAAATAAAATGGATAATAGTAATAATGGCATAGAACTTAAGAGCCCAAGCCATACAGCTCTAGTCTGTGTAAATACGACAAGCGCTGATATAAGGCATAGCGAGAACAGGAGTAACGCATAAAGCCAGAAACGTTGTAAAGGTGAGCCGTTGATATGGGAGCTAAAGACAGCAAGAAGGCTTATAAGTAGAACGCCTGCGAGCATAGCGGTATGCTGAGCATTATTGATACCAAAATCCACCCTTCTTCCAGACAGTCCAGATAGCCACTCACTGATACCGCCGCCGCTGACAAAAGATGCACTCAATAAAGCTGCTAAGGCCAGAAACCAACATAGCAATACCCTATCAGTACGTCCTCCAAGAATAATGGCGATAGGTATCATCTTAAACCAAACCCCCATTTGATGTACTTTCGGACTACTGCTTGCTAGGTCTGGGTGGCTTTGGGTTGCTAAGTACCATGAAATTAGTTGTGTTAAAATGACTCCAGCGAATAATAGAATCACAGGATCTCTTAATATAGAGATGGTATGATTCTTTCTGCAGTAAAGGTAAATGCCTATAAGGACAAGTAGGTTGTTAAATATGCCTGAGAAATCATTAAACAAATACCATGCATAGACGTATACGCATAGACAAGCAAGAGCAGTGTTTTGTAACCATATAGGCGAAGTGATTAGGTGATTTTGTCCATCGAATAGCTTCTGGGGCTTGAAAAATATAGTTCGATTATTTTCAGTGGCAATATCTTTTTTATTTTTCATACGGTCTATGTTTTTTTAAAGGCTGGTAGATAATAATTTTACCCGAAAGAGTGTTGCTTCTGCTACTGATCATTTATATAAAAAGCTATTTTTTTGATTTTGCTATTCGTTTTTTGTAGTAATTACATAAAGCCAGCTATAGATTTTATATATGCTTTATTGTGTTTTAAAAATGTCTTAATGAAAGCTGTACGCCTAAATAATAAAAGTTAAAGGGGTAAGGTGTGTTATCTTATTTTTTGAAAAAAGTGCTTCGTCGCCATGATGAAAAGAACAATCTGAAATTAAAGGCGCTTATGCGTGAGACTATGTTGGAGAGTTTATCATTAACTTCTTCGGATATTGGTATTGGTAACGATAAAGAACATTCTATTATTGTATCCCTGACATCTTTTGAGAAGCGGATTGATAATTTATATATTTGTATAGAAAGTCTTTTTCAGCAAAGTTTAAAAGCAGATAAAATTATATTGTGGTTATCGAAAAAGAACTTTTTAGAAAAGGCCTTACCTGAAAACCTTCTTCGCCTTCAGTCTAGAGGTTTATCTATAAAATGGGTGGATGACGATATAGGGCCATATAAGAAAATAATTTATTCTCTAAGAGCGTTTCCTGAGTCAATCATTGTTACTGTCGATGATGATGTAATGTATCCGGCGGATACTGTTGACCTTTTATATCAATCTTATCTAAAAAATCCTCAATTTATACATTGTAATCGTGCTTTTTTAATGAAAAAAAGGGGTAGGGTATTTTCAAAATACAGTAGTTGGATGTTGGCAAATAATAATTTAAAACCACGATATGATGTTTTTCCAACTGGAATCGCTGGGGTTTTATATCCCCCAGGATCTTTAGATAAAGAAGTAAATAATCAGAAAATATTTATGGATTTGTGTCCTAATGCTGATGATGTATGGCTAAAAGCAATGAGCTTAAAGGCAGGTGTTAAAGTTATAAAAGTTAACGACGAGCGTCCTTGGAAAGGTCGATTTTTAATCGTAAGTGATACGCAAAGTAATTCTTTGAAAAAAATAAATTGGAAAAAAATAGGGGGTAATGATGAGAAAATAAAAGCTGTCTTCGACTATTACCAATTGTATGATTTTCCTGAAAAAAATTAATTTTCTTTATGGGGCATTTAAATAAATGCGATCGATTAATGTTTGATGATATAAGAGATAAGCTCACAATTATTATTGTTTCGTTTAATAGCGGAGAAGTAATCCTAAATAATTTAGGTGGGTTAATACGCTCTAATATATGCGATGTAATCGTCGTTGATAATGCTAGCACCGATGATAGTCGGATTTTGTTGAGAGATAATTTTCATTCGATAGATGTTATTGATTTGCCTGTTAATGTGGGATACGGACGCGCAGCAAATATAGCATTAAAAAAAATCGATACAGATTATGGTTTATTACTTAATCCTGATGTTGCATTGGTTGAGGATAGTTTAAAAGAAGTATTTGAAAATGCTTTAGCTGCTTCAGAGTCTGCTGCTGTTTTCTCGCCAGCTTTAAGAGACGAGGAGTTTTTTAAGCAAGGTAATATTTTTGTTGAGTATTTGATCGGTGCTTTTTTACTTTTCAAGATGGATGCTTTAAAGAATGTAGGTTACTTTGAGGAAAGTATATTTTTATTCTATGAAGAAAAGGATTTAGAGGCAAGACTCATTGATCACGGCTATAAGCTTATACTTCAAAGTGATATTTATGTCAGGCATTTTAAATCATCATCGACGAAATCCACTAAGAAAATTGTTTTTTTGCGCAATTGGCATGTTGCATGGTCTGCACTTTTTTACTCCTATAAACATAGTCTTATAAGTAGAAAAATATCTGGATATCTTTTGGCTATGAAATATGGCTTAAAAGCAATTTTTAATGTTGGCGATAAAAGGATAAAATATAAGGCAAGATTCTTAGGTTCCATTGCTTATATGAAAGGCGAAAAAGCATTTTCGAAAAGCGGTTATGGTCAGCATTCAGAGAAGTTGTAAAAATATGGGTTTTTTTCATTTATGAAAGTGGCAATTGTGGGTGCAGGTTTTTCCGGTGCCGTTATGGCTTATAGGTTAGCTAGAGCGGGTTTTAATATCGATGTTTATGATGAAAGAAACGTTGTTGGAGGAAACTGTTATTCAGAAAAAGATAAAGAGACCGATATAATAATACATAAATACGGTCCTCATATATTTCATACCGATAACACTGAAGTATGGAATTTTATCAATCAGTTTTCAGAATTTTACCCTTATGTTAATCGCGTTAAAACGACGGTTGAGAATCGAGTGTACTCTTTGCCGATAAATTTGCATACGATCAACCAATTTTTTGAAAAAAGCTTTAGTCCGGATCAAGCCATTTCATATATTAAGTCGATCGCCTGTGGAAATATCGAGGCTCCCTCTAGTTTTGAAGAGCAAGCTCTAAAATTTGTAGGAAAAGAGTTATATGAAGCTTTTTTTAAAGGTTATACCATAAAGCAGTGGGGTGTTTGCCCTGCAAACTTACCTGCTAGCATCTTAAAAAGATTACCCTTACGTTTTAACTACGATGATAATTATTTTAACCATCGGTATCAGGGAATGCCTATTGACGGTTATACGCCAATCATTCAAAAACTATTAGATCACCCCTCTATCAAGGTATTCCTAAATCAAAAGATAGATAAAAGCATCGCTCAAGAATATACTCACGTATTTAATACTGGCCCGCTAGATGGTTGGTTTAATTTTAGTGAAGGCCATTTAGGTTATAGAACATTAGATTTTAAAAAAGAGACTCACGTTGGCGATTATCAGGGCTGTGCAGTGATGAATTACGGCGATCAAGATATTCCTTATACTCGTATTACGGAGCATAAGCACTTTTCACCTTGGGTAAATCATGAAAAAACTGTGATCTATAAAGAATATAGTCGTGCTTGTGGAAAAAATGATATTCCTTATTATCCTATCCGTCTATTAGAAGAGAAGGCCTTGTTGTCAAAGTATATATCTTTAGCCAAACAAGAAAAAAATGTTAGTTTTCTAGGTCGTTTAGGGACATATCGTTATCTTGATATGGATGTAACAATACATGAGGCTCTCCAGGCAACCGATATAGTCATTGAAAAAACACATCAAAAAGACAATATTCCTGTATTTTTCAATCAACTCTTATAACAATATTTTAGGCATGAAATGAAAAGAATTTATGTGTGTTGCCCAGGTAATAGTGTGACTGGTGGCCCAGAATTATTGCATCAGTTAGTAGATGCCCTTCGATCTAGAGGCAATAATGCGCATATTGTATATTACCCTTTTGATAAAACATTTCAGATTCCTGAAAAATATACCCATTATAATGTTGCTGTTGCCACTAGTGATGAATGCGGTGACGGAATTGTTATTTTGCCAGAAGAGAGGACGGCTTTCGTAGATCATTTTGTAAATTCTGATATTTATATTTGGTGGCTCTCTGTCGATAGTTATTTTGGAAAAAGTTCTCGGCACAACGGGCGTAGTTATTTTAAGTATATTAAAAGACTTCTGAATGGTCGTTCTAAACCCATGTCTTCTCTTAAGAAGTATAAACACTTGGTGCAGAGCGAGTACGCAAAACACTTTCTTAAGCGTCACAATATTGATAGCCTTCTTTTAAGTGATTATCTCAACGAGGCACACTTTTCTAATACGCAGTATCGATTTGATAGAAAAAATCAAGTTTTGTACAATCCCAAAAAAGGTTATCGTGTCACAAGTAAATTGATTAAAGCATTTCCTAGTATTCAATTTATTCCTTTGCAAAACATGTCACCTGAAGAGGTGGCTGCCATTTTGAGAGAAAGCAAAGTTTACATTGATTTTGGTAGTCACCCAGGAAAAGACCGTTTTCCCAGAGAGGCCGCTATGGCTGGGTGTTGTGTGATTACTGGGCAGAGAGGTAGTGCAAAAAATAAAGTGGATATAGCTATTCCAGAAAAATATAAATTAAAAGAAAATTCTTTTTCATTTTTAGAAAAATTTGAAATGATAGTAATGGAATCCTTAAATAATTATGAGGCTTCTTTTAAGGATTTTGAGTTTTATAGAGAAAAAATTTCTAGGGAAAAAAACCTTTTTGATGAGCAGGTAGAATCTATTTTTTGTTAATTTTAGTTAGAAGCTAAAAATCTTTCGACTCTTGATTTAAGTTTGTCGGCTCTTTTTTTGTTTCCTCTTAAATTATACTTTCTCCAGTAGGATCTAAGTGTGGGTAGATATCTTCCTCCAATACCATCGACTAAGACGAAGTGTTCGTTTTCTTCGCTCCATATCAGATTGTCTAGCCATAAGTCTCGGATAATAATATGTACATTTAGCATCCATGAAAGAAAATCGTTTAAAGCATTTTCATGCTTTTCCGTGTAACGTTTTTGTTTGATTATATCGCCTAAACTATCGCCAATAGAGCCGTCAAGCTTTCTAACTGCATCGACCACCACGCCAAATCCCATATCGGTATCTACAAAACCGGTTATGTTTTGTAGAAAGCGTTTATTCTCTATGTCTTCTTCTCTGCTGGCAATGTGTTCTATAATCATATTCGAAAAAAACCAGTAATGAGTTAAGCGTCTGAGGCGATAAGTCAAAGATCGGTTTTTTTTCATAAATTTAATATAGTCAGGGTTAATCACTTTAATTAATTTTGATTTGTCTTCAGGGTGAAAATAAACAATTTTTTCGCCCCCCTTGCCTACGTACTCAGTATCTTTTAACTTAATCATCTTACGCATTTTCTAGTTTTTTAATCAGTGAATACTCTTCAAACACCCGCTTTACCTTTGCGTCATTTCCATTTGTTTTCTTGTTTGAACGTTTTAAAGTAACTTCTTGTGAAAGAGGTATGTTTGGGCAATCAAATGAAAACGGCCGAGTTCTTTTTATTGTTCTACACGATATTCCTTTTTTCAAACTCATTGCTTTTAGCCATACATCATCGGCTTTTGGGCATAATTTCATAAATTTTTCTTTGTTTAGTGCGTCCTGATGTAGGCAGCCTGGAAAGTACAATACCCCGCCTACGCCAGTTGGAAATATTGATAAAGAAGCGTTCTCGAGCTGGCTTGAGTAATCCCATTTTTTATATGGCATTATTGTTTTATGTTCCACTAAAATTTTATGGCCACGGTGGCAATGTATAACCTGGTTTTCTTTATAATAAGCACGATATAATTTTTCAATAGTGTCTAAAGAGTAAAGAATATCATCATCCGCTGTAATGATTAAGCTTTCAGGATTCTCTTTTAGTGTGTAAAAATATTTTGTATAAGGTCCTAAATCTTCATCATAGAGCCGAATTTCTAGCCCTCTTTTTTCTAGCATTTTTAATGATAACGGTATATCAGATGGTTCTATATTTTCTTTTCCTAGGCATAGGATAATACGGTCTGCTTTTATGGTTTGCTGCATTAAACTTTCAATAGTGTAAGCGACATTGTCTAAACGTGGTTTTATAGACGTTAAGGAAACAATAATTTCCTGATCTAGGCTATTTCCTACGCCACTAGCAGTGCTATTTAATATATTTTTTTGGTATTCGGTGCATAATAACAGTGCCTTTTGTTCGCATAATCTCGCAAGGTTTTCTGCTTTTTTTTTCTTTTTCCTATCTTGTTTTGAGAATGGGTTGTGAATGTTCAATTTATAGCTCCAGTAGCGCGATAGCTTTTTTGATCGTTTGGTCTAAATCAATTTTTTTTCTATTATTAGTCCCAGAATTATTCTTACTTAAAAACCCTTTATTGATGAGATAATTATTGGCTTGGCTTATTTTGCCCTTTTTATCCTTTTCATCGAGCTGTATTAAGTTAATTGATGCATTGGTCATTAATGCTTCTGAGATCATGGATGGTGAGTCTGGTGTAATCCAAATTTCTCCCGCTGTTTCTAAAGTTGATGCAAGCCACTGTTTAGGTAGGTCTTGATGCTTGAGTATTTTAACGTGAGTTTGGTGTGTACAGGCTTCTCGAATAAAGTCTATAGAGTCCTCGGGCGTTCGACGAGATGTGGATACCTGCCATGTCATATATTCAGGAGAAGTATCGACGATGTCTTTAATTTGTTTAGCTATTTTTTGCGAGTCCCAATGATAATGCTGGCTTTCTCCGCCGAGTAATATTAGCCCTTGTTCTTTTATCGGTTTGCTATCTATTGGGGGCGCTAGTGCCGTTGGCGTAATGACCACATTGTTTGGTTGCGATTGGTCAATATAGTCATGCCAAGGAGCTAGGATGGCGTCAAATAATGAACTGGGTAGTGAAGGCGACATAATAACGAGTGACTTACAACGATGATATCGTTTAGCTGCTAGCAACGGCAGGTGAGTTTTATGCCCAGCGCCAATAACAAGCTGAGGGGAGCTCTTTTTGGGGTAAAGAGCTAATTTAATATTAAGTAACCAGGCAAAGAAATAATAAATCGAAGTATGTTTTACATGAATATCAGTTGACTCGATAGAATAGTATTTCTCTAGCCCATCTATAAATGCTTGGCTTTGTTTTTCATGGCCTACTTTTCCGTCGATAAAGCGCCAAATGATGATTTTAGGGAGTTCAGTTGATAGAGTCATGAGTATGGCGATCAAGTTATGTGATCTAATCACATTTTCTGTTCAAATCAGCCCAAAAAGGCGAGTGGTAAAGGCAGAAGGTAGTCGTTGCATGGTAAACTAGGCGCTTTTTTTGTTCTACCCTTATCCCGAGCCGCCCGATGGGTCGGTAATGATAAGCTCGATCACAGGTTATTGACAAATTCTATGAGTACCGATCAACCATCAATGAGCGCATCGCAATTGTACCTTAAGTTGCTTGTTTATATTAAACCGTTTTGGTTTATGTTTGGCTTGGGTATTTTGGGCAATGTGATTTTTGCCTTGTCTCAGGCTGCTTTTGCAGAGTTAATGCGTTACATGACCGGAGCTATTGGGGTGGATCCTATGGCTCGTTGGTTGATCCCTGCGTTCTTGGTGGGGATATTTATTGTACGCGGTTTAGGCTCTTTTATTGGCGATTATGGTTTTACACGGGTTGCTTTTGGCGTGGTACATCAATTGCGTTTAGATCTTTTTAATCATATAACCTACCTTCCCGGCGCGGCGATCGAAAAGCAAAACTCCAGTGAATTAGTATCTCGAATTACTTTTGATTCTCTTCAGGTTACACAATCCGTCACAAACTCACTCAAAACTCTAGTCAGAGAAGGCGCAACGGTCATCGTATTAATGGCTTATTTGTTGTGGATTAACTGGCTGGCAACCTCTGTCTTTATCATTATCGCCCCCTTAGTTCTGTGGTGTTTACTTAAAGTCAGTAAGCGTTTGCGGAAATTGGCAAAAAGTATTCAGCATAGTATGGGTGATCTCACACATGTTTGTGCAGAGATGATTAATAATTTTCGAGTGATGCGTATTTTTGGTGGTGAAGAGTATGAAAAGGAGCGTTTTGCAAAAGCTAGCCGTCACAATGCGCAGCAGAATATTAAACGCAATGTCACCTCAGCAGCAGCGGGGCCATTGATTCAATTGTTTGCCGTGATAGCGTTAGCTGTCTTAGTGTTCTTGGCATTATCTTTAATGAAAGAGGCTACAGCAGGGGATATTCTGGCCTATATCACCGCTGCAGCATTGATTCCCCAATCCATGCGTAAGTTAGGTAATATTCTTGGTTCTATTCAAAAAGGCGTTGCGGCAGCTGATAGTATTTTTAATCAGCTAGATGAGCCTCTAGAAGAAAATATACAAACGGGCGACTCAATTGATATTAAGGGTAAGGTTGAGTTTGATCGCTTAAGTTTTGCTTATGCTGATGATGCTGTCGCCCTAAAAGATATTAGCTTTACAGTTGAAGCGGGAAAAACAGTAGCATTGGTTGGACGGTCCGGTAGTGGTAAAACGACCTTGGCTAACCTTATTCCTCGTTTTTTATCTCATCAGCAGGGTCGCTTGTTGATAGATGGTCATCCCATTGAAAACTTAAGTTTAAAATCCTTGCGTAGTCAGATAGCTCTCGTTAATCAAAATATCACTTTATTTAACGATACCTTGGCTAAAAATATTGCCTATGGTGATATGCATAATGCCTCAGAAGAAGAGATTATAGCGGCAGCTAAAAAAGCTAACGCGTGGGAATTTATTGAAAAACTACCGGAGGGCTTGCAAACAGTAGTGGGCGAAAATGGTACGCGTTTATCAGGTGGTCAGAGGCAGAGGATTGCAATCGCAAGAGCATTGTTAAAAGATGCTCCTATATTGATTCTTGATGAGGGAACGTCAGCCTTGGATACTGAGTCTGAACGACATATCCAAAGAGAGTTGCAGATAGCAAGTAAAGGCCGAACAACCATTGTAATTGCACACCGTTTATCGACCATCGAAAATGCAGATAGTATTGTTGTAATGGATCAGGGGAGTTTGGTCGAGCAGGGCACCCATAAAAAATTACTCTCTGCTAATGGCCACTACGCTCAATTGTATCAACAGGGTTTTTCTGAAGTAAATGAAAGCCCGGAAATGTCAGACGACAATATTGAATCGCCTTGATGCTTTTATACAACCTTCTTTTTTATTGCGCCTTACCCATCATATTATTGCGCCTATTGTGGCGAGGCCTAAAGGCGCCTCAGTATTGGCAGCGTTGGTTAGAACGCTTTGCATATTTCACATTAGATCATCGCTTTAGCTCTTTTAAAAAGGATAGAGCGAAGAAAACTAGCTCCAAGAAAAAGGTTATTTGGCTACATGCGGTGTCAGTGGGAGAGGTGTTGGCATCAAAAGGATTAGTTGAACAATGCCTCGCTAGGTATGGTAATCCAATTATAGTATTAACCACAATGACGCCAACGGGTTCGACACAAGTAAAGCGTTTGTTCGGCGAACAGGTTTTTCATATTTATGCCCCATATGATTATTTCGGTGCTGTCAGCCGTTTTTTAAATAAAATTAAGCCAGATGTTTTTCTTATTATGGAAACGGAAATATGGCCTAATATGGTTAGCCAGTGCCAGAAAAAGAATATTCCCGTTCTATTGCTTAATGCCCGTTTGTCAGAAAAGTCGTTAAAGCGATACCAAAAATTCCCTCGCTTCTCTTCTTTTGTTTTTAATAAAATAGACTATATATTTGCGCAGTCAGAAGCAGATAAAAAGCGTTTTATAAAATTAAAAACAGCTAGTAGTGAAGATGTCATTGTAGTGGGTAATATTAAATCTGATATTGCTATAGATAAAAAAATAAAAAAAATAGCCTCTGATTATAGAGCCCGATTAGAAAAAGATTCCCCCAGAAAAATCATTATTGCGGCCAGTACCCACAAGGGCGAAGATGAAATTATTCTGGCTGCTTATAAGGTATTGAAGCCTCGGTTTCCATCGCTGCTATTGATTTTGGTGCCACGCCATCCAGAACGTTTTGAATTGGTGGCAGAACTTTGCCAAAAAGAACAATTAAATTGTAGCCGAAAAAGCACGAATGATATCGTTACAGCTCAAGCCGATGTCTTGCTTGCAGATGCAATGGGTGAACTATTGATGCTTTATGGCGTGAGCGATGTAGCGATTATGGGTGGTACATTCATTGAGCATGGCGGGCATAACCCATTGGAGCCAGCGGCGTGGGGTTTGCCTATTGTCAGTGGCAATAGTGATTATAATTTTGCCTTGGTGAGTCAAGAGCTTGAAGATTTGTCAGTGTTAACGAAGGCGAGTAATAAACACGCTGTCGCTAAGTATGTTGGTGAGCTGCTCGATTCAAAACAACTGCGTGATGATAAACGCGCCAAAGCATTGGCTTATATGGAAAAAAATCGTGGGGCCCTAGCTCGTTTACTAAAAAACATAGAGCCCCATATTCAGAAGAACTGACGGTGTTTATTGACAAGTAGTTTTTGGTAAAAAATTAATAAATCACTTCTTCATTTTCTTTCAAAGATTGCTCAAGTTGTTCTAAATCCTTGATGCTGAGCGCTCCAGCAACCTGCTTTAAGCGCAATGTGCTAATAATATAATTGTATAAAGCATTAAAATAATCTCTTTGCGCCTGAAACAAATTACGTTGAGAATTGACTACGTCAACGATATCGCGTGTGCCTGCCTCGTAACCTGCTTGCGTTGCTTCTAATGCGCTCTCGTTTGAAACGATAGCTTGCTTGCGTGCTTTAATTTGAGCAATATCGGTTGATACCGTTAGAAATAAAGAGCGAGTGTCTTGTGTGATAGTACGTTGGTTGAATAAAAAAGTTTCTCGGCTAGCGATTTGATTCTGAGCGGCTTGCCTCTGCTGTGCTGTTAAGTTGCCACCAGTAAAAATAGGGACACTTAAATTTAGGCTAAAGCTAGTGGTATCACTTTCACTTGAACCGCCACCAGAACCTGTATTGGCGCCAGATTGATCAGAATCAGAGTTCCCATAGCTAATAGAACCATTTAAGGTTGGGTAGCGATTGGCTTTAATCGCCTTTGCATTATAAGTGGCTACATCAGCATTTAATTTGCTAACCTGTAGAGCAAGGTTATTTTTATTGGCAGCGTCTATCCATGCTTGTTTATCATTAGGCTCTGGGTAGGACGCACTAAACCCGTTTTTTAGTGGGGCGATACTGTTGTGATTTTTTGCCGTTAATATAGTGAGTGCGTCTAAGCTAATGCCAACATTAACTTGGGCTGACAGGCGGTTAGCCACAGTGTTATCGTAAGCGGCTTGAGCCTCGTATACATCGTTAATTGAAATTAAGCCTACCTCATAACGTTGTCGTGTTTGCTCCAGTTGTGTAGAAAGCGCTTTTTCTTCGGCCTGAGAGGTTCGCAGCTGATCAATTGCTCTAAGTACATCAAAGTAGGCTTCTGCACTACGAATAATGAGCGATTGTTGATCGGCTGCGAGTTGTACTTCAGCTGCTGTAGTTTGTAGTTTGCTACTCTTGTAATTATTGAATGCATTAAAATCAATTAGTGCCTGTGTGAGTTCTACCGAGTAAGACGTAGTTTCAGTATCTGACTCTCCATCCGAGTCAGGGTTGGATGAATCCGTTTCAGTATTGGTATCACTATAGCTAGCGCCACCGACAATTTGTGGTAGCAGAGCACTCCGACCAATGTTAACAGCCTCTTTATCTGCGTTGTAGGTCGCTAAATTAGCTTGATATTGATGGTCGTTTTTCGTGGCTAGTTCGTACACCTCAAGAAGCGAATCAGCGGAAGCCGTTGTATGTAGTAACCCTAAGCTGAATAGGGTAATAGGTAATGCTGTGAGTGAATGAATCAGAGGCCTATCGGCAGAAAAAAAAGAGAATATGCGCTGAGTGTTCATAATTATCCGTATGAGTTGCTACAATCAATCATTATTAGCTAAGCCTTAGTGTAACTTCTTACGAAATGGGCGTCGATAGTGGATTCTGTCAATTAACAAAGCCTTAGTTATAGGGCTTGTTGAACGCTGTGACTTTTATCTCAATATTGCGTTCGGCTAATCTACCGTCACAGATTTATTAAGGGTTTATTTTATGTCATTAAATGATGACGATAATGTTTCAGGCGATACTTTTTCTTCTCAAGATGTCAAAGTCGAGAGCCGCGAGTTCGTCTATACCGGTTTTTTCAAAATGGAAAAGTTGGCTTTAAAACATCGGCTTTTCGAAGGCGGTTGGACCGATACTATTCATCGGGAGCTTTTTGTGCGAGGTCAAGCAGTGGCAGCGGTGATGTACGATCCGTTTAATAAATTGATTGGTTTAATCGAACAATTTCGAGTGGGCGCTATTGGTCTAAGCCCAAGCCCTTGGTTGTGTGAGGTGGTGGCTGGCATGACCGAAGAGGGGGAAGAGCCCCAAGATGTTATTCTACGAGAGCTGCAGGAAGAAGCGGCTATGACACCACAGGAGCTTATCCCTATTTGCGATTACTTTTCTAGTCCCGGCGGTACAGATGAATCGCTGAGCTTGTTTTGTGCTATAGGTGATCTGAGCCACCTGGGCGGTATTCATGGTCTTAAAGAAGAAAACGAAGATATAAAAGTGCTCGTTTTACCTGAAAAACAGGTTTTTGACGAGCTCTATACCGGGCGCTATAACAATGCGGCTACTTTAATTTGCCTGCAATGGCTGCAGTTGCATCGACTAGATATCCTGAGCCAGTACGCAGAGAGCGCTAATGCTGCGACATAAAAAACGATATGTCGTTAATTTTCCCGCACACCTTGCCGATTGCGAATTCAATTATCGTCGCCTGCAACGTCTAATGCCCGGTTGGCGCAGTGGCTTGCATGTGGGTAGGAAGGGTGTCGCGAGCAAGGATAATACTGATACCGATGTTGGTGCCGATGTTCGTAATAACAGTGGCTGGCGTTATATTGTCGGCCACCATAAAAATAGTGAGATGGCGGTAGTACTGGATGTATCTGAGGTGGCAAGGTATACGACAAGCGTGAATATTGCGGTCCATTCACGCTTACAAAACCAAATGTCTTGGAGTCATTATTTGCGTTACACTCCCCAAAACAAAAAGCCAGTATTGCTTAAACCGCAAATACCCATGGCAGATATTCAGGGAAGCGTTACAATGCTATTAAATAGGTTTAAATCCTATTCATTTGAGGTTCGCTTATATCACGATGCCAGCGTTGCTGAGGTGATTGCTTGGGAAGGTAACCGACGCTTTAAGGCTCGCCACGAATACCCTAATCCGCGTATGTATCATTCAGATGAAAAAGCCCAATTAAATCGTTTTTTGGGTGAATTACTTGAGCTCTGCTTAACACAAGGGCGTATTTTGGACGATGTTACCATTACAATCTAAAGTTTTAGACGTGGGTCATTGAGCTCTGAGTAAAGAATAGCGATAATCGCGATATGATAAAACTTGTACAAATCACTGACAGCCACCTTGGTATTAATCATGGAGACCCTCTGTTGTCCATGAATCCAGATGAAAGTTTGGTGGATGTGCTTAATTTGATCAATACGCAACAAGCAGAAATTGACTTGATTTTAGCAACAGGTGATATTGCTAACGATTCTAGCTTGTCTGCCTACCAACGCTTTTATACGACAGTCTCAGATCACTTGCTTGCCCCCATGGTGTGGTTGCCAGGTAATCATGATGATCACGATATGATGGAAGCGATTTTACCCGACTCAAAGCACCAACTTATTGTGTTTGATTCTTGGGCGATTCTGTTATTGGATTCGCATGTTCCGGGCGAGATACACGGTAATTTTTCTCAGTCAGAGTTAGACTTCTTGGCTCAATCACTGTCTTCGCATCTGGATAAATATATTCTGATTAGCTTTCATCATCAGCCGGTTCCTATCGGCAGTCAGTGGATGGATCGCTATATTGTGCAAAATGCCCATTCTTTTTGGGAGGTTATTAGCCCTTACTCTAATGTAAAGGGTGTGCTTTGGGGGCATGTGCATCAAGAGTTTAGCGAGTCGCACAACGATATCCATTTATTGTCTACTCCCTCCACTTGTATACAATTCGCACCAAATCAGGATGACTTTATGGTCGAAGATACCATGCCAGGCTATCGCTGGTTAGAGCTCCACGATGATGGTGTGATAAAAACGGGAGTGGAGAGAGTTGTTGATAAAGACTACGGTATTGATTTTGATTCTCGAGGCTATTAGTGATAGTGAGTTGATAGGATAGTAGTTACTGCAAGGTATATTGATTGATCTCATGTATCGATCATCTATTTTATTTTTCGCCTCGCTTATACAAGGTTTGCAATATTATTGATCACAACACCGCCTACTAACAAACGCGCCCCGAAAGACATAGTTTAAACAATGCTGACCCTACTTTATATACACGGATTTTTAAGTTCTCCTCGTTCTCATAAAGCCCAACAAATAAAAGAATACTGTCAGCAGCGCTACCCGAATGTCGACTATATTTGCCCTCAATTACCGCCTTACCCAGATGAATGCGCTGAGCAGCTAGAGGCTTTGGTTCAATCCTCACGTAAGCCACTATGTCTTATTGGTAGTTCAATGGGCGGTTTTTGGGCAACTTGGTTGTCTGAACGTTATGGCGCTAAAGCCGTGTTGGTTAATCCGGCGGTGGATGTCATCGATTTGATGCCGAAATATGTTAATGTGCCTCTTAAAAATTATCATCATAATGAAACCTATCAGCTGCAAGACAAGCACCTAGATCAGCTGAAGTGTTATCAGGTAAAAGGCCTGAAAAATAAGTCGAATTATTGGCTTATGGCCCAAGAGGGCGATGAGACTTTAGATTATCAATTGGCCGTTAAAAAATATGAAGGATGTAAGCAAACGATAGAGCCCAATGGTGATCATGGTTTCCAACATTTTGAACGTTTTTTCGACGACATATTTTATTTTTTCAATAAATAACATTACTATAAAAGAGAGTATTAATTTTTAATAATGAGTAATTATTCAGCAGAAGACATTGAAGTTTTAACGGGCCTAGATCCGGTAAAAAAACGCCCCGGCATGTATACCGAAACGACACGCCCTAATCACCTTGCTCAAGAAGTCATTGATAATAGTGTCGATGAAGCGCTAGCAGGTCATGCTAGTAGCATTGAAGTTGTTTTGCATAAAGATCATTCCATTACTATTAGTGATGATGGTCGTGGCATGCCTGTTGATCTTCATCCTGAGCAAAAAAAGCCGGGTGTTGAAGTCATTCTGTCGACCCTTCATGCAGGGGGGAAATTCTCTAATAAAAATTACCAGTTCTCTGGTGGATTGCACGGTGTTGGTATTAGTGTTGTTAATGCCCTATCAAAGAAGCTTGTTGTAACAATTAAGCGTGATGGTGTTGTGTATGAAATTGGTTTTGCCGATGGTGAGCTTAAGAAAAAATTAAAAGAGATTGATACTTGCGGTAAACGTAATACCGGTACCGCAGTGCATTTTGTTCCCGATGCCGGTTATTTTGATTCTCATAAGTTTTCAGTGACCAGATTGCGCCATGTCTTGAGAGCAAAGGCGGTATTGTGTCCGGGTTTAAAAGTCACGTTTAAGGATGAGCAGTCGAAAGAAGTTGATGAATGGCATTATGAGGATGGCTTAAAAGATTATTTGCTTAGTGCAACTCAAGGCTGGGACTCTCTTCCCAAAGATCCTTTTACGGGTAGCTTTTCCGGTACCAATGAAGGTGTTGACTGGGCTTTGCAATGGTTGCCAGAGGGAGGCGAATTAACCCAAGAAAGTTATGTAAATTTGATCCCAACCGCTCAAGGCGGTACGCATGTGAACGGTTTTAGAACGGGTTTGTTGGATGCGATGCGCGAGTACTGTGAATTTAGAAATTTACTGCCGCGCGGTATTAAGTTAGCCCCGGATGATATCTGGACAAACTGCTGTTATATTTTAAGTTCTAAATTAGCTGATCCACAATTTTCTGGTCAAACTAAAGAGCGTTTGTCATCAAGAGAAGCGGCAGCATTTGTTTCTGGTGTTGTTAAAGATAGTTTTAGTTTGTGGCTAAATCAACATACAGAAGAAGGCGATGCCTTAGCTGATTTTTGTATTGGTAATGCACAAAAACGTGTTCGCAGTAGTAAAAAAATTGCGCGTAAAAAAATTACACAAGGCCCCGCTTTGCCCGGTAAATTAGCAGACTGCTCTAGCGCAGAGCCTGAGCGTTCAGAAATCTTTTTGGTTGAGGGTGATTCAGCTGGCGGTTCAGCAAAGCAGGCTCGCGACAGAGAGTTTCAAGCAATCATGCCGCTGCGAGGAAAAATTTTAAATACTTGGGAAGTCGATAGTGCGGAAATCTTGGCGAGCCAGGAGGTGCACGATATTTCGGTTGCCTTGGGTATTGATCCCGCTGTCGATAACTTAGAGAAGTTGCGCTATCACAAAGTGTGTATTCTTGCAGATGCGGATTCAGACGGCTTGCATATTGCCACACTACTGTGCGCTTTATTTTTGCGTCACTTTCCTGCATTGGTAAAAAATGGTCATGTCTATGTGGCGATGCCACCGCTTTTTCGTATCGATATTGGTAATGATGTTTATTACGCCTTGGATGAAAGTGAAAGGCAGGGCATAGAAGATCGCATTGCAGCTGAAAAGAAAAAAGGAAAAGTAAATGTTCAGCGATTTAAAGGTTTGGGCGAAATGAATCCTTTACAGCTTCGCGAGACGACAATGAACCCAGATACTCGACGTTTGGTACAGCTTACCTTGGATGCCGACGATAATGCTCATCAGATATTTGATATGTTGCTGGCAAAGAAGCGAGCGGCTGATCGTAAAGAGTGGCTTGAAAAAAGCGGTAACTTGGCTGATATTGTTTAGAGAGCTTGTTTTGTATGGCTATTTCTTTTTTCGTTTTCCGTAAAAGAAATAGCTGTATAGCATACCTGCCATTGCTCCAAAAATATGGCTCTCAAAGCTAATGCTTGCTGAGGGTAGTACTCCAAAAACCATGCTGCCATAAAATAGTATGGCAATAATACTAATAAAAATTGATTTAATGGTTCTTTCAATAATGCCATTAATAGTAATGAAGCCCCAGTAGCCAAATATAACCCCACTTAAACCAACGTGGTAAGAGGGGCGCGCAAATAGCCAAGTTAAAACGCCGCCAAGAATAATGACAAAAACGGTTAATCTAAGTAGCTGGCTGACATTCTGCTTGTCGTAGAGCGACACTAGCCAGCCAAGTGTTAGGAACGCAAAGGTGTTATTGCTCAAGTGGGCAAAGTCACTGTGCAAAAAAGGTGTTGTGATAATGCCCGTCAGCCCAGTTAGGTCTCTGGGGTATAGCCCAAAATGATTAAGCTGGTAGCTGAGTACCCAATTGACAATCGATACCGCCCAGATGCTCAGGCTTATTGCAATTAGGGTGTTTTTGGATAGCGTGTTTGTCATATGGGTCTNNTTATCGTACCTGCTGTGTTCGAATGCCAATATTATACATATATAATTACATGTAATAGTTTTATTTATTACATGTGATATCGTTTGACATGTTACATGTAATAAAATATAGTATCTCCCATGCCGACAAAAACATCTGCACATTATCAGCGAGAGTATCGCAAGCGCCTCAGAGAGCAGGGCCTTATTAAAAGGGAGGTCTGGATTCGCCCTGAGAATACTCGCTTGCTATCACTGATGGAAAAACAGCTTAGAGTGGTGGTTAGCCCTGAGCAAGCAGGCCTTTTGGCGGGAATAAACCAAAAAACAGGAGTTACAGTTATGGCGGAAAATATCAAAACTTGGACGACTAGCACCCTATTTGGTGAGCTTAAGGAAGCGGATGTCTTTGCAGGGGGTAGAGCCAGTATTGAAGTGATTGATGGTGTGGAGCAGGCTATTCATATTGTTATGCATGACTATGGTGATTTGCCAATTTTTTTGACTGTTGCGGGAGAGCAAATTATTGCTGAGGCGGTTTTGTGGTCCGCATCGGAGATTGCTGATCTAGGAGCCTTTAATGAGGCAGTGTTAAAAACGCATAAATATTTCCCGTTATCAACCATAAGCTTGGATACTATGGGAGATGGTAAGGATTATTACCATATGTTTGGTGCTTTGAGCTCAACTTCATTACTGCATAATGTTGTTTTTGAAATAGAGGTATTAGCGAGTAACGTATTACAGGCGACGTCAGCTTATAGCGAATTTCTTCGTGTGCCGATTGAAGCGCGCTAAGACTATTAGATTAGGAGAGGATAAATGAATATTTGGGCCAAAATGATGACCGCACTTCGTGGTGGGGTAAATGAAGCAGGCGAGGCTATTGTTGATAGCCAAGCTTTACGTATTTTAGATCAGGAGATTCGAGATGCTTCTGAAGAGCTGAAACAATCTAAGGATAGCTTGGCAGCCATCATTGCTAGGGAAAAGCTGGCGAAAGAAAAGAGTAATAATTTAAACAAGCAAATAGAAGAAAATGAAGGTTATGCTATCAAGGCCTTAGAGCAAGGGAATGATGCTTTGGCTCAAGAAGTTGCGGAAAAAATTGCAAACCTTGAAAATCAATTGACGACCGAGGCAGCTTCGGCCGCTAGTTTCGCTGAAAGCGCATCGAATTTGCGCTCGGCTATTAGTCAGGCTGAAAGCAATCTGCGCCGATTGAAGCAGCAAGTGGATACAGTGAAGGCGACCGATAATGTGCAGCGTGCTCAAGAAACGGTTGCTGAGCGTCATAGTGGCTCTAATTCAAAATTACGTACGGCGATGGACTCATTAGAGCGAATAAAGGAAAAGCAGGCTTTAAAGGCCGCCACTATGAGTGCGGCAAGCGAGTTGGCAAATGATTCTTCGGATGCTTCTTTGGCTTCAAAACTAGAAGAGGCTGGAATTACTTCCAGTAGTAAAAGCGCTAGCGATATATTGGAGCGCCTTAAGAATAAGAAGTAGACCGGTATTGTTTTTCAGCTAAAGGATTGGCTGTTGCTTTCGGAGGCAGGAAGCTATCGGAAGCGAGGCGAGCAATGTATTGCTTGCTTTCCTCTGAGATGGCTAAGGAAGGCTCTTTCAGAGGGCCTATGTTTGGGGTGTGTATTTGCCTGGCTTCTATTCTTTTAGTGGCCGTAGTACCTGAAATGTAAAAAATAAATATGCAGTAATATGTTAACGCTATAGAATTTCATAAATAAAAATATAGGGAGAAGATAAGCAATATGTTTGCAATACTGTTCAGCGATAAAATGGATCCTTTTTATCAAAACGTACTATCTTTTCCTACTGTTATCTTTAGTATCACCTTAGTCTTTTGTGTCTTATTTTGGTTAGTCGCAATACTGGGGTTTTTAGATATTTCCTTTTTAGATATCCCTGAACCTGAAGTTGATCTTAGTGGTGATGCCGATGGTCCCTCAACACCAGATGCTGTTGCAGGCATCATTTTAAGAATGGGTTTAGATGGCGTTCCTCTTACCATTGTTATTTCTCTAATTACCTTATTTTCTTGGCTTATTAGCTACTACAGTGTGAATTTGACGCGCGAGATCATTTCTGGTGGCATTTTTTACTATCTTATAGGTCTTGTAATATTTTTCTTTTCTCTCTATTTTGCGGCTCTATTGACGGCTTTTTTAATTAAACCGTTAAGGCCATTGTTAAAAAAATTAGAGCAAGATGTTGAGAAGATGGTAATGGGGCAAACCGCCATTGTTAGAACATCACGCGTTGATAATGGTTTTGGTGAAGCAGTGTTAGACGATGGGGGTGCGGGTTTAATATTAAAGGTTCGTTCTACTGGTGATAATATTCACAAGAAAGACGAAAGAGTAGTTTTGATTGAACATGATAAAGAATCAAATACTTTTAGAGTGATATCAGAAAAAGAATTTAACGGTTTGTAGCTTGAAATTAAGTAGTTTGATTTCAAGCAATACAGCTTTAAATGAAAAATTAATAAATAATATGGAGAGTAAGTGTCATGAGTCAATATATTGAATACATTCTGCCGGGCTTGATTGTGATAGGTGTGGCGTTTCTTGTATTGCTAGGATTTATCGCAATTGTAAAAGCGTGGTATATAAAAGTGCCTCAGGGTACCGCATTAATCATTAATGGCTTAGGCGGTGCATTAAAGGTCAGTTTTACAGGTGCTATTGTATATCCTGTGATATACAAAAAGGAATTAATGAAAATATCGTTAATTACTTTAGAGGTTGATCGGCGCGGTAAAGACGGTTTGATTTGTCGAGACAATATGCGCGCAGATATTACAGTCGCTTTTTATCTTCGAGTTAATGAAACTACACAAGATGTCTTAAAAGTAGCAAAATCTGTTGGTGCTGAACGTGCATCCGATAGAGATGCAGTTAATTTACTGTTTAATGCCAAATTCTCAGAAGCATTAAAAACAGTAGGTAAGCAAATAGAATTCGTTAACTTATTTGAGAATCGACAAGAATTCCGTGAAAAAATTATTGAGGTGATTGGGAATGACCTCAATGGTTATATTCTCGAAGATGTTGCAATTGACTATCTTGAGCAAACGCCTAAGTCTGCTTTGGACCCTACTAACATTCTCGATTCTGAAGGTATCAAAAAAATAACAGAATTAACGGCAACTCAAAATGTTCGTACCAATATCTTAGAGCGCGATGAGCAATTAGCGATTAAGAAAAAGGATGTCGAAACCGTTGAGGCCATGTTAGAACTGCAGCGCCAGCAGGCTGATGCAGAAGCCAAGCAAGAGCGTGAAATTGCCACTTTAAGAGCACGCGAAGAAGCAGAAACTAAAAAAGTGCAAGAAGAAGAGCGTAAAAAAGCAGAATCTACCACAATCAATGTTGAGCAAGATTTGGCTGTCCAAACAGAAAATCAAAAGCGTGAGATAGAAGTAGCTGAGCAGAATCGTCAGCGTGCCGTCGCCATTGAAGAAGAGAAAGTAACACGTGCTCGTGATTTAGAGATTGTTTCACGAGAGCGTGAAGTTGAATTACAGCGTATTGAGGCGGACAAAGCGATTGAGGTAGAGAAAAAAGAAATTGCGAACGTAATTCGCGAAAGAGTGGCGGTAGATAAGACGGTTGCTATTGAAGAAGAACGTATTAAAGAGGTACGAGAAGTATCTGAAGCTGATCGTTTAAAACAAGTTGCCGTACTTGCCGCAGAAGCGCAAGCAGATGAGGAAAAAGTAAAACAAGTAAAAGCAGCGGAGGCAGAAGAGTTATCTGCTAAGCATAAGGCGGTAGAGATTACTACAATGGCTCAGGCGCAGTTAGAAGCGACAGCTAAAGATGCTGATGGTAAGAAAAAGTTAGCAGAAGGTATTCAGGCTGAGCGGGCAGCGCCAGGGCTTGCGGATGCAAAAGTGCAGGAAGCAAAAGCCGATGCCTTTGAAAAAGAAGGTCTTGCTCAAGCGACAGTGATTGACGCAAAAGGTGGTGCTGAAGCGAAAGTGATTGGTGCTAAAGGTGGAGCAGAAGCCAAAGTGATTGATGCAAAAGGTACAGCAGAGGCGACAGCAGCTAAAGGTATTGGCTTGGCGGGTGCCGATGTTACTAGAGAGCAATTTAAAGCTGAAGCGGATGGCTTAGTAGAAAAATTCCAAGCAATGGATTCTATGAGCGAAAATGCAAGAGAGCATGAAGAGTTCCGCATGAGTCTTGAGACGGCACTTAAAGAAGCATTAGCCTCTATCGAAGCTGGTAAAGAAATCGCCAAAGAAAATGCTGATGTTCTTGCAACAGCATTAGAGAAAGCGAAAATTGATATTGTTGGTGGTGAAGATCACTTCTTCAATAACTTTGCTAAGGCGCTTTCTATTGGTAAGGCTATAGACGGTCTTGCAGATAAAAGTGACACTTTGTCATCTTTAGTCGGTAAGTTTGTTGGTAATAAAGTTGATACTGAAAAGGCTGATAGCTAATCGAAGAGGGGGTTTATTTGCCCCCTCTTTATGGTCTTTTTCTGAATTTGAAAAACTTAGTTATTAACAGTTAACAAAATTGTAGCTTTTTAAAAATAATTAGATTCGAATTATGTATTGGAATACAAAGGTTTTGCATATCTTTATTCAAATTTAGATAGCTCCCCTGGTTAGGCTCTTAGTGTTTGCAATGTAATACGAGTTAAATAAAAATAGCTACCATCGATAATAAGGATGATTATATGGTTACGCATAATCAAAATGATTCTCTTCAAGACTCGGATGCTATTGTCGATAAGGCAGTCGCAGAAGGGGGCGCTTATGACATTATTCAACAGCGCCTTTTAGATCAAGGTGCTGAGCTTAATACCAAAACACAAAAATTGAATGATGCACGTTTAGAAGAGTTTGGCAGCTCAGATATGGAGGTTGCTGCTCGCGTGCGCGTCCGTACAGAGAATAATTGCATCGCAAGAGATATTGTTCAGGTTGGCGAACACTTATTGTTTGGTTATAACGTTTTTATTGGTCTTAAAAAAGAAACAAAAATAGAAGATGTTTTCTCTTTATTTAAAATAAAAGAAGATGAAGGTGGCTATGAAATGCTACCTGTCTCATCAAACAACACATTTCTTTCTGATACACGATTCGTTAATGATTTTGATGAGTTGTACCGCTACTATAAAAATACGCGTTTGATACAGCTTTCTATTATGCATGGGAAGCTATTGGCGGGTTTTCAGATTGGTGAAAAACTGGAAGATATTAGGGTTTTTCGTTGGTCAATTTCTGCTGATGCAAAAAAAATAGAATACATTGATAACCGTGGCGAAAGAGATATTCAATTGCCGCCCCCGCATGACTTTGAGTGGGTTGAAACAACTCGAGAAGACATCGTTCACGGACGACATGCACATATTAATGTTTTGGACGCCGTATTTGTTGAGACACTTGGTGGCGACTTAACTATTAAGGTTGAAAATAATACCGAAGATGGTTTAGGTATTTATCGTGAAAAAGTTGAAGATAAAACACAATCCTTAGATGATGCTGATGTTTTTTATGCAAGAGTAGGTAAGTTAATCTTAATAAAGGTTTTGCCATACCGAGAAACTCAGTGGCGTTACCTCATTTTTAATACACTAACCCAGACGGTTGTCAGAATAGATGCCATAGGTGAGTCCTGTGTGCAGTTGCCAGAGGATCACGGAATTATTTTCCCCGGGGGTTATTATTTAGAGAATGGCGAGCATAAGAAATTCAATGAAGAGTATCGTGGTCTCCAATTTAAACGTCAAATAAGGTCGCCAAATGGCGAAGATGTCCTCTATGTGTTTTATGAGCCAGAGGGGGGGGCTGTCGGCTTATTTGCTTACAATTTGATAGAAAAAAAATTACAAAACCCTATCTATGGAAACGGGTATGCACTCTTTGAAAATGGTCGTGTTGTTATTTTCTCGGCTGAAGTTGAACCTACTCGGGTTCATCCTATGCAGATTTGGAATACTCCCTATCTTAGTGCTGAGTATGCAAGTCAGGCGCCTTCTAGCCAAACGTTCTTTGGAAGAATAGGCAATGCAGTTTTGGTTAGAGGTGTATCAGATCTCTATAGTATTTGCCGTATGATCAATAATCAATCCGTGTCATCTGCGCTTTATGAAGAGCTAAGCAAAGTGGCACGAAGGGCATTTGATGACCATTATTGGATCACTGAAAAAGAAGCTGGCAATATAGATGACACTTTGCGCGCTATCGCTGATACAGCCGAATTAGTTATTGATGAATTTGAAAAAGTTGAAAGCATTCGCAAGCAGTCAGCCAAGACCATGGCCGAGGCTGAGAGAGAACAGCAAGAACTGTTGGTATCAGTACGCCCAGATAATTGGGAAACAGCAGAAAGATATGTCAATGCTTTGGGACAAATTCGAAGGCAGCGAGGGCATTTAACCACCATTAAAGAGCGTCGTTATATCGACCAGTCCCGCATTGCCCAATTGGATCAAGAACTGGTAGATGTCGAGCAACAATTGAGCTCTCAAACGGTTGAGTTTTTGATGGATGAGCAGGCTCTATTGCCTTACCTTGCTAAGATTAATGAGCTTAACCATAGCATCGACGGTGTTACGACGATTGCAGCCTTATCACCCTTATTAGATGAAATCGAAACAACGGCTTCCGGTCTTGATTTATTGTCGGAACTAATGGGCACTTTAAAAATTGACGATGCGACTATTCGTACCAGAATCATCGATACTATTTCGGAAGTGTATTCTAAGCTCAATCAAAGTAAAGCTCAGGCCAAACACAAAGAGAAAGGTCTGGGTTCTAAAGAGGCTATTGCGCAATTTGGCGCCCAATTTAAGTTGTTTTCTCAGACAATTACCAATGCTTTAGGTCTATCAATAACACCAGAGAAATGTGACGAGCAGCTAGCTCGTTTATTAATTCAGCTCGAAGAATTAGAAAGCCAATTCAGTGACCATGATGAATTTTTGTCAGATATTATGGCAAAGCGAGAAGAGATCTACCAATCTTTTGAGTCTCATAAGCAGCAATTAGTTGATGAGCGCCAACGCAAAGCCCAAGCGGTTAGTGATGCCGCTGATCGTGTGCTGAAAAGTATCGAAAAACGTTCTCTCAAATTTAGCGATGCCAATGATTTAAATACCTATTTTGCATCTGATGCATTAGTGGCCAAAACAAGAGAACTAGCAGAGCGCTTACGTGAGCTTGATAGTGCTGTTAAGGCGGATGATATCGATGCTCGATTTAAGGCGATCAAAGAGCAGGCTTTACGTTCCTTGCGCGATAAGACCGATATTTATGAGAACGATGGCAATGTGATCAAGTTGGGGCCGCGGCATAAGTTTAGTGTGAATACCCAAGAGTTGGATTTAACTATATTGCCTCGCTCAGGTCATTTGACTGTGCACCTTACCGGTACCAATTTTTATGAGAGCATTGATAACCCTGAGCTTGATTCCTTAAGCGATTATTGGGACCTATCGTTAGAGTCTGAAACAGAAGAGCTATATCGTTCGGAGTTTCTCGCTGCCTCAATTCTAGATGCAGCCGAAAAGCAAACCTTCGACCTATCAATGGAAAAGTTGCGTTTAGCGATAAACGACGAAAAAGAGATTAATCAGCTAGTTAAAACATTTGCGGTGCCTCGCTATAAAGAAGGTTATGAAAAGGGCGTGCATGACCATGATGCGGCTTTACTATTGGCCGAATTAATACCGGCAATTGAGCGTGCAGAATTGCTGCGTTACGATCCGCTTAGTCGTGGTTTGGCGCAAATATTTTGGGCTAATATCAACAGCAAGCAAAATACAATTGAGTATAACCTGAGTCATGAAACATGGTCTGAAAGAGCGTTATCGGCATTCCAAATGCGCTCAGCTTTTGCTAGTGATAATGCCATCCAATTGCTGGTAGAAGAAATTAACGAGGCGATTAATCAATTTATCGAAAAGCACCCTATCGATGTTAGTCCTTTAGACATTCGACGCGCTGCCGATTATTTAGCAGCAGAGCTTGGTCGTGAGAGAGTGGAGTTTATTGGTAGCAAGTATGCTACTGAACTTGTTGCTGAATTTAAGCGTTCTTTAAATGATTCTGATTGGCGTCAATATCAAAAGTCACTTGAGAAACTAATGGGTTGGCCTGCCGAGCGTTGGAATTTAAGTAAAGCGTGGTTAGAGGCTTTGGTAAAAAATAAAAAATTACCTATGTTGGCGCATTATATTCCAGAAGCCATCGGTTTAATTAATGCAGATGAGCGTTTAAGTCGACGTTTTGTTGAGGCTGATTTAGAAATAACAGTCAACGGTTTATTAGGTGATCATACTCGTATTAAAGACCAGTCATTGCACTTCTCGGTAGATGATTTTTTACAGCGAGTAGAGCATCATAAATATGATGTGATTCCAGCATACCATCGATATTTAGAGATTCGACAAGATGTGATACAAAAAGAACGTGATACTTTAAGGCTGGAAGAATTTAAGCCCAAGCCGCTCAGTTCTTTTGTTCGAAACCGTCTAATCAACGAAGCCTATTTACCGATTATAGGCGATAACCTAGCCAAGCAAATGGGTACGATTGGAGAAAATAAGCGCACAGATTTGATGGGCTTGTTGATGATGATTTCTCCTCCCGGTTACGGTAAGACAACGCTGATGGAATATGTTGCTAGCCGTTTAGGTTTAATTTTTATGAAAATTAATTGTCCTTCGCTGGGGCATGACGTACTCTCGCTTGACCCTGAGCAAGCACCTAATGCGACTGCAAGGCAAGAACTGATTAAGCTCAATCTTGGCCTTGAGATGGGCAATAATGTGATGTTATATCTGGATGATATTCAGCATACACACCCTGAATTTTTGCAAAAATTCATTTCGCTATGTGATGGTACACGCCGTATCGAGGGGGTCTGGAAAGGTAAGACAAAAACCTATGACATGCGGGGCCGTAAGTTTTGTGTTGTGATGGCAGGTAATCCTTATACTGAATCTGGTGAGGCTTTTAAAGTCCCCGATATGTTGGCTAACCGTGCAGATATTTATAACTTGGGTGATATTCTTGGGGGAATGGATGAGCAGTTTGCATTAAGCTATATTGAGAACTCTCTAACATCGAACCCTATATTGGCCCCGCTTGCTTTACGCGATCTAGATGATCTATATAAATTAGTCCGTATGTGTAAAGGTGAAAACATCCCCACTACTGACTTAAGTTATCAGTACAGTGGTGCTGAGATTAATGAAATCAAAGAAGTGCTGAGTAAATTGTTTGCCATTCAAGATGTGGTGTTAAAAATCAATCAGCAATATATCGCATCTGCTGCACAAAATGATAAATATCGTGTTGAGCCACCATTTAAATTGCAGGGTAGTTATCGCAATATGAATAAAATGGCAGAGAAAGTATCGGCGGTAATGAATCAAGATGAAATGATGGAAATGATTGCAGATCACTATCTTGGCGAATCACAATTATTAACAACGGGCGCTGAAGATAATTTGCTAAAACTCGCTGAGCTCCGCGGTAATATGACGCAAGAACAATCCCAGCGTTGGAAACAAATAAAGCAAGACTTTTTACGTAATAAGTCGATGGGAGGCGATGATGCAGATACAGGTAATAAAGTTGTTGTTCAATTAAACGATATTGTCGATAGTCTTAAAAATTTAAGTGCAGTAACGAGTGAGAATGGTAAGTCATTATTATCTGTTGCCGATGTTCTGGAAAAAGAAAATGATAACTCTCAGCTTGTTCAAGCTGAAACACCGACTGTAATGCCAGAAAGTGCTCAAATGGCGAATTCTCTTATGGAAGTATTAGAGAAAATTGATCAAACATTGAGTGATAATGAAAATGGCTCAGTAATAGATGAGCCATTAATTAAACTTGCTGAAGAAATACGCTTGATTGCAAAACCATTGATTAAAAAAATGGATAAAAAGCTAGCGGTTGATCTCCGCACTTACTATCGAATCACTGAGCTATCTAAAAAGGTAGTAGAAATCAAAAAGAATAATATGCCAGCTAAAAAGCCAGTGGTCGAGGGCGGGGCTAAGGTAAAAGCCAAAACGAAAAGTAAAAAAACGAATGTAAAATCGAACGCTGCTAAAAGTAACTCTTCTAAAGGAGAAAAGTAATGAGTAATGATTATTTGGAGTTAAGTTTTCAATCTATACAATGTTTTGCTAATGACGGGAAGTTATTAATAGATGAGTTAGATCAATTGTTATTCATAGCGCTCAGAGATGGGGTTGTGGATGATGATGAAAAAAGAGTGTTAAACAATATTTTCTCTAAGTTAAATGATGAGGAACTTACTGATGAGATGCAAAAAAAGATCACAGAAATAAAAAATACATATTTTTAAGCTGTGGCGAGTTTAATTTATGTTTGAATTAATTACCCCGGATTTTTCACAGGTCGAATGGCTTGTTCATGGCTGTGTTTTTGCCTTAAATCTTATCCTGTTGTTTTTTGCTAAGCCAATTATCAATCGTATTGATCCGGGGCAGGATCATTCAATAGCACTAAAAATATTTGTTACGATTAATATATTTTTCTTGATTTTCCATGGTGTGGATATTGTTTTAATGACGCTGAATTTGGATTATCAAAATCTCTTCATAAAGTTGGCTTATACAGCGTTGTGTTTTTATGTGAGTATTTTAGTCTTTAAAATTGGGAATGCTTTTTTTAGACGACGCTTTGGTAAGGCGAAAATATTTGAGGGGGAGCTGATATACCAAGATTCTTATAGTAGCCGTGTTGTCGAACTCATTTTTTTAGTTACTATATTTCTATTTGCTACCTATACTTTTATCAAAATTTGGGGGATGGATAGCTTATTAGAAACAACCGGGATCTTTGGTATTGCTATTGGTTTCGCCGCTCTGACTAGTAGTGTTTGGGCTCCTGATATATTAAGTGGTTTGATCATATTAAATACGAATATATTGGAAGATGGTGATGTGGTAGTGGTTGATGGTTATAAAGATGAATATATTATCCATAAGGTCAGTTTTATCTATACGGTTTTATATGATATTCGCAATAATCATAGGACCTTTATCCGCAATAAAAAATTTATTGAATCAAAAATTGACAACTTAAGTCGGGTTGCAAGCACGGATGGTATAAGAAAATCCATTACATACAATATTGCCTATCCGAATTATTCCAAGGATAAAGAAATTCGAGTTGAGAGTTTAAAAATATTTAACAAACAAGTTGATCAATTATTTTCAATGGCTAATGAGCTTGCTGTAGACAAAGTGGATTTGCCTCTTAAGAGTCAAAAACCATTCGAGTGGTTTTTGACTAAGACAGGAGATTATGCTTTGGAATATACTCTATTTGTTTATTTAGAGCCTGTCCCTACGACTAAAATCACATCGGTAGCGAGAAAACATTTATTATCTAGCTTATATAATATTAATGCCGCAGTGTTAGAGTCATCCACTATGGTTGGTTTAGAATTAAAAACACCTGATTTATTGTCGTTTCATCAAGAAAATACTCCTGAGTAGAGGAGATAAATAATGCAATGTACAAGTTGTAATAAAGGTCAGTTAGAGCCGGGTTTTATCGATGGTTTATTTCGAGCAAGTATCTGCAATCAGTGCGGCGGCTACTGGATATTAATTGAGGACTATTTGTCATGGAAAGACAATAACCCCGGCTATGAATTTCAAGATGACATAAAATATGAGCAAGAGGCTCAGGAGTCTCATCGAGCATTGTTATGCCCAGTATCCGGTTCTATCATGTCGAAGTTCCGCATTTCCTCTGCCACCAGTCACCGTTTGGATTACAGCGCCAGTGTAGGTGGTATCTGGTTAGATAAGGGCGAGTGGGAGCTTATTTTAGAGTCGGGTGTGGCCGGCTCATTGAATGCGATTGTCACCGGTGAGTGGCAGCACAAACTACGCAACGATGCCGCTAAAGCGCATTTTGGTAAAATGTATAGTGAGAAGTTTGGAGAAGACAGTTATATTAAGGTGAAGCATTTTCGTGAGTGGTTAAATTCTCAAGCACATAAAGCGGATTTGAAGGCCTACCTTATGGCCGATGATCCTTATTCTGCTGAAAAATAGCTATGCAGGTCAACTCATAGCCACTGGTAATAGATATTAATAGTAATTAAATAGTAACGGAGAAATTTATCGTGGCTGATACTAAGCCTCTACAGTCTAATTTAGAAGAAAACTATCACTCATTCTTTAGTGATGCGGTGAATATGGGGTGTGTGTGGGGTTTACAAAATGAAGAGGGTTGGGCGCAATGCGGCTCTGAAAAATATCCCGAGACAGCCGTTATCCCTTTTTGGTCTCAACCTGAGTATGCGAAAGTTCATTGTCAGGATGATTGGTCTGATTACCAGGTGGTAGCGGTGTCTTTGGAGGAGTTCTTAGATGATTGGCTTACCGGCATGCACGAAGATGTGTTGCTGGTCGGTATTAATTGGAATGATGAGCTAGAGGGCGACGATTACGAGCCTTTAGATATTTTACATGAGTTTGAGCAAGCCTTAGCTTAATACAAGGCCTCATATTTATATAAACGTCTTTTTTGGAGCAAAAAAAACGCCAGCTGTTACTGGCGTTTTTTATTTGTTAATAACTTAAGCTACTGATGATTGAGAATCGTCGAAGGAGTCACCAAATGAATCATCGCTGCCAAATAAGTATTTTTGTACAATTTCAACCACGTGCTCTGAAGTATGGTCTTCGAGCTCCATGAGTGAATCGAACTCAGGTGTCACTTTGTCAGACAGTTGATCATTGCCTTTAACCAGTCCAACCTCGCAGAGTACGTATTTTTTAGGGGTAGCGGAGCCATCCTGTAGACCTAATACAGCAAAGCCAAAGTCAGAACAAAGACGATATAGTTGGGGAAGCTTAGAGTCTTCATTGATGTGAATTTCTCTCGCATTTTCCGATAAATGCTGCTTTCTCGATGTGAAAAACATGGTGCTATACCTCTCTCAACCTTACGTGATGCTATTGTTTTTATGGTCTTGCTTAGTTGGTTTCAGCTTTCTATCTAGCTATTTTTACTTTTATGCTTTGATAAGAGTTAGATAGATCTTTTTTTGCTACTTATTTATACGTAAATATGGCCTAAATTTGTCATTTTTGACAGCATTTTGGCAATTAATTCCTAATTATGACTCATTTATGTGACCGATGTCACATTTTTTGACGTTTATTATGTCATTCTTATTGGATTATGTTGCACTGCAAAATGAAATATGCTTGGACTTTAGTCTAAGGCCTGCTTGCTTACTTTACGACAGATAGCATGTTTAATAAAGTAAAAAGCAAGGCCTGAAGCGACACCTAAAGAGTGCGACTCAATAGCAACCCCAACACCTATAAATTCTGCAAGAGTGGCACTGGCTCCATATATTTGTTCATAAAGAATCTTCCCGATAACGCACATAATCGCGATACTGAAAAGGGTGCGTGAGTGACGCCAATACTTCAGTAGCAAATAAATGAGCAAGCCGTGGAAAATGCCAGAAAAGCCAACATAGGATGTAAAGTCAGTTGTTAACCATAGGCCGGTGCTGATAAATACCGCACTAAATACTAGAAACAAAATAAAGTCTCTCGTGGGCAGCCACTCTCGAAAGACAGCGCGTAGTAAGATGACATTGAGTAAATTAATCCATAAGTGAGACCAGCTGGCGTGAATAAAGTGGCCTGATATGAGTCGCCAGCATTCTGTGAAGAAGGGCTTAGCGGAGTAATAAGGGCGTAATTCCAAGAACTCAATCATGCTCGCTATGGGCAAACACAGCAAGAGAATTGAAATAAAGACAATAAAAGGCAGGTGTGCACCACAAGCGCTATATAATCTTTGGGGTGATAGCATTATGTATACTGCTCTGAAACGTCACTAATGTCTAAGTCTTTGCCTTGTTGTTTGCGTTCGGCCTCCGGCAAAATATCCATGCTAGGCCATAAGCCATTTTCTAGCGCTAGCGCATAGGGAGTGTTTAACCCCGCATCTATCATGTTTGCTTTTGCTTTAGCGTAGTTGTAATGCAAGCGATGAAACTCGAAGCTGATGCCATCATACGTGGGCGATAGTACGCTATACCATGTATAAGTATTGCCATCATTGGCAGGCATGCCGATTGCCCCTGCGTTATGCCATATATGTTCAGAAGATTCTGTTTTTATTTTCTTTGTAAAAGGGATGCCGCTATGCCCAGCAACAATAATATCACTTTGGCTGTGTTGAAATTGTTTTATAAATTTATCTCTATCTGTAGAGGGGAAAATAAATTGATTGATCTCGCTAACACTGCCGTGTACAACGCTGACGGTTTTATTTTTTATTGTAAAGTTAATTTTCCTAGGTAGCTCCGAGAACCATTGGCGTTGTGCCAATGTTAGTTTTTTATTTGCAAACTGAAACCATTCAGCAGAAAGTAGATCGCAGCTAGAACCTTCGCCAAATCCACAGCCACAGTCGTCAGCATCGCTAGCAAAAGATTCTTCGCAATTACCCATAAGTACGTGAATGCCCCAGTCGCGAATACATTCAACGGTTTCATAAGGTTGACCACAGTAAGCAACAATATCGCCGGTACAGATAATATGGTCTGGCGTAATGTTGAGCAATTGTGCTTGCTCTCGAAGAGCTAGTAGAGCCTCGAGATTAGAATAAGGTCCGCCAAATAACAATAGTGGTTTTTGTAATTTTCCTAGGTTCATTTTTCTTCAGAGGCTCTATACATTTAATTCTTTTGCGATGCGTGTTTTTGATCTGATTTTTGACCCAAAAGAAAAGCGGTGCAACCAATCAGTAAAATGCCAATGCAAATAATTAATAATTTAGAATATTTATGACTGTAGCCAAATAGTGGTTCCATCCAATTAACATAAGCAGAACTTTCGAGTAAATACAAAACTCCGCCAAACATTGCAACGCTAAAAGAAACGATTAAAGACCAAGTGGCAATATTACGTTTACCCCAAATGCTAAAGAAGATAACGGGTGCTAAAAACATTGATACTGTTCCACTTACCGCAACAGCAGCATAAAGGTCTTTGCTGTCGAATAGTAAAAAAATACCGCCTCCTAAAAGGAAGGCTAGCATCACCCAGCGACCATTTGCTGGGGTAGGTTTAATAATGCCCATATCAACAGCCACTAATTTTGATGCACTGGAAAAGGTAGAGTCTAAGGTTGAAATGGCAGAAATAATTAATGCCATATTGAAAATCAGCATACAATGCTCGCCAAACAAGCGAGTTAAAGTGGCAATCATATTCTCATCGCCTGCTTTTAACAGGCCGGCAAAAACTCCCAGCATGGCAAAAATAAAAATGCATAAAATAGAAATAATGGCGGCGTAGTTAAATGACTTGCGAGTGGTATCTCGATCGGCTAAAAAACCTCTATCCATCATAACTGGGTCATGTAACGGATAACTCCATACTTGTAAGAATGCGACAAGTAACAAAACCCAGCCGGGGCTCGTTATATCAGGAGAAGAACTGATAGCAGCCTGAAAACTAAATTCGGGATGAAATAGCATCAGTACAAGTAGCATTGTTAAGGCTAAAATAACTAAAATCGCCTGAAATACATCCGTCCTTAAAGACGCGCGTAAACCACCAAACATAGAGTAAACAAAAGTGATGCTAGCAATGCCTAGCATGGCTAGACCATTGCCGAGAGAGCCGGATAAGCCAAAGATCAAACCGATGACCAATAGGTTAGAAAATACCTCGCTCAGTAAGCGAAGTGCAATTACAAGGTTATAGCAGTGGTTGCCTACGCTGCCAAATTGGCTTTGCATAAAACTTTGTATATTCGTTTTATCGTGCTTAAAACGTAGATGATCAATGATTTTGCCGCCGGTAAAGAAGCTAATATAATAAGCGGCATAGGCCAGTGCACCAGCAATGCCATAGTAGAACCCTAGAATAGCCGCTGTCATTAGCGAGCGAGCAAAGATCCATGTTGTCACCTGCGATAAAATCAGCGTCCAGAGGCTAGGTGCTGCTCCGGTATCTGAAAACCCTTTAAAAAAGCCGTCGGCTGTTTGTACGCGGGGGGATAATAAAAAACAAATGAGGGTAGTGGCGATAACGCCAAGAATAAGATAAAGGGTCATAAAATAGATGCGCCAGTCGTACGTTGGGTTTATGTGTATTGTTTTCGGTAATCTTACGTTAGATTGGTATATGAAAGAAAGTTCATGCTCGTTATAAAATAGATAGCAAGTAAATATTAAGAAGAGAATACAATGATAGTTGATTTCAGTAGTACTCCTCCCTCGGCCAGATACCATTTTATGACCCAAACAATCGTGCCTCGCCCCATTGCTTGGGTATTGTCGCTAAATGAGGACGGTAGTCATAACTTGGCGCCTTTCTCCTTTTTCAATGCAGTTTGTTCTGACCCACCCTTACTATTACTCTCAGTGGGTAAAAAGAGTGACGGCAGCATTAAGGATACCCGGCGCAATATCGCTAGTGGTCGCCCTTTTGTTATTCATATAGCAGGCGTTGAATTGTCAGAAGCGTTGAATAATAGTGCCGCTGAGCGAGCCTATGGTGAATCCGAGCTTGCAGGTGAGAGCTTGGCTTTAGAGGAATTCAACGGCTGTTCATTACCACGATTGGCGGGTTGTCATGTTGCATTTGATTGTTGTCTACACGATATTCATGAGATCGGCCCTAACCAGCAGGCAATGATTTATGCAGAAATTAAACAGCTATATATTAGTGATGAGGTGGTAGAGCAAAAAGGTTCGCGTCATGTCATCGATGCAGCAAAAATTAACCCTTTAGCGCGTTTGGGTGGCGCTAACTATGCCGAACTGGGGGAGTTCTTTTCACTTGTTAGGCCAAAATGATAGATCTTGGCGATATTTCAGTTTGCTTGAAAATTGAGTGCATAAAATTCATGGTAAACTGGCGTCTTACGACACCTAACTGATGAAGAGAGAAAAGCTTGTCCGACCTTAAATTACTTGAATTTGATGAATTTTGTGAACTACTGATGCCCTTAGGTGCGCTAAATAGCCCCTCAGAGTTACATGGTTTGCTATGCGGTAAGTTATGCGGAGGCTCTCCCCTCACAACTGAGCAATGGCTTAAAGCAGCTTGGGATGTACTGGATATTACCGGACAGCCCAATGCTGAGGTAGAAGAGCCTGTTTTAGCCTTATACGAACGCACGCAAGCCCAGCTTGATTCGGGCGACTATGATTTACAGCCATACTTGCCTGACGATTTCACGGACTTAGAGCAACGTTTACAGGCCCTGTCGCAATGGTGTCATGGCTTCTTGAGCGGCTTTGGTAGCGCGGGTATTGATCCCAATGCCGAGTTTTCCAGTGATCAAGCTGACTCACTCAGAGATATTGCCGCGATTGTTCAGGTATCTCTAGATGAAGATGAGGAGTCTAGAGAAGAAGATGAGCAAGAGTCAGATTATTTCGACCTTGTAGAGCATGTGCGTATTATCGCACTTAACTTTTACGAAGATAATCTACAAGATGCAGGCGATAGTGAACAAAAAAAATCGCCATCGACTAAAGTTGACACAAGCACAAATACTTTGCACTAAGAGTATAGGCTGCCATCGAAGAGAATAGGTGTAGAGAGTAGTGCTTAGGTTCACTACATTTTATTTGATTGCGTTTTTAATAGGCTTATCATTCACACTATTTACTAATAGACACTATGCCAAAGATTTCAAAAAAAGAATTTGCCTCTCGTCGACAATTACTCATGTCGCATATGGAGCCCAATAGCATCGCAATATTACCCGCGGCAACAGAAAAAATTCGCAATCGTGATGCAGATTACCCCTTTCGACAAGACAGTGACTTCTATTACTTAAGCGGTTTTCCAGAGCCAGAAGCGGTATTGGTTTTGATTCCTGGGCGAGAGCATGGTGAAACAATTTTATTTTGCCGAGAGCGCGACCGTGCTCGTGAAATTTGGGATGGCTATCGTGCAGGCCCAGAAGGAGCATGCTCAAGCTACCAAGCTGACGACGCCTTTCCTATTACCGATATTGATGACATATTACCGGGGCTTTTAGAGGGGCGTGAGCGTGTTTATTATTCGATGGGACGCGATCAAGCATTCGATCAGCAAGTGATGACATGGGTCAATGCAATTCGTGCACAAGTTCGTTCAGGGGCATCTCCCCCGGGTGAGTTTTTGAACCTTGACCACCTTTTACACGACCAACGTTTATTTAAGCGTGCAGCAGAAATTAAAATTATGAAAGCGGCAGCTGATATTTCTGCTCAAGCACATTGTCGCGCGATGCAGTTATGTAAGCCTGGTTTGTATGAATATGAGTTAGAGGCAGAACTACAGCATACTTTTTTACAATCGGGTTCTCGTTCACCTGCTTATAACTCCATCGTCGGTAGTGGTAATAATGCCTGTATTCTTCACTATGTGGAGAATACTAAACAAATGAAAGAGGGTGATTTAGTACTAATTGATGCGGGTTGTGAGCTAGAGCACTACGCTTCTGATATTACACGCACTTTTCCAGTCTCTGGCCAGTTTTCGCCAGAACAAAAAGCAATTTATGAAATTGTATTAAATGCGCAATTAGCCGCTATTGATGTGGTTAAGCCTGGCAACCATTGGAATGATCCACACGAAGTGTCTGTGAAAGTGATTACAGAAGGCCTTGTAAAGTTAGGTTTGTTAAAGGGAGATGTAGAAACACTTATTACAGAAGAAAAATATAAATTATTTTATATGCACCGTATTGGCCACTGGCTTGGAATGGATGTGCATGACGTTGGTGACTATAAAATCGACGGTGAGTGGCGAGTGCTCGAGCCTGGGATGGTGATGACAGTCGAACCAGGTATTTATATTGCGCCAGATGAAATGAGCGTGGCAAAGAAATGGCGTGGTATTGGTGTGCGCATTGAGGATGATGTTGCGATTACAAAGACAGGTTGTACGGTTCTATCTAGTGGCGTGCCTAAAACAGTCAAGGAGATTGAAAAACTAATGCGCTCCAAAAAACGATAAGTAGACTGTTCAATTTTTTTAAAACCAAATGATTAAACAATATTAAATGAAGAATTCAATGCAAGCTAAACAAGAACAGCATATTGTCATCGTTGGCGGTGGCATGGTTGGAATTAGTCTTGCGTTATTACTATCTAAAAAACTCTCTACTACTTCTACCCGTATCACTTTAATTGAGCAACACTCTTTGGTAGGCAGTGCTGATGTTGTTCGGTCTAGTTTTGACGATCGATCAACCGCATTGAGTGCAGGTACCGCAGAAATATTTCAACATATAGGTTGTTGGAGCCCAATTAAAAGCCATGCTACCGCAATCTCACAAGTCCATGTTTCTGATAAAGGCCATTTTTCTGGTGTTCAGTTGAACTCAAAAGATTATAGTTTGCCGGCATTGGGTTATGTGGTTGAAAATAAAAAGTTAGGTAGTGTTTTAGTTAATCTTCTAAACGATAGCGGCGTACACTGCCTTGCGCCTGCAACAGTGAATCATTGCCTTGCAAAGAAATCGGGTTATGAACTGCAAGTTGAGATTAAGAAAAAATCAGCTAAAGTTGATTGCTTGCAAGAAAATCAGCAAGAAAAAATTGATGCAGATTTAGTCTTGATCGCCGATGGTGCGGATTCTCCTATTAGGTCATCTTTAGGTATCGGTGTTGATAAAAAAGACTATCAACAGTCAGCGCTAATAGCCAATATTGCCTTGGCTGAAGATCACGGTGGCGTTGCTTATGAGCGTTTTACAAACGAAGGTCCCATTGCTGTTTTACCTTTATCGTCTTTAGATAATGTTCACCGCGCGGCATTAGTTTGGACCTTGCCTCAAGGTAAATTTGATGGTATTGCTAAAGCTTCAGAGCAAGAATTGATTGCATTGTTGCAACAACGATTCGGTTTTCGTGCTGGAAAAATAACAGGTATAGGTGAGCGACATGTGTACCCATTACAGTTAATCAAAGCGCAAGAACAAGTGCGTTCACATTTGGTGGTTGTGGGTAATGCGGCACATTTTCTTCACCCTGTTGCGGGTCAGGGTTTTAATTTAGCCTTAAGAGATTGCAAGGTATTAAGTGATTGCTTGCTAGAGGCTGAACAAAAAGGCCATAGCTTGGGGAGCTACTCCACTCTGAAAGCCTATATTGAACAACAAGGTTTGGATCAGGATATTACTATCGGGCTTACTGACACCTTGGTTAAACTCTTTTCTTCGAGCCATTTACCTAAAGAAATATTAAGGCAACTGGGTTTGAGTAGTTTAAATTTCTTGCCTAGTGCTCGAAATCAATTTGCTCAAAGAATGATGGGTTTAAATAGTTTCTTATGAAAACAACTCCGTTTGAATACGATGTGATTATTGTGGGGGCAGGTTTGGTTGGTGCAAGCTTGGCCGCCAGCATCGCCGCTAACCCGGTTAATCAACATTTGTCGATAGGCTTGATTGAGCAAGCCCCTGCCCCCGAGCCTAGTAATGTATCGTCTCAGCCTCCTGAATTTGATGCCCGTGTTGTCGCTTTGACTCAGGCTTCCATTGAGTTATTAAAAGAAATAGATGCTTGGGATGAGGTATTAGGGACACGGGCTTGCCCTTATCGGTCTATGCGTGTTTGGGATAACGATGGAACTGGAGATATCTATTTTAGTGCATCCGAATTAGGTCAGTCTGAACTTGGTTTCATTGTAGAAAACCGAATTGTATTGAATACAGTGCTGGAGGTAGTTGGGCGTTATCATAATATTCATACCCTACGCGGTCATTCGGTCACATCAGTAGAATATAAAGAAGAAAAACAATCGCTTATTCTAAGCGATGGCTCTGAATATAAAACATCACTACTAGTTGCTGCAGATGGCGGGCATTCAAAAATACGTGACTTGGCTGGCTTGCCTGTTCGCCAGTGGGATTATCAGCATAAAGCGATTGTGACCACGGTTAGACATGAGCAGTCTCATCAATCGACAGCGTGGCAAAACTTTTTAGTGACTGGGCCTTTAGCTTTTTTGCCTTTGGGCGATGCTTCGGAGAAATATAGCTCTATTGTATGGTCTCTAGAAAGCAAGGTGGCTGATGAATATATGAACTTGAGCGATGCAGACTTTCAGGACGCCTTAGGTAAGGCTTTTGAATATAGGTTAGGAACTGTTGAAGCCGTAACAAAACGCTATAGTTTTCCTTTGGTTCAGCGTCACGCGGTAGACTATATTGCTCCACAGCTTGCATTGGTGGGTGATGCGGCGCACACTATACATCCTCTAGCGGGGCAAGGGGTTAATCTTGGCTTGTTGGATGTCGGAGCATTATCCAAGGAAATTTCTCGTTCATCGTCACGTCAATTAACATTGAGTGATCCCTCTTTATTGCGTCGTTACCAACGGCAGCGTAAAAAGCATAATTTAGAAGTCATGTTGTTAATGGAAAGCTTTAAACGATTATTTGGAAGCCGTAACCTTGCAGTGCGCTGGTTGCGCAACAGCGGTTTGAAAGTAGTGGATAGAACAAAGCCAATTAAAAATTGGTTAGCCAAACAAGCGATGGGCTTGTAAAACCTGAATAGCAGACTGAAATACTTTCAGGCTAGCCTTGTAAATAGACTAATAATATTAATACTCGGTAATAGTGGATTATGGCTTTAGACCCTAACGAAAAAAAATCTCAATCAGTTCGGCGCGGCCTTATTTTATTGTTGTTAGGTTTGCAGTTGGTAACAATATCACTCATTCTTTTTATTACTCATTTTTCATCTGGGCGCGACATCGATGCGCAAATATCCGTTCTTTTACAGAATGCTTTAAACGAATCCAAAACACATACAGAAGGCTTTTTAGAGCCGGCCTATCGTAATGTGCAAACATCGGCAGATGTTTTTGCTAAAGGTTTAGTGACTACAGAAAATGAAACAGAAATAGAAAAGTACTTTTTAAGCCAACTAAAAAATAATACTGAAATGACCGGTATTTATCTAGCTACTGCGGAAGGCAGTTTCTATTTTGTCACGCGTAACCAGCAAGGAGAGCAATCGGGTTATATGACAAAAGTCATTAAATCGGAAAAGCCAGGGAAAGCCTCTTTTTATTTTCGTGACGATGATCTTTCAATTATGGAGGAGCATAGCGATCAAAATGATCAATACCGAGCATCTGAGCGACCTTGGTATAAGCAAGCTGTTGATAAAAAAGGATTGTCTTGGACCGAGCCTTATATCTTTTATACATCTAAACAGCCGGGCATTACCGTTGCTATGCCATTTTATACCGATGCAGGTGAGTTAAGCGGAGTTATTGGAATTGATATTGAATTGACCAGTTTATCTCGTTTTTTGGCAGAGCTTAAAATCTATGGCTCTGTGTCAGTTTCCATGGTCTCAGGCTCAGGTAATTTTGTTGCCACTCCTTCTTTGAGTAATGCTTCTGGTATCCAGTTAAATAGTTTGGGTGTTGATGCTAATAATGATGCTAATTTTGATCTCGAAAAAAAGGCAGTGAGTCATTATTTGCAAGAATCTAAGCCTAGCGCTTCTTCTTTCTCAAGCCGTTTTAGTCATGATGATAAAAAATATGCGATCCGATATGAGCCATTCTTATTAAAAGATGGGCCAGAGTGGGTTATTAGTGCCTACGCGCCCAAAAGTGCATTTTTGTCCGAGATTCGTTCAGGTGAAAATAGAAATACGATTATTGCTTTATCTATACTGTTGCTATCGTTGATTGTTGGGTGGTTATTGATTCGTAAAACATGGCAACCTTTCGAGCACTTTTTTCATGACGTAGTCACTGACCAGTTAACAGGTTTATTCAATCGTCGGTTTTTAGAAAATATCGGCTCTCGAATGTATATTCGTTTATTAAGAGATCAGCATGATGTGATTTCTATTGCCGTGATTGATTTAGATTTTTTTAGTAAAACCAATGCTGAGTTTGGCGATGCTGTCGGCAATGATGCACTTATTGCATTTTCAGAGTTCTTGAAAAAAACTTTACGTCCTGAAGATATTATTACTCGTTATAGCGGTGATACCTTCGTAGTGATTTTTCCTGGTTTGGATAATGAACGGGCGGTCCATGTTGTCGATAGAATGCGCAACCAATTAGACGCTTGGCCTTTGTCGGTGGATGATTTGTTAATACGTCTATCCTTTAGTGCTGGCGTTGAAACGATCGATAAGACGAACTGTGCAGAAGATAATGCCTTTTCTGATTTTATTGATGTTGCTAAAAAAGCAATGAAAGACGCAAAGCAAAATGGTCGAGATCAGGTTGTCTCTGCAAACGAACAAGATTATTCTGTAAATGATAGTGAAATAAAAACAGCAACTGAAGAAGTCACTGCATAATTTTTAATGGCGACCTATGTCGCCTTTTTACTTTTTATATCCGTTATTTTTTTCCCTCGTCTTCGGAGGGGCTATCTTTCGAGATGCTGTCTTTGGAAGTGTCATCTTCGGAAAGGTCACCTTGGTCATCTTCTTTCTTGTTGTTAATTTCTTCCTCAATATAGCGATGCATAATCCTTCTTGCAACAATCGCTGAGCGCCATATCCAGGCAAAGCACATCACGCCAACAATGCCCCAAATAGGAGAGTATTTCGGTGATATAAGGCACAATGATCCTATAACGAGTAGCATAGCGATAGTAGCGTATAGTGCTCGCGACATGACTTTTTTAAGGTGTACTTCGATCTTTTCCACGGTATCCATATTGGACTCTCTTAAAATGTCAGAGAGGTATTTGTAATCCTTTTCGTCTTTTTGAGCTTTAGATGCAAACATGTTTTACTCCACATGGTTTACGTATTGTATTAAGAGTGTCGCGTATAAAACGGCCTAAGGGCTAAATTTTTCAACAGATATTTGTATTCAGAACCGCATTTAGCCAGCGTTTGAAAATCAAGTCGCATAGTTTACCTAATTTTAATGTTTAAAGCAGAGTTAGATTAAGGGCAGGACCATATCACGATGAAAATCTTTATTATCAATGGGGCGTTAATCGCGATAGTCGTATTGATCCACTATGAAGTGCTAAGGCAGTTATCAATCATTATCCCAAGATTAGCTATTCGTCCCCGTTTGAGGGTCTTGGCAGGAGTGTTCGGGACATTGTGTGGGCATGTTGTCGAGATATGGGTATTTGGCTTTGCTTACTATTTCTTGCATCACCATGATAGTTTTGGGTCTTTAATGGGTAATTATCACGGCAGTATAATGGATAGCGTGTACTTCTCCTTTGCTTGTTATACCTCTCTGGGTTTTGGTGACATCGAGCCTATTGGTGATATTCGGTTTTTAGCAGGGCTCGAAGGTCTTGTCGGCTTGTTGTTAATCACTTGGTCCGCCTCTTTTATGTTTTTGGAAATGACGCGCTATTGGCGTGAATCGCCAGAACAAAAATAAAGCGAGTGATGCCATTGTGCCTTAGCTTATTTGCTAAGGCACAATTGAGTGACTGCTTACATCAAGTGTCTAATGATTTGTGATGTTACTTTGACTGCTAATGTTACTTGGCTAGCCATTTTTCTAAATCATCGGCACCACCAATGAGTTCTCCCTCAATATAGACTTGGGGAACCGTGCCCGCACCAGTGACGGCAGCCAGGCTACTATAAGTGATACCTTTGTCGCCTAAGACAATCTCCTCATAGTCATAACGATTTTCTGTTAATGCCTTCTTGGCTCTTGCGCAGTGGGGGCAGCCCGGTTTGGTAAACAGGCTGACTCGCTTAGGCAGGCTTGCTTGAGGGTTAATGTAGTTCAGCATAGTGTCAGCGTCACTGACTTCAAACGGGTCGCCTGGTAGGTCTGGCTCAATGAACATTTTCTCAATCACGCCATCTTTGACGAGCATGGAATAGCGCCAAGAGCGCTTGCCAAAACCAATATCATTTTTGTCTACCAGCATATCCATACCTTCTGTGAACTCACCATTGCCGTCAGGTATAAATAGAATATTGTCAGCATGCTGATCGCCCGCCCATGAATTCATGACAAAGGTATCATTGACCGAAAGGCAAGCAACGGTATCGACACCTTCCGCTTTGAATGAAGGTGTCAGCTCATTGTAACGAGGCAAGTGGGTAGATGAACACGTGGGGGTAAATGCGCCGGGCAAAGAAAACAAAATAACTGTTTTGCCTTTAAATATCTCATTTGTCGTTAAATCAACCCAGTTATCCCCTTGTCGAGTGCGAAAGGTAACGGAGGGGATGGTTTGGCCTTCTTTGTTGGAGAGCATGTGTAAAATCCTATATAAAGTGAATATGAGTAAGTGGTATTAATAGTCAGTGGTGTTAATAGTAAGCGCTTCAGGTGGAAAGTTAAAATTAATTGATTAAATGTTATCGATTGCTTTAATCTATCGCCGTTTAAAGCTATCCATTATGGTGTGCACTTGCAGACCGCTTATATCAATCGCGCACTCGATAGCATTACTGTAGCAGTTCAGTAAATATTTTCTCTTTTAACAAGGCAGTTCGTAACCACTGGCAAGCTTGTCCTTGGTGATGCTTCGGCCACGCCATAAATAATGTTTGTGGAAAAGACGTCGTATCAATCACAAGCGGTGTGAGTAGCCCTTCGTCTATTGCAGGTTTCGCAAGGTAATCAGGCAGATGGCTAATGCCGGCACCATGAATCAGCGCTTCATACTTTTTGTCCATATTTGCTACGGATAATACCTGATTTAATCCTAAGAGCCCCACGTTTCGCTGAGGTAAGTTTATCGCGCTATCGGCGACGACAATATGGGTGAAAGATTTTAAGCTTTCTCGGCTAATCGGTGAGTTGAGCGAGGCCGCTGGGTGTTTGTTTGAGCAAACAATGCTCGTGCTTATCTGGCCTAGGGCCTCTTTGTGCCAATGTGCACCAGTAGGCTCATCGCCAGTGACTCCGATGACTAGGTCTGCACGCTCTGTCACCAGTGCTTCCCAGCTACCGCTCAGCGCTTCTTCAGAGAGTTGCAGGTTGAGCCAAGGCTGTTCGACCATAAGTTGCTTCAGTATGGGCCAGAGTGGTGTGGTGGGTAATATAGTATCGACAACAATGCGTAACTCGGTTTCCCAGCCGGTTTCGATGCGCTTGGCCTGCTCTTCCAGTAGCTTGACCTGTTTTAGTATTTCTCGCCCTCTTTCTAATAGTAGCTTTCCTGTGGGGGTGAGCTTGGCGCGTTGTTTATTTCTATCAAATAATTTGATGTTAAGCTGCTCTTCAACTTTCTTAATTGTATAGGTTAGTGCTGAAGGTACCTTGAATAATTCTTCTGCAGCGGCAGCAAAACTTCCTTTTCTATCAATAGAATCAATGGCTTGTAGCGCTTCTAATGAAATCATAATCGATACGTTTTTATATTGTTCAAAAAAATTGAATTACTATCTCAAAATATATCAATTTTCTTTGTTTTTGCCCAGCTCTATAGTGTCTCCATCAACTACATGAATTCAAGCTACAACAAGTGGAGAAAAACAATGAATATCCAATCACTACTCAAAACAGATGATCAATGGGCAAGCCTAGCGTTGCGTTTACCTGCCGGTGTTATTTTTGCCGCACACGGTGCGCAAAAGCTATTTGCTTGGTTTGGCGGGTATGGTTTGGAGGGTACAGGACAGTTTATGGCCTCACAGGGTTTGGAGCCCGGTTTTTTAATGGCCTTATTGGCCGGCAGTGCAGAATTTTTTGGTGGTTTAGCACTTATCTTTGGTCTATTGGTTCGACCCGCTGCACTGGTTTTGGCTTTTACGATGTTAATAGCCGGTGTTGTTGTGCATGGAGCTGCGGGCCTATTTTTAAGTAATGGCGGTTTTGAGTTTGCTCTTGCTTTGTTCTCCTCCAGTGTGGCTTTGGTGATACTGGGTGGTGGTCAATTATCTCTGGATAAAGTCATTACCAGCGCAAAATAGTTCCGGCCCTTCGTTAATCTGAGGGGTTTTGTTGCACTTCGGGTGAAAACCTAGGGTGCTTAAATGACCATCAATTAAGACAGGAGAAAAATAAAATGAATAACACAATATTACAAATTGATTCTAGCGCTCGCTATCAAGGGTCGCTATCAAGGGAATTAACGCAATACTTGAGCGGTGTATTGGCTCAAAGAAATCAGGCGGAGATAATCTACCGAGATTTATCGGCATCTGTTTTGCCTTTTGTCACAGAAAAACATATAGGTGCTTATTATACGCCAAAGGAGAATAGGTCTGAGGAGCAGCGTCAACTATTGGTCGGCTCAGATGAGTTAATTACTGAGTTGAGAGCGGTTAATACTTTGGTGATAGGCGCACCTATTTATAATTTTTCTGTTCCAGCTACGTTAAAAGCGTGGATCGATCTAGTGTGTCGTGTTGGTGAAACATTTCAATACGGTGAAGCGGGTCCAGAAGGGCTGCTCGATATTGATAATGCCTACATCATTACCAGTGCAGGCGGCACCGCAATAGGCAGTGATATTGATTTTAATAGTCAGTATCTACAACAAATTTGTCGTTTTATTGGTGTAAAAAAATCGCACGTGATTGATGTGTCTGGTTCCAAGCGTGACTCCGATACACTCATTGATTTTGCTAAAGAGCAAATAAATAACATCATTTAAATGGTTCATATTTTTAAAGGTAGGTAATTAAAATGGGTTTGCTAGTAAAAGGCCAATGGCAGAATAGTTGGTATGATACAAAAAAGTCCGGTGGTGAATTCATTCGAGAAGATTCTCAATATCGCCATTGGATTACCGCAGATGGTGACGCCGGGCCAACAGGAGAGGGTGGTTTTATTGCCGAAGCTGATCGCTATCATTTGTATGTTTCACTGGCATGTCCTTGGGCTCATAGAACACTTATTTTTCGACAGTTAAAAAAGCTAGAAAATATCATCAGTGTATCGATAGTGCATCCACATATGTTGGATAAAGGGTGGGTTTTTGATCGCGCATTCGAGGAGCCCTTTGATAAAAGTGTGCAATGTAAAGATGATGTATACGATAGTCAGTTTCTTTATGAAATTTATACTCGTAACGATACACATTATTCAGGGCGAGTCACTGTGCCAATACTGTGGGATAAAAAACGAGAATGCATTGTTAATAACGAATCTGCCGATATTATTCGAATGTTTAATAGCGCGTTTAATCATTTAACAAACGACCATAGTGATTTTTATCCGGAATCACAGCGCGAAGAAATAGATTTGATGAATGAACGAGTCTATCGGCATATTAATAATGGCGTTTACAAATGCGGGTTTGCGACTCAGCAGAAGGCGTATGAGAAAGCGTTCCGAGATTTATATTCAGCCTTAGATTTTGTTGATGATAAGTTGAGACAAAATAAATATTTAGTAGGAGATAGTTTAACAGAGGCTGATTGGCGATTGTTTACAACCTTGGTTCGCTTTGATGCGGTATATGTAGGGCATTTTAAATGCAATTTAAAACGCATATCTGACTATAAGCATTTATCTCATTATCTGAAGGAGCTATATCAGTACGCGGGCATTTCGGAAACGGTTAATTTAAAGCATATTAAACAGCATTATTATTATAGTCACGACACAATTAATCCGACGCGAGTTGTGCCAGTAGGGCCCGAATTAGATTTAGATGGAAAACATAATCGCGATAAAATTAGATAATCATAGTGGAGGCATAAGAATGGATGGTTTAAATGAAAAAGCTAAACGTAATGAGGAAAATAAAGACGGCCTCAATAGAGCGATAATCACTACCATAAATGCAAGCGCTACCAATGATGGTGACGGTGTAAAGATTGCGCGTAGTATAGGTTCTTCGTTGTTGCCTCAGCTCGATCCCTTTTTATTATTAGATGAATTAAAAAGTGATGATGCCGCTGACTATATGGGTGGCTTTCCTTCTCATCCCCATCGAGGTTTTGAAACAGTAACCTATATGTTAGAGGGGAGCATGCGCCACAAAGATAGCGTCGGTAACGAAGGCCTTGTTCGCTCGGGTGATATTCAATGGATGACGGCCGGTTCGGGTATTGTTCATTCAGAAATGCCAGAGCAGGAAGAAGGACGAATGTGGGGCTTTCAATTATGGATTAATCTTCCAGCTAATCAAAAAATGCGTGCGCCGCGTTATCAAGAAATTGCATCAGCTAATGTTCCTGAAGTGAATAATGTTCAAGGTAAATTGCGTTTGTTGGCGGGTGAGCTGAACGGTATGAAAGGTGCTGTACAAGATATTGTGACAGATCCTTTGTTAGTAGATGCTCAGCTTAATCCTAATGTCTCTACAAAAATAGTGTTGCCAAAAAGTCATGAGGCAATTATCTATGTATATAAAGGCAGCCTTGAAATAGAAGAACGTTGTTTGAAGGCGCAGCAATTAGGGCAGTTATCTTCGGGAAGTGTGATTGAAATAGTGGCGAGTTCTGAAGGTGTAGGCGCGTTGATATTAGCTGCTGCACCATTGAATGAACCCGTTGTGCGAGCCGGGCCCTTTGTAATGAATACCCAGCAAGAATTAGAAAAAGCTTTTGCGGATTTCCACTCGGGAAATTTTGTATAGGCGCTGTTAATTTAAAGCAATGCTTCTATTTCATTCAGTCTCGGTGGTTGGCAGCCTGTGCGTTCACAATTGATAGAGGCGGCAACGGATGAAAACGTGAGCATATTTTTGATTTGGTCTTCAGATAAATCCCTAATTTTTTCTGGTGTGTCTGCCTTAATTTTTTCTAAGCTATATAAATAGGCTGCAGAAAAGCAGTCTCCAGCTCCGACGGTGTCTATAACGGAGGTTGTTCGAAATGCTTTGACCGCTATTTTTTTATTGTGTGTAAATGCTTCTGCGCCTTTTGAGCCTAAGGTAATGATGGATAGTAGTGTGATTTTCTGTAAATGTTGTTTGGCTTGCTCCAAGGTCATGTCATTATATAAATATTGCAAATCCTCATCGCTCACTTTTACCACATCGGCTAATGCCAATAATTTTTTAATGCGATACCTGTAATCTTCGGCATCTGTTATTAGATCGGCTCTTACATTAGGGTCAACGGATATAATGCCACCGAGTTCTTTCACCGATGTAACGATTTTCATCCAGTGGTGATAATCTTCGGCTTCATTAAGACAGAAGCCTGTAATATGCAATATTTTGGTCGTTGAGGGGGGAGCTTTCTCCATGTCGAATGTCGCTACCATTCGGTCTGCGGTACCTTGCCGATAGAACGAGTAGTGGGCCTGATTGTCGTGATCTAAAGTGACAAGGGCTAATGGTGTTGGGGCGTTTACAGTTTCCTTTAAGATGAGTTCAACACCACATTGTTGTAGCTGTTCCTGTAGTAACTGTCCCATAGGATCGTTAGAAATGGGACAGACAAAAGCAATTTTCTGCTCTAGTAAGCCAAGTGCGCAAGCCACGTTATAAGCCGAGCCGCCGGGTCTTGAAATAAACCCGTCTTTTGTGTCCCTGTTTTTGACCATATCGATCAACGCTTCACCTGCCGCTACAATCATATTCACATTTCCTAACATTTAGTCTGACTTAAAAATGCTCTCATTTTGTGCCAGTAATTTAAGTTATATGCACTATTTTGCACATATTTTTGACTTTTGTAACTTTGTCTGCAAAATAGTACTGATATTTGGTTTTTTTGTACTGTTTCTGACCGATGCGACGGGGTTATTGTGTGCGTCTGGCGATGTTCTAGCCCAATTATGGCGCAACGCTATCTTTTTCTAGTTAAAAATAATAATCATGACGCACAGCGTCTGGGAGGAAGTTCGAATGAGAAATGTTAAAAAATCTATAGTGGCATTTATGCTGGGCTTAGGCTCGGTCGGAGCCATCCAAGCAGCAGATCTTACTATTGCCACCGTCAATAACGGTCATATGATTGAGATGCAAAAGCTGAGTAGTGCTTTTGAAGCTAAAAATCCCGATATCAAACTCAAATGGGTAACCTTAGAAGAAGGCGCTTTACGCCAACGTGTTACGACTGATATATCAACTAAAGGTGGTCAATTTGACGTAATGACCATCGGTATGTACGAAGCGCCGATTTGGGGTGCGAAGGGTTGGCTCAAAGAGTTGAAGTTTAATTCAGCTTACGATGTTGAAGATGTATTGCCGGCCATGAGGGGTGGTTTGTCTGCAGATGGAAAATTATATGCAGCACCGTTTTACGGCGAAAGCTCGATGATTATGTACCGTAAGGATTTAGTAAAAGCGGCAGGTATGTCGATTGAAGATAATCCTAGTTGGGGTCATATTCGCGATGTTGCTGCTGCCATTCATAACCCAGATAAAGGCGTTTATGGCATTTGTTTGAGAGGCAAGCCAGGTTGGGGAGATAATATGGCTCTTCTTACAACGATTGCGAACTCTTTCGGTGGGCGTTGGTTTGATGAGAAGTGGAAGCCTCAGCTTGATACGGCGGCTTGGGCGCATGCAGTCAATTTTTATGTTGACCTTCTGAATAATTATGGCCCTCCTGGTTCGAGTTCGAACAGCTTCAATGAAATTCTAGCGCTTTACAATCAAGGTAAATGCGGTATGTGGATTGATGCAACGATAGCGGCTTCTTTCGTAACCGATCCCAAGCAAAGTAAAGTCGCTGATAAAGTGGGCTTCGCGCAATCGCCAATCGCAGTCACTAAGCGAGGTGCTAACTGGTTATGGGCTTGGGCCTTGGCTGTTCCTGCTGGTACCAAGCAAAGTGCGGAAGCTCAAAAGTTTATCGAGTGGGCGACTTCTAAGGAATATATTGAGTTGGTGGCTAAAAATAACGGCTGGGGGTCTGTACCGACCGGTACGCGTACTAGCACCTACGATAATCCTAACTTCCTAAAGGCGGCCGTCTTTGCTGAAGCAGAACTAAAAGCGATTTTATCTGCAGATCCTGATAATAGTACTTTGGAACCGACGCCTTATACCGGTGTTCAGTTTGCAGCTATTCCCGAGTTTCAGGCCATAGGTGTTGCGGTAGGTCAGCAAATGACCTCGGCATTGGCAGGTAAAATTAGTGTGGAAAAAGCCTTAGAAAATGCGCAAAAAGCGGCTGATCGTGAAATGCGTAAGGCGCGTTACTACTAACTTATAAAAAAAGCCATTAAATTGGCTGGGAGAGAATAACGGTTTATAGCTAGTTATTCTCTCCTCATGTTATTTCCTTGAGTCCTTAGTGTTTGCATTGCATTGCATTGATAGTGAAGTACTAATTAGGCTCCAACAATAAAAATAAATCTGAAGGCGTATTTCTATGAATGCTCGTATTGCAAAGTTGCTGCAGGCACCTTCTATCATCCTCTTGTTATTATGGATGATTGTTCCTCTAGGTATGACGATTTATTTTTCAGTCGTTCGTTACAATTTACTTTATCCAGGACCGTTGGAGTTCGATGGTCTAGCAAACTATGAATTTTTTATTACTGATTCAGCGTTTATTCCTGCTTTGATAAATACTTTATTACTGGTGGGATCGATATTAGTCATTACGGTTGTAATGGGTTTAGCGTTAGCGTTACTGATTAATCGTCCTTTTTTTGGGCGCGGCATTGTGCGCGTAATGATGATATCTCCATTTTTTATCATGCCAACGGTGAATGCATTGATTTGGAAGAATATGTTGATGAATCCGGTGTATGGTATTTTTGCTGTGATTGCTATTGCGTTTGGAGCCGAGCCAATTGATTGGCTATCAGAAATGCCATTGTTGTCTATTATTCTAATGGTGAGCTGGCAGTGGACACCTTTCGCTTTATTGATTTTCATTACTTCATTGCAATCGCAAGATACTGAACAGCAAGAAGCAGCTCAATTAGATGGCGCAAGTTCTTGGGCAATATTTCGTTATTTAACTTTGCCACATTTAGCACGTCCTATTGCTATCGTTATTATGATACAAACTATTTTTCACTTATCGATATTTGCAGAGATATTTGTAACGACAAGTGGTGGGCCTGGTTACGATAGTACCAACCTTGCTTTCCTTATTTTTTCTCAAGCCTTATTGCAATTTGATGTTGGTGTTGCTTCTGCTGGTGGTGTTTTTGCCATTATCCTTGCCAATATAGTTGCTTTCTTTTTGATTCGAGCCGTAGGCAAAAACTTAACTACTTAATGGTGATGTATGAGTCAAACTTTATCACAACGTAAAAAAATAAATGCATGGTTCTTCGGATTATTATCTTGGTTTGCCGCGCTGTTAATATTTTTCCCTATTCTCTGGATGGTAATGACCAGCTTTAAAACGGAGTTACAAGCCATCGCAACGCCACCGTTATGGACATGGGAGCCTACGCTAGACAATTTCGCGTTAGTGCAAGAGAGGAGTGATTACTTCAAGTATGCAATAAATTCGATCATCACTTCTTTTGGGGCAACATTTTTGGCGCTTGTTATTGCTGTGCCATCAGCTTATTCGATGGCGTTTTTCCCTTCGAAGCGCACCAAAGACATATTATTGTGGATGTTGTCAACGAAAATGTTGCCAGCTGTTGGTGTATTGATGCCAATTTATTTATTGACTAAAAATACGGGTTTATTAGATAACGTTATCTCTCTAATTATCATTTTTACGATGATTAATTTGCCTATTATCATGTGGATGTTGTTTTCATACTTTCGAGAAATTCCAAAAGAAATTCTTGAAGCTTGTCGAATGGATGGTGCCAATACCTTCGCTGAACTACGCCACGTGGTCATGCCACTATCTTGGGGCGGCATAGCATCTACGGGTCTTCTATCCATTGTTTTATGTTGGAACGAAGCTTTTTGGTCGATCAATCTTACTTCCGCAGATGCAGGTACTTTAACTGCGCTTATAGCATCTTACTCTAGTCCTGAAGGTTTATTCTGGGCCAAGTTATCTGCGGCATCTACTTTAGCCTGTGCTCCAATCGTCGTCTTTGGTTGGTTTTGTCAAAAACAATTAGTCCAAGGCTTGACCTTTGGCGCAGTGAAATAAGGAAAAATAATGTCATCCCTAGAAATAAAAAAACTTCACAAAGAATTTGATGATTTCCACGCTATTCGAGGTATTGATTTACATATAGAAAAAGGTGAATTTACCGTTTTTGTCGGTCCTTCGGGTTGTGGTAAATCGACACTATTGCGTTTGATAGCGGGTCTCGAAACAGTATCTTCTGGTTCCATCACTATGGGAGAGCGAGATGTAACAGAAGTGGCTGCAGCACAACGTGATTTGGCGATGGTGTTTCAATCCTATGCGCTTTATCCACATATGACTGTAGCTGAAAATATGTCTTTCGCTTTAAGGTTGGCAGGTGTTGATGCTAAAACCATTAATGAAAAAGTAAAAGAAGCAGCTGATATTCTTCAGCTAACGGACTTATTAGAGCGTAAGCCTAAAGCATTGTCGGGAGGGCAGCGGCAACGGGTAGCGATTGGCCGAGCGATTGTACGCCATCCTTCGGTATTTTTATTCGATGAGCCTTTATCTAATTTAGATGCCTCGCTAAGAGTGCAAATGCGCCAAGAATTATCGGAACTTCACCATAAGCTCAAAGCGACCATGATCTATGTAACGCATGACCAAGTTGAAGCGATGACATTAGCAGATAGGGTGGTTATTTTAAATGCAGGAAAAATCGAGCAAGTGGGCACACCACTTGAAGTGTACTACAACCCCGGTAGCCGTTTTGTAGCCGAATTTATTGGTACGCCGAAAATGAGTTTTCTCCCGCTCAATAAAGAAATTAAAAGCTTAATAGAGGCGCATGATAAGAATGATTCTCGTAACTTAACTCAAGGTGATTTGTTAGGTATAAGACCAGAATCTATCATAGTGGGTCAACCAGGTTTAAGCGGTAAAGTGACTCTAGTTGAACGTTTAGGCGCAGAAACATTAGTTTACATTAATTATTTAGGCGAACATCAAATTGCTGCGCGCATCGATAGTTTGGCTGAAATTTCAGTTGGCAATGATATTGATTTTACTGTTCGTTTTGAAAATGTGCATAGTTTCGATTCAAGCGGTTTGCGAGTGAGTCCTAATGTCACAGATAAGCTTATAAAAACTTAGATATGTTTTTCAGTGTGGCTTATATGTTGATACTAATTGTGGCCTGTTTTGAGGTAGCGAAAAAATGAGTGATAAAGACCCATCTAATGAGTTGGTGATTGTTGATCAAAGTGATGGAGGTATTGCTTATCTTGAGCATGGCAGCCCCTCCGACCTTATTCGTTGGCATTCACACTATCATTACGAATTACATTTGATTGTAAATACAAAAGGTAAAGTGTTTATTGGCGATTATATTGGTCGCTATAATCCGGGCCAACTTATATTGACTGGGCCTAATGTGCCGCATAACTGGATAACAGATAAAGATCATCATGATCCAGTTCCTATTCGTGATATGGCTATTTTGTTTAGTCATGAATCTATTGAGAATGTCATTCAAGGTTTTCCTGAGGCGCAAGAGCTAATGACAACATTAGAGTTGTCTCGTGCCGGTGTGGAGTTTGTGGGTTTTGATGAGAATTTATCTAAAGAATTATTTTCTAAAGTGAGAGATGCAACTGGTATTGAACGCTTGATTAATTTTTTGCAAGTGATGACGGAAATTAATCGTTGGCCACATAAACGTACCTTGTCAACAACTAAAGTATCCTCTTCGTTATCTGGTTTGGCTCAAAGTAAAATTAATGATGTTGTTAAATATATTACTAGTCATTATCAAGATGATTTATCTCTAAAACAAGTTGCCGACCTTGTTAATATGAGTGAGAGCTCATTTTCCCGTCACTTTCAAAAGGCAACCTGCAATAAGTTCGTTGAATTTGTCAATCGAGTTAGAATCGGACGGGCATGCAACCTTTTAGCTGAAACGAATACTCAAATATCATCGATCTGTTTTGATGTGGGTTTTAAAAACATTACTAATTTTAATCGGCAGTTTTATAAGTTTAAAGGCCAGACTCCAGGCGACTATCGAAAAACATTTCAGATCAATTTAGGCAAAGAAAAACCTGTTTTTGAAAAAAGAGCATAATGCTAGTTTTTTGTTGATAGCACGTAAGTAAAAATTAATTAATTTATCTTTAAAGACCAGTTTATGCTAAAAAAAATTCAGTATGATAGAAATGCTTGTGCAGCGGGAATTGTCCATGTCGGTGTTGGTGCTTTTCATCGAGCACATCAAGCAGCATATATTAATAATTTGTTAAAAGTCGATGGTCAACAAGGTTGGGGGATAATCGGTGTTAATCTACGCCCGCAGGACTCATCTTCTTTATCTGCTTTAGCAGATCAGGATCATCGTTATATATTAAAAACAATGTCGCCTGAAAATAAAGTAGATTATTTAGAAATAGGCTCTATTTTATCAAGCTATGATTGGACGGTTGACCCTGAAGGGGCTGCCAGCGTTGCGAGTAATGATGCAATACACATGATTACCATGACGGTAACAGAAAGTGGGTATTATTTATTTGAAGATGGGAGTTTAGATTTATCTTCACCGCATATAATAGAGGGTTTAAAAGGTAAAGGAAGTTGTATTTATACTTACCTTAGGGCGGCACTTAATCTTCGGCGTGAACGAGAAGGCGGTTTAATTACACTATTGTCATGCGATAATTTGCGTGATAATGGAAAAAAATTAAAGTCAGGATTTCAGCAATTTTTATTAGCGTGTGAAGATAAAGATTTGCTAAGTTGGGTTGATAAAAACGTTACATTTCCATGTTGTGTGGTAGATAGGATTACCCCTCGACTTGATCCAAAACATGCATCGGAAGTGCAGGAAATGTTTGATGTTGATGATCATTTGACTGTCGTAGGCGAATCTTTTTCTCAGTGGGTAATTGAAAATAATTTTGCTGGGAAAGCTCCCCGGTTTGACTTGGCGGGTGTGGAAGTAGTCGATGATGTAAGTCCTTATGAAGAAGCTAAAATACGTATTTTAAATGGGGGTCATACTATCTTGGCCTATCTCGCGGCTTTAAAGGGTTATACGACATATGATGAAGGTATGTGTGATCCAGAATTAAACGAGTTTTTTATTGATTATCAATTGAATGATGTTATCCCGGCTATAGAGACATCTCCCATAGATTTAGATGCTTATAGCGATATGGTTAAAATACGGTTTTCTAATAAAAATATCGCTGATTCAGTTTCTAGAATTTGTGCTGATGGCGTCAATAAATTTTCCATTTTTATTCTGGTTACATTAGAAGCAGCGTATTCAAAAAGAATTGTTCCTAAGTATGCTCTTCAGGGTGTTGCAAGTTGGTATGTGTTTATGCGCCACGTTAAAGAAAAACGAATTCCATTTGAGTATGTTGAGCCTAACTGGAGCGTGGTTGAGGCATCGCTGGAAGAGGGCGGTGAAATGTTATTTGCTCGTAATACTGTTTTATGGGGAAATTTGCCTGAAATCTATCCGAATTTTATCGATAATTTATTAAGCGCTATTGATGCTATGAAAGGACGTTTTCCTATTTAAAAGCTAAATTTCTATATTTCTTGAAATCATAATAACCTCATCATGAGAGTATAGATCAGTAATTGTGCATTCAATTTTTGCGCCTAATACTTTTTTATATAATTTTTGCGCGCTGTTGTCTGATCTAGTGCTAACTAGTATGTGTTTTATAATGGATCCTGACTTCTTTAACTCTATTTTTGTTAAAGATAACGAGTGTTTGACTAGTTTTTTTCCTAAGCCTTTTGATTGGAGTGGAGGAAGAATAGCAATTTGTTCTAATTCCAAAACAGTGTTGTCTCTGAATCCGCTTTTTTGAGTCCAAACTATATAGCCGATAATATCTTTTTCTTCTTCCATGACAAAGCATAAGCTTCGCGGAAAAGAATTTAATATGCATTGCATCCATTCGGCAGAATTCTTCTGCCGAATAAAAGCTTTTTTATGAATATCTGAAACCCCTATTAAGTCTTCTGTTGTTGCTATTCTGATGATGGTTTTATCTTTCATTTTGAGTGATATAAATACTATGACTTGTCTTAATAAGAGATTCTTTTTTAATTCTATTTAAATATCTTAATGTATAAAAAGTACTGATGATTGATTGATTTGTGTTTTTTTGTTTTTTTTTGTAAGCGTAATATGGTCAGTGAGTTTTATCACTCAATTATATCGCGATTCTTACAATAAAAATAGATTCAATCTCGGGAGTTAATATGAATAATATAAAATTGAATAAAATGTTAATGGTTAAGAAAAAATGGATGCTGGCTTCTGCAGCGAGTTTTGTTTTTTCTATGTCTGCAAATGCTCTTCCAGAATTTAGTGGTAGCCTTGAGCTAGATATCGACGCTACTCAGTTAGACTCCGTCGATGAAGGTTCGAGGACGATTTATGACGAAAATGGCTTTGTTGAGCTTAACGCTTACTCTAAGCGTGAGAATGGACAGTATTTTGTTGTTGGAAAGGGTGGTATCAGGTTAACCACTGATGGTGATGATAATGTCGTTGTTCGTGATTCCTATATCCAGTTTGGCACCAGTGCTTGGGATTTGCAGATTGGCCGTTTTGAAGCCATCAATCTATTTCCTCTTGGTAAAGATACTGTAGTTGCTAATGCCGATGCTGCAGTTTATGAAGCTAATTTAGTCAGAGGCTTTGTTGGTAACGATGGTGGGCAAATAGTTTTGCATGTCAACGCAAGCGAAAATGTACTATTCGAACTTGATACCCTATTTGGTGACGATGATGCTTCTGGTGACGATGAGACGGCATTCGCGGGTATTCGTCCCTCGCTAACATTTGGTGGAGACAACTTTAGTATCACGGCAGGTATGGAATATGTTAATTACGATTTAAGTGCTGGCGGTGAAATAGATAAAACGGGACTTGCTATTACAGGTACATTTAATATAGGTACTGCAAGCGTTAATCTTGCTGCGGCAAAATTAGAGGATGACTCAACAACAGGTGACACGGCAGATGATGAAGTCACTTCTTTTACTGCTAATGTTACCGCAGGTAATTTCGGGGCAGGACTTATTTTGTCTGAGACAGATGTAGCTGATACAGAATTAACGACAGTCTATGCCGCTTATACTTTTCCACTCTTTGGTGTCGAGGATGCTACTTTCACGATTGCGGGTTCGTATTCGGAAGCCGATAACGTTCCTGATAACTTAAATAATGAAGTGACAGCCATAAGAGGCCGTTTTAATTACACTTTTTAAGATAAAGTAGGTCTGTAAAGGCTTAGATTGAGCGCCCCCCATTTTTATTCAGTCTAAGCCTTTTTTTGTTACGCATTATGATTTACCTAATGCTACAGAATGACTAATTACTCATTTTAGAGCAGATAAGAAGTTGAGTCTAATACTGTGAGCCATACAATTATTCCGGTAGAGCCATTTGATTACTTTGTCTTTGGCGCCACGGGTGATCTGTCTAGAAAAAAATTAATTCCAGCTTTATATCATCGTTTCGCAGATGGTCAAATTCCTAAAACAGCCCGTATTATTGGTTGCGCTAGAACTGAGCTAGATAGTATCGGTTTTAGAGAGATGGTTAGAAGCCTCCTTAAGCAAGAATGCTCTCAAGATGCTTCAATGTTAGATGCTTTTTTATCGTTACTAATATATCAAGCTATCGATGTTTATTGTGATGAAGATTGGTTGAAGATAAGTAATATAGTTAATGATAGGCAAGAAGCTGTTATTACTGTTTTTTATCTTTCGGTTGGCCCTACAATTTTTGAACCGATAATAAGAGGCTTAGAAAAGAATCATTTGCATTTGTCTTCTCGTCTTGTGCTTGAAAAACCTTTAGGTTTTGATCTTTCTTCTTCCGTTAATCTAAATAATTTAATTAGTAGTGTATTTGATGAGGATAGAATTTATCGTATCGATCATTACTTAGGAAAGGAAACAGTACAGAATCTGATGGCTCTCCGCTTTGCTAATGCTATGTTTGAGCCTCTGTGGAATTCTCATTATATTGACCATGTTCAAATTACGGCAGCAGAAACAGTCGGCGTTGAAGGGCGAGGCGAGTACTATGACCAAGCGGGTGCATTACGTGACATGGTTCAAAATCACTTATTACAGTTGCTTTGCTTAAGTGCTATGGAGCCTCCTTCAGAGTTCGATGCGAATAGTGTTCGTGATGAAAAGTTAAAAGTGTTAAAAAGCTTGAAACCCTTATCCGGAAAAAAGGTGTCTGATAATACAGTGCGAGCTCAATATGCTGGTGATAAAGAAAACTCCTCTTACTTACAAGATGCAAACAAAAAATACAGTTTGACGGAAAGCTATGTTGCGCTTCGTGTCGACGTTGATAATTGGCGATGGGCCGGAACTCCTTTTTATTTACGAACTGGTAAAAGATTAAAAGACAAAATGATGGAAATTGCCTTTGTTTTTAGAAAAGCACCACATTTCATTTTTAATAAAACAATGGCATCGGTACAGTCTAATACCCTGGTGATTCGACTACAGCCAAATGAAGGTATCGATATCGAGATCACTACAAAAGAGCCAGGCCATGGCGGAATGCGATTGCATGATACGGTTTTAGAGGCAGCAAAAAATAAAGATGGTGTGGATGACAAACGCCCGGATGCTTACCAGCGTTTATTATTAGATGTTGTGCGTGGCGATCAAACACTTTTTATGCGCGGAGATGAAGTAGAAGCTGCTTGGGCCTGGGTTGATCCCATTATTGAATCTTGGAATCAGTCAGACAGTTCTTTGGATTATTACTCCGTGCTGGGTGAAGGGCCTGCGAGCGCAGATGAATTATTGAAACGAAGTGGAAGGTCATGGCGAAAAATTCAGTAAATTGGTATTTTTTTGATGCTCTTTTAAAGCAATCGGAAGCACTTGCGAACTGTATTGCGGCCGACATTAGATTACTCCTTGATAGGCAAGAAAAGGTGACTTTATCTACTCCTGGTGGCACAACACCACTTGCATTCTATCAATTTTTAAGTTGTATCGATTTAGATTGGTCTCGAGTCAATGTTGTGCTAAATGATGAGCGCTGGGTTCCTTTAAACAATAAAAAATCAAATGAGGCCCTGCTCAGAAAAACGTTAAAAATAAACAGGGCAAAAGATATCAATGTTGTTTCTTTTTACAGCCCAGATTTTGATATCGAAGAAGCAGTAAAAAGATTTAACGAAAAAAATAGCGTTTCTAATTTGGATATCTGTGTTTTGGGTATGGGAACTGATGGCCATACAGCGTCACTTTTCCCCAATATGGAAAATCTACCTGAAGCGCTGAATATATCCTCTTCTCCCAAATTAATTGTGTCAAAGGCAGGTCTTGAAGAAAGCCGAGTAAGTCTTAATTTATCCTCTCTAATTACAGCAAAAAAACATTTTTTCTTGATTACAGGTGAAACAAAGAAAATAGTACTTGAACAATCATTGTTACAAAAAACATTTAGATGGCCCGTTAGCCATTTAGCTTCGGCAGTACCCTTAGAGATATATCATTCATAAAACCAGGCAGTAATATATGAATAAAGGTTGTGATTCTAGTGAATAAAGTAGTTAAAAAAGTAACGCAAAACATTATTGATCGTAGTCATTCATCTCGTGGCCAGTATTTAGAACGTATGCAAAAAGCGGTAGCAAAGGGGGTGAATCGCTCTAGCCTCAGTTGCGGTAATCTAGCGCATGCTTGTGCTGCTTCATCTAAACAAGAAAAGAATATTTATACTAAAGATAATGGACCTAATATAGGTATTGTGACCGCATATAATGACATGTTATCTGCGCATCAACCATTTGAAGCTTTCCCTAATATTATTAAAAAACATTCATTAGAGCTTGGTGCCACAGCTCAAGTTGCTGGTGGTGTTCCTGCAATGTGTGATGGGGTGACGCAAGGCCAAAGTGGTATGGAGTTGTCGCTTTTTTCTCGTGATGTCATTGCAATGTCTGCTGCAGTGGCGTTGTCTCACCAGTGTTTCGATGCCGTTATCTTCTTGGGAGTGTGCGATAAAATTATTCCTGGTTTAACAATTGCTGCTGCGAGTTTTGGTCATTTACCGACAATTATGATGCCTGCTGGCCCAATGCCATCGGGGTTACCCAACGAACAGAAAGCCGATGTTAGGCAGCAATATGCTATGGGCAGGGTAAATAAAAAACAATTATTAGTTGCAGAAATGGGTTCTTATCACAAACCGGGTACCTGTACTTTTTATGGTACAGCGAATACCAATCAACTGATTATGGAATTGATGGGCTTACATTTGCCTGGCAGTAGTTTTATTAATCCAAATACACCGCTGCGTGAAGCTTTAATTCAATATGGCGTCTATGAGCTCGTTCAGCGCGTACACGGTAAAACAGGTTTTACGCCAGTTTATGAAATCTTGTCAGAGAAGAATTTTGTCAATGCTATGGTCGGCCTATTAGCCTCCGGCGGTTCAACTAATCTAGTCATTCATTTAATTGCTATGGCGCGTGCCGCAGGCATTGTTATTGATATAAAAGATTTTGCTGATCTCTCTGCAGTCGTGCCATTAATTAGTCGGGTTTATCCTAATGGTTTTGCTGATATTAATGACTTTCAAGCTGCTGGTGGTATGCCTGTCTTTATTTCAGAGCTATTGAAAATAGATGTGCTACATCGAGATGTTAAAAGCATTGTCGGTTCTAATTTAGAGGACTATTTATTATCGCCAGTTTTAAATGAAAATGAAAAACTAGCTTGGAAAGAAACCGAATTAGAAAGTAATGCTTATGAAGTTTTATCACCCAGCAAAAAACCGCATTCAACAACAGGTGGTTTGGTTTTGCTTGAGGGTAACTTAGGTCGATCAGTTGTTAAAGTTTCAGCATTAAAGCCAGAACATATGGTAATACGTGCTCCTTGTCGTATTTTTCATGATCAAGAATCTTTGAAGCAATCGTTTGAAGCTGGGGAGCTAGATTGCGACCTTATTTGCGTGGTCCGTTTTCAGGGGCCGCAGGCGAATGGTATGCCAGAGCTCCATGGCTTAACACCCATATTAGGCGCTATTCAATCAAAAGGTTATCAAGTTGCTTTAGTAACGGATGGGCGTATGTCAGGTGCGTCTGGAAAAATACCGGCAGCTATACATATCTCTCCTGAAGCAAGTGTGGGCGGGGCGATCAGCCGCTTGCGTGATGGGGATGTTATTTCTTTTAATGCCAATAAAGGCATTCTGGTGGCTGAGGTTGATGATCTAAATGAACGATCAATAATGGCGGAAGATTTAAGTCAGTCCCATATCGGTTGCGGGCGAGAATTATTTAAAAATTTTCGTGAAAATGTTAGTGCATCTGAAGATGGCGCTAGTGTATTTAGTTTTTAAATAAAAATGATGATAGGCATTAAATAAAAGAGAAAAAACCATGATGGCACCTAAACAATCTTCTGATTTTATCTTAGAGAAAACACATAGTGTACCTGTTATCCCAGTGTTAGTTATGAACGATGTTGCTATCGCTGAAGAGCTGGCTAGAGTGCTTGTTGGTTCTGGGCTTACCATATTAGAGGTTACCTTAAGAACACCGAATGCATTTGCAGTTATAGAGGCGATGGCAAAAGTTGAGGGAGCCATTGTTGCTGCAGGTACTGTATTGAATAAGCAACAGGCTACACGCTCAATCTCATCGGGAGCGCAGTTTTTGGTTTCTCCAGGTGCGACAGATGCTTTAATTGATAGCGCAAAAATTATGAATATACCTTTGTTACCCGGTGTGGCAACAGCATCAGAAATAATGTGTATGTCCGAGAAAGGCTTTAATTTTTTAAAATTTTTTCCAGCAGAAATTAACGGAGGTATTGCTGCGTTAAATGCTTTCTCTTCACCATTCTCTAATGTGCAATTTTGTCCGACAGGAGGAGTCAATGTAAACAATATAAGCGATTATTTATCATTGTCTAATGTTCCTGTTGTTGGTGGTTCTTGGTTGGTGACACAAGAAGATCTACAAAATAAAGATTGGAATAATATAGAAAAAAAAGTAAAGCAGTTAACACATAATCATTAATAGCACTAGAGGAAAAGTTGATGAGTATTAAAGTGGCCATAAATGGTTATGGGCGTATTGGACGTAATGTCCTTAGGGCGCTTTATGAATCGGATAAAGTGAATGATATATCAATAGTAGCTATTAATGATTTGGGTGACTCAAAAATTAATGCTCATCTTACCGAGTACGATACAACACATGGAAGATTTGATGGCACTATAAATGTGGAAGAGAGTACGGGAGACCTGTTAATCAATAACGATAGAATCCATGTTTTCTCTGAGCGTAACCCTTCTGTATTACCATGGAAAATGTTAGAGATAGATGTGGTGCTTGAATGCACAGGTTTATTTACTCGGCGTGAGGCCGCAATGGCTCATATAGATGCAGGAGCTAAAAAAGTCATTATATCGGCACCATCACCAGATGCAGATGTTACGGTAGTATATGGGGTTAATCATCATGTGTTACATTCTCAGCATACGGTGATATCAAATGCATCTTGCACGACAAATTGTTTGGCGCCTATCGCAAAAATAATAAACGAAGAAATAGGTATTGTTAAAGGTCAAATGACCACAATACATTCATATACTAACGATCAAAATTTAACGGATGTTTATCATCAAGACTTATATCGAGCACGATCTGCCACACAGTCGATGATTCCAACGAAAACAGGTGCAGCAGCTGCGGTCGGCCTTGTTTTACCAGAGTTAAATGGAAAATTGGATGGAATGGCAATTAGAGTGCCTACAATAAATGTTTCTCTTGTTGATTTTACATTCATTACGAAAAAAGAGACGAGTGTAAAAGAAATTAATCAATTTCTGCTGGAAGCCTCTGGCGGTGCTTATAAAGGCATCGTTGAATGTGTCTCAAAACCTTTGGTGTCTATAGACTTAAACCACCACCCTGCATCGTGTTGTTTCGATATGAATCATACAAGAGCGGATGGAAATTTTGTAAAAGTGATGGCGTGGTATGACAACGAATGGGGTTTTTCTAATCGAATGTTGGACAGCGCCTTAGCATTAATGCAAGTATAAAATAGTTATTGATAAGGCGCTATTTTATTTTCGTTCACTCAGATATTCATCATAGTCGGGTATATCGCGAATATATTCTTCCGTAAATAGATTAGAGTTCACTATCATATCGGCTGAGCTTTGATTGCATGCTACGGGAATATTCCATGCGGTAGCAATGCGCAATAATGCTTTTATGTCGGGGTCGTGGGGCATGGGTTCAAAGGGGTCCCAAAAGAAAATTAACATATCTATTTTTCCTTCGCTAATCTTGGCTCCAATTTGTTGATCGCCTCCTAGTGGACCACTTAATAACTTCGTTATATTTATCTTTGTTACTTTTTCAATTCTTGCGCCTGTCGTACCTGTAGCAAATAAATGATGTTTGGAAAGATTGTGTTTATTTTTTTCACACCAATTTATTAATACTGCTTTGCAGTTATCATGAGCAACGAGCGCGATATTCTTTTTTGCAGGGGAGGCTATTTTTTTCTTTTTCATTAGAATACAGTTTTTTACGTTTTTAAATTCAGATATAGGAGTAAACTAAACAGACCATATCATATTGCTTGTTATGGAGCATCTGTAAAAAGCTTGTTGTTATAGAAAGTCATCGAATTTATTACCGTGTTGATTGCGCTTTATTGCTTTTTTAAAGATTAATTTGTAAAAATGATATCCAGTCCACAATAGTAGATTGAATTGATCTACAGTTTTAGGTTTTGCTTCTGTAAAAAAATATTGGTCACGTTATAGTGTTACCAAATGTAACGCAATCCTGCGTTGCATGAAAACCATATTTGTCTCTTCTTTAATTAAAGTTAGGTAAAGACTATGTATAACGATGAAGCGTATCTCAATAAGCGAACACTTTTCTATCAAAAATATTTTGCAGATGTTCTCTATTCTAGGTCTATTTCATCCTGGGCTGACACTAAAGATGATTTTTTAAATGATATTGAGTATACGATCGATATCAGTGAAATATCTCATCATGATTGCTATCGTATTGCGAGCTACCAACGTTCTCTTTATTTTAAAAAATGCTACTTGTTTCTCATCAATAAAACTAAGGCTAAAATGATTCATATCCATCTTTTCCTTCAAAAGAAGAGGCGTAAGTGGGTCGGTTTTAAGGCGTAACTTTATTGTTTAGCGTAAGAATCTACGAAAGGAGGTGATAAAAATTCTTGTTTTTGCACCATTTTGGCGCTCTTTCTATTTTATGTGACAATTATTCTTTCAAGTTAGTCATTTTAGGAGACTAAGCTATAATAAGCTTGTATTGTTCTTCAAGAATGTAATCTATCAGGAAGCTGTAATGTCCGATGAGAAAAAGAATTCCAAGAAAGAGTTAAAGCTTGCTTTGCTATCTTTATCAAATTTGGTCAATACAAAAACGGGTAATCTATTCAATGTTAGTAAGGGATCTGAACAGGTTTTGGCATTGCTACGGTGGTCGGCAAAAAGTGACGATATAGATGTCAACCTAGCTTTTTTAAAAGTGGGTCATTACTTGAGTTCGGCTCACAAGCGTTTTTTCGAGAGCAATGGTGTTGTTTTCTCAGCGTTGGCTGACCAAGAAGCAAAAACAGTTGATGTGACCTATCGCGGACAAGTCATAAAGAAGGAAGCAGCAACAACTTCTGTAAGTGAATCGCAACCTGCCGACGACTCAAAAAAAGGTAAGCGTAAAATTATTTACCGTGGTCAGGAAAAGTGGGTTTAGTCTCTTTTTGAGTAAACTAAGCCCTTAATTTGAGCAACAAGTTCAGGCATAAAGGCTGAAAGTGGCCTAATTAATCAACACTTGGTATAATCCCGCCCTTTTTCAAAATCTAGCTTTCCATTCCCAACTCTAAGGCCTCAATCCTATATGGTAGAGCCTAAAAGGGTTGACTCCTAATTGGGGTATAACTTCTACGAATCATGCTAATTGCGCTCTATATCGGGGTGTGATGATGTATTTTCCTAGAAAATGATGGTTTGCCAGTATAACCACCCTAATAACGGGTAAGAGATAGCGGTATGAGTGCGATAGTCAGCATAATTATGGGGTCACGTTCGGATTGGCCTACCATGTCAGAAGCGGCAAAAGTGTTGGATGCTCTAGGTGTACCCTATGAAACCAATGTCGTTTCGGCTCATCGTACGCCTGAACGCTTAGTCGAATTTGCACAAGGTGCTGATGCTCGTGGTATTAAAGTGATTATTGCCGGAGCTGGAGGAGCAGCGCATTTGCCGGGTATGGCCGCAGCGCTGACGCATTTACCTGTTGTGGGTGTACCGGTTAGTAGTAAACAATTGAAAGGAATGGATAGCCTTATGTCGATTGTACAAATGCCACGAGGCGTGGCTGTGGCGACGCAAGCCATTGGTGAAGCTGGCGCTTACAATGCGGGTTTGATTGCATCGCAAATGCTCGCTTTGAGCGATGCCGAGTTAAGTGAGCGTATTAAAGTGTGGCGCCAAGCACAAACAGACGGTGTTCCTTGGTCGGTGGAGTAAGGCACTATCGAATAGGTTCTCGCCAATCAATCTTTTTGTCCCCGTTTTTATATAATAATTGATCAATTTCTGATGACTCAATCTCAACAGTCTAAACATATCGCCATTTTCGGTTGCGGCCAGTTAGCTCAGATGACGGCGCAAGCGGGTATTCCTCTGGGGCATCGCTTTTCTTTTGTTGCCGATGAAGGCGAAGATAGTCGTTGTGTAGATGACCTAGGTACGGTTGTCGTTTTCCGCAAAGGCATGTCAGCTCAAGATTTGTTTATGTTACTAAAAGAGCCGGATGTTATTACCGTTGAAAAAGAAATGGTCGATACAGTGTTGCTAGATGAATTAAAGCAGCTTACTCAAGTATCGCCCGGTGCTAAGCCTATTTATATTTCACAGAATCGCGTACGTGAAAAAACGTTTTTACGAGACTGTTTGCGGGGCTTAGGCATTTCTACTGCCGACTTTGAAATTATTACTTCATCAGAGCAGCTCAGCACATTGCCAGAGCGTTTGGGTTACCCGATTTATATTAAAGCTGCTGAGTCGGGTTACGATGGTTACAATCAATGGCGTATTAAAGTTGCCGATGACTTGTTACAGCCAGAGTTAATTAGCGCAATTGAAAATAAAGTAGAATTAATTGCTGAAAAACATGTTCATTACTCCCGTGAAGTATCTGTTATTGCCGCACGTAATGTAGCGGGTGATATTGCAGTCTACCCTATGATGGAAAACCGTCATGAAGACGGTGTACTCATCGCCACCATCGCCCCAGCACCACAAGCGAGTTTGGCCAATTCCGCATTGAATATGATTAAAACATTACTCGTTGAATTAGATTATGTGGGCGTATTAACGGTAGAATGTTTTGAAACAGAGCAAGGTATTGTGGTTAATGAGTTGGCGCCACGTGTACACAACTCGGGCCATTGGACTATTGAGGGTGCCGCTAGCAGCCAATTTGAAAACCACTGTCGTGCCATTACCGATATGGTATTAGGTTCAACGGATGTGTCGCCTAATGAGGGTTCAGACGGCGATAAAGAGAGTGTGGTAGGTTTGGTGAACATGTTGGGTCATCATGGCGATAAAAAAGCCATCGACGCGTTAGCTTCTACAACGGCCGCGACTATTTTTTATCATGCCTACGGTAAAGAAGAGCGTCCGCGCCGTAAGTTAGGGCATGTGACTGTGCACGCAAATACATTGGGCGAATTAAAACATTCTCTCAATGACGTCATGCAAGCGTTGTATAACGATCGTTATCCGCCACTTCAATAACTCAATGTTGAACCAGTACGGAGGGTTACCCTTAGTAATATCTTCAATACTTATTTAAACAATTCGTTTAATAATTTTTTCTTCAGTTCGTCTTTTAGTTGTTCTTCGCTCGATTGATCCTTCGTGTCTTCAGTATTGTTTTCAGATTCTTTTAAGCCTAATTTCTCTAGTGCTTTTTTCTTAAGTTCTTCTTTTTTCTTTTTAACTTCTTGTTTGGTGTTTTCTTTGATGAGTGCTCGCATATCGACTTTATATTTTGGCTCAGCTATTTTTCCGTAAAAGCGAATGGGTATCACAGCGCCTTTCAGTTCTTCTCGCTCTAATCCACCTTGACCACTATTCGTATTGACGATGGCAATATTGGTTAGGTAGTCCAGTTTTTCGGTTTCAAGCTGTATTTCGCCTTTGCCTTTTACTCTAAAGGCGGGCGCTTTAATGGAAAGATCCTTATTTGTAATTAGGTTATTATTTAGGTTTAAGGTCGCTGTCATTTCGGCAAAGCGCGTCTCGTCCTCTTTTGATGCGCTACCTTCGGTGCTTTCTTCTCCGTTGGTTTTACCTCTTAAGCGGTCAAAACTATCTTGGGTGTTGTCCAATATTTTTTTAATATCAACGCCTTTAAGTGCGCCATCCTTTATGGCGAGAGTTATTGTGCCTTTGTTTGTTTGTTTCTTGTTTTTATCAGTGATACTTAGGTTAATGTCACTTGTTGCGACTCCAGAAAGTTGGTCGCTAATATCGGTGTCAACGAGTAAGGGTTCAATATCAATATTCTTTAAAGAATTGCTAATAACCAGTGTCGAATGATCACTGTTTTCAGTAAAAGTGATCGTGCCATTTGTTTCACCTTTATATAGCTTGGCTTTAGGTTGAATCACAACTTTTTTGTTTTCTGAGGCGATATCTATACGCAGCGACTGTAGTTTTGCTCCATTGGCTTGTACTGTGTTTGCACGAAAAACCCCGTTAGCTTTTAGCCCTTTAAATAAGGGAATAGGTGCCGCAATAGCGAGGCCTGCATTGGCTTCTGTTGAGGCGTCGTTGTCGTCAGGCTTGGGAAGGTAACGATCGAGATTGATATTATCTAAACTCAGGTCGAAACGGTATTGAGGCTTGTTGTAATTAATAACAGAAGCATCACCGGTTAATTCACTATCATCTAAGTTTATTTTTACATCATGTAAAGATACGCCATTACTCCCAGCTGAAAAGCGTGTGTTAATAAAGAGTGATTGAAGTGCATTTTTGTCTTTTGTTTTGTAGTCGACGTCAAATAAAACCATTAAGTTAGATGGGTTGATGGCTTCACTATTTAGTTGGCCTTTTAGCATTAGGTTGTTATCCCAGTGATTTAGGCTGATGTTACCCTTTATTTTAATATTGGATAGTTCTTCACTAATAGAAAAGTCAATGGGTACAGTAGAGTACTCTTTAAGGTTGATATCGATAAAAGGAATCGATACTATGGGTAGTAAATTCTTAGTTTTTGCTTTCAATATCAGAGTTTTTGTTTTTATATTTTGTTTGTTACTATCAAATAGCAGAGACTCTATATCGATATTGATTGTTTGTTGTTGTTTTATTTCATCGATGGAGGCGTTAATGGCATTTGCACTAAATTGACCGTTCGTTCTGTCAAAACTAGCGTTGGCATCAAGCTTAATCTTAAGCGTACTTACTGCTTCTCCGGACGGTATTATACTTGCTGACAAAGAAAGAGGAGAGGGTGAGGTCGATAGTAAATTCCCTGTTGTTATATTGAGTGTATTTATTTCATGGCGTGTATTAGATGTTTGATCATCATAGATAATATGACCGTCAGTTATTGTTATTCCGGCAATGATAAGGCGGTCTAAGTAGTTTTTGTTATTTACATTGCTTTCATCATTTTCTGTTCTTTTATCACTTACTTTTTCTGCATCATTTTTTTGCGTTACTTGCTGGTCTTTTGGGGTTGTGTGATTAACAAAACTATCAAGGCTTGTTCGTCCACTTTTGTCGATAAAGTAATATAGTTTTGGCTGTTTTAATTCGATTTGACCGACTTCTATTCTTTGTCGAAATAAAGGTAGAAGCTTTACGCCAATATTAGCCCCATTCATTTCTAAAAAAGGTTTTTGGCTGAGCTCGATGTCTTGAGAAAGTATGACTCTATTCGTTTTAATGCCTAACCAAGGAAAGACAGATAAAGATAAATCCCCTTCAATAGTAAGTGTTTGCCCTGTGCGCTCTTGCACCTGTGTTATTAAGGTTTCCTTAAATGTATCGGTGTTGATGAGAGATGGCAAAAGTAGAACAGCGGCCACTAACAGAACGATTAGAGTCGTAAATGCGATGATGGAGAGTTTTAGTATTTTGTTCATTGATAGTAATAGTCAGTTTAATCTAATAATAGAGCCAAAAATGTCGCTATTAGTCACCCAATAGCTCTTTATCTTGGTGAGTAACAATAATTCGAGAGTGAAGGTAAATAGACAAGGTAATCGAGCATCAGTTCGCCCCGATTGTAGCGTACAAGTCATTTATGTTCTTATTCTTTGCACAATGATGGTGGTGATGCTTGCTATCTTAAATATGCCCTGTATTTAAATAACGTAAATAGGTATATCACTATGATAAATTCCATCGGTAATCAGGCAATGTCTATGCCTCCACCCCCGTCGCAGCCGGGTAATCAGCCTCTCTCCAGCGACCAAAAAGCCACTATTGAGGAGATACTGTCACAATATGATAGTGATAACTTGTCTGCAGAAGATGCTTCTAGCATTGTCGAGGCCTTTGAAAGTGCGGGCATTAAACCGGGCGAAGCCTTCGCTAAAATGCTCAATGAGGAGGGTTTTAGTGCGCAAGAGATAGGTGATTTAGCAGGCGTAGGCCCGCAACATAAGCAAGGTCCGCCGCCACCTCAGAGCAATATGGCTATCAGTGTAGGGCTCAGCTCAATGGTTGATTATCTGGACGCTATGATAGAGGAGGGGGATATCGATATAGGCTCTACTACACGTTCAGAAGATATATACGCTCTGCTGGCAGAGAAGTTCGGCGTCTCAAATGAAGATACCTTAATTAATGTTACGGTTTAGTATAGGACGTCACGGCATTGCTTATTTGGGATGCGTTCCTTAAAACGCTAGCTTAAATAAGCAATTCTCCCCAAACCCATCATCGACCTAGCAGCCGCGCGGCTGAACACGTATAATTCGCCGCTTATTATCAGCTCTTAATAACGGAGAGAACGCATGTCCAGCACGCGCACAGCGACGGTTAGCCGCGATACCCTAGAAACCAAGATTGCGGTTAGCCTCGATCTGGATGGTTCAGGTAAGGCGAAATTTGATACCGGCGTGCCCTTTCTTGAGCATATGATGGATCAGATTGCGCGTCATGGCCTCATTGATCTCGACATTACCTGCCAAGGTGATACCCATATCGATGATCACCACAGTGTGGAAGATATTGGTATCACACTAGGTCAGGCGGTAGCGAAAGCCATTGGCGATAAAAAAGGCATCCGTCGTTACGGCCATGCCTATGTGCCTTTGGATGAAGCGCTATCAAGAGTCGTAATCGACTTTTCTGGTCGCCCCGCTTTGTTTATGAATATCGACTTTACCCAAAAACGTGTAGGGCAATTCGATACCGAATTGTTCTGGGAGTTCTTTCAGGGTTTTGTCAATCATGCTCAAGTGAGTTTGCACATTGACTGTATTAAAGGTCACAACGCGCATCACCAAATCGAAACCGTATTTAAAGCCTTTGGCCGAGCGGTGAGAATGGCCTTAGAATTTGATCCGAGAATGGAAGGTGTCACACCTTCTACAAAGGGAACTTTGTAATCTTTTTTATTTTATCTTCCTTTGAGTGTTAACTATGAGCGTAAGTTCGGTCGCTATTATTGACTATGGTATGGGTAATTTGCATTCGGTTTCGAGTGCGCTAGCGCATGTGTCACCCGATAGTCATATTCAAGTCACCGCCGATAAACAAGCGATTCTCCGTGCCGATAAAGTGATTTTCCCGGGCGTGGGCGCTATACGTGATTGCATGGCTGAAATTCGTCGCTTGGGTTTTGATACTTTAGTGCCGGAGATCATTGCATCGGGTAAACCGGTCTTAGGTATTTGCGTTGGTATGCAAGCGTTGTTGCAGTCCAGTGAAGAGAATGAGGGCGTTGATTGTATCGGCGTATTACCCGGCCATGTTCGTTTTTTTGGGGAAGCGGATCATCAAGGCGCGTTAATAGATACCGATGGTAGTAAATTAAAAGTACCTCACATGGGTTGGAATAATGTTGATCAATGTACGGATCACCCCCTGTGGCATGGTGTCAATCAACAAGAGCGTTTTTACTTTGTGCATAGTTATTATGTTGAAGCCAGTGAGTCTACTCATATTATGGGTCGTAGCACTTACGGTAAAATATTCGCCGCCGCAATGGGCCGTGACAATCTATTTGCAACACAGTTTCACCCAGAAAAAAGTCATACAGCTGGCTTACAGTTATTAAAAAATTTCGTGAATTGGAATGGGCAGCTTTAGTGTTCATTTCTCTTCAGTCGTTTATTTAAAATGAGTTCATACTATTTATGTTAATTATCCCCGCAATTGATTTAAAAGACGGACAGTGCGTTCGCCTTCGTCAAGGTTTAATGGAAGATTCTACCGTTTTTGGTGACAACCCAGTCGACTTTGCTAAACAATGGGTTGATCAGGGTTGTCGACGTTTACACTTGGTCGACTTAAATGGTGCCTTTGCGGGCGAGCCGGTTAATGGTGATGTTGTCACTGAAATTGCTAAAGCCTTTCCGAAATTACCCATTCAAATTGGGGGTGGTATTCGCAGTGGTGAAACTATCGAGCATTATTTACAGGCTGGTGTAGAGTACGTCATCATTGGTACTAAAGCGGTCAAAGAGCCCGAATTTGTTGCTGAAATGTGTCAACAATTCCCTGGTCATATCATTGTTGGTTTGGATGCAAAAGAAGGTTTAGTAGCGACTGATGGCTGGGCAGAAGTGTCTGAATTAAAAGCGACAGACCTTGCAAAGCAATTCGAAAGTGATGGTGTCTCTGCCATCGTTTATACCGACATTGCGCGAGATGGGATGATGCAAGGTGTCAATGTTGAAGCGACTGTTGCGATGGCTCAAGCTTCCAGCATCCCAGTGATTGCATCGGGTGGCATTACCAATATCGATGATATCAAAGCCTTAAAAGCGCAAGCGCATCATGGCATTAGTGGTGCGATTACAGGGCGTGCGATTTATGAAGGTAGTTTAAACGTCAAAGAAGCGCAGGAACTGTGCGACCGCAAAACCTAATTTTTTAAAAAAATTGAATTGAGCGTATCAGTGAAACCCTATTGGGTTTACTAGCGTACAACTATTTAGATGCCCCTGAAAAAGGTCTCCCGACTTTTTTCAGGGGCTAATGCCAAATCAAATAAGTGGGCATGTTTTAGGATCAACTACCTGCATTGGTGTGTACAGGTAGTAACGATGTCTCGTGGCCTTGAGTCAATATCGTAGCACTTAGCCAATATTGTAGTATTTGGTCAAGTCATGCTTGGTCAGTAAGTACAGCGCGTTTAAATTAATTCGATTTTAAAAAATGAAAAAAATCATACCAATAATATTCCCTTCAACCCTATCCAAACTTGGAATAATTGTGCTTTCACTGTTTAGTATTCAGGGCTGCGCACTGCAGTTACTCGATTGGGCAACTCCCAATACCGGTTACAGTGTCAAAAAAGATATTGCTTATGGAGAGCATGAGCGCCAACGACTTGATGTTTATGAACCAACAAAGCCTAATAATAAAAAATTAACCGTTTTATTCTTTTACGGCGGTGCATGGCAAGAAGGTAGTAAAGATAAATACCGTTTTGTTGCCCAAGCTTTAACAACAAAAGGGTATCAAGTTGTTGTAGCGGATTACCGAGTGTATCCCGATGTGTTATTTCCTGGGTTTATGAGCGATTCAGCCCAAGCATTGGCTTGGGTAGCGAATAATATTGATCAGCCCATTGTGTTGATGGGCCACTCAGCCGGTGCTCATATTGCGGCCATGTTAGCCTTAGATGGCCAATATACAACTCAACATAATATAGATAAAAAGCGCATTGTTGGTTTAGTCGGTTTGTCTGGCCCTTATGATTTTTTGCCGCTAAAAAGTGAACGTTTGAAAACCATTTTCAATGCGGCCGACGATATACAAAATACTCAGCCTATAAATTATGTGAGTTCGTCCTCTCCTCCAGCATTGTTAGTTCATGGGATCGATGATACAACAGTATTACCCTTTAATACGCAAAACCTGGCTGACAAGCTGTCTGGAAATGGTGTTACTGTAACGACAAAAATGTACCCAAATGTAGGCCATGCTGTGACGGTAGGTGCGATCTCTGTACCTTTTCGAGGGCAGTTACCTGTGCTAGGCGATATCCATACCTTTTTATCCACGTTATAATCACTCATCTACGAATAGAGTTACATTCCTGAGCATTTCCACTATCACATAAAGAGGTAGTTATATGAACATTACGGGTGCATGTCATTGCGGTGATATTCAATATGAAGCTGAAATTGATGAGAACAAAGTAATTTTGTGTCACTGCACAGATTGTCAAGAAATGAGCGGCGCGCCATACCGAGGCGTTGTTATTACAACCGGTGCCAGTCTGCGCTTACAGGGCAAGATCAAGGACTACGTAAAAACCACCGCTAATAGTGGTAACCCGCGAGCACAAAGTTTTTGTGGAGAATGTGGTACGCACATATATGCTACCTCAGTTAATGCAAATGAAGACCCTAATACAAAAAAATACAATCTACGTTTAGGCACCGTTCATCAGCGTGAGCAGCTATCGCCTACAATTGAAATATGGTGTGACTCAAGGGAAAAGTGGGTGGCACCCATTGAAGGCGCAAAACAATTTGCAGGCTCGCCTGCATAGATAGGCCAGAAGTTATCCGAGGTTAGTCAGAGATTCCTTTAATATAAAAAAACGGTTTATACTTCTATAAACCGTTTTCAATTTCATCTATTTTAGCTCAGCTTTCCTAAGCTTTCTGTATCCGTCGGAAAAACAATAAACTCGACATGATGAGTAAAAACCAAATCGATAGTGAGCCACCACCGCCACCACCATTTCCGCTGCCCGTTAATGAAGGGCGTGGCTTATTAGAAATGGGTTGTTGGTTAGTTTGAGACGCCGTTGGATTTTGCTCTCTTGTGGCTCTTGCTTGCTGCTCTTTTTCAACGCGTTGTTTGTTGTTAGGGTCAATCCCTAATTGTTGCAACACTTCCTCACGAACCACAATCATTGATGTGTAATCTGTGACTAAACTGTATTGCTTAGCGATATCAGTAATAGCTTGTTTAGTATCAGTATTGTCATCCAGATAATAATCTAACTGATTTTGTAAGTGCTCGATCATTCCAAAAGCCCATAAACGCTCCAGTTCAGGGTGTTTTTGATCATTCGCAAAATTCATATTACTTTTATACACCTGTTCACGATCACCACTTTTACCTTTTATTGTAATAGTCGCATTTTGTATTTCAGAACCATTGTTAACATAATGGCCTAATACCACTAACTGCTCTCCACGATACAGGCTAGATATTTTTTTAGGCGTTAAGTCGCTGGTTCTTACCCCTTTTATATCAATAGTAATATTACGCAGTGATTCATGCGTCATTTTTTGTGCTGCTAGTAAAATTTGTCCTGTAATGTCGTCTGCATTCGAAATTGACTGAGCAAAGCCATTAGATACAGCCGTCATTTCGTCGAGCAGGGGGCGGTTGGCACTATTGCCCATAACAAAGGTAAATAAACGTACGTCATGCTTTTTTAGTAACTTAGTAAATGCTTTTTTCTCCGTTGTACCAACGTTAGCAACACCATCGGTAACTAAAATAATGGCGCTACTACGATCAGCGTCTAAACCAGATACGCCTTGATTGAGGCCCGCATACAAATTAGTGCCACCACCAGGTTGATGGTTTTGTAAACGTGTTAGTACGGGTTCAACATTAGCTTGTGTTACTGGCAAAAAACCTTGAGTAAAATCTGTGGCATTATTATTAAATAAAACAACTTTAAAACGATCGTTAGCACGAAGCTTAGCTAAACCTTGGCGTACGCCTTCCACTAAACTACTGTATTTACCGTTCATTGATCCCGAAATATCCAATACAAACACCCAATCTTTACCTTGTTGTAAATTATTTAAGTCATCACCCGGGGTCAGTGTTAGCATAAATGTGCCTTTGCTTTTGTTCTCTTCATTGTAGGTAACAAGCTCCATTGCACCCGGCAGGTTATCCGCTAAACGCCAATACACAAGAATGTCTTTATCTAAGCGTGCCGCAACTGTTTGTGTATTTTTTTCTGTGGTTATTTCTTCTTCGCCTTTTGCATTTAAGGAACCAGCCACATTAGCTAAGTTTACTGTCCATTCTTTATTATTAATTTTGTTAATGGTAGCTGAGTTATGTTGTGGTAAACGTAGAGCATCAACAGGAAAACCTGAATGTAAGTGTAAGTTGAAACTAAATTTTTCGCTGACTACTTCGTTACGTGACCAAAAGGCATTTTTGACCTCATCGACCCCGCCATCTTCAAGTGGATAAACATAGCGCCCAACACTGGTATCGATATGAGCTGCTTGGATATAGACTAAACGAATACGAACATCGGAGTTGGCGCGTACAGGGCTAACGGCAATATCAAAAGTACGATACTCGTCTTTTTCGACAATAGCGGCTTCGCGGCCTGCTTGTTTTTCTTGTTCGTAAATTGTGCGGGCTTTTTCTTTTTCAACGACTTCACCAACAATGGGTTTACCATCAATCCAATAAGTGAATTCGCCAACGGCCGCTTTTTCTGGAACAGGGAAAGAATAAATCGCTTCTACATCTTGTGTGTTGGGGTTGAAAAAAGTTTGGTCTACGGATGTTGTGACGTAACCATTGTTAATCACGACATTGACATGGTGTTCACGAATATCGAGTTGTCCTAGCTGGCTGTCGGTAGGCGTGAGTAAACCTGCTGCCTGTGATGATAGTGTTGCCATCATACCTATGATGGCAGCTAGACTGTTCAATATCCTCTTACTTAAGTTATGTAAACTTTTCATCATATTCTCCTTAAAAAATGACTCTCTAGTGAGTAATAAACATGCACCGCATAATGCGATAGAGAGCCAGTATGAGGAGAATTAAAAAGTCTTAAAGTAAAAAGCTAAAAGTCGCATAAAGTAAGACCACGAGTGCCAAATAATAAGACTTTTAAATAGTTGGGGTGGTATTTTTCCTTAAATACTCTTTTCGAAACAGTACCTATCAACAGCGTATATTCTTTGAACCAATCTGTTTCAGTCTACGACTCAGAATGACATACACATTAAAAACATGAGGATATGTTATGAGAACGAGCACATTATTACCCTTTTTCCTGCTCTCAATGATTGGAGCGGGCTTGGTTAATCCCGCTTTTGCAGGTTCACCTTCACATTACACTAAAAATGAGAATATAGCTGAGAAGAAAAAACCGCTACAGCATCAGGTTAAGCGCTTTCCTCGTGGCAGCTCTACTTTTGGGGTTCAGTCTCAAGGGCGGCAGGGTTTGGTTCATGATAGCGATAAGCAACTAGATGTTTGGGTTGCTCGTTGCAATAAGGCCGGTGGTGGAATGATTTTGAGGGACGATGGCAATTACGATTGCGTAGGCCCACATGGTTACCCTATTCCTTGGTGATTGATACATTAAATAGACATACGAGAAAAACACATGAAAAATAAACTATATTCAGCAATATCAATTTTAATATTCGCATCTAATTTTTCCATTTCAGGCGTTCAAGCACAAAATAATGCCCCTATAAAAAATGTGAAGACGACCTCCGTAATGGAACGAGTTCATACCCGTCATCGTCCTCTTGCGGCTGTTAAACCCAGGAATCAAGGGGCAAAAAACGATGTTCCCAGTAGTATGGATTTATTTGTAGATCGTTGCGCGGACGCCGGAGGAGGGCTTATTTCAATTGATGGCCACTATGACTGTGTTAAACCCTCCGGTGAACCCATACCCAATTGGTAAGGATAACGACTCTTTGGCTATGTTAACAAATGGCAATCTCTTGAGACTAAAGCTTGATAAAGGAAGAAAAAACATTATACTGTATAAATAAACAGTATAGAGGGGTGTCAGAGATGGCCGTAGTAGCAGTTTGGAAATGTGATAGAGATGGGAAAATGTTTGCAGATAAAAAAGATGCTGAAGAATACGACAAAATGTTAGAGCTGGCGGCTAATATTACACAATTTATTGAACAGCATATTCCCAAGGTAGAGGAATCTATCAGTGAAGAAGTAGGAATTCTGTTAGCCCAACACAGAGAGGTCTTAGCGAAAGCGTGCAAAGGCAAGCCAGATTTACTATTGGATACGGAAATCGCGAAGACAGAAAATGTGACGCCCTTGGTTGCTAGTAAATAATTGCTAGTAAATAGTTAATTTACATTCTCAAATGAACGGAGCGTTTGCTTCTTTTGGTTGACACAATTGATAATCTAAAGCCAGCATAATGCTGGCTTTTTTGTCGCGATATATAACATCGAAGTTGTCAAAATAGTCAGTATGAGACTTATTTCACAATAATAAATGTCGAATAGAAGTAAATAAAATAATTTAGGTTTACACTAGAACCCTTAAAAATAAAAGAGGTTTTTATGGAGAGTAAACCGATATTAGATAAGCAGTCTAAAGACTACCTTGATTTTTGTTACAAAGAATATGTCAGATTGGCTGATATGCAAGAAAAACAAATGCAGTCGGTTTTTTCTGATATTAAACTTTTAGGCGCATTAGGCGCCATGCTATCCTGGAAGCCAATACTAGACTCTATCGGCGAAGGCAACGAGCCCGTTGTGCTAATGCTTGGCTTTATAGTATTGATGTTTATTGCTCTATTTATTTTGCTCTATGACTTTATGAAGCAATCTATTCTATTATTTTATACAAACCAAATGAAATACTATGAGGCAGAGTTAAGGACTAAGCTTGATTTGGCGCAAGGGGGTATATTCAGTACAGTCAGTAATTGGCAAAAATGGATGGTCTCAATTCATGACCCTATAGTAAAACGATTCTTCTCCTGTTTTTTTTCATTTCTAGTTATCTTTCCCGTCGTTATTATTTTAACTTCCGGAAAATTAGAGAGTACTTATTTGTACGCCCTAATTTATTTTATAATCACCTTAATTCTTATCGGTATCAATGTTCAATGTATTTATATTATCACTCAGAAAATAACGCGAAAATTAGGCGAGCCTTATTAATCGCGCATCGATGGATGCTATTGAATTTTATTTTTGTAGAGAGGGTATAGCTCCGCTTTCATGCGTTTTTATACAGCTTGGTTTTGACGGGGCAGGCACATTATTTTCTAGATAATGTATTATACTACCTGCGGTGAGTTTAAATGTAGGTGCGATATCCATACCTATGCTCTTAAGCCCTTTTGCTGTCCATTTGTTGCACGTGTTCATAAGGTAATAATCACCACTGCCCTGATAGAACTGGCTGTCCCCGTATATACCTTGCTTTAAGGGTATAACTTCTCCCTGTTGGTTTTTAGCAAAACTTTCACTAATAAACTGAATAAGGGAGGATAATTCAGCGTCATTTAAACATAATTTTTTTATTTCACTGTCTTTAAAAAAAGATGCTACATCTTCGGGTGTGGCTACCGCATGAATAACCGACTCTGTAGGCCAAAAAATGGCCCGAAGTGTTAACCCGCTAGTAATCTCTTTAGCTTGATAAAAGCCTTTATCTCCCCAGCCGAATTCTATGTATTCAGTGTCTGGAAATCGTTTAGCAAGCGCCGGAATCTGGGTTTTGATTTTCTTTGCAGGTATAACAAAACCAGTATGCCAGCCATGGCTGACAACATATACGGTGTGATCCCCCTCAAGAGTATAAGGGGAGTGCGGGTGAATGATATTAGGCTTGGTCGAGCAACTAAAAAGAAACGCAAGAAAAACCAATAGGAATGCCATTTTCAAGGGGTAATGCTCCATGTTTTATAAATGGGATTGGCACCTTTATGGAATATACTTTACTGCCATATTTGCTTGTGCCCACAGCTTCCATATGCCGGCTTCTTGTTTATAAACTTGCACTATGTCGATTTCATTGTTTTGAAATGCGGGGCCAGAAATTTTTGTGGTTCGTTGCTTTGCCCTAACATAAGCTAATTCCCCGTCATAAGAAATAAATTGATAATCCAATAATGTGTAATCAAGTTTATAGATGTTCAAAACTTGAGTGAGTAAGTTTTTAGTATTCAGATAAAACAAAGATTGGGTATGTACTGTTGATAATACTCCATCGATATCAGCGGCTATAGAATACTTTAAATTATCGTCGAAAGACTTCCTAACGCCGGCTTCTACGCTTTTATCTGCCGTAGCTGAAAGAGATAAAGCGCATGCAAAAATGATGGATAGAATTTTGATCATGTTTAATTCCTTGTTAACAATGTAGATATGATAGAGAGATAAATTGAAAGAGTAGTATAGACTTACTCATAATGATACGGGAGCACTTTCATACTCCCTTAACTTAATTTATTTCTTAAGTTTCATCGAAATAATTTTGCTTGGATTTTTAGGTGGCTCGCCACGGTTGATCTTGTCGACAAATTCCATGCCTTTAGTAACTCGTCCCCATACTGTGTATTTGTTGTCTAAAAATAGGGCGTCTTTTAATACAATAAAAAACTGGCTGTCGGCAGAGTTAGGGCTGGAGGCACGTGCCATTGAGACTGCCCCACGCACATGAGGTGTATCATTAAATTCTGCCTTTAGCTTTTTACCTGAACCGCCTCTGCCCGTGCCAGTAGGGTCGCCCGTCTGTGCCATAAAGCCTTCGATTACTCGGTGAAAAATAATACCGTCATAATAGCCTTCGCTGGCCAGCTCTTTGATACGCGCTACATGATTAGGTGCTTTGTCTGCTAATAATTCAATTTCTACCACGCCGTCTTGTAGTTCTAATAAGAGGGTTTCTGAAACGGCAGGGTTTGCCAGTAAGAGAATGGATATTGTGATATAGAGTAGTTTATTCATTGTGCCTCTCGGTTAAGTAAGGTTATTTTTGGTGTGGCCTAAGTAAAAGCTATATCTTAATAAAATGGATGTTTTATTAGCGCTATTCAAAGATATATTAACATGGGCTATGAAGATAGTCAGGCCGCCTTACTCTGCCCTTTGTGCGATCTATCTAATCTCAGGCTTTTATCGATATAAAAATAATTGACATCTGAACCGATTGGTCCTATATTGGCCAAATGAACGCAGGCAGACCATTACAATTCGATCCCGATGCTGTATTAGCAAAAGCAACCGCCCTATTTTGGGAGAAAGGCTTTGAGGCTACATCAACAGTCGACTTAATGACGGTAATGAGTTTATCCAAAAGTAGCTTGTATCAAGCTTTTGGTTCTAAACAAGAGTTATTTAATCGTTGTATAGAACATTATGGAGAAATGAACCAAAAGTTTTTACATGAAGAACTTGAAAAATCAGCTTCTGGTAAAAAGTATTTGATTAGTGTTTTCCAGCAAGTGATTGATGGTGAGAATGATTGCCCCAAAGGTTGTTTTCTGGTGAACACCGCCTGTGAGCTTGGTAGTAGTAATGATGCCATTAATGCGTTATTAAACAAGAAAGTAGAAAAAAATCGACAGGCAATAGAAATAGCTATTCGACGCGCTCAGCAAGAAGGTGACATCAGTAAAGGTAAGGATGCAAAGCAACTATCGGATTATTTAATGACAAGTTTGTGTGGCTTGCGGGTAATGGAACAAATGCAATATAGCAAAACAAAAATGCAAAATATTATTAATCAAATCCTTAAATCAATAGATTAAGACAAGATTTAGTTTTTTTATGTCAAAATAAGGACCGATCGGTCCTTATTTATTTAAAATCAACAGAGGAAAATATGATGAACCTAGAAAACAAAGTCGTACTGATTACCGGAGCCAATCGTGGCATAGGGCAGGCTATAGTGGCTCAATTACTGCAGCGGGGAGTAAAGAAAATCTACGCGGCAGCCAGAGATGTTAGTACCCTGCCAGATTTCAATGACCAACGTATAGAAAATATGACGCTGGATATCACTCGACCCGAGCAAGTTGCACAGGCGGCACAGCACGCAAGAGATATTGATATTCTAATTAACAATGCAGGGGTAGCGGCTTTTACTAGCTTATTGGATGGGCCTAATGATTTACTAAAGCGAGATATGGATACAAATTACTATGGTACGCTCGCAATGGTGCGTGAGTTCGTACCTGTGTTGGAAACAAAAAAAGGCAGTGCCATTGTTAATGTGGTGACGATCGGTGCATTTGTTAACTTCCCGAGTCTAGGTGGCTATTGTGCATCAAAGGCTGCTTTATTTTCTTTGTCGCAAGGTATACGAATAGAATTAGCCCCTAAGGGTATCCATGTGCATACCGTTAACCCGGGGCCGATTGATACGGACATGGCAAAAGATTTTCCGGGCGATAAACCTAGTGCCGCATCAACGGCCGAAAACATTCTATTGGCTTTAGAAAAAGGCGAGGCGGATATTTTTCCGGATGAAACTGGACAGCAAATGATAGGTGCATGGAAAAATGATTATCGAGATTTAGAGAAGATGGTCGCCGATATGCATCATGGTTAATAATGTAAGCCATATCTACTTAACGATAGGTGTGGCTGTTTAGATTAATTTTTCAAGTTAAAAATGGAGCATAAATGTCTTAAGTTTGGCCATTTATTCAAATGGAAACGATTTTATTTCTTTAATTGTCGTTTTTTCCAACAGTTTTTGTTGTTAAAAAAATATTTTTGGTAGTATGTTCCAACTGTCAATAAAGATAATAAAAAATAGGGAATAAAATGAAGTTTCCACCGCCTAATTGGGAAAATAATTTAATATACGTCATTCTGTTTTCATTGGTTATTCCTTTTGTGGCCTTCTTGGGGGATTTTGTTGTTTTAATTAAATCCCTAACAAATAATCAAGAATTGGCTCTTTTGATAGAGAGCGCGTACGTTTTTTTTAAAGAGCATGAAGAGGTTTTTATATCTATTCTGACTCTTATTTTTGTTTCCCCACTTTTCTTTTATAAAAGAAAAAAATATAAAACTAGATCTAATGAAAACTACTCTTTGTATTGTGATATTTCAAAACAAAAAAGAGTGTTAGCAACTTTAATATGTCAACACTCCAAAAGAATTATTGATAACGAAGCCGTTTTCTCAAAATCGGTAAGCCAAAGTTATATGCAGTCTGGCGTTGCTTCAAAAAAGAATATAATTGGGATAAGGAATGATTTTAGAGCACGAGACCGAGAAAACTTTATTATTTGCCTTCGTGAAGTAATAGAGGTAACAAAAAATATAGTCGATAAATCGCTTGAGATGAGGTGGGGCTGCCAACTGAATTCTCGGGTTGTTGTTAAACTGGTGGTCGAGAACAACGAATCTATTGAAAGTATGGGGCAGCAAACGATTATATGTAAACGAAGGTTAAAACATTTCCGTGTCGATGATACCCTAACTGATAATTTGACTCGAGATTACTTACTTAATCGCGGTGAAAAAGATATTAAAAATCATTATGTCGCCAGTAGTACGGCTTTGTTGGAATCTGTACTCTCAGACAATAAATGCTTTTTTAGTAATAATACCTCTTCGTCTGATATGCCATCGGGTTATATGGCTGGCCCAGAGGCATTAGAGGGTGACGATAGCGCCAAAATCTGTGTGCCTGTATTTGTTGACTACCAAGGCAGAAAGCGGCATTTGGTCGCATTTATTGCTGTATTGGTGGATAATAAAGATCATCGAAAATTTTTTGATGAAGAGGACTCCAGCTGTGCACCTATACTTCCTGTTCTGAAAGAAACGGCAATCTATTTGTCTATGCTTTGCGAGAGTTCAATGAACTCGAAGAAAAGAATATTTGCTTTATGCTCTAATCGTCTGTCGGCTCCAGAAGGTGTTGTCTCTGATAGAAGAGCTGAGCCTGAAGAGGTAGAGTAAATCTTAATGCTAACTATAGGTATCGAATGTGAAAAGTACTAAAGATTCTTTTGAGTTAACAAAAAATGATGGTTTGATATCAGATGGTATGGAAGTGGTTGTTTCTAATTGGCTGATGTCAAAAGAAGAGTATGAGCGCTTTATAAAATCGTCGAGTAATAATGGATTAGTAAGTGATCCTGACTACGATGTATCTTCTTGGATTATGTCTACAGAAGAATACAAAAAATATTTAAGAGAGCATTCTTGATAATCGGGGCATGATAAGAGTTTAGGGGCGTTAATTTTGTCAAACCTTTATCTGATTCCAATTATTATTGTTATCGTACTCAAGTTTTTTTGTTTGTCCCAAATATACCTATCCAAAATAAACCTTCCAAAACAATGCCGAGAATAAGAAAGATTGCACCGCCAGCTGGAATTCCAAAAACGTAGCAGGCTATTGCAGCAAAGAAACAAACAACCACTAGTAATACTCTATATATTGTTCTCATTTTAATGTTCCTGTTAGGTTTTGCTGTATTTCCATACAACGGCCTAACGCTTATGTAATAGACGAGAACTCACGAGCGTCGTAAGTGGCGTATTTATTAGAGTTCTACCTTGCCGAACGAATATATCAATAATCTACGATGGTTTAAATACTATAAAAGAACTTGCTCATTAGTTATAACCAAAACAGGTTCTTTCCCATATTAGGTTTTAGCTTAAACAAATACAAATGAGAATTATTGCTATTTAGATGGTTGTGCTATATCATGCGCCTAGAATACTAATTGAAGAGAAATTTATGAGGCCAGATATCCATCCTGAATATCGCGATGTGTTGTTCCACGATACCGCATCAGATACCTATTTTGTTATTGGTTCGACTGCGAAGACGACTCAAACCGCCGAGTTCGAAGGTAAGACATACCCATATATGACCCTAGATGTTTCTAGCTCATCACACCCGTTTTATACAGGTAAGCAAAAGGTTGCAAACAACGATGGTCGAATCGCCAGATTTAATAAGCGCTTCAAAGCCAAGAGTAAATAATAAGATTAAAAGAAAAATAGGGTCAGATAAGCACTAATTGATTTATCGTTACAAGTCCTTATCCGATTCCAATGATTAAAAAGTTAAAACTATATTTTTTAATCGAGTATGGCTCTATTGGTTTGGGTGCTTAATGTTATTATTTTACCCAATGCTACTTCTTAAATTAAAGGGTTCTGGCCTTTAACTCTGTTTATCCGTAATGGGTTCCATTAGCCAATCTAAAGCCTCTTTTTTTGTATGAAATATCTTTATATTTTTACCGCTCTTATTGAAAGATTTTTTCATATATTCAGAAGCAGTAGCAGATATTTCATCATAACAAACAACAGCAATATTCTTTATCCTATCTGACTCACTTAGTGCGATCGATGCGTCAAATTCGTATGAGTAGCTTGTTGATTTATTTAATATAACTGATATCTTCCCCGGCATTTTAGTCTCAATGAAATCCCAGAATTCATTGACCATATCAAGGTTGATCTCAACGCCATTGTCGAATGTTATCTCTACGGTATCCGTGTTAATCACGGTGACATTGCAAAATGATAACTTGTGCATATTTTAAATACTCCATAAATAATCAGGGGCAGATAAGAATTTAGGCTTGTTAATTATACCAAACTCTTATCTATCCCCGATTATTTAATGTGTTTTATTTAAATGGTATTTAAGCGCCATGCTAATACAAAGCCGCACTTCGTTTTCGGGGATTGCTTGATCTGCATTAAAAATGATAGCCCTATTCCCCTCATAGCTTAGTTCAGGGAAGAGTGATCTAAAGGTGTCAATCAATGTTGTTTTGCAATTAACGTACATTGCATATTGATTAGGTGTTTTAGGCTTCCAATCTATACGTATAGTCGTGCCACTTTTACTAGCTGTGGTTAGGTATGAAGGCTCTCCCCACTTCAACGTTTCTTCTAGTTTACCGATAGATGTGTCGTTGGCAGCTTCATCTAATATTATCTTGCGTAAAAACTCTAATTTTGGGCGGATATGTTCAGGGTATGATTCGAACTTTTTCTTAACGTCAGAATTCATTGCTGTATCCATTACAATAATCGAAGTCAAATAAGGATTTCTAAATCAGGCCAAAGGTTGTATCTTGCCGAGAATGCTTATTTGACCCCTTTAATTGATTTTTTACATGAATTATTAATTCCGTAACCTTCATGACACGCTTTGATATAAAGTTTACTTGCTTTTTCAAAGTTCTGTTTGACCACGTATCCTATTTCATAGTATTCAGCAAGAATATAACAAGACCCAAAAAAACCATATTCACATGCTATTTTAAGGTATTTAACTGATTTTTTTAACAAGCTATTTTTCTGACGCCCTTCCACTTTTGACGCTTCAAGCTGATAAAACTCTACTAATTGTTCGCATGAGTTGACTCGACCACCTCGACACTGATAGTCAAGGTTATCTATTCTTTCCTTGCTTAAAGAAAGTTTAATAGGTGTACAAGATTGAAGTGTAATGCAAATAATTATAAAGCATATATAAAGCAATTTTTTTTGTAGTGCCATTTTTAGCCTATACAGTTAACGCCTTTATGGTATTAAGGGGTCGGAGGTATTTAAAAATAAGCAGGTTGATCAAAACTTATTTTCTCCGTCATCTTTTGACCAGATTTTGACTTTTTGAGGGCCGTTAATTGTGTTAAACCCTTGTCTAACTCAAATTATTTTATATGTATCAATTTTTTATGCGCCATGTATTTCTAGCCATCGACAGAACGGATCATTTGAGTTTTCATCGCCGAATTCAGCTGGGTTTTTTACTATTTCAAGAGCAGTTTTTGGGATTGCTAGATTGAACTCATGTGTGAGCCAGTTCAAAAATTTTAAATTCGGTTTTACCCAAAAATCATTGCTCTTGTGGCTTTCGGCTGCTGTTAAAGCAAAATTATCATTCCAGCAGATTTCGTCGTATCCGATTGCTATCAACCGAAGGAAGTCAACAGGATCTTCTGCTAATACACAAGCCAATATCGAACCTGAACCAGAGCCAATATGTACTATTTTTTGATTTCCATCATCATCCAACCAAAATGCAGCTACTGATCCGTCGCCTCCGGTCCGAGCAAAAACGCGCAATCTATTTCTTATCTCGCCACTTATAAAGTGATAAGAGTCGCTATTGGGTTCTGCGAAAAATTCAATCGAGGTGCCGCCAGACCTTTCTGTGTCTCCCCACTCATTTCTCAGTTTGTCGAGAGGGTAAAGGTAACCAACTCTTCCTATATCTGTTTCCTCACATAAACCATTACTTTCAATCCAGTCAAATAGCTTATTCAATGCATCAGGAATACGCATTGTCCTAGGTAGTGTATTTGCTATTTGCTCACTTAAAGAGTCGATGCTTAGCCTCCTCGAATAACCTGGGTCAGATAAGAATTTAGGGTTGCTAATTTTGTCAAACCCTTATCTGCTCCTGATTTTTTATTAATATTAAGGTGTAATATTAAGGCGTCGGAGGGATTTAAAAATAAGCAGGTTGATCAAGACTTATTCCCTCCGTCACCTTTTGATTAATGGGTCTGGTGTTGTTACATAAGATTATGATGCTACCTGTATCTATAAAGAATTGGATTAGATAATTTTTATAGAACGAGAGTATTATAAATACTTATCTGAACCTAATTATTGAGACTGACCCTATTATTCATTGTTATGCATTTTAAATTTGGCACCTATTCTGATAAAACGTTTTGCAAAGATAATTTTTATGGGGCCATGCCTTAGCAACTTCACGGACCTTCTCAATTCTTGATGCAATTTTCTTTCTGCCAACAGTATATATCTTAACCTGCGCGTTGCCCTCCCCAAAATCATAGGTACATGTTCCTTCGTGACAGACAGACAATTCAATATCTTCGTAGCTATTATTTTCGAAGACCTCTTCCACTGTTTCTCTTACTTTGATTTCTTCGTAGAGTACAGTGAATATATGAAAGGCATAGAAACCGACGATTACAAGCGGGGCTGACAATACGATATATATAAGATACCTCTTCATTCTATTGTGCATAACGCAAAGCTAAACTGACCGCATTACTATGCTCCTTTTCGTACGCTAATTTGCTAAGTAATGCACAAGAAGGAGCATAGTAATGCGGGTCCGATTTAAGCAATTTGTTAATTCCTTTTGTCCTGTGCATCAAGAGTTTCAATCCAAGCAAACAATTCGTCTTGTAGCGGTTGTGATTGATCACATAAGTCTACAACTTTGCTGATGCTTACTTCAGGGTCAGGAGAGTTTATATGTCTTTTGAGTATATCATTACTGACACTGTTAAATTCAGCAATAAATTTATGCTCATCGCCATACATTTTTTTTGTAATAAAGCCGCCAGTTACTACAACCCTGTCATACAACCTTTTAAACTTTTCTTCTTTTGCTTTATCACCTTTATCTCTATAGTTTAAATGTAATGCTCTATATGCGTATGTGCACTCAAGCATTAATGGCAGCATATCCTTTGCAACTCCATTTTGAAGAACTAACGGGGTTTCATTTGATTGACTGATTTTTGGATATATGATGACTAGAGCAAAGGTAAGAATAAATTTATATATTTTTTTCATCAAAAAACTCGTATCTATATAGTAGAATTAACGCCGAGCGCTGCGACGCAGCGTGAGTCCCTGCTGGCTCAGCCAGCAGCTTGGGTAGATTGCTTTGTTACGTGTTTGCTGGATATACATTTACCTGTTCAGCTCCATTCTTAAGGCGACTTGTGCATTATTACTAATGTAGAAATCACCATACTTATTCCAATTTCCTTTAACCCACTTACATAGCTTATTGTAATAGGATTTAGCCAATTTATTTAGGCCGGGAACATCATTTGAAAGATAGAGATGCCCCAAAACCAAATAGCTGTTTCTATGATATGATCTCATAAATCCGATTAGAGGATCAGTCGCATCACTAACTTTTTTCGCCGGATCTTCATATGCATATGGCGTCAACTCATCTAACGGAATATTAAGGTGTCGGAGGGATTTAAACATAAGCAGATTGATCAAAACTTATTCCCTCCGTCACCTTTTGATTTGTTACCTTTTGATTTTAATAGCCTGCTCAATTAATAGCAATTAATAGGGTCATACAATTAATAGGGTCAGACTCCATTGAAAGTTACTATAAACCAATCGAGTCTGACCCTATTGGTTCTGTGACCCTATTGGTTCTGTTAGCGATAAATCTGCTATGTTGAACGTTTAGCAATATAAAATAGCGATACATTTTTTTTATATTGTTTCGGCTTAAATCTTTGAACGGATGGGTTTTTGCTTCAAAATCTTGCAAGTCTGGATCACTAAGAACCAGCATATTATATTGCCTCATGTGCTCTGTTGTTTGAGAGGACACATTAGATTTTGCTGCATCTATCTGCCACTTCTTAACGGACCAAGCTATATAAGCTGTAAAGCACAAAACAGCTAGTGAAGCAATCGAGGTAATAATGCGAGCGATGTTTGCCCAATCTTCTAATTCCATATTAACCCTCGTTTCAACTTAACAGTTTATTCAAAAGAACCGTTCCACTAAACCAATAGAACCTGATCCTATTGGTTTTTCCCTCTGTCACCTTTTGATTCATAATCGGTTTTAATTATTTTTATATGCCAATTTTTATATCTCTAAACTCAAAATTATAGTGCTCATTAATACCTTTACTTTTTATATAGGTTTTAATCATGGCTTTGCTTATAATTGTTGAGTCTTCGCTCACTTCTGGAAACCTTATTGTAACTTCTGTGTCAACACCCTTGACGATTTCGCCGATAAGGTAAGAATTCTCTTTTTTAAGTGCACTTTTAAAGTTTGCTATGGTAGTGAAATTAGATAAAAATTTATGCCCATTTTGATCGTATATGGCAGATCCTCCGTATATTTTTAATGAAGCATCATCGTTAGTAGCATTCGCAAAAAATGTACAGAAAATAGATGTAGAATGTCTTTTACATTTGTCTAAAGTCATCTCAATCCCTAGGCCAAACTCCATCCATTTAACTCCGCCCAATATCTTAGGTTCTAATTCTTTCTTATTCTTAACATTTAGTATTGGCGTGAATTTTTCAACAAAAATTGGGGTTAATTCTTTTACGCAACCCCTATAATTGGCGTTATTTTCTACTGTTGATCTTACTCCTTGCCATTCACCTTTTGAAAATTCAGCTCCGCCAGTTATTCCAAGTTCTGCTAGTTTTAGCTTAAGCTCAGCCTTTCCATTTCCTCGAACTTTTATGTCCCAATACTTTCCGGCATTTTCAGGTTTATCACATACTTTTATAATGTTATCAGTTATACGATCTAACACTGATTTTTCAGCTATTGTAGGAGCACAGATAAAAAATGCCCCGATTGTTATTATACTAAATATTATTTTTTTCATTAAAACTTGTTACCTTATGCTGTTTTAAAAGGTGGAGTTAGATAAGGATTAAAGAGTTTATAGTTATAAATCTTTATCTGACCCCAATTATTGCAGTATTTTTACACCAAAAACCTTGCTGGAAAAGTATTTTAAAGAGCCGCATTTTACTTTAACTGAAACCATTTTAATGGCACAGTTCCCAGGCTTTTTACTTCGCACTGTCATTTTTGGTTGGCTGCTGGTTTTGCCCAAGCTAGATAAAAAGCGAAAAATTAAAAATGTCTCAAGTTATGTGCCACGTTGGTATGCGCTCATTTTGAAGTTTTTTATTGTTGCATGCATGATTTCCTTGTTCTTATTCGTATCTTTAATGGGCCTTTTATTTTTTATGGAGCCTGATACTTAGCCGATAACAAAACCAATAGGGTCAGACTCACTGCTGTCCCATAAACTATGACCAGAAAGCCATCTGTTTAATCGGCGGGCCATCATCTATATGATAATGGCCACTCATCAGGTCAAATAAATCACGCCGAATAAAAATATTTATCTGCAATACACGTAATATCTTCTGTAAGCTCCAACTCAATTTGGCGCTAAATTTTAAATAAGCCAACAGTAAATACGTACACAAAGCGATCCATATTTGCGTCATAACAGCATTCTTGCTATTACCGACGAACGCTTTTATTTTTAGGTTTTGTTTTATCCATTTAAAAAATAATTCTATTTGCCAACGTTGCTTATAAATATCCGCTATTGTTTCAGCAGATAGTAAAAAATTGTTGGTTAAAAATTCATAACGCTGACCGGTCTTTTCATCCCTAAAACCAACCCGACGTAGGTGAGGCATACCTAACTTCTTGGCTTTAATACCTGTTAGGGTGATCGTTTGATCACAACTTACACCACTTAACTTATTCACTTTGCGCCTCTCAGTAACGCGCCAAAGCATATTTCTTCTGATTCTTGTCACAAAGAATATACCCTTTAAATCAAGGGCTTTAAACCACTTGTAGTCTAGATAACCTTTATCAACAGCCACAATACTACCTTTAGGAAATTGAACAGTGCGGCCTATTTCTATATCAGATGTTTTACTTTCTGATATGGCCGCAAAACTTGGAATCAACCCTGAATGATCTAACGCAACATGAAGTGTGAGTCCATGGAAATATCTTCAACGACAAGTCAATCAACGAGGCATCCATAGAATACAGTTTGTTATCAAATACAAACTTGTGCTTTGGACTATGCGATTGACACCGTTGTAACAACTTACCGAATAAGGCTTTATAAAGCTCACAAGGTTGTTTTTCATTCACTCTAGCTAAACTGGATTTGGCTATCGGTCTGGCACCTAGATGGTATAAACGTTTTGATTGCGCTCTCATATTGTCTTCAATATCACGCAGGCTTAACCTGCCAGTCATTTGGCCTAGCATCATAGAGATAAACTGAGACCATCGGGTGACCTGACGTAATTTTCTCCCTGCATGGTGCTCTGCCGCAAGCTTTTCAAATTCATGTCTTGGAATAAATTTTAGCAACTGAGAAAAAATTGTATTAGTATGTGCCATAGCTCAATTCCTCGATATTTACAGTGCTTGGTCGCACTTACATTGTAACAATATCGGTGGAATTGAGCTTCTTATCTTTTAGTTTATGGGACAGCAGTGGGTCAGACTCCATTGATATATTGATAGTTTAGAAAATGTCACGACCATATTTTTCAATCAGTCTGACCCTATCGACGTGTCGTGCTGCCTACATTTGTTATGCCATTAGTTAAACGGAATATAGTGGTAAACAATGTTTGCCATTACCCCCATAAAAATAGTAAAAAACCAACTAGCAAAGTATTTGTACCACCTTTTTTTGCTTCTTTTACGCTCTATCTTTTTTTGCTCAACATCTCTATCTGTTAAACAAATGTATGATTTATTGGTTATAAATAAATTGTAATCAGTGTATGCTTTAATAGACATAAGTACTAATATTAAAATAATAAAAGTAGATATTGAAATGGTATAAAAAGAAGCCATTTCGACTACGCTCATTGACTTGATAATTCCAAGTGTAAAATTTGTCCAAAACAATACTGTTAAAATTATTACAGAAGAAGCTAAATAGAACGAAAATTCATGTGTAGTTAAATTTAAAAATTTTGCTATACCATCATTTTCTTTCATGAATGTCTTTGCGTGATTTTTTAAAAGCCCCGCAATATCGGATGCCCAAGTTCTCTCTGTATGAGTTATTCTGTACTCAAAAATTCCTCCTGAGTGATAGTCACTTATACGCTCATCTCTCCATTCATTGGCTTCGGTAATAATTACTAGTTCTATTTCTTGCTTTTCAGGAACATTCTTTTCCTGAAATGTGACGAGATAAGAAAATTTCATAGTTACTCCTAGGGGGTGGCATGGCTCCGTATGGTAGTAATCATGAAAATGACTCACATCATTGTGTGTTACAGATGTTCCATCATCATAGTGAACAGTAAGAGCTAAATGTATTAGGGTAGATTCGTTTTGCTTTGATACCCTTTGGTGAACTAAATGATAGAAATTCTCGATTTCTAATGTGGATATGTCAAAGCTACCTTTCACAGTACCTTCTGAAATCTGATGTGAACCAAGAAGACTCGATACAAACTGCTTAAAGTCTTTAACGTCGCAAGGTAAAACGACGTTATACTGATCTTTATTGCTTACAATTGACGCGGCAGGTTTATCCTGCCCATCAAGGTTGTTATCTGAAGTCATTTATCTTCCTTTTATTTTTTGGCCTAACAGTTTATTCAAAAGAACCGTTCCACTTATCTCGGTTCTCTTGATCAATTAATGATATAGGATGAACCTACGCATTTTTTATAGTAAAAACAATAAGCTAGGTGTTTTAGTGAAACTATATCATTTTTGATCGCGAGACTAACGAAATATAACTGTCAATAGCGTTCTCTTGATCAATTTTTTAACCCTAACTATTTCAAAGGCTTATAGCATCATAAAGTGATCACGAGAATGGGTCTACTGATATTGGCCTTTAATGGGTTTTACCCAAAATTTTGGCGCGTTCTACATCATTTCTGTCACCAAACCCTACTTCTTCAAATAATCCTCAAACAAACTGTATTGCCACTGCCTCATGGCAAACACTGCGGTGACGCCTGCTTTTTTATCGTATTGTTGTGGCATATCTTCTTTGATGAGTTCGTTAAATTCCTTGGCTAGTTTTTCCATTTTCTTTTGGGCTTCGATATTGGAGGCTTTGGTGAGTAGGCCGTTGAGTACTATCAGCTTTTCGGTTTCTTTATCAAAGCGGCACTGAAAAAATTCTTTTTCTAGTTGGGTTTGGTAAAACTGTTGAATGGGGCCGTTGGGAATCCATGTAAAGTTGGGGGCGATTAATAGTTTAATACGGTTGTTGGGTAGTAGCTCAATGATATTTAAGCGGTCTAGGCGAGCGAGTTTTTGAATGCAGTCGGTGGGCTTAATAATGTACTTATTAATAATATCGTCATAGCTCAAACCATTAATGACATTGGCGGTAATCATTAAGAGTAAGGGGTCGCTAATGATTTCTTTTTCTTGCTCTGCTGTTAGTTGTATTAATTGCGGTTGCTCTTTTAGCATCTGCTCTACAAGGTCGGAGATCTGTAGGTCGATCAACTGACCAATGGATTCTAGCCGTTGTAGGGTAAAACTCTGTTCGGCAAAAAGCCGTTTGACGGAGGCTTCGCTCAGCTCAAGGGCTTTCGCGACGTCGATGTAGGTAAGGCCGTGTGCTTTAAGTTGCTTTTTTAGCGTGCTGACGAGGGATTCTATCTGGGCCATGCTCATGTTCTCTACGTTTATAGGAGAAAAGTATTGAATAGTAATGCTTTTAGAGCCTTATTATGACACTTTCTGCTTATAAGTTGCTGTTTATAAGCCACATGCTAATGTAGGCGGGTCATGCTAGTGTCTGTTCATGCTGATGAAGTACTCAATAAGTGTGAACAGATACCCGTTTTCACAGAATAAGTAGAGTTCAAGGATACGTCTCATGTCTAGTTTAATCAGAACCATCGGTGCCTTACCTTTTTTGGTTGCCGTTTTTCTTAACGCCTTTATCGATCTTGGTCATAAGATCGTGATTCAAAATACCATTTTTAAGGTCTACGACGGCCCAGAACAGGTGATTCTGACGGCAATTGTCAATGGCCTTATTCTTCTACCTTTTATTTTGCTGTTTAGCCCTGCAGGCTTTGTGGGGGATAAGTACCCCAAAAATAAAATTATGCAGGCCACCGCTTGGGCGGCAGTGGGTTTAACCTTAGCGATTACCTTTTGTTATTACATGGGTTGGTTTTGGCCTGCCTTTGCTATGACTTTTTTATTAGCAGTGCAGTCGGCTTTTTATTCCCCCGCTAAGTTGGGTTATATCAAAGGTTTATTTGGTAAGCAGCGTTTGGCGCAGGCCAATGGTGTCGTGCAGGCAGTGGCCATTATTGCAATTTTGGCGGGTACGCTTATTTTCTCGATTGGCTTTGAGTACTTTTTTTCGCAAGCAAATTATATTGAGGGTGTAACAGACAAAAGCGATATTTTAAAACACCTTGTGCCTATTGGTTTTATTTTAGTTGCCAACAGTGTGTTTGAACTGGTGATGACTTATTTTTTACCGCAGCATGAATCGACGGATCATGATAAACAATTTGTCATGAAGGATTACGTCACTGGTAAATCGGCGGTGAAAAACCTACAGCCACTTAAGCACCGCCATGCTATTCGTCAGGCGATGATTGGCTTGGCCTTATTTTGGTCGGCGGGCCAAGTTATGCTGGCGGCTTTTCCTGCCTTTGCGAAAGATATTTTGGGTGAAACCAATACGGTGATGATACAAGCCATCTTGGGTGCAAGTGGTATTGGTATTGCGCTGGGCTCGGCTTTGGCGGGGCGGCTATCACGCAATTATATTGAGACAGGTTTAATTCCCATCGGTGCGCTTGGTTTTGCAGCGGGTTTACTGTTTTTGCCCCATGTATCGGGTCACGGCCTAATGGCCTTGAACTTTTTGTTTATTGGTTTAATGGGTGGTTTATTTATTGTGCCATTGAATTCATTGATTCAGTTTTATGCCAAAGAAAATGAATTGGGCCAAATATTGGCAACCAATAATTTGGTTCAAAATTGTTCGATGTTATTGTTTTTAGTGTTAACGGTAACCTTTTCTCTATTATCCATTAGCCCGAAAACCTTATTAATACTGATTGCGCTTGTCGCCTTAGCTGGCAGTATTTATACCATCGCTAAGTTACCGCAAAGTTTAGTTCGTCTTATTTTTTCTTATTTAATGTCGCGTCGTTATAAAGTGAATGTACAAGGCATGAAAAATATTCCTGAACGAAAAGGCGTGTTGTTGTTAGGCAATCATATCAGCTGGATCGATTGGGCTATTGTACAAATTGCGTGCCCACGGCCGGTTCGCTTTGTCATGCATAAACGTATTTATGAGCGTTGGTATTTACAATGGTTCTTCAAATTGTTTGGTTGTATTCCCATTCAGTCGGGAGCCAGTAGTCAGCAGTCTTTAGAGCAGGTGGCTCAACTATTAGATAATGGTGAAGTGGTGTGTTTATTTCCTGAAGGGATGATTAGTCGCAATGGTCACCTAGCAGAATTTCGTCGTGGTTATGAACGTGCCATTGAGATGACGGAAACCGATGTGGTGATTTTGCCTTTTTACCTGCGCGGTTTATGGGGTAGTCAGTTTTCATTATCATCGGAGACCTTTAAGCGTTTACGTAGCGGTGGCACGCGCCGCGATATCATGGTGGCGTTTGGCCAAGCTTTATCGAAGCAGACGAAGGTTAGTGAGTTAAAGCGCCGTGTGTTTGATTTGTCGATTAGTTCATGGCAGAGCTACGCTAAGACATTACCAGTACTGCAGCATGCGTGGATCGATACCGTTAAAAAACAAGGTGATACTTTTTCGATAGCTGATACGCTAACAGAAAAGGTATCTCAGCCTTTATCAACCCACAAAGCCTTAACGGGTGCCATTGCTTTTGCGCAAAAAATAAAGCGTATCAGTCCAGAAAAAAACATCGGCTTATTACTGCCAACCAGTGCAGGCGGTATGTTGGCTAATATGGCGGTACTCTTAAGTGGTAAAACGGTAGTGAATTTAAATTACACGGCGAGTTTAGAGGCCTTTGCTTCCTCTATCGAACAGGCCGATATCGAGACTGTTTATACTTCAAAACGTTTTTTAGCAAAATTGGCCCAGCGCGGCATTGATTTTGAGTCTGTACTGCGGTCGTGTCGAGTTGTTTATTTAGAGGAGGTCAAAGAGTCTATTCCAAAATGGAAAATGCTGACGATCTTACTATCCGTTAAGTTATTACCTGCTTGGTGTTTAAAGTGTTTATATGCACGCAGTGGTCATAATCAAGATACTGCTGCCATTTTGTTTTCTAGCGGCAGTGAGGGTGCCCCAAAAGGTATTCGTTTAAGTCATATGAATATCATGGCGAACTTAAAACAAATTGCAGATGTGCTCAATACCAAAGAAGACGATGTGATTATGGCATCGCTGCCTTTGTTTCATGCCTTTGGTTTAACCGTCACCCAATTTATGCCTTTAATTGAAGGCTTGCCTTTGGTGTGCCATGCTGATCCAACGGATGCTGTGGGCAGTGCAAAAGCGATTGCAAAATACAAGGCGACGGTGCTTTTTGGTACATCGACTTTCTTTAGATTGTATTGTCGTAATAATAAAGTTCACCCTTTAATGTTGAATAGTTTACGTCTGACTATTTCGGGAGCAGAAAAACTCAATCCTGCGGTGCACGATGCCTTTAACGCTAAGTTTAATAAAGATATTTACGAGGGTTACGGCGCAACGGAAACAACGCCAGTCGCGGGTGTGAATATTCCCGCTGTATTATCAACAGATGATTGGAGAATACAGGTAGGCGATAAACCCGGAACGATAGGTATGCCCTTACCCGGCACCAGTTTTAAAATCGTTGATCCCGATAGCTTTGAAGAATTAGCCACTGATGAAGACGGTATGATTTTAATTGGTGGTGCTCAGGTGATGCAGGGATACCTGAACAATACAGCAAAGACGGAACAGGCAATAAGAGAAATTGATGGTATACGTTGGTACGTCACGGGTGATAAAGGTCATCTGGATGCCGATGGCTTTTTAACTATTGTTGATCGCTATTCCCGTTTCGCTAAATTAGGTGGCGAGATGATTAGCCTCAGTGTAGTTGAAGCCAAAGTACAAGAGGCGATTCAAAAAAGCCAGATTCAGACAAGTCATAATCAAACAAAACAGGGCAGTGCGGTAAATACCGAAGAAGAAATAGAAGTGATTGCCGTCAATATACCCGATGATAAAAAGGGCGAAAAAATTATTTTACTGAGCGAAGCAGAGTTAGATCAAGCCGCGCTCAGAGAAATAATGTTGGCGAATGGTTGCAACCCTTTAATGGTGCCAAGCAAGCTGGTAACGGTAGAGGCTTTGCCTAAACTAGGCTCCGGAAAGGTTGATTTTGCCAGAGCCAAAAAAATAGTATTAGAGGCAACTTAATCAGCTACTGTAATTAACTTGCTTTAGTTGACTAGTTTTAGTTGATCATGAAGCCACGCAAAAAGGCATAGCCAGCAGGAAAAGGCGCTGGCATCCATACTTTTAAAAAGGCATTCAATGGAGTGCCTTTGATTAGTTTGGGCGGCCCGACTTTAATGGCTTGGGTTGATGCGACAAGGTTAGAAGAGTAGCCTGCTTTTCCGCATGTTTCTGATGGTACGGCACCACCACTGGATAGATTAGTAAAACACAACTCTACGGAAGCATTTTCTAAGCTGCTAGCATTTAAGAGATAAACCGTTGCGCTATTAATTTTTTCGGGTGGCGCGGTATGGCCATTAATAGGGCAAATAAATTCTACTCCCGGGTCCATATTGCTAGCGATAATATAACTGGCTCCTGTAAATTCAGCTTCAGGGCTGTCAGCCGTCGCTTGGCACACGCCTACGGCTACTTGTTGATCCAATGTTGCCGCGGCTGGAATAGAAATGCCCAAGGTGATAGCGCCCAGCACAAGGAGTTGACCTAGACGATGCCGAGCGGATGGCAATGTGTGTTTCAATATATAAGGTGTCAGTTTTGATATAAATTGCAATGTATGTGTCATATTATCTCCGAATGATATTAATCATTTTGATAGGTCGGAGATAATACGCTTTTTGTTCACCGTTTTTTATTACTTGTTTTAGCTAACTATAACTAGCTAAATTTAGATAATTAAAGCCCAAGGTCTGACAGGCTAGGGTGGTCATCAGGTCTTCTGCCTTGTGGCCAGTGAAACTTTCTTTCTTCTTCTGTAATGGGTAAATCATTAATACAAGCAAAGCGATTTTTCATCAGCCCATTTTCGTCAAACTCCCAATTTTCATTTCCGTAAGAACGAAACCAATTGCCGCTATCATCGTGCCACTCATAAGCATAACGGACAGCAATGCGATTATCCGTAAAAGCCCACAACTCTTTAATAAGTCGATATTCCAATTCTTTATTCCACTTTTGCGTAAGAAACTGTTTGGCTTCTTCGCGGCCATTGACAAAGATAGAACGATTACGCCATTGAGTATCCGACGTGTAAGCAAGAGACACTTTCTCTGGGTTTTTGCCATTCCAGCCATCTTCAGCCAAGCGAACTTTTTGGCGTGCTGTATCTTCTGTAAAGGGGGGAAGTGGTGGGCGTGTGCTCATAGTATGGACTCAAGTATTATTTATCATGGTTGTATTTGTTTGGGTAATTTATATGGTGTCTCTGATGGGGTAAAGGGTGCCTTATAGTTCAATGTCTAATGTGTCTGTTCCTTTTGCCGGCGTTGCGCAACATATCAATATTTCATCGTCGCTTATTGTAGCAGTCGGTTCTGATCGATAAGTGACTGAGCCGGAATTTAGTTTGGCGGCACAAGACCCACAAGTGCCCGTACGACAACCAAAATCTGGATTCAAACCATGTGTTTCGGCTACTTCGAGTATCGTAGGGTCGCCTTTGTTCCAGACGTGGGTAATATTTGATTGCGCAAATGTAATCACTGCTTCATTAGCTTCGCCAGTTTTATCGTCAGTGAGTTTATTTGCATTGTTGATTCGAGTGAGCGATGCAGGGCCAAAAGCTTCAGCAAAAATAGCTTGATCATTAACGCCCAAACTAATGAGGTGATTGTAAATAGCTTGCATAAAAGCGCTTGGCCCACAAATATAAAACTCGTAATCATCTAGCGCTAAGGTTTGGCGAAAAGTATCGGCGTTAATACGGCCGGACCCATAAAAATCGATGCCCGCTTTTTCGTGTTCCTTTGCTTGGCTAATAAAAGAATAATATCGAATCATTCCTTGTGTTTCTTTTTCTAAGGCCATTAGCTGCTTTGAAAAGGCGCGTTCATCGCTTGTCTTTGCAGAATAAAATAAGCTTAAAGGCCGAGTATGACGTGTTCTAAGACCTTCTTTTGCCGTATATAAGGCCATCGATAATAAAGGCGTAATACCCACACCGCCGGCAATTAAAACCGCGGGACGTGTTTTTTTCGTATCGATAAAAAAATCACCTCTGGGTGCTTTGGCTTCTACTATATCTTCTAAGGCTAGTTTATTGTGAAGGTGATTCGACATTTTTCCATGGCGCTCAAACTTCACGGAAATACGATAATAAGCCTCTCCCGGTGCCGATGATACGGTATAGGTTCTTATCAAAGGTTCTTTTGAATGAGGTGTTTTAATTTTAATGGTAAGAAATTGGCCTGCCTCAAAAGGGAGAATCCCATCGCCATCGCAGGGTTCTAAATAAAAAGAACGAATGGTCGTGCTTTCATTTTGTATGCGTTTAATTTGATAAGGTCGCCACGCCTTACGTTTTTGCTCAGCATGTGCTGTTTTTGTGGCTTTCTCCCAATTGCCATTCATTAAGCTATTGGGTGAATAGTGTTGAAATGTGGCTCTAAAGGGTAAGGCTTCTGTTAAGCGAACACCATGATCAAGGTGGAAGCGCCATGCTCTTTCTGCACCCTGAAAAGCAATAACTTCTGGATGGTCTTCCCATAGCAATTCGACTGTTCCAGTGAGCATTAATAGTTCACCGTTTTCAAAGTTTGGAAAAACTAATCCGGCCTTAGGATTTAATAAAAAATTTCCTAAGGTATTGAAGTGGTAGTTGCCCGAAAAATCAGGGATGGTCAGTGTATTGCCTTCTACTTTAACAAAGCCGGATTGGCCGCCTCGATGCGAAACATCAACGCTTTCAATATCTGGGCTATTTTCATTTTGTAAAAAACTGGAAACAAAAAAGGTGTCTGCAGTGTTAATAAATGTTGTGGCATTAGTATCGAGAGTAGTGAATGCACTGATATTCTGCTCGCTCACATTTTTTTGTTTAGGATCGCGAATAAATTCAATGGCTCTGCTCTGAATATACTGTGGGCAATTACCAAATGATTGATCTACCTTTAATGAAAAACTATTTTTGTCTGTTGCATGAATACGGCCATTAACGCGATTGCGGCGGCGAGAGGCCATTTCGATACCCAGTAGGCCTAGTGATGCACCGGGTTTGATCGCGTGGGTAAGTGGGTCACCATTGACGAAGGTTGTTTTAATATCAAGAGTACTTGAGTCGGGTGATGATATAAAGCCAGGCCGACCAGGCAGAATAGATGCCCATGGCCAACCATTTTGATCAACACTGCCGACGACAATAAAAGGCAGTTGAGCATAAAATTCGCGGTGCTGATCCGGCATAAACGGCCGTATGACACGCCGCCCTATTGTTTCCATGGCATCGCGTTTTCCTACTCGTGCTTGAATGTCCTGTTCGCCGCGATGAAAAGGCGAGGGGCTCGATGATAACAATACGGCGTTATCTAATACTGAAGTGTCATTTTTCATTTTAACCCTCGCCAGATCGTGATTAAGCCTTAAGCGGCAAGTCCCACTTTGCTGGCCTGCATCGGAACAAAATTATTGAGCCCTTCAATGTTGGCGAGTAAACGACGAACATTGGGGTAGGGTTCAAGTGAGATGCCACCTTCAGGTGCATGAGCGGTATAGGTATAAATAGCAACATCGGCTATTGAAATTTGATTATTGACAAGAAAATCTTTGCCTTCCATATGGGCTTCTAATTTAGGTAGTACTTTATCTGCGTTTGCTTTGCAAAATGCGGGGTCGTATGGCGCGTTAAATACATTAATCAGCCGAGCCGCCGCAGGGCCGTAAGAAAGTTCACCGGCAGCCCATGTCAGTATTTTTTGTACTTCAGCTTCATCTTTTGGGTCTTGAGGGATAAAAGAAGGGGCATATTTTCTTGCAAGGTAGATCAGTATGGCATTTGAGTCACTGATCACGGTATCGCCATCTTCTATTACAGGCACCTGTCCCGCAGGATTGAGGGCCAAGAATTTAGCTTCTTTATGTTCTCCTCCCGGTAAATCGACATTGATAATCTCGTGAGAAATACCGGCTAAATGACACAGTAAAATTACTCTATGAGCGTGGCCTGAAAGGGGAAAGCTATGGATTCGAATGGCATTGGACATGATGGTCTCCTATTGGGGTTTATTGGTAATGTCGGTGGTGTTTTGGATCTGTTGGTCAATATAGGCTTACCATGAATTAAAGACAATATACTGTTTTATGGAATATTTATGTACAATATGGCGATAATAATGTGTAGAGAAGAATATGGATACGATTGAGGGTATGCGCGTATTTGCCGCAGTAGCAACGAAGAACTCTTTTACTGCGGGTGCAAAACAGTTGGGTGTGAGCACTAAACTCGCCAGTAAATATGTGCGGCAACTCGAAGCGCACTTAGGAGCACAATTGTTTAACCGTACAACGCGTAGTGTGACCCTGACGGAAACGGGCCATGTTTACTTTCAGCAGTGTGTCGGCTTGCTTGATCAGTTTGATGAATTAGAAAGTCTGGTGCAAGAGCGTCAATCGGAATTAGCAGGCCCCATTCGAATGACAGCGCCAACCGGATTTGGTGGGGCCAATTTGGTGAAATGTTTAAAAGATTTTCAATTAGATAACCCTAAAGTTTCTATCGATTTGCACCTGTCAGATTACCGGGTGGATATTATTGAGGGTGGTTTCGACCTAGCGATTCGCTTTGGTGAGCTGAAGGATTCGAGTTTAATGGCCCGTAAGCTATTAAGCATGCGTATCGTGGCTTTTGCGTCGCCAGAGTATTTAGAAAAAAACGGTGAGCCTGTACACCCGAACGCCTTATCAACACATAATTGCCTATTACAGGCTTCGTCGACTGATCCAGAACACTGGCGTTTTCGGATAAACAATGAGCTTATTTCTCAGCGGGTCAGCGGGTCTTTTCGAGCGAATTCACCGCGAGCGGTGGCGCAAATGGCAGTAGGGGGCTTAGGTATCGGGATGTGCCCTTTATATGCGGTCGAGCCTTTAGTTAAAAAGGGTAAGTTGCGATTGTTGTTTGAAAATTATGAGGCGACCAAATTAGGTCTTTTTGTTGTTTATCCGCTTAATCGTCATTTAACGGCACGTATTCGTAGCTTGATTGATCATTTAGTGGATGCCTTTCAGAATTAATATTGTTATTAATTCTTTGTCTTCACACCCCTGCTAGCAGTATGTCGCTATACCGAGAGTATTACATAATACGACTTCTTTTTTTTTTCTTGTTCGCCTATAAAAAAACATCAACACTGAATACTCTTAATGAATAACGGAGTAAATGTAATGAGTGAATATGATATTCAAGGTACATCAGATGGTTGGGTCTTTTTTGTTAAAGTCAGTTTTGCGGTGGCGATCGTGGCGGTTGCAGCGGGCATATTTTTGGTTCCTGGCAGTTTATTAATAAAAGGTTACTTTGCTTTAAGTTCTTTATTCTTAGTGAGCGCAACGATTACCTTATCAAAAACCATGCGTGATCAACATGAGGCAAATCGCTTGATCAATAAAGTCAGCGAAGCGCGTACGACAAAAATGATTAACGAGATGGCAAAGTAGGAGAGCGATGATGGGAATTTTAACTAAATTGGCGACTTTAACCCGAGGCGCTGCTAGAGAATCGGCAGAAGTGCTATTGGATGCCAATGCGATTCGTATTTTTGAACAAGAAATTGTCGATGTTGAAAATACGATCCGTTTGCGAAAACAATCTATGAGCGAGGTGTTAGTTGCACGTAAGCAAGTAGATCGAGAAATTGAATCGGTTCAAGATGTTATTGAAAAGCGGGAGGCTCAGGCCAGTGAGTTATTAAATGAGAACGATAAAACCGATTTGGTAGAAGAGATTGCAGCGGATATTGTGCAGTACGAAACCATGTTATCTGACCTAAAATCGCAAAGCGAAGTGATGTCTAAACGCATTATGAAAACAGAAACGACTTTGCGTAAAAGCCTCGCTGAAATAACGCAATACCGTCGTGACTTGCGTTTGGCTAAAGCGAAACAAATGAATACCAGTGTTTTAGCGAAGGAAAGTAACTTACCAAAACAGTTGAGTGAGTTAGAACATACCCGCCAGCATGTAACCGGATTGCAAACGGGTGATGATGATAGGGAAAGTGTGTGGGAAGAAATGGAAGGTCGAGTTGGTACGCATGATGTTAATAAAAAACTAAGCGATCTTGAACAACAAAAGAAGAAAGATGTGGTATTGGCACGAATTAAAAAAACATCTTCTTAATATTAAAGGGGTTTATCCCCTTTATTTTTTTAAATTGTATGACGAATATGAAAACACAACCTCCAATATATGGCGGCATACCAAATGCTGAAAGGAATCACGTCAACAAAGTTAGTTTGGATTTCTTCTTCGGTTTGATATGCGTAGAAATAGTATAGAAAATATAAAATAAGAATTGGTATCAGATAGACTAAAAATCTAATAGATAGCACAAAACAAATAGCAAAATATTTACCAATAAAATCATTTCCTGAGTTGGCCCCGTTTGATTTATAGGCAAAATAAGTGCCTATGCTTGGTATTAATACGTTTAAGATATTATTTACAATATCCCACTTGTTGGGGTTCTCAGTTGGAATGTAAGCCATGGCCTCAAGACAAATTGCGCCTAATACTATGTAAAGGATTAGATATATAAATTTTTGTTTCTCGGTTAGCTTGTTCTCTCTTATGCTTTCTTTTAGTTTTTCTATTTTCCAAAAATACATTCGAATTTCCATTTTCCTATTGTAGTATAATAATTTGAGTGATTTTCCCATGTTCTTAATGAAATATGAAAAATCTTACGGTTGTTCTCAATGAGAAAAAATGTGCAGCCTCCTTTATTAAGAGTCACGCTTAAAAGGATAAGCCAATTGCCCTAAAAACGTTCTCGGTAAACGTTTGGTCGTGCCATACTCTTTCGGCCAATGTTCAACCGGCATATGGTAAGTGCCAAACAATTTATCATACAGTGGAAGGTGTACGGCGTAGTTAGTGTCGATGGCTGGTGCGTCGGAGCTGTGATGCCAGTGATGGTATTGTGGTGTCACAATAAGGTATTTTAAAGGGCCAAAAGGAATGCTTAAGTTGGAGTGGACAATGATGGCTTGCAAGGCGGCAAAGGTCACGTAAATATCTAAGGCGGCTTTATCTGGCCCTAATAAGTACAGCGGCACCATCGCAATGGAGCGGTCCACAATGGTTTGCATAATATGATTACGTGAGCCGGCTAACCAGTCCATATGCTCAACTGAGTGATGCACCGCGTGAACATTCCATAAACGCGGAACTTCGTGAAAAAAACGATGGGACCAATACAAAACAAAATCGGCGCATAAAATAATAATGACGACTTGTGCTAATAAGGGCAGACTTTGCAATGCGTTTTGTAAGTCTGCATTCGCGGCCCAGTGAAAGACGGTGACCACAAAATAGTTGCCTATCAGTAGTAGGACGGCAATCAATAAATGGTTAAAACAGAAATACCATAAGTCGAGTTTCCATTCAGGCCTTAAGATAGCTTGTTCTTTGTATTTTGGAAAAATCTTTTCAAGAAAAGTGAAAATAACAACGGATGCGATCAGCGCTAGAATGAGCCAATCTAAACCTAAGGATAATGGGCTGGGCTTAACGGCCTCGACAGGGACATTGTAGCCGCCCAAAAATAAAGCGACTGCGCTGAACAGGGCGCCAATCGCACCTAGCCTACGACGTTTACCTAAGATAAACGTCAGTAGAGCAAAGCCAAACGAGGCCCAGATACCAATCATTAATACCACTTTGAGTGTTTCGCCGTCGTAAGCTTGGCGTAAGTCAGTTGTGGTCAGGTAGGTGGGAAATAAATAACAAAGAACGGCCAGAAAGCTGAGTATGCCTAAGCTACAGGCAATGTAGCCACTAATATTGCCATCACCCATTTTGAACTCCCGATCGGACATGTCGATCGTTTGTCTTTCTTCATACTGGTGAGGTTTTTGTGGCTGTTCGCCCTGTTGTTGGGTCATGTTGTGTCCTTCCTTGTTATCAGAGTGGTCTTAATGCCGCCAAGCGACACCGAGGTAAGTAAGGTGGGTATGTTAAAACGTTTTTATTGTTTTGAATAGTTTGCTCTTATACATCGCTGTGAGCGTATAATGCGCCCCTAGTATTGATCTATATCCAATGAGTTGATTTATGCCCCTAGCTAAACGAATTATTCCCTGTCTCGATGT
>JBOEGR010000014.1:0-85293 GCA_050633525.1 Cellvibrionaceae bacterium
TACATTGGCGCTAGGGCGAATATGAAAGGTGTTGAGTAAGCGTTGTTCGGCCTCGTGCGCTACTTTAGGGTGGTAGATAAAGTGATTGTTGTTTTGGTCCACGCTGGTAATAAAGGGGGTAATGCCTTGGGATAAGGTTGCTTCCATAATGTGCACGGCTTCAGCAACGGTCAGTAAATTTTCTAGTGACAGTTGTTGCGCTTTTGGGTCCCAAGTAATCACGCCATTACTGTAGATGTGAGGCAGGTGAAAACCATGGCCTTGAATAATCTCTTGCGCTGAGTGCAGTGTGCGCCCTGTGGCGAGGGTATAGGCGATATCGTTATCGGCCATCAGCGCCAGTGTGTCTTTGGTGAAGCGAGATATTTGCGATGTATCGTTTAATAGGGTGCCGTCTAAATCAAAAACAATTAAATCCATGGAACTGAGATGCCTTAGTGTGTTGGTTAGCCGTTGGCCTTTGGGTAAATAGTAACGGTATTGGGCGCATAATGTTACTGTTACTCAACATTAAATACGCCACGATTCATCAATTGGCTTATTCACTTAATTTTTCTTTGTATGCCGCTGTTGAATTTTATTGATTTCGTAGTCGAGGGCGTCTCGTACAAGCAGTAATAGCCGAGTATATAACTCATTGGCAGGGCAGGGGCTGTCGTAGTGCCTGTGATGGCGTTGTTCGTTAAATGCAGAGAGGGTTTTGGTTTTATCAATTTTGAGTATTTGTATGCGCGCAAGCATAGATTGAACATTCGCCAGTGTTTCCGCTGAGCATTCGTCGATCAGAGGGTTGGCTTGTTCAAATAGTGGGTCGCTCATGGTGGTACCGTCCTTTTTTTTCAGCAAAGTGTTTGTGGTAAAAACAATCGTTTTTTAACTTCGGTGAAAATATCGTCCTGATAATGGTGGCAAAGAATACTACGGTGAATGGAGGTGTCAACGGCTTGTTTAAGCGGAATCGCTAAGACTGGGTTATTTTGTTGAATAAGGTGACATGATATCGTTTTTATTGTTTGTCTCCCCTTTATTTGTATGATGTAAAAACAGTATTGCGGGAAGAAATAGCAGTTTAATCTGTCTAGGCCTTATTAAAATGCAGGCTGATCGATGCCCCGCCTAAGGTGTCTGACGTTGCAATATCAAGCTCTGAGTCAAACCAATTGCTAATGCGCTCGGCAATAGCAAGGCCCATGCCATGCCCTTTTATTGCCTGCTCACCGCGCCAGAAAGGTTTTGTTACTTTTTCTATTTCGTCTTTAGGAATGCCTTTTCCGTCGTCTTCTATTGATATGGATATTTTATTTTCAGATGTCAGTGCACGAATATTAACGCTGCTTTTTGCGTGATTCATTGCATTGGTCATGATGTTGTTCAGTAGCATTGCAAGATATCGTGGGTCTGCATGAATATTTAAAGGCGCATTGGGAAGTAATACATTTACATTAATGTTTGGACTGTCAATGTCGTAAAAAAGATCCGATATAAATGTATTGAGTTCGATTTTTTCTTTTTCTATTTTAATGTTGGCATTGTCTAGATTAGCGTATTGTAATAAAGTTTCAATTAAGGACTGCATCTCGTTCAGGTCTTTATTGATTCTCTTTATATACTTTTTTCTTGCCTCTTCGTCAGTTGCTTCTTCTAATACGTCAATGCCGAAACGTAAGCGTGTCAGCGGTGTTTTTAAATCATGAGAAACGGCGCTGCTGAGTAATTTGTTATCATCGATCAAGTTTTTAATGCGGTCGGCCATTCGGTTAAATTCATTTTCTATATCTGAGGTGTAAGATATTTTGCTCAGTCTTACACGAGAGGATAAGTCTCCATTACCAAATTTGTTGGCTACTTTTTTTAATATAGATAATCTTCTAATCAAAGGGTAAAGCCAAGCAAGCAATATAATGATGATCACCAGATAAAACATCAGGGTCATTGTAATATGCAGCCAAGACGGTTGTTTTGTCGCATCAATGTCTGGCAGTAGTATTGTCATTATTAAATCAGATTGTGGCATGTAAATATGCAGTGATACCTCACCTTCGGATTCTAATAATAAGGGCTCGTTTTTTTCAAAAATCTTTTTAAGATTGTCGGGTAGGGGGAAGTCAGATTTTTTTTGAAAAGTAATAGCGATGTTATTTTGTTCTTCCCAATATTGGATAAGTTCATCTTTGCCGCTTGCTTGGTCTAAACTAAGCGCAATAACCTTGCCTAGTTTTTTGTAGGCATCGAATTCATCTTTGATCTTTTCGCTGGGATGGTCGATACGGGAATAGATTTCACTGATAAACCATCCGGTGCCTATGACAGAAGCAATAACAACTAATATTAATGATAGTGTTAGGTGTTTCATCTGTTATCGTTACCAAGCATCGCCAACAAATAAGTAACCTTTTCCCCATATGGTTTTGATTTTATAAGGTTTCTCGGAGGAGTCGTTTAGTTTTTTGCGTAAGCGTGAAATTCGAATATCAACGGATCGATCAAAGCCATCGTAAGCGAAACCGCGCAATTGGCTCACTAGGTCATTGCGGCTCATGACTTCACCTGCTTGAGAGGCTAGCAACCAAAGAACGTCAAATTCATTCGATGATAATGAGACGGTTTCGCCTTCAACGGTGACGGTTTTGGATGTCGAGTCTATGTGCAGGCCGCCAAATATTAGTGTGCTTAGTTTTTGCTCTTCTATATTTCCGCGCCTTAATAAGGCTTTTACTCTCGCTAACATGACTCGTAATTTAACCGGCTTGTTGATGTAATCATCTGCGCCTAGCTCTAGGGCCAGTATCTCATCAGTTTCTTCATTGCACGCTGTCATAACGAGGATAGGCCCATGGAAAAAAGCGCGTACTTCTTTGCATACATCAAAGCCATTTTTATGAGGGAGCATAATATCCAGTAACACTAAATCGGGTTTGTCTTCTTTTATCAATTCAACCGCAGTGTCCCCTCGATTAGCTACGCTAACTTGGTATTCGTGATGGCTTAGGTAATCACTAATCCATTCGGCAATGGATGCATCATCCTCAACAACCAGTATGTGTTCCACGATTAAAATAGTCTCCAATTGCGGCTATTCTTACGGTTGGATTTGTATACGTTAGCCACTTTGACTTTGACTTCAGCCATTTTTTGCTTTTTGTCGCGGGTAAAAATAGCGTAAGTAATACTTTGTTCGGATTCGAATTCATATTTTTGGGTATGTTTTTGATTTCCTTGCCAGCAGAACAAGGGCTCGGATACCTCTTGATTAAATAAACAGTACTCTCCTATTTCTGGCGTTGTCCAATTAAAACTCAGTGTTTGGTAGCAGGCTTGCCCTTGATAGAGTGTAATGCAGCGATCAGGTTTAACGGTAAGCTTGACCACTGCGTTATCCGCAAACAAGCTATTCGCAAAAAGAGAGAACAATATGATAGTGATGACTCTAAAAACTAAAACCATATTCTTTTATTATTCCTGCTAAAAAACATAGTTTATGGAGGTGAAAATAAGGGTGCTGTCATTACCGTCGGTGAGCGGACTATCTTGTACACCATTAGAAAAACGAGTGTACCGAGCGGTAGAGCTAAAAACAAAATGTTCACTAATGGGGTAGCTAAGGCCAAGTTCTGCTGTGTAGGCCATAGTGGAGCCAACATTATATTCTGGGAAGCGGGTAGTGGCTTGGCTTTCTGACACCCCATACCAATAGCGACTTGTTTTTGCCGATGCGTAATCGGCACTAATGACGCCATGAAAATTCCAGTTTCTGTGTTGCCAATTTTGTCCTAAGCGCAGTGTACTAACGATACCGTTATTGTCGTAAATATCACTGACTAAACGATATTGAAGAATGGTATTGCCAAAATACCCTGTTGCTCTAAATCCGGCGCCGGCATAAAAGGTATCTCGGTCTATTAATGCATTATTGCGTTGCGATTCGGATAATTCGGAATAATTCTCGTCACCATCTTCATTCAATACGCCATTAATACTGGCGCCTAATATGTCCACTGCCCATCGTTGGTTATTCCATAGGTGGTAGCCTAGATTGAAGCCATCCAGTGTTCCTTGAGACATCTCAAGGAATAGGCCCTTATAGCGATAAGAGCCGCCTACAGATAAAAAGGCGACTGCGCCATCAAAGTTATCAGAAACAGACAGCCGTGAGTCATTGACATACGCTAGGCCTAGCCCAATCTCAAAGTAGCCCCCATTGCTGGTGTCGGGGCCGTCGGCAGCTTGGCGTATATCGGTAGCAATATCAGCGGCAAAAATGTGCTGGGTGCATGTGAGTATGACTCCCAATAAGACTAAAAATAGATTTTTCATTACATTATTCCTCAAGACTAGATTTGCACATTACACTAGCCAGTGAGCCATTAAGCTGTATTTATATGTGTAAAGCTGTAACAACTTGTATCCATATTAAGGGTGATGGATTTTGGGTCATTACTCAACGTTTTTATGAGAATATAAGACCTAGCTCTTACGGGATCATTTTTATTGTGTGATATGGTATTGTTGAATTACCTATAAAACAAAAACCTCAAGCAATCTTAATTTAGGCATAAGTTCACTATGTTAGACCAGTTAAAGCAGCAGCTTGTTGAGTCGCTCGATGATAATAAGCTAGACAACGACGAAAAAAGCCATTTTTATGAAGTGATGACTTCTCTGACAGGCGATCAAAAACGTTATGTGCGTAACCAAGCGTTTGATTTGGCGCGAGACAAGGTGGGGCTATTGGGTGATGATAGCGCTCAAATTATGCGGGTGATGGGATGGTTGGAGCGTGTGGTCAAGTTGGTCGATAAGAGTTTGCAGCAGGCTACAATTTCTAGCCGATCATATTTTAGCCCAGGCCGCGATTGTCGTGATGGCATTTTGTATTTATTAACAAGGGCTCGTCAGCGTATTGATATTTGTGTGTTTACTATTTCGGATGATCGCATTACCCAGTCGATTATCGATGCGCATGACAAGCAGGTTCCGGTCAGGGTTCTTACGGATAACGATAAAGCCAATGACCGTGGTAGTGATGTATATCGCTTGCAGGATTATGGCATTCCCGTGGTGATGGATACCTCACCTAGTCATATGCACCATAAGTTTGCCTTGGTCGATGATTACCTGCTTAATGGTAGCTTTAACTGGACTCGCAGCGCCTCTGAGCGTAACCAGGAAAATATTGTGATTAGTGATAACCCCACCTTAATACGCGATTTCGATCGTACCTTTAATGAATTATGGGCTGCTTTCTCGCAATAGCGTTCACTATTGGTGGGGGTGTTATCTCCCCGCCTTAAGCGTTCCCGCCGTATATATCACTTAGGTCTCACTTTCGGTTTCTTCATTCTAAATCTATATCAAAAAATTTTGATATAGATCTTATCCCCTGATATAGTGCCTCACCATGATCGACTCAACTCTGTCTTTTGGTGATGTCTCTGCTTTAAATAAGGCAGCTGGTGAGCCACTACGTTTAGAAATTTTGCGTGTACTCGCCCAAGACTCCTACGGTGTATTGGAGTTGTGCGAGGTGTTTCAGCACAAGCAGTCGGGCATGAGCCATCACTTAAAGGTGTTGGCCGAGGCCGGTTTGGTGGCTAAGCGCCGCGAAGGCAACTCTATTTTTTATAGCCGTGCCTTGCCCAATTATGCTGATGAGTTGGGTGCTCTGCACCAGCAGTTGTGTGCAACCGTCGACTCTATTGCGATTTCGCGCATGGTGGCTAAGCGCCTCAAGCAGGTTCAAGAAGAGCGAGTCAGTCAGTCACAGCAGTTTTTTGTGCAGCAATCGGATAAGTTCAAAGAGCAACAAGACTTAATTGCCGAGTACCCCGTATATGGCGAGGCGATTACAGAATTGCTCGATAAAACAGTCTTACCCAAGCAGGATTTAGTGATCGAAGTGGGGCCGGGTGCTGGAGAATGTTTGCCGGTGTTAGCGCATCGGTTTGAACGAGTTATAGCCTTGGATAATGCGCCGACGATGTTAGAAAAAGCAAGGCAACATTGCCGCCAAGAAAAGGTAGGCAATATTGAGTTTGTGAATGGCGATACGAAAGCATTGAGTGACCAAAAAAATAAGGTGGATTGTGTGCTGATGAATATGGTGTTGCATCACACCCCATCGCCAGCCGATATTTTTTTGGATGTTGCGGCTTGTTTAAAACCGCAAGGTGCCCTGCTTATTACCGATTTATGTCGTCATGATCAGGACTGGGCAAAGTCAGCCTGTGGTGATCTTTGGTTGGGTTTTGATGCGGAAGAATTAAAGCACTGGGCTGGTCTGGCCGGCTTAAGGCAGGGGCACAGTAGCTACCTTGCTTTACGTAATGGTTTTCAAATACAGCTACAACAATTTTTTAAGTAATATTTTTTAACTCAATATTTTTTAAGTAATATTAATTCAATATCGCATCTATTCAAATGAGGCTTTTGTTATACCTCTCATAACGCGATAACACTATAGTGAGGAAAGTGCATGTCTGAATATTCAGTATTTACATCGGAGTCTGTTTCCGAAGGTCATCCCGATAAAATGGCCGATCAAATATCCGATGCTGTTGTGGATGCAATGCTAAAGGACGACCCTAATTCGCGGGTCGCTGTTGAAACAATGGTGAAAACCGGCATGGTTGTATTGGCCGGCGAAGTGAGAACCTCCACTTATATTGAATTAGAAGATCTTGTGCGCCAAGTTGTGCTCGATATTGGCTACAATTCAAGTGATGTTGGTTTTGATGGCGCCTCTTGTTCTGTGCTTAATGCTATTGGTAAGCAATCGGTCGATATTGCGATGGGCGTTGATGAAGGTGATAACAAAGATCAAGGTGCGGGTGACCAAGGCTTAATGTTTGGTTATGCAACCAATGAAACGGATGTGTTAATGCCGGCGCCTATTTATTACTCGCATCGTTTAGTTGAGCGCCAAGCCAAGATGCGTAAAGAAAATGTGCTGCCTTGGTTACGCCCAGATGCAAAAAGCCAAGTGACGCTACGTTATGAAAACGGTAAACCAATTGCAATCGATGCGGTTGTTTTATCAACCCAGCATGACGAAGGTATCTCATTAGATAATTTGCGCGAAGCGGTTTTGGAAGAAGTGATTAAGCCTGTATTACCAGCAGAATGGTTACATAAAGATACGCTTTTCCACATTAACCCGACAGGTAATTTTGTGATCGGTGGCCCTGTGGGTGATTGTGGTTTAACGGGTAGAAAAATTATTGTGGATACTTATGGCGGCATGGCGCGTCACGGTGGCGGTGCTTTCTCTGGTAAGGACCCATCAAAAGTGGATCGTTCGGCTGCGTATGCGGGCCGTTATGTGGCTAAAAATATTGTTGCTGCCGGTTTGGCTGACCGTTGTGAGATTCAAGTGTCTTATGCCATTGGTGTGTCAGAGCCGACCTCTATTTCGATTAATACCTTTGGTACGGGTAAGTTATCTGATGCCGAAATTTCTACACTGGTCCGCGAGAACTTTGACTTACGTGCGGGTGGTTTAGTGGATATGTTAGACCTAAAACGACCTATTTATCAGCCGACAGCGGCCTACGGTCACTTTGGTCGAGAAGAAGAGAATTTTACTTGGGAAAAAACAGATAAAGTAGAGGCTTTGAAAAAGGCACTCTAGGTTGCAAGAAAGAGACACGCTAAAAACGTAAAGAAATTGATTGCGTTAACGATATGTAATGGTTTGCTTGTAAATACTAGCGCCCAAAAAATACTAGAGGAAACATCATGAGTGCCGAATTGAAAATTGTAGAAAATTTTACTGACTATAAAGTCGCTGCGGATAATGTAGAGCAGTTCCGTAAAGATGCCGAATGGGGCCGAAAAGAAATTAATATTGCAGAGGGTGAAATGCCTGCCCTTATGGCTTTGCGTAAAAAGTATAAAGCTGAGCAGCCTTTAGCGGGTGCAAGGATTATGGGTTGTATCCATATGACCATTCAGACGGCTGTGTTGATCGAAACCTTGATCGACCTCGGTGCTGAAGTTCGCTGGTCCTCATGCAACATTTTTTCTACACAAGATCACGCTGCCGCCGCTATCGCAGCTGCGGGTATTCCCGTTTTTGCTTGGAAAGGTGAAACGGAAGAAGAGTTTTTGTGGTGTATTGAGCAAACTATTATGTCTGAAAAAGACGGTAGCCAAGTATGGGATGCCAATATGATTTTGGATGACGGTGGTGACTTAACTGAAATGTGCCATACAAAATACCCTGCCATGTTAGATAAAATTCACGGTATTTCCGAAGAAACAACAACGGGCGTACACCGTTTATTAGAAATGTTAGAGTCGGGCGAATTGAAAGTACCTGCTATTAATGTGAACGACTCAGTGACTAAATCGAAAAACGATAACAAGTACGGTTGCCGCCACAGTTTAAGCGATGCAATTAAACGTGGTACCGATCATTTGTTAATGGGTAAAAAAGCCTTGGTTGTTGGCTATGGTGATGTGGGCAAAGGTTCTGCTGCGTCCTTAAGTCAAGAAGGCATGATTGTAAGAGTCACAGAGGTTGATCCTATTTGTGCTATGCAAGCGTGTATGGACGGTTATGAAGTGGTTTCACCTTATATTGATGGTGTTAACCTAGAAAACGCCGACTCCATTAACAAAGCATTACTGGGTACAACAGACTTGATTGTCACCACAACGGGTAACACCAATGTATGCGATAAGTTTATGTTACAAGCACTTAAGCCGGGTGCGGTTGTGTGTAATATTGGTCATTTCGATAACGAAATTGATACAGCTTATATGCGTGAAAACTGGCAGTGGGATGAAGTGAAGCCGCAAGTACATAAAATTAAACGTAGCGAAGAAGCGGGCGATCATTTGATCTTGCTATCTGAAGGCCGCTTAGTGAACTTGGGTAATGCAACAGGTCACCCTTCTCGTATTATGGATGGTTCTTTTGCNNCAAATGTATTTGTATGAAGCTAAATTTGCTGATTTGCCAGCCGCTGAAAAAGCCGACAACTTATACCTAAAAGTCTTGCCTAAAAAGTTAGACGAAGAAGTTGCTGCCGATATGGTGGCGGGTTTTAATGGTGTGATTACCAAGCTAACCAAAACCCAAGCCGATTATATTAATGTTGCTGTCGATGGCCCATTTAAGCCAGAAGCGTATAAATATTAATATATTGAGGTCTTTGCACGGGAGATGATTTTACTTTCTTGCAAAGGCCTCATATTGTAGATAGCCATTTAAAAAATAACAGAAAGATAAAGTGCGAGAGTCCTAGCTTAACGATCTTCGCGTATTTATTTTTGACCGTAGAGATGACACATGAGTGATGATGATTTTCGTTTAAGTTTTGAATTTTTCCCACCCAAAACAGATGTGGGGCGAGAAAAGCTAAATAATGTTCGCGACGGTTTAAATAAGCTTAACCCTGAGTTCTTTTCCATGACTTATGGTGCCGGCGGATCGACGCGTGACAATACCAAAAACTTAGTGACTGATTTTAATTCTCAAGGTTTTTCTACTGCGCCGCATTTATCTTTTGGGGGTGATTCGCAAGAAATTATTAAGGCCTTATTAGAAGAGTATCAATCTGCGGGTGTCAATCGTATCGTTGCCCTGAGAGGTGATATGCCTTCTGGTATGGGTGGCGCATCGCAAATGGTTTATGCCAACGAATTGGTTGCGTTTATTCGTGAGCATTTTGGCAATGCCTTTCACTTGGAAGTGGCTGCCTACCCAGAAATTCACCCAGAGGCAACATCCTATACCACGGATGTTCAATACCTGAAAGGTAAGTTTGATGCCGGTGCTGATAGTGCGATCACGCAATACTTTTTTAACCCAGATGCTTTTTATTACTTCTTAGATCAATGCCATAAAGTAGGTATTGATCAGCCGATTTACCCCGGTATTATGCCTATTATTAATATCAAAAACTTGGTGCGCTTTAGTAGTGTGTGTGGTGCGGAAATTCCTCGTTGGTTACAAAAGGCCTTAGAAGCTTATGGCGATGACCAAGAAAGCATGCAGGCTTTTGGTATTGATGTGGTCACCGAATTTTGCGATATTTTGCTAGAAAACGGCGTGCCCGGTTTGCATTTTTACACCATGAATCAGTTAGAACCCACAAAAACCATTGTTGAAAACCTTGGGCTTGTTCCTTCCTAAATCCCGCTTTACTTGGAAAGCAGTTTTGGTCATAAGAGGTCAACACTGCTTTCTTTTTCTAAGTGCTCTCCTTTAGTGCTTATCTCTACATTTATACAGTATATCTAATTTTTAGAGCTCTTTAGGTGCTTTTAAGTGGATAGGGGGTTTCTCGTTATCTACCCTTTGTATAATGAAAATCCTAATAAAAACAATAGCTTAAAAAAATACTTGAGTGAGATAATATGCCTACGTTAGGGTAGATAACGCGCATGCGCGTTTAGCCGCCAAGTGTTAATAGGTAAAAAGCGGTTATTTTTAATAAAAACAAAGAGTTGGAAGCTATTTCTCGAAGTTATAAGAGGGGAGATAGTGTACTGGCTCGCTATTATAATGTTAGCTGTATAAGGGAAATTATGGAATTTAGAAAAATAAAAAGAGCTGTAAATGAGATCACTCTATTTGAATGGGAAGCATTAATTAATGAAATCCCCACTTTATCTCAATTGCCGGACAAAACAGGTGTAAACCCTTTTACAAACGAAGAAGTTATATTCTCAGGTAAAGGGAAAGCTTTATATAAAGAAGAAGGTAACATTTCACTGGAGTCTGGAGAGCTTTTAACTACAGGCGTTTCTGAATCTTTTTGTAAAGAGCTAGCAATAAAATTATCGGCTGAGGTTTATGAAGATGATCGCAGCTAACAAGGCGGTCAATCCGACAGCTTTTCCGTTGCTCCTTTTTGTGGTCGAATACCACAAAAACAATCAACTCCAAAGCTGCGGCTTACCGCGGCGTTAACTCACCTGTTGCACTTGTGAATTGAATCCACGTAACAGTAGAACTAAGTTAAAATAAAAAATGGCGCAAAATTCAACACTTTAGCTTCTAAAGTGAGATTGTTGACACTTTAAATATATTTACCTTGTGATATATTCGAGTTCTCTATATTGCTGAAAAAGGAAAATTAAAGTGGATTTAAGTAGAGTTGAAGCAAAAGTAACAGTTGCAAAATTATTCGAACTTGCATATTCAAAAAACAAAGGTCTAACTGCAAAAATTGTTGCCAAAAAGGGCGCGGCAAAACTCACGATAGATGAGAATGGTCGAGCAGTATTGTCTAATTCAATGGGTATGGTTATTTTTAGTGGTGATCCGGCCTTGAAAAAATTAGGCGCAAAGATAAAGCGGGTTAATATTCTATTTAGTAATCAAGATGGTATGAATGTAGGATATAAAGCATCATTTGACTTAGGTGTTGGTAAAGTATCTGTAAGTGGTTCATTTAATTTGGAAGAACTTATATTATCTTGCAGTGGAATTTTGTGCAAAGCTGCAAGAGCGATGAAAAATAGACACTTGTCTTATGAGAGAGAATTAGAAAGGATTATGGTGAGATAGGATATGCAAGTAATAATACTTATAGTTACCGCATTAATTGTCGGTTGTTCAACATCGCAACCTTTAAAGAATGCTTATAGCGATTATTCAACTAAAGCTAATGAAAATAACATATTGGAGTTGGCACCTGAATTTTTCAGCGCTAATATACTCGAAGAAGATTATAAGACGCTGTCTTATATGCCAGAGTTTTTATTATTTAAAAATGCAATGAAAAAACAGCATAGTGCGTTTGAAAAAAACGATACTAAAAAAGGTTGTTTGATTGTTAACGGTTTCAATGATAAAAATGAAAAAGTCATATTTAGTTTAGAGTATGTCAAACCATCTGAAAAATGGCTTATCAATTTTATCGCAGCAATTTACGACGAAAAGGATTTTTCAGAAAAGGCTCTATGTCCTGATGAATTTGCGGCTGGCTAACATTGTTTAAAGTGATGGAAGAGTTTTAGTTTTTTGGCCTTTTTAGTTCTTCTTTTTGAATTATTTTATAAGTGTTGTCTCTATGGCTTTGTTGCAATCGCACAATAAGATGTTACCGGAATACCTTCTTTTTCTTTGATGACCACATTTGAAAAGCCTGCTTCTGATAGTAGGCTAACAACTTGCTCTTTTGAATAAGTGCTAAATATATCTTTACTTATATCAAAGTTTGCCATTTGTTCAGCATCTCTAAAACCGATTACTACTTTTCCGGCAGGCTTGACTACGCGGAGTATTTCTTTCAAGTTCGCCGCAGGGTTTTCCCAAAAATAAAGGGTGTTTACTGAGCATAGTTTGTCAAAGTAATTGTTTTCAAAGGGTAATGATGAGCAGTCACCCTTGTGTAGTGCTACCTTTCCGGAGGTTATATGCGCTTTGTTGACACTACTCGCTTTTTTTAGCATGGTTTCTGAAAAGTCGATACCTTCTATTTTTCCGTCGTTAATGGTTTTTGCCATGTCATGAATAAGTGCCCCGGGACCAAAGCCAATTTCCAAAATATGATCGCGACTTTTAAGTTCAAGGCATTCTTTAACGAAAGTATTAAGGTCAGCATTGCCGGTGGTAAATATTTTGCTCATGATAAAGCGGCCAACTAGGCCGGATGGCTTTCTTAGCTGTGATGAAAGTGATTTTGGCTTGATAAACTTGAGTATCCACATGGTTTTATTTCTCAGTTGAAAAGCAGTTTTTCTCTGTAGGCTTTAGAGGCGCCAATGCCTAATTTTTAGCGAGATCTCTCTAAGATATGCGACAATAGCATTTTCGATCAACACGGTCTTACTATTTATGCGAATTCCTCGCCTTTATACATCGCAGTCCTTGTCTGAAAATCAAACGATTTCTTTGAGTGATGAGGCCACCCATTATCTTAAAAATGTATTGCGCATGAAGTCAAAGCGTGAATTAGTTTTGTTTAATGGAGAGGGTGGGCAATATCACGCGACGATAGAAAGCGTTGAAAAAAAAGGTGTGTCTGTCGCGGTTGGTGAGTATACGGCGGTGAATAATGAATCTCCCTTAGAGCTTGAGTTGGGGGTTTGTATTATTAAGAATGACGCGATGGATTGGCTTATTCAAAAGGCGGTAGAGTTGGGTGTTACTCGGATTTCGCCTTTGTTTAGCGATTATACGGATGTGAAGCTATCGTCTGAGCGTTTAGAAAAAAAGCAACAACATTGGCAGCAAATTGCTATTCATGCTTGCGAGCAATGTGGTCGGGCGATAGTTCCTGTAGTCAGTAAGGCGACTACTTTTGATGGTTGGTCTAGAGATGTTCAGACAGAGAAGCGCATTATCTTACATCCTTACAATGCGTCTTCTTTTAAGGAAATGGCTGCTCCTTGGTTAGAGTCAGAGCTGACGCCTGGTACATTTGCTATCGCCCTTGGGCCAGAGGGTGGGTTTAGTGATGAGGAGGTCGGAGAGGCTTTGAATAGCGGTTTTATGCCTTTGTCTTTGGGGCCACGTATACTACGTGCCGAAACAGCGCCGCTTGCTATCTTGCCGCTGTTACAATCTTATTTTGGTGATTACTAAAACACTTAATAACAATTCGATGTCTTTTACCTTTGTCTTCTAGTTTGGAGTTGAGATGCAACGCTTAACGGTTCCCGTGATTCTTGTTATTACCTCTGCCTGTAGTTTATTGCTGCTGTCTTTTGGTTATCGCTCTAGTTTTGGTCTTTTTGTAGGGGATGTGTTGGGTCATTACCCCGGTAGGGAAATTATTTCCTTGGCCTTGGCTATTCAGAATTTAACTTGGGGTGTTGTGGCGGTATTTGCGGGCGGCATTGCCGACCGTTTTGGCAGTACTAAAGTGATTGTGGGCGCTGCGCTACTTTATGGTTTGGGTATTTGGTTAACGGCAGGCGTTGAGACTGTTTGGATGCTGAATTTAGGCATGGGGATGCTGGTCGGTGCCGGCATCGCAGGCACGGCATTTGGCATTGTGTTGCCAGCGATGGTCAGAGCAGTGGGGCCAGAGAGGCGGCAGTGGGCTTTAGGCTTGGGAACGGCTGCGGGTTCATTTGGGCAATTTTTGGTCGTCCCCCTAGTTCAGGGTTTAATCGACATTAGCAATTGGCAAATGGCCTTGCACATTATGGCGCTGTCTACGGTATTGATGGCGCTGTTAGCGATTCCTTTAGCGCCTTATTCGGGCGCAAGCCAAACGACACAAGAGTATCTAGCAGAGCAAACCATTCCGGAGGCTTTAAGGGAGGCCTTAAGTCACCACTCTTATTTGTGGTTACTGGCGGGCTTTTTTGTCTGTGGTTTTAATATTGCCTTTATCACTGTGCACATGCCCTCATTTTTGAGTGACTTGGGGTTTTCTGCCCAATTGGGGGCATGGAGTATCGCGATTATTGGCTTGTGCAACGTGATTGGCGCCTATTCTTCGGGCATATTATCGTCTCGCTGGCCCATGCGTAAGCTTTTGTCGGCTATTTATTTTGGGCGTGCAATATTGGTCACTGTGTTTATGTTGACACCGCCTTCAATCGTGAGTGTGATAGCATTCAGTATTGTGATGGGCTTTTTGTGGTTGGCAACCGTGCCGCCAACATCGGGTTTGGTGGCATTGATGTTTGGCACTCGCTATATGTCCTTGCTCTACGGTGTTGTATTTTTAAGCCATCAGCTGGGTAGTTTTTCCGGTGTATGGTTGGCTGGTTGGTTATATGACCACTATGGAAGCTATGATGTAGTGTGGTGGTTAAGCGTTGGGTTGGCCTTATTCGCGGGTTTTGCCCATTTGCCTATTAAAGAAAGAGCGGTCGATCGCCTAGTCGAAGCCTAAATTTTAAGGTTTGAATTTTTTGCGCCATGGCAGTATTACATTTTTTGAAAATAAATAAAAAATAAAGCAATACATATGAATATTGATAAAAATTGGTGGGAGGGTCAATCCCAGTGGAAAACGAATATCATCCAAGCTAATGGAACGGGTCGACGCAGTCGTTATAGCAGATGGGTATTTTTTTTAGTGTTGCTGGGTGTGGTTGGTTTTGTGCTCTATGATTCACGCGAAGACTTATTGGCACACTACTATGCTGGTGAATATACCGAGATGCATGAGCTAATCATTATTTTATTTCCTTTGCTGTTTTTGATCACTCAAGTAAAAAAAATATATAAACGCTCTAAATATGGTGATACGCCATTAGTGATGAATCCCTTTCCTTCAATCATAGGTGAAACATTTTCTGGTTATGTTGAAATCAATAAAAAAGTGGATGGCTTGCAGTTCTCTGCTGAGTTGTTGTTGATGCAACATATCGAAGTTGAAGAAGATGATTACAGTGAGTCTCAAACCGATATTGTGTGGCGTATGCCGGTAGAATTACAGCAGGAGCGAGCCATGTTAGGCGCACGCTTATTAGTGAAAGCTCAGCTGCCAGCGAAAAAACCGCCATCTCAATCCCCTCATACAGATGACTACTATTCTTGGTGTCTGTATGTTTATTCGAAAGACAAGTCATTTAAGCGACGTTGGTCCATTCCCATTATTGCAAAAAATGAATACGTATAATGATGGTCGTTAAGTCTTTTAAACAATATATTAGCCACGCTAGGCTTTTGTAGCAATTTTAATCTGTATTGAAACATTATGAATAGGAATATTTTATGTCTGAAGTAGTCAATCCTGACGCTTATGAATCTACCCCTTTAAAAGATTATGCTGAAAAAGCGTATTTGGATTATTCCATGTACGTGATTCTTGATCGTGCGCTACCTAATATTGGTGATGGTTTAAAGCCAGTGCAGCGACGTATTGTTTATGCCATGAGTGAACTTGGTTTAAAGGCGAGTGCAAAATTTAAAAAGTCTGCTCGTACAGTCGGTGATGTGATTGGTAAATTTCATCCGCATGGAGATTCAGCTGCTTATGAAGCAATGGTGTTGATGGCGCAACCTTTTTCATATCGTTATCCTCTGATTGATGGCCAAGGTAACTGGGGTTCTCCTGATGACCCTAAATCCTTTGCCGCGATGCGTTATACCGAATCACGGTTAACTGCCTACAGCGATGTACTGTTGGGTGAGTTGGGTCAAGGTACAGTTGAATGGGCGCCAAATTTTGACGGTACTTTAGATGAGCCCACCGTCTTGCCTGCACAAGTGCCCAATATTTTATTGAATGGTACAACCGGTATTGCCGTCGGCATGGCGACAGATATACCGCCCCATAATTTACGTGAATTGATTTCTGCTACGATCCATTTATTACAAAACCCTAAGGCAAGTAGCGCAGAACTATGTGAGTTTGTGATTGCGCCAGATATGCCAACGAGTGCAGAAATTATTACGCCGAAAGCCGACATCGTTAAAATGTACGAAACAGGGCGTGGTAGCTTACGCATGCGTGCTCTATGGAATAAAGAGGATGGCGATATCGTTGTGACAGCATTACCTCATCAGGTGAGTGGTGCAAAGGTAATGGAGCAAATTGCGGCTCAGATGCAAGCAAAAAAATTACCCATGGTCGCTGATTTACGTGATGAATCCGATCATGAAAATCCAACTCGTTTAGTGATTATCCCTCGCTCAAATCGCATCGATATTGAGCAGTTGATGAATCATTTATTTGCCACAACCGATTTAGAGCGTACTTACCGTATCAATATGAATATGATCGGTATTGATGGCTTGCCGGCAGTAAAATCGCTGCAGACTATTTTGGGTGAATGGCTTAAGTTTAGAACCGTAACGGTACGCCGCCGTTTGCAATATCGCTTGGATAAAGTACTCCGTCGTTTGCATATATTAGAAGGTTATTTGGCGGCTTTTCTGAATATCGATGAAGTGATAGAGATTATTCGCACAGAAGAAAAACCTAAAGAAGAATTAATAAAACGATTTGAGTTAAGCGAAATTCAAGCCGAGGCTGTACTCGAATTAAAATTACGTCAAATCGCAAAATTAGAAGAAATTAAAATTCGCGGTGAGCAAGATGACCTCGAAAAAGAGCGTGGCAGTCTCGAATCTATTTTAGGTTCTGCTACCAAGTTAAAGAATCTAGTGAAAAAAGAATTGCAGGCGATTTCTGATAAGTTTGGCGATGATCGTCGTTCACCACTTGTTGTGAGAGGTGAGGCGCAAGCCTTGAGCGCAAGCGACCTGCTAAGTAGTGATCCTATCACGGTTGTTATTTCAGAAAAGGGATGGATTCGTGCAGCTAAAGGTCATGAGGTTGACCCCGAGTCCCTTAATTACAAGTCAGGCGATGGTTACCAGTTTTCAGCGAGAGGCAAATCAAATCAAAATGTTTTGCTGATTGACTCCACCGGTCGTAGCTATGCCTTGGCTGCGCATACATTGCCTTCGGCGCGAGGACAAGGTGAACCCGCTAGTGGCCGTCTAAATCCTCCAAGTGGCGCTACTTTTACGGGTTTGTTGATGGGGCAGGATGAGCAGAGGGTATTGGTTTCTAGCGATGCTGGCTATGGTTTTGTGACTAAGTTAGGCGATTTGTATACAAAAAATAAGGCGGGTAAAGCGTTGTTGACTTTGCCTAAAGGCGCGAAAGTACTGCCTCCTGTTTTTGTAGAAGATGAAGATAGTTTGGTCGTGAGTGTCAGTAATGAAGGTCGTATGTTGTTATTTCCATTATCTGATTTGCCGGAATTAGCTCGTGGTAAAGGGAATAAAATGTTGAGCATTCCTCCCGCACGAGTACAGGCGCGAGAAGAATTTATTGTGGCGTCTGCTTTAATCAGCGAAGGTAAAAAATTAACCGTCTATTCGGGCAAGCGTCATGCGTCGTTTAAGTTATCTGAGTTGGAGCACTATGTTGGTGAGCGGGGACGTCGTGGCCATAAATTGCCTCGTGGTTTCCAAAAGGTAGATCGAATAGATATTGTCGATAAATAATTTTCTATAAAGTCAGTAGGCGATGGTTAGACATAATTTTTTCAAGCGATATTATTGGTTTTTAATGCCTTTGGTTGGTTTTTTAGTGGCAGTTATTTTACTTTCTGTTAGCTACTTAGCTGAAAAAACAGCATTTGAAACAGCCAAGCAACGCATGGAAAATACGATGTCTTTCCAGACCGCCACCTTAAAAGCGAGCATGGATAAGTACGCGATTCTTGCGGCATTGATTGCTCGCCGCTCTGATATTGCTTATGCCTTGTTAACCGATGACCCTTTAAAAGAATTACCGAATGCCAATCAATTGGCTAATTTTTTAGCGGGTATTAGTGGTGCTGCTGATGTCTGGATCGTGAATACAGAAGGCACTATTCTTGTCAGTAATCAATTTCCTCAGCAATCAGTAGATATTAATAATCAAGCTTATTTCATCTCTGCTCTTAGAGGTGCTATGGGGCGCGCTAGTATTGTGACCCATACAGGAAGACGTTTGTATTTATTTGCTGCCCCAGTTCTTAGCCAAAATAAAATTTTAGGTGTTATTGTTGTTCGTGTCGATCTCGAATATTTAGAGCAGGTATGGGTATTGTTGCAAGACCCTATGTTGGTAACAGATGAAACGGGACAAATTCTTTTATCCAGTGTACAGCCTTGGCGCTTTAAATCTTTTTACGCAGATGCATCAGCCGATAAGTTAGATGATGTGGCAGAAGACTATCTTGTTGAAAAATTTACGAGTCAGTCTCGCGATCGCTTAACTCTATATAAGGCCTTGGATGAGTCCAGCGGCCGTGATTATCTTCAGGTGTCACAGTACGATGCCTTATTGGGCTGGCGTGTTCATGCGATGACAAGCTACAGTTCTATTATTGTTCAACGCAATACTGCCGTTTTAATTGCTTTGTTAATTATTGCGTTAGTTTTTATGGCGATCGGTATGTTTTTGAGCCGGCAAAAACGATTGCTTGAAGAAAAACGTTCCCAGCAGGCTTTTGCCTTACGTTTAGAACGGCAAGTTCGTGATCGCACGCACGAGTTAACAACGTCTAATAAACAGTTGGGTATTGAGATTGAAGAGCGACGTATTGCCGAGCAGCATTTGCGTGAAGCCCAAGAAGAGCTAGTGCAAGCGGCCAAGCTTGCCGGTATTGGTCAAATGTCGACGGCCCTTGCGCATGAGTATAACCAACCATTAGCTGCGATAAGATCTTATGCCGACAATGCAGCAGGGTTTTTGTTAAAAGAAGACGTTGAAACAGCAACAGATAATTTACAGCGAATAAAAATGTTGGTCGATAAAATGGCTAATTTAACTCGTACTCTGCGTAACTTTGCGCATAAATCCAGTAGTCATTTAGAAAAAATTTCGATTGATGCGATTATGGATGAGTTAATTATTTTATTATCGCCTCAGGCGAAGAAACAGCAAGTTGAACTCAACTTAAGAGGCGCTAATGAAGCTATTTTTGTGATGGGTGAGCAGGGTCGTTTATCGCAGGTTATTACCAATCTTGTGACCAATGCTATGGATGCGGTAAGTGATTTGGATAAACGTCAAGTTGATATTTCTTGGCATAAACAGCTTGATAAAGCGATTATAGTAGTGAAAGATAGCGGACCTGGTATTGACGATGATGTAAAAGAAAAAATGTTTAATGCATTTTTTACAACAAAAACAATAGGCAATGGCCTGGGTTTAGGTTTGTTTATTGTGATGAATATCGTCAATGATTTAAAAGGGAGCTTGACGTTAAAAGAAGAATCCGGTTACGGAGCTGTGTTTGAAATCGTTTTGCCTTTGGCGGAGGATTAGACAAAAACAGTGCTTTAGAAATAGCGTTAGGTCCCTTTTGCTACCGATATAATAAGCTATTTACGAGCAACGCATGATAGAAAAAGCAAAAGTATTAGTGGTAGATGACGATGATGACCTGCGTCATGCCTTAATGCAAAGTTTACAGCTCGCTGGTTACGATGCTAGCGGTTACAGTCACGGTCAAGCGGTATTAAGCCATATTAATCGCGATCTTTATGGTGTGTTAATTACCGATATCCGCATGCCCAATATTGATGGTATGCAGTTATTATCGATGGTCTTAGAAATAGACCCTGCACTGCCAACTATCTTAATTACCGGACATGGTGACATATCAACTGCAGTTGATGCTATGCGTAATGGGGCCTACGATTTTATTGAAAAACCCTTTGCCGGCGAGCGTTTGACGAATGCGGTTTCTCGAGCATTAGAAAAACGTAGGCTTGTACTAGAAAATAGAACGCTACGACAAGAGCTGTCAGGCCAAGAAGGTTTAGATAAACGTTTAGTGGGTCGAACGCCGGCTATGCTCAAGCTGCGCTCCGAAATATCGGCTTTGGCTCAGACGGATATCGATGTCTTAATTTGGGGCGAAACAGGCGCCGGTAAAGAGGTTGTCGCACGTGCCTTGCACGAAGAAGGTCAACGCAAAGACAAACCATTTATTGCCTTAAACTGTGGCGCGATACCAGTCGAAATGATGGAGTCGGAGTTGTTTGGCCATGAGTCGGGCGCCTTCACTAGCGCCAACAAACAGCGAGTGGGTAAGTTAGAGTATGCCAATGGCGGGACGATTTTTCTAGATGAAATCGAATCCATGCCTATGGAGCTACAGGTTAAATTACTGAGAGTGATTGAAACCAGAACGATTGAGCGCCTAGGTTCGAACAAAGTCATTGCATTAGATTTACGCTTCATCGCGGCAACCAAAACTGATTTAGAAGCCGCCAGTCAACGCCAAGAGTTTCGTGCCGATTTATATTATCGTTTAAATGTTGTGACCTTAACCATCCCCTCATTACGCGAGCGCAAAGAAGATATTCCCGCACTCATGCATCACCTTGCGAGAGAGGCGAGGGCGCGATACCGTAGAGAAATTCCTGAAATTACCCCTGCTCTCATGGCCGAGTTTATGTCTTATGATTGGCCAGGTAATGTACGTGAATTACGTAATGTGGTGGATCGTTGGGTTTTAGGTTTAGGTGTTGGCTTATCGCCCGATATTCCCGTGCCTTCTTTCTCGAATGAGACGGATTTGTCGTCACAAATGGCTAACGTCGAGCGGAGTTTGATTGCAGCAGCACTCAATTCGAATGGCGGTAGTATCAAAAAGACCTATGAGCAGTTAGGTGTGTCGCGAAAAGCCTTGTATGAAAAAATGAAAAAGTATCAATTACAAGCAGATACGAATGGAGAGGATACTTAACTTAACATTGTAAGTTGAATCTTGTGACAACATTGGTTTATGAGAACCAGTCGACATTCTTTGTGCTAGCGCTCATTGGTATGTGTGCTATATATACACAAGCTAAACCTCTTAGCATTAGCCCAAAAGGCCAAATGGTATTCAAAAAGTAATAAAAAATACGCCAACGTTTCAATAATGGGTCGAAAAGGTAACATCTTTAGTTTGGTTGTGTGTCGAATTCGCTACATCCGGCATCGGTTCCCACCAATCCTACAAATTGAAAATGCATAAAAATCAAGGGTTTACCCAACTCTTTGCGTGTTGGCATGATGGCTGCAATGTGTATTGGGCGATGATAAATCGTTTTAGGCGAAACTAAATCGTCGCTGTTATTTGCAAATAATAACGTTGTTTAACTTTTATAATAATGAAATTTCATCGGAGAGACTCTATGAAAAAATTACTAACTGCCGTTGCTGCTGTTGCAGCTGTAAGTGCATTCAGTGCTAACACTTACGCTAGCTGTGAAAAAGGTGAGCGTGTCATTAAATTCAGCTTTGTAACTGCAGCTACTGGTCACCCTAAAGGTGAAGCCGCTACTCAGATTGCTAACCGCATCAATAAAGAGATGAACGGTAAAGCGTGTATGCAACTGTTCCCAAGCTCACAGTTGTTTGATGACAACAAAGTAATGGAAGCCTTGTTACTTGGCGATGTTCAAGTTGCTGCTCCATCATTGTCTAAGTTTGAAGCTTATACCAAAAAATATCGTATCTTTGACTTCCCGTTCCTATTCCCGAATATGGAAGCTGTAAACAAATTTACTCAAGGCCCTAAAGGCCAAGAGTTGTTGAATGCGATCGAAGACAAAGGTTATGTAGGTCTTTCTTACATCTATAACGGTCTTAAGCACTTCTCTGCTAACAAAGCTCTAGTACTTCCTTCTGATGCAGCTGGTTTAAAGTTCCGCGTACAAACGTCTGACGTAGCGGTTGCTATGGTTGAAGCGATTGGCGGTAATGCTCAGAAGCTTGCATTTAAAGAAGTATACGGTGCATTGCAAACAGGTGTTGTTGATGGTCAAGAAAATACTTGGTCTAACATTTACACTAAGAAATTCTTCGAAGTTCAAGATGGTACGACTGAAACAAGTCACCAGCTGTTAACTTACTTAGCCGTTACATCTAAAGATTGGTTAAATAGTTTACCTGCTGCTGAGCGTGATCAGTTCTTGAAACTCTTCCGTGAAGAAACTAATGCAGCTAATGCTCGTTCTACTGAAGTAAACGCAGCTAACAAAGCGAAGATCATTGCCGCTGGTGGTGTTGTTCGTACGCTGACTCCTGAGCAGCGTTCTGCTTGGATCAGTGTTATGCGTCCAGTATGGGACAAGTTTGCTTCTGATGTTGGTCAAGACACTATTGATGCCGCTGTTGCAGCTGGTCAGTAATAGTTAGAGTCTTAAGGGGCCTGTATCGCAGGCCCCTTTTTTAGTTATAAGGTTGTAAAGCTGTAAGATTGTAAATAGTAGTAAAAAAATTATTTTAATTCAGTGCGCGCAATACAAGAGTTAGGGAAGTTAAAACATAAAAAGTAGCTTATTAAAAAGCACGTTTTATCTTCTGCAATAAGCAACAATTATTGTACCCCCCTCATTTACAACACGCTTCTTATTTTATTTTGAGTGTGTCGTCTTCTTTTGTGTGCAACGAAATTACTTTTGGCTATCTCGGTTGTTTATTGGCTCAGTTCTTGTTGTTATTGCTACTGTAGGCGGATTAAATATGAATAAATTTTTTAGATTGATTGATCGACTGGAAGAAGACTTTATTGCCATTCTTCTTGGTTTGATGACGATTATTACCTTTGGGCAAGTTGTGGCTCGTTATGGTTTCAACTCCGGTTGGGGTAGTGCTCTTGAGCTTACGCAAGTACTTTTTGCGTGGTTAATTTTATTTGGGATGAGTTACGGTGTTAAACGCGGTATTCATCTCGGTGTTGATATTTTAGTTAGACGTTTCTCTAAGCCAGTATTTAAAATTTTTGCTTTGATTGGCGCGGCTTTATGTATCCTTTATGGCCTAATGTTTTTGTCAGCTGACTTGGTTGGTTTTGATGGTAAAGGTGGTGCATATAAATACTGGGATACGATGTACAGGCTAGGCATCGGTATGGAAAGTATTTCACTGCCTGAATTTATTTATGGGCCTGATGTGAATCTACCTAGGTGGGTGGCTTACTTGATGCTTCCCGTAGGTTTGGTATTACTGATTATACGTTGTGTGCAAGCATTCATTGCTATTCTCACAGGCAATCGCGAGATGATTATCGCTTCTCATGAAGCAGAAGAATTACTCGAACAAAACAAAAACGTAATAGGGGATTAATTGTGGAAAGTGCAGTTTTATTTGGTCTATTATTCTTATTCCTATTTATAGGTGTCCCTGTTGCTGTTTCTTTGGGTTTATCTAGTGTACTCGTTATCGCTATATTTTCTCATGACTCAGTTTCATCTGTTGCGTTACAGTTACTCAATGCTTCGCAAAAATATACTTTGCTTGCGATTCCTTTCTTCATTTTAGCATCATGCTTTATGTCGACTGGGGGAGTGGCGCAAAGGATTATTCGTTTCTCTATCGCAACTATGGGGCATTTCCGTGGCGGTTTGGCGATCGCGAGTGTGTTTGCTTGTATGTTGTTTGCTGCCTTGTCTGGTTCTTCTCCAGCAACAGTTGTGGCAATTGGTACGATTGCAATTACCGCTATGCGTGAAGTGGGTTACACCAAAGATTTCGCTGCGGGCGTCATTGCGAATGCGGGTACCTTAGGTATTTTGATTCCGCCATCGATTGTAATGGTTGTTTATGCTGCTGCAACGGACGTCTCTGTTGGCCGTATGTTTTTGGCTGGTGTGATTCCTGGTGTGATGGCCGGTTTGATGTTGATGACGGTTATCTATATCAATGCGCGTATGAAAGGTATGCCCAAGCGTCCATTTGCGGGTATGAAAGAGATCTTGGAGTCAGCAGGTGAAGCTTCTTGGGGCTTATTGCTTATTCTTATTATCCTTGGTGGTATCTATAGTGGTGTATTCACGCCAACTGAAGCAGCTGCGGTTGCTGCGATGTATGCCTTCTTGATTGCGACCTTGGTTTACCGTGATATGGGTCCGTTGAAGGGTGTGCCTTGGCGCACAGATGGCGAATCACTGGGTGCGGCCACAAGCCGTAACGCAGGTTTGCTGCTTAAAAACTTAGTACCTGTTTTCTTTCATAAAGATACACGTGGTGTCATGGTAGATGGCGCAAAAACCACCATTATGTTGATGTTTATTATCGTTAACGCTTTGGTATTCTCGCACGTATTAGTGGGCGAGCGCATTCCTGATCTTATCACTAGCCTTATGTTGGATGCGGGCTTTACTTGGTGGCAGTTCCTTATTGTTGTGAACATCATCCTGTTGATTGGTGGGCAGTTTATGGAGCCTTCTGGTTTACTCTTGATCGTTGCTCCGGTGACTTTCCCTATCGCTATCGAGTTAGGTATTGATCCTATTCACCTTGGTTTAATGATGATCGTTAATATGGAAATCGGCATGATTACTCCACCGATCGGTCTTAACCTCTTTGTGACTTCGGGTATCACCGGTATGAGTATGGAGCGAGTAGTAAAAGCGGCTATGCCATTCTGTGCGGTATTATTTGTTTTCTTAATACTTGTTACTTACATTCCGCAAATTTCTATATGGTTACCTACCTTGATGATGGGACCAGAAATTATCACAAGATAACAATGTGATGAATCTGTTAAGCGTCTCGAAAGGGATGCTTAAGCTCAATCTAAATAAAAAGAAAACTAATAAATAAGTAATAGAATCAATAATAGAGAGCAATAGAGAGAAATAAAGAAAATCGATTTCCTGAATCCTTTCAGGAAGTCGAGCAGCACAGGATGTGTTGCCTGTTTTCAGTGATACCCTTATTGCTGAAAGCGCTCGGCAGATGAAAGCGCACATTTGTCTGCCATTAAAATACAGTCCTGGATAGATTTGTATTTTAAACCTTCCTGTTGTCTTTGCTGCACTTCGTAAGAAGTGCAGCCTTTTTTATTTTCAGTCCCACATCCCGTTGGCGATTATATAGGCTTACTTAAGAAATAAATACTCTGGGCTTTATAAACCGTATCTAATATCGTCTATACGATTTAAAGCCATATTATATATGGGCTGTTAGGTATGTTGGCGCTAACCAATGTTGATGCTTGAATGCCAGAGAATAAGGCTTTTTTAGTTGGCAAAGTTGCAGAAGACTGCTTTGTATAGCAATTTATAACTTCATCTCAGATCTCAGTTTTTTAAGGCGGGCTGCGTTTTCCGTTTTAGAAAGAGGTGTGGTCGTTGTTTCTGGTAAGGACAGTGTTGTTATTGGAGGTAGTACTGAGCCGGCAAGCAATTGCTCGCAGAGAGCTTCGTAATGTTGTCTGAAAATGGGGAACGCCACTTTTTCATCACTACTATTAAGGAAGCGCCAGTTACATTTTTTACCCGCATAATAAACAGCGGGATGGCTCCAAGAGGCATTTTGCTTGGGTGAGGCGGCATTGCACGCTTCTATGTAAGCGGCATGAACATCCGGTAATCGTTGATCGGATGATAGCTCTATGCATTTTTTTATCAGTCTACTTATTGTGGGTAGATAGTCAGATTGTTGGATCAACGAATGTGTTGCTTGGCGAATGATATCAGGCTGGTAAGGTGAAAGGTTTTCTAGCCACAAGCGCTTTGCGGCATTAACGGCATCCATCTCTGAGTAAGCACTAAAGTAGAGATGGTGGTAGTTAATTCTCAGTAGCTCAAAACATTCGTTAATCGTATTGGCTAAGGCATTTTTTTCTTCACTGGAAAGAGGCGGTGTTTCCTCGAAGTGATTGCCGGTACTATGATGCCCAGCTGGTGTCTTTGAGTTGCTCTGCGACACTGCGATCTTTTGTTCTATTTGATTCAGAATAGTGTCTGTTTCTTTCATTTGTTTGACCTTTATGTGCCGCAGCCCATTGCTGTTTTAGGTGGCGTAAAAAAATATTATCCCAGCTATGCATGGGTTCTGCGCGATTTGTCCAATATAAAATAAACTCTGGAATTTGAGTTTCGATAAATTGCCGATCGATACCGGATTGTGTTTGTAATATTTCTAGGCAATCCCCTGAAGGGCGCCATTGTTTTGAGATGGGTTTGCGTTCGGGGTTACGGTTAACACCGGCTTGCACGAACTGCCACTGTTCACTGACATGCTTTACAAATACGTTACCCCATTCAGAATAAATAGCCTTTTTTTCTATCCATTTATGGATAAATTCTGGTATACATTCTTCGACAAAACGGTGGTCGATATTACTGCTAATACCCGTTAAGTAGTGAAGTGTATGTTGATCTGGCTGCCAGTCGGCATGCATAGGCGTGGCTTTTTTCGATTCGATAAACGGCGTGTCTTGTTTTTGCCATTCTTCTTTTACCCAAGAAAAAAATGGCATATCCCAATTTAAATGAGTGGTGCCAGAGCGTTGATGATAAAGAGAGAATTTATTCAAGACCTTACCAACAAAAGTAGTAGGGATGCCTTCATTCGCGATTTGTACTTGTAATGCAGGGCTGGGTTGCCAGTCTTTAGGTAGTAGCGTTGCGCGATTGTTGCGAGCAACGCGAGTGCTATGAAAAGTCCATTGGCGCTTGACGTATTGAATAAATTTACTGCCCCATGAACGTTGTATTTCGCCGTTCTCTCGCCAGTAGCGGACAAATTCGGGAACTTGATCGCGAGCAAAGTGTTCGGGAATATTGAGTTGAGCAATGCCGATCATGGTTTCTTCATCGGGCTGCCAGTTAGCTCCAATGCTGCTTGCGCCAGACGTAATATGGCGAGCGGGTTGGGTGGGCGCAGAAGAATGAGTGTTCAGTTCTCTTGAGTCTGCAGCAGCCCGATTAAATGCAAACTCAATAGTATGGCTTTGATTGTAAGGTGCTGAGCGTATCAAAATTAAACCTAGGTCCCGTAGACGTTGGCTAATACGTTGAATATCCAGATTGTCCCAAAATGGAAAAGCCTCTTTAATTTCAGCTGATGTCAGGCAAAACCACGCAAAACCCTGACTATTGCTGCTTTCTCTATACTGAATCATATCGTTTAGAGCCGCTAGCATCGTCGCCTCTTCTAGCCCGAGAGTGGTTGCAAGCGAGGGGTAGACGAGTATCGGTTTTTCGGGGAGTAGTGATTTCATAGGGCAATTCTAACATTCTCCACTATTGGAAACTACGACTACTTAAGGGCAGAATAGGGGTAGAGTAGGTGGGTAATAAGGTGTGAATTGACCCATTCTGTTGTTTTATGTCCTTAGTAAGTCTATGAATTTTAAGGCTTAAGGCATAAACTGTCGTGCTTGAGCGTGACGAGGGCAAGGGATCTATGAGTACAAAAATTGACTTGAATCGGGTCCGTATCAAATGAAGGGCCTCCAAATTGACCACCTAGTTTTGACTGTTAGAGACATTGATCAAACCGTCAATTTCTATGAGTCGGTATTGGGTATGAAAAAGGTGGTCTTCAAACAAACGCGGGTCGCGCTTGAATTTGGTGGTGAAGGTGTAAAACAAAAAATTAATTTGCATCAGTTGGGCAATGAGTTTGAGCCTAAAGCCCAGCATGTCCAGCAGGGGAGTGCGGATTTATGTTTTGTTAGCCCAGTTTCCTTAAGAGTATGGATAAAAAGTATTACAAGCTTAGGTGTCAAAATCATCGAAGGGCCAGTCAATAGAACAGGTGCGGCAGGTGAGATAGAATCCATTTATTTTCGTGATCCTGATGGTAATCTCATTGAATTGGCACATTACAAATAACACGTTATATAGGAAAAGGTTGAGTGTATGTTTAGTTTTTTTAATCAAAAGAAAATAGATAAAGTAAAACAGTGCGGACGTTTTAATCGCCGTTATTTTTCTGCATTATTATGTTCAGCATGCTTGTTGTTTTCTTTCCCCGCAATGGCGAGCTGGTTCGATAAGTTAAGTGAAGTATTAAATGAGTCTTCTGGTGGTTCGGGTTCCTCGGCTTTATCCAATACAGACATCAGCGCTGCGTTTAAGGAAGCTTTGAATATCGGTAGCGATAAAGTGGTGAGTCAGTTAAGTAAGGCAGGTGGCTTTAATGATGATTCGGCTATACGTATTCCGCTGCCTAAAAACTTTGAAAAGGCGCGTTCATTTCTTGCTCAGGTTGGCATGAGTGATTCATTGGATGATCTTGGCGTTAAGCTTAATCGTGCAGCCGAAGATGCAACACCTAAAGCCAAAGCGCTTTTTGTGGATGCGATTAAACAAATGAGTTTTGATGACATTCGACAAATTTACAATGGCCCAGAAGATTCAGCAACGCGCTATTTTCAATCAAAAATGACATCGACTTTGACGAATGCAATGTCTCCTGTTATTTCAAATAGTTTATCTGAAGTGGGTGCAGTTAAGCGTTACGATGAAATTGTGTCGGCTTATAAAACGATTCCCTTTGTTCCCGATTTAAAAGCAAATTTAACGGAGCATGTTGTTGAAGGTGGTTTGAAAGGTATTTTTCATTATCTTGCTGAACAAGAAGCCGCTATTCGTAAAGATCCGATCAAGCAAACAACGGCTTTGTTGAAGAAGGTGTTTGGTAGTTAATTGTACTTAAGGGGCAGCGACTCCAATGCCCCTTCATTTTACACTTTAAATTGGTGAATCAAGTTGCTTAGTTCAGCCGCCTGATTGGCTAAGGCTGAAGCGGTATTGTGGCTATCAGTTGTTGCCTCGGCAGTGCGATCAGACTCGCCTAGTATTTGCATTAGATTTTCATTAATGCTGTCACCAACTTGGCTTTGTTCTTTTGCCGCATTGGCAATTTGAGCATTCATATTGTTAATGGCGCTGACTGCGCTGGCAATTTCATCTAGCGATGCGCCGGCGCTGGATGAATGCTCTACGGTTTCTTCTCCTACGGTTTTGCTTGATTGCATGACATTAACGGCTTCTTCCGAGCCTTTTTCTAGTCGTTCAATCATATTTTGAATTTCTTGTGTGCTGTCTTGTGTACGGCTGGCAAGGGTTCTGACCTCATCTGCCACAACGGCAAAACCTCTGCCTTGCTCTCCTGCTCGTGCCGCCTCAATGGCAGCATTAAGGGCGAGTAAGTTTGTTTGTTCAGCGACCCCCCGAATGACATCGAGCACGCTGACAATTTCGCCAACATCACCGCGTAGGTTGTTAATTACGCTAGAGGCTTTGTCTACTTCATCCACGAGAGATTTAACGGATTCAATACCATTTGCTACCACCGCTTTAGCGCTATTACAGCTAGTGTTGGCTGCATCTGCTGACTGCGCTGCTTCTGATGCATTACCTGATACTTCTTGTGCTGAGGCAGACATTTCATTCATGGCAGTGGCAACCATGTCTGTTTGCAAACGCTGGTTGTTGACAGAGGAGGTGATTTTGCTTGATAAGTCTTGGCTTTGGCCGGCAGACGCATTCACTGACTCGGCGGTTTCTGCTGTTTTCTTAACGAGCGTATGCACTTTTTCGACAAATAAATTAAAGGCTTTTGAGAGTGAGCCTAACTCATCATCACTGTTAACACTTAGGCGTTGTGTCAGATCACCATCGTTACTCGCGATATCATTCAGCTTGTCAGTAATATTGATCAGCGGTTTAACAATAGTATTCACAAGGGCGAGACTTAATGCAATTAAAATAGCAGTAATGACGCCGGCAACAAAGAAGGTTGATACAATGGTTGAGGTGATTTGCTGTGATTGCTCTTGCTCTAATTTGGCGATGGTTGCATCAATGTCATCAATGTAAAAGCCGGTGCCTAGCATCCATTTAACCTCAGGTAGCCAGATGGCATAACCCAGTTTCATAAATTGGCCTTCTTGGTTGAGCTTAGGCCAATCATAGAGCACATAATCCCCGCCACGCTTTGCGGCTGCGATAAGATCTTGAATCAGTGCGACTCCATTCTTGGATTTGAGGTCCCACAAATTTTTGCCTATCAGGCTTTCTTTGGCGTGTGCCGTAACGACACCATCACCAGAGTAGGCAAAGAAGTAGCCGTCAGTTCCAAAGCGTAGGGCGCCTAGGCGTTCGACCAAGGCGCTTTCACGGTTGGTAGCATCGGGTGATTTTAATATATCTTGCGCTGCGGTATAGGCGAGGTCGGTAAGCTGTTTAAGCTCGCCTTTTTTGATGTCCATCAAGCGTTCTCGAGTCGCTTCTATATTCTCTTGAGATATGCTTTTCACCTTACTGACATTGATCAGAGTCAGTACGATGGCACTAATTAATACGGTGCAAACGGATAGCGCTAGAATTTTTGTTTTAATCGTCATTACTTCGGCTCTCAACTTAAGGGCTGCTTAAAATATCAATACTCTTTTGAGTGTAGTACAGGCTTGGCAAAAGTGAATTTGTTTTGATCAATTCCGCTTTAGGGCTTTACAGCCTCTTATACCAGTGTTTACCATCACTCGAAATTAGCTCTAATTCAGTTTTCAGGGGGAATGATGACCAATAATGTGTGGTGTAAGAAAGTGAGCCAGTTGAAGGCCGTGGCCTTAGTTTTTACTATTGCTGCGTTTTTGCCTTTGCAGGTGCTGGCCGATAAAGAGTCGGAAGTACCAAGCTTAAGTGTTCGTGGCGAGGCCCAGTTAATGGTATCTCCCGATCAGGTGATTATGGTGGCTGGCGTGTTGAGCGAGGCTAAGCAGGCTAAAAAGGCATTGGCCGATAACAGTAAGAGCATGCAGAAGGTGATGGCAGCCTTACTGGATTTGGGGCTGAAAAAGAAAGACATTAGCACGCAAAATTTTAATATTCAGCCAAAGTGGTCTTCGCGCCCTCGCAATGCTGATAGTGCTTGGCGTTCGGAAATTATTGGTTATCGAGTCAACAATGCGGTGCAAGTGAAGACGACACAGTTAGATTTGATCGGAGATATGATCAGCCGTGTGACGCAAGCAGGCGCTAATCAAGTGCAATCAGTCAGTTTTGGTTTATCGAATCCGCGAGAGTATCGCAGCAATGCCTTGGCTCAGGCGGTAAAAAATGCTCGTGTCGATGCTGATGTCACCGCCAAGGCCGCAGGTAGTGCGATCAAAGGCATTAAAACCATTCATATTGATCAAGCGGTTTCTTCTGTTGCTCGCGTTGAGAAAGCAATGGTAATGCGTTCTTCTATGGCAGATGCGGCCCCTGCACCGCCTATTAGTGCGGGTGATATTACTGTTCGAGCCTCTGTCTCGGTGACCTATGAGCTATCGCAATAATGGCTAAGGTTAAAACAGCTTACGTTTGTAATGAATGCGGTGATGATTTCTCCAAGTGGCAAGGTCAGTGCAGTAGCTGTGGCGCTTGGAATAGTCTCAGTGAGGTGCGTTTAGCCTCCTCTAGTAAATCATCATCGCCATCGAGTCGCGCTGGTTATGGCGGAGGCTACGCTGGCGAAAACGACAGTACTGTCAAAATACTCTCTGAAATTGATCTCGATGATATTCCGCGTATTTCCACTGGCACAGGCGAGTTAGATCGTGTGTTGGGCGGTGGCTTGGTGAAAGGTTCCGTCGTTTTAATTGGTGGTCATCCCGGCGCGGGTAAGTCTACTTTGCTGCTACAAATATTGTGTCAGTTAGCAGCTTCATACCCCGCTTTATATGTCACTGGTGAAGAGTCTTTACAGCAAGTCGCACTGAGAGCAAAGCGTTTAGGCTTGGCAACCGACAAGTTGCAAATGTTGTCGGAAACTAACGTTGAGCAGTTGTGTTTGACGGGGCAGAAGGTAAAGCCGCAAATCATGGTCGTGGATTCGATTCAAGTGATGCATATGGCAGAAGTGCAGTCTGCACCAGGAAGCGTGGCACAAGTTAGGGAGAGTGCAGCCTTTCTTACACGTTATGCCAAGCAAACGGGAACGGTATTGATACTCGTCGGCCACGTGACTAAAGATGGTAGTTTGGCTGGCCCCAAGGTGCTGGAGCATATGATCGATTGCTCAGTTTTGTTAGAGGGCGAGCACGACTCCCGTTATCGTACACTCAGAGGCAATAAAAATCGCTTTGGTGCCGTCAATGAGCTTGGCGTATTTGCCATGACAGAGCAGGGTTTAAAGGAGGTCACTAATCCTTCTGCTATCTTTTTGCAGCGTGATGACGAGATAGCATCAGGTTCTGTTGTAACGGTTATTTGGGAGGGAACACGGCCGCTATTGGTTGAAATACAGGCTTTGGTTGATGACAGCCATTTGGGTAACCCTAGGCGAGTTGCCGTGGGCTTAGATCAAAACCGTTTAAGTATGTTGCTAGCGATCTTGCATCGCCATGGCGGCCTGATGGTGGGTGACCAAGATGTGTTTGTGAACGTGGTGGGTGGCGTAAAAATCACCGAGACTAGCGTTGACTTGGCTGTGCTCTTATCGATTGTATCCAGTTTTCGAGATCGACCTTTGCAGCAAACATTAATTGCTTTTGGTGAGATTGGTTTGTCGGGCGAAATTAGACCTGTACCCAGTGGCCAAGAGCGGCTTCGTGAAGCGGCTAAGCATGGCTTCAAAAAAGCGATTGTTCCGGCTGCCAATGTTCCTAGGCAGCCCATAGATGGGCTGGAAATTGTCGTGGTCAAAAAATTAACGGATGCTTTGGCTGCGATAGAGTAGAAGTTGGGACAATCTGAATTTATTGTCAAAACGTACTTATTACGCACACCATCAGAATTGGTAGAAATCTAATTCTGATGGTATTCGTAAGGCCTGTTTGATAAAATCGCTGGCCACAATTTGCCAATATAATGTACTTAGCTTCTTATCTAGCTTCCTACCTCAATAACAGTTGAAAATATGGACATTCGTTTAGTCGATTATGAATCTACCACTGCTGCTGCGCTAAACATCGATGGTTTGCGCGAGGCGATTAAGCATCAACGCAGTGGCCTGCGTCCCAATGACTTCCCCCGCTCACCACTAACGACTTGGATAGGCCGCATTCCTGAAGTGGATGACATCCAATTAGGTGAATGGCAAAGTCGAAATAATGCTTTGGCTGCTCTGGGTTTAGATCAGGGTTCCATTCGGGCCAATCTTGATCGCTTAATTCAGCGTTTTTCTGCTTCTCGGATCGGTCTTGTTATGGGCTCTAGTACTTCTAGTATTGATCGGACAGAAACCGCTTACACACAATTAGATGATGAGGGTCGATTGACGTCATCATATAAGCAACCCCAAGTGCATAATCCTCACGCACCGTCTTTATTTGTCGCGCACTATACTGGCATCAAAGGTCCTGCTTTAACTATTAATACCGCTTGTTCCTCGTCGGCAAAAGTCTTTGCGACGGGAGCTCGTTGGTTAAATAGCGGTATTGTTGATGCTGTGCTGGTGGGTGGTGTAGATACGCTTTGCTTAAGTGTTTTGCATGGCTTTGATTCTTTGCAGCTGGTCTCGACTGAGCAATGCAAACCCTTCGATCAAAACCGAGATGGCATCAATCTAGGCGAAGCGTCGGGTTACGCCATTTTAATGCGTCCAGAAGAGGCGGATACGGATCTCGATATCAGCATGGCTGGTTATGGAGAGAGCTCCGATGCTTATCACATGTCTCACCCTCATCCAGAAGGCTTGGGTGCTCGCTTGTCTATGCAGCAGGCACTCGATATGTCAGGTCTGCCGCCGGAAGCGGTGGGTTATATTAATTTACATGGGACCTCTAGCCGAGCGAATGACCTTATCGAAGGCCAATTAATAGGCAAACTATTTCCTAAAACCACGCGCTGTAGTTCGACCAAAGCATGGATGGGGCACACATTAGGTGCGGCCGGCATTACCGAAGGTTTGATTGCGGTTGAGGCTTTGCGTACGGGTTTGATTCCGGGTTCAATGAATTTAGATACCTTGGATGAAGAGCTTAGTCTAACGATTAGTGCTGATAATGTAGAGGCACAGCTTTCCCATGTTATGTCTAATTCTTTTGGTTTTGGTGGCAATAATTGTTCTCTCCTCTTTAGTAAAATAGAAAGTGTAAGGTAGAAAAGAAACATGAGTGAACAAAGATCAACATCATTTTCGTGTAAGCTTTCAGCATTTGGTGCATGGGGAAAAGGTTTTGCTAATTGGGATGAACTTGTCGAGTTAATTCAAAGCCCTGACGCTTTACCTAAAGAGGAATCTCTACATTCTAAAGGCCCAAAGCCTGAAGTTATTCCTGCGAATGAGCGTCGCCGTTCTCCTTTGCCGGTTAAATTAGCGGTAGAAAGTTCGTGGCAAGCCACCCAAATGGCGGGAGTGGATCCTAGCACTTTAACGTGTGTATTTGTGTCAGGTTTTGGTGATACACAATTAACGGATTACATGTGTAAAGTGTTGGCCACAGAATCGAAAGAGTTATCTCCGACTAAATTTCATAACTCCGTTCACAATGCTGCTGCGGGCTATTGGACCATTAGTACCGGCTGTGAAAAAGCGGCCAATTCGGTTGCGGGTTTTCAGGATTCTGTTTCGCTGACCTTGATGGAAGCGATGATTCAATGCCAGCAAGAACAGAAAGCAATATTGCTCACCTTTTTTGATGCCCCAGTATCATCAGTACTGACTGACATCATGGGGCCCGGTAGCGCTTTTTCTTTTTCAATTATTATTGAGCCTTGTCAGGTTGATTCAAAAAATGCTTCTGATGATGATAAAGATGCTGTGATTCTCAGTGCGAGGGTCAGTGAGAATGGATGTGATTGGCCCGTGTTGACGAATGCTCACGGTATTGTAGAGGAGGTTTATCATAATAACCCTTCTGCACGTATATTGTCTCTCATTGAAATGATACAGGGCATCGGTTCTAAAGAGCGTTATTTCCCGATGGGGGAATTTTCTTCTCTGCATGTTTCACTGGTTTGATTTGTTAAGGCTACTAAAAAGGATGTTTGTTTAGTTTTTAACAATATGATTTTATAAAGGGCTATCTTTTAAAAGATATAAAATATGATGAAAACACATAATACAGACGTCATTATTGCGGGTGGTGGTTTGGCTGGTTTAAGTTTAGCCAAACAATTAAGAATGGCGAATAATGAACTCGATATTACCGTTGTCGAGAAAAGAAAATTTCCTATCCCTAATACGACGGCTAAAATTGGTGAGTCAACGGTTGAAATTGGCGCGCATTATTTTACTGAAAACTTAAAATTAAAAGATCATTTTCGTGAAAAACATTTGCAAAAGCACGGCCTGCGTTGCTTCTTTGGCGAACCACAGGAAGATTATTCTCAACAAGACGAGTTAGGTGTAAGTCAGTTGTTTGGTATCCCGACCTATCAAATCGAAAGGGGAGTGCTTGAGAACTATTTATATAATGAATTAAAAGAGCAGGGTGTTCGTGTTGTCGACGGGGCTACCACCGAGAGTGTGGCCTTAGAAAATAAAGATCAAACCATTACTGTTCAATCAGATGATGGTGAAGTTAGTTATCAGGGGCGTTGGTTTGTTGATGCAACGGGTCGCCAAGAATTAGTTAAAAATAAGTTGGGTCTAAAAAAAGAAACGGCTCACCAAGGCAACGCTATCTGGTTTCGCATTGATAAGAGAATTGTTATTGATGAATGGACCGAGGATGAACAATGGCAAAACCGCTTAGAGAAAAGTGGTAATCGCTGGCGCAGTACTAATCACTTAATGGGCCAAGGTTATTGGTGTTGGATTATTCCTTTGGGTTCGGGTGCCACCAGTATTGGTATTGTTATCGATGATGAGGCCCTAGAGAAAAGTGGGATCAGTGATTTTGATGATACTCTGGCTTGGTTTAAGCAACAGCAGCCAAAGTTGGCAGCTGCCATAGAGGGCGCCAACTTGCTTGATTTTAACTTGGTGCGTAATTATTCGTATGGTTGTAAAAAAATGTTTTCTGATGAGGGCTGGTGCCTGACCGGAGAAGCGGGTGCATTTACGGATCCTTTTTATGCGCCCGGTAGTGATTTTATTGCACTGAATAATACTTTCATTACGCATTTGATTGACCGTGATAAGCGGGGTAGTGATATTCGCCTCGATAGTGCTGTCTTCCATATGTTTTATAACTCCTTCTTTGAAAGTACCTTATCCCTATATACCAATCAGTATGGTGGTTTTGGTGATCGCAGAATGATGGGGGTGAAGTTATTGTGGGATTACGCGTATTACTGGGGTGTTTTGACGGTTCTCTTTTTCAAAAATACCATTACCGATATCGATTTGATGAGGGAGTTGAATCCTTTGTTGCGTCGTGCTCAAGAAGCCAATGAAGAAATGCAGGCCTTGTTGATCGAAAGAGCTAAGCTACGTTTAGTGCTGCCCGCTAAAGGCTTGTTTATGGATCAATACCTCATTCCTTGCCTTACGCGCTTTAACGATATTTTAAAAGCAGGGGATGACATTGATACACGAAGTGCTATCGAGGAAAATGTTGAGGTTTTGGATAAATTGTTAGTGTCTTTATCTGATATGTTAAAAGAGGATGCGAGTACTCATATTAGTGATGAGGAAAGAGAGTTGCTTGGCGATTATCGTTCTGTGGTGTTGGCGTAGTAGAGATTTTACCTACTAAAATAAATAAGCTCTGCTAAAAATTATGTTTAAAAAATTACTGCCCTTAGTGTTGGCGATTTTATTTATTGCTTTCCCTTTTATTATTCATTATGGCTTGCGTTATGTTGAGCCCATTGTATTTTCTGTCGCTTTATTTATTTTGTTGATGTTAAGGACGGTATTAACGCCGTCTGATAACAACATGGGTAAGATGATTATGGCTACGGCTATTACGGTATATTGTATTGCGGTTGCCTTCTTTGATAGCGAGCAGTTGTTACGCTATTACCCTGTGCTTATCAGTTTGTATGTTGCTTTATTGTTCTTCCTTTCTCTGTTTGATAAAGAATCGTTAGTAGAGCAATTTGCAAAGCTATCGGGTAAGCCTTATCCCGACGGCGCTAAAATTTACATGCGCGTTCTCACCAAGCTGTGGGTGTTATTGTTGGTCGCTAATGCCATAGTGGCTATTTATTCGGCTTGTTGTGCATCAGATCAATTTTGGCTGTTGTATAACGGGGTTGTTTCTTATTGTATTATTTTGGGCTTTATTTTTGCGGAATGGCTTTTTCGTCAATCTTATCGCCGCAAACATTTTCCAGATTGGGATTGATAGTAATGATTAACGATAAAGCGCTCGCAGACCGCGTTAATAAGTTGGTCTCGAGTAATGCAAAAAAAGAGTGGCCGGAATTTATTGAGCTCGTTTCAGAAGAAACAGTTCCTAAGGGGGCAGAGATCACTTTTTCATTTGATATTAATCCCGATATCGCTTGGTTTGCGGGACATTTTCCAGAGCAGGCGGTGTTGCCGGGTGTTGTTCAACTTCATTGGGCAGCAAAATTAGCAGAGACGTTTTTCTTGTCATTGTCTGGACCCGTTAAGCATTTTAAAGCGGTCAATAATATTAAGTTTAAGACCATGATATTACCCAAGCAGCCAGTATCCTTATTGCTTAAATATAACGAGTTGAAGGATACGGTTAGTTTTTCTTATTATAATGCTGACGATGTCTTTTCAACTGGGACGCTCGTTTTTGGCTCTCCACTTTCACGTAGCGCTTAACTATAATTTTCTATCGTACCTATGAAATACTGCTTTGTTATTCCTCATTTTAATCATCACTTAGCCTTTGCTGAATTTTTCCCTATTCTTTCTTCATTGTCGATGCCTTGTATTATTGTTGATGACGGAAGTGATCCAAATAGTGTGGGAGCAGTAGAAGATTTAATTAAAGATTGCGATGATATTTATTTTCTCAAGCACGCTTTTAATCGTGGCAAGGGTGCGGCGGTCTTTACGGGTGCTTATTATGCTCGCACTTTAGGTTTTACACACATTATTCAAATTGATGCTGATGGCCAGCATGATATTAATGACGTGGCTGGTTTTGTCGAATATAGTCGTGCTCATCCCGACGCTATTGTTTCAGGTAAGCCTTACTTTGATGAAAGTGCGCCCAAGTTGCGCGTGTATGGTCGACGAGTGACAGACTTGTGGGTTGCGCTAGAAACCTTGTCGTTTGAAATTAAAGATGGTTTATGTGGTTTTCGTATTTACCCTTTGACTCAAGTCGAAAAGATTCTAGATAAATATCATGTTGGTATTCGAATGGATTTCGATACAGAAATGTTAGTTAAGGCTGTATGGGCGGATGTTCCTCTGCATTTTATGCCGACGAAAGTGATTTATCCTGAAAATAGTGTTTCTCACTTTCATTATTGTCGAGATAATTTTTTGCTTATTGCTTTGCATGTGCGTTTGATTTTGGGGATGTTGTGGCGTTCTCCTGTTTTACTGTTTCGTCGTTTTAAAACTGCACTTGCCTCCACTAAGAATTGATTTGTAAGTTGTTAGGAGTGAATGGGATATGCAAGAATCTTCAGCGGCATTAAATAAGCAGCACTGGGCGTCTATACAAGAGGCGGGTACTTTAACGGGGCTGCGTTTTTTGTTTTTGCTTTACCGCTTATTTGGTAAACGGTTTTACTCTCTACTTATGTACCCTGTTGCGCTTTATTTTGTATTGTTCAATGGGGTCTCTAGGCGAGCGTCACAGCAATTTCTCGATTTGCACTATCAAAAGCAACCAGAGTTTTGGGTTAGCCCACCAACTTTATGGAGTAGTGTTATTCATTTCAAACACTTTGCCGAAACTATTTTAGATAAAGGCTTGGCTTGGTATTCGGAAATGACAGAAGATGAATTTGTTATTGAAGACTTTTCTATCATTGAGGAATTGATGGCGGATAAGCGTGGGCAATTAGTGATAGGTACTCATTTTGGTAACCTAGAGTATTGTCGTGGTTTTATGCAGCGTTATAAAGAAAAAACCATCAATATTCTTGTTTATGATAAACACTCTGCGAACTTTGTGCAGATAATGCAAAAGTTGAACCCCGATTCTAGAGTTAATGTGTTTCAGGTGGATGAGTTTGATGTCCCTACTATTTTGTTACTAAAGCAAAAAATAGATAAAGGTGAGTGGGTATTTATTGCGGGTGATCGTATTCCTTTAGCTGGTTTGGAGCATACTATAGAGGTTGATTTCTTAGATAATAAGGCTCCTTTGCCAATGGGGCCTTATTTGCTTGCCAAGGCCTTGGCATGCCCTGTCAAATTAATGTACGGTTATCGTCATCCTAAGTTAGATAAGAATAAAGTTTTTTTTGAGGTTGTCCCTTTTTGTGATGCCATTACCTTTACTCGTAAAGATAGAAAGGAAAAACTTCAGTCTTATGCTCAAGAATTTGCTTTCCATCTTGAGCGTCATTGTTTGCAGGCTCCATATCAATGGTTTAACTTTTATAATTTTTGGGAACCAGCTAAATTGGTTAACAAAGAAGAACCTGTAAAAAAAGGAAAGGTATCATGACTCAATTGTTAGGTAAGGAAGAACGCTTTAATCAAGAAATATTTGAGCTTTTGCCTCATCGGCAGCCGATGCTGCTAATTAACGATATTGTTGATATCAACCAAAGTGACTCATCGGCTATTACCTATATTGACTCTGAAGCGCCTTTTTTCGAGAGCGATAAAGGTGTTCCTGCTTATATTGGTTTAGAATATATGGGGCAAACAGCAGCGCTAATTGCCGGTTATCAATTGAAGCATGGTTTGGTTGAGTCGCACCTTGGTTTCTTGCTCGGTACGCGGGCTTACAAAAGTACAGTCGCTTACTTTAAAGCCGGATCTGTATTGCTCATTGAATGTAAAGAGAAAGCAGTTGTGGGTGATAGTTTGGCTACTTTTGATTGTTCTATTCGCTATCAAGACGATGATGCTATCCTAGCAACGGCCAATCTGTCTGTGTTTCGTAAAATGAATGTTAAGGATGATACACAATAACGTCATTTTCAAAATATAAGTGATGGTTTGCATTTATTATTTGAAATCACTATGTCTGTAAATTAATAAAAATAGAAGAAATAAAAATGAATCAGCTCGAATCACAATCCCTGCTACCCCAAAGTATCGAACAGCATCGAGTTGTTATTACAGGTGTGGGTAATATTTCTGCTCTGGGTAGTAGCTGGTCTGAGGTGAAATCATCACTCCAAGGTAAAAATAACGCTGTACGCTTTATGGATGAATGGCAGCAATACAGCGATATGAAAACACGCTTAGCGGCACCTATCGATGACTTCGAGTTACCTTCTCATTTTACGACTAAGAAAAAGCGTAGTATGGGGCGCGTTGCTCAAATGGCTGTCCACGCGACAGAGCTGGCTCTGACGGAGGCGGGTTTATTAAAAGATGATATTTTAAAGTCGGGTGATGTGGGCATTGCTTATGGTTCTGCAACAGGTAGTAGTGCGGCAGCGATGGAGTTTTTCCACCTACTAGGCGAACAGTCTACTAGTCAGATGAATAGTACGACCTATTTGCGGATGATGAGTCATACGGCCGCTGTTAATCTCAGTGTTTATTTTGGTACACAAGGGCGTATGTTAACAACATCGACAGCGTGTACAGCGGGCAGTCAGGGCATTGGTTATGCTTATGAAACAATTAAAAGTGGCCGGCAGACTATTATGATCGCTGGTGGTGCTGAGGAACTCTGCCCCACTCAGGCAGCGACCTTCGACACTATTTTTGCTGCTAGCACTAATAACGATTGCCCTGAGTTGAGCCCTCGTCCCTTTGATACTCAGCGAGATGGTTTGGTCTTGGGTGAAGGAGCATGCACTTTAATTATTGAATCGTATGATCATGCTATTGAACGCGGTGCCCCTATATTGGCGGAGATAGTTGGTTTCGGTACTAATACCGATGGTTCGCATCTAGTGAGGCCAAGGCAGGCGACAATGGCTAAAGTAATGGAGTTAAGTTTGGGTGATGCAGGTGTTAACGCCGAGCAGATTGGCTATGTTTCCGCTCATGGTACGGCAACAGAGCATGGTGACGTTGCTGAAACGCTCGCGACGGAAGCGGTGTTAGGTGAAAATAAACCCATCAGTTCTTTGAAAAGTTATACCGGCCATACCTTGGGAGCTTGTGGTGCCTTTGAGGCTTGGGCATCTATTATGATGATGCGCGAGAATTGGTTTGCGCCTACTTTAAATTTAGATAAGGTTGATGAGCGTTGCGGTAATCTAGATTACATTCGCGACGATTGCCGCGAATTGTCTGTTAATACGATTATGAGTAATAACTTTGCTTTTGGTGGTGTAAATACTTCCCTTATTTTTAAAAAGATTTAATTTATTAACTAATAGCATGGAGCATACAATTATGTATAAAAAAATAAGCATCGTTTTATTGTCGATCTTGATTTCGGTGAGTTGTGGAACTGTTAGTAATAGTATCCCTGAAGATTATGTGGGCGCAACGGCAACAATAACTGATACCTATAAGTCGGGTGGCAGAGCAAAGGCTAGAATATTTTATGTGGATAGCATTGATTCAAAAAAAATTTATAATGCTGTCAATGCAACTCAGGCAGCTTCTTATGGTTCAAAGCTGAGAGCGGCTGGAGCAGAGAGGGAGGTTACTGTAAAGCCTTTAACAATAAAGATTGTAGGTACAGTGTATAGTGCAGCCCCGATAGTGGCGATGTTTAATGCTGGTGCTAATTATCGTGTTGAGGGTGAGATAGAATTTACTCCATTAGCAAATGCTAGGTACCTCGTTAGAGGAAAATTAGGAAAAGAAAAGTCTGCTGTATGGATAGAGGATATTGATGGTAATGTCGTCTCAAGTATAGTGGGTAATATGAGTAAAGAGGAGTTAACAAAGTCAAACCACAATATCGCAAAAGATAGTTCTAAATATAGAGAAACGACCTTTTCTAATATACAAAATGGCGAAAGTAAAAGCTTGATATTAGCCAAGCTAGGCCAACCATCTAAAATCTTAGAAGGAAGAAAGAATATAATTTCAGGTTATATTTCAAGGTTGCGTTATATTTATGATGATCTGGGAGCTATATATTTAGACGGTGCTAACCCAGATTCGCTCTTTGTCAGTAGAGTGGTTGTCAAGCGTAAAGTAATATTGAAAGATATTAATGAAATTAGAGAAAGTTTAGATAAATCTAATGCGGAGCAACTGCAAAGAATAGCGAGAGAGCACTCAAGAAATAAAGAGTCGAGGCCCGAGGCGTTGGATGCCTTTGCCCAAAAGGCATGGGAGGAGTCAAATTCTGACGATAAGTACATTATTGATGCAGCCGCTACGTTTTGTAATATATTGGGGGCAAGCGATAACCCGAGGTACAAAAAAGTACTGGGCTTAATATATGAAAATGCGAAGTCAAAAAAGCTAAAGCGTTATGCGAAGAAAAACTATGACAGAATACAACAAGATGTGTCTGTCAGTTCTTATCAAGTTAAATAGCTTAGGTTTGCTTCGGAAGGCGACAGTAATCGCCTTCCATGCAGTCTCAATATTTGAGTGAAATTGCCTTTAATACATTCCACCATTGACGCTAATGACTTGGCGCGTAATATAATTTGCACCGTCAGACATTAAGAAGGCAGCGGTAGCCGCGACGTCTTCGGCTTGCCCGAATTTACCGAGGGGAATCATTTTCTTTGCTTCTTCAGCAAAAACACCATCAATCATTTCAGTTTCAATGACGCCTGGGGCGATACAATTCACGGTGATTTTTCTTTTGCCTAGCTCAATAGCGAGTGCTTTAGTTGCACCGATTAGCCCTGCTTTTGTTGCGCTGTAGTTAACTTGTCCACGGTTGCCTGTGAGGCCGGCAACAGAAGATAGGGTAATAATGCGACCGCCATTACGCAAGCGTATCATGGGCATGGTGAGTGGATTGAGTACGTTATAAAAGCTGTCGAGGTTAGTGTGGACTACCTTGTCCCAGTCTTCGCCAGACATGGCAGGAAAAGCGTTGTCTCTGGTAATGCCCGCATTACAAATAACACCATAATAAGCTCCATTAACTTCTACTTCATTAGTAAGGGCAGCTTGTGTTTGTTCTCTATCACTGACATCAAAGCCTAGAATGTTAGCTGAGCCACCATGACTAATAATTTGATCGGCAACCGCTTTAGCTGAGTCTTCGTTGGAATGATAGTGTACTGTAATCGAATAACCTTCGGCTCCTAGTTTTAGTGCGATACTTTTTCCTATGCCTCTACTTGAGCCCGTTACAAGTACACGTTTTTCTTTTTGCATGTGTGGTATACCCTTTTTAAGTGGAATGTTGTTTGTTTAACTGAGCGAATAGCAGCGAGGCTAAAAAATTAAGTGTGTTACCGACCAATAATGTTGTGCCAAATGCTTGTGCAACAGGAATGCTGCTTACGCTTAGTAAACCAAAAGAAAGTAGCGTGGTTATAGTTGATAGTAAAATAGCGTTTTGTGTGACATTACTTTTTGTGAAATTGCTTAAGCTATCTCTGCTGCTACTTTCACTATCATTGTTACGCATTTCTGTGATAAAAATAACATAGTCCATGCCTAAGCCTAGTACTAAGAACAATCCCATGATATTGAATAGAGTGATGTTGATAGAGAGCAAGCTAAATATAATTAAGGTTCCCAATGTTGCCGAGATTGGGACAAGTAGTACCCATAAGGCTTTGGGTGAACGATAGTAAAGTAGCATAAGTAAAGCGATAAATACGTAAGCCAGTAGTAATAGCATGGATGCAGATACGCGCTGTTCTTGTAATGCATTCTCTGAAAGGGCTAAGGTATTGATAAACGTTATGCCTTCTATCTGTTTTCCATCATTGCTTAGGTGTTCTTCCAGTAATGTACTATTACTGCCTTTTTTTATTAAAACAAAGCCAGTGAATTGCCTTTCTCCGGCTCGATCGTTATTTTCTATCCATATTGGAGGTAAATCCGAATCTGGATTAAATAAGACCTTAGGGCTGAATGTGCGTCCTTGTTCTTGACGATATTGCTGGTTAAGTTTTTCTGTTTGTTCTCTAGCTTCTTGATTTGATAAGCCGAGTTGTATAAATAGATTTTCAGCGATTCCATTCTTACTGTAGATTTTAGATTGTAGGTCGTAGTTAATTTTTTGCTGAGACGGTGGCGGCAGTAACTGCATAGCGCTAAACAATGAATTGTTATTGCCTTTGTTTAGTTGTAGGACACTAATTTCCTTTTGCAGTAGCTCGTAACGATCGTACACTTGTTCAACGGAGTTGCCGTTGATAATGATATAGCGACCGGGTTCAAAATCGCTATTTAATTTATTGGCTTCTGCTTCTTGAGATAATAATGCTTCTGATGGATTAAAGAATAAGCGAGGATTATCGCTGGTGGGTAAGCCAAATAGATAAACTGCTATAGAGCCAAGCGCAACAATTATTAACCATAATGAAAATGACAGTCTTTTGCTTATAGAATTTAATAGTGAATTGATAAGAGCGAGAAGCGAAGTGAAAACAGAATCATAAATATGAATATCTTTTATTCTACTGAGTGACCCCATGGTTATTACGCTGAGCCAGGCTGAAAAAATACCACAACAAGAAAATAAAGCTACCTTTTTTAGTGCGTCTAAACTAGAGAAACTTAAAGCGCTATAGCCTACCAATGATGTTATCAGGCTAAGTAGCATGGCTCGAAATAGCTTTTCTCTATTTTCTTGATTCCTGCTTTTTTGAGGCGTGGTTTTTTGATGATAAAAATAATGTAATGAATAATCGATGATGATCCCAATTAAGCTGGAACCAAATACAATGGTGAGTATATGTATAGAGCCATAGATATAATGGTTCACGCCTACGGCAAATAAAACACCAATGAGGATAGATAATACAGGTATCAATAAAATAGCAAATGATCGAAAAACCAAGAGTAATAATGCTATTACTCCAATTGTTGATATGGTGCTGATTAATTTTATGTCAGATTCTGACTTTTTTGCTGCATCGGCCGCAAAAAAGAAAACGCCAGATCTTAAGGTCGAGCTGTTAAATTTTTTCAATAATTCGTTTTCTATGATGTTTAGGTTTTCAACTAAAAATTTTTGGTTTTCGATTTTTAGAGAGCCGCCGCTAATCTTAAATGAAATAGCTTGAAAGAAGCTGTTTTTTTCTCCAATTTTTATGGCTTGTATTTCGGTGTTCGTGTTGAGATCACTGTTTAGTAGATGTTCTACATACTGGCTGAATGTGCTTAAGGGGTCTTCATTAAAAGGAAGTAGTTGCAGGTTGGCGTCCATCCGAAATAGTTTTCGTTGCGCTTCCTGAATTAGTGTCTCTTGTTCTTTTTCTTTTAATGATTTCTGTTGTTTTGGGCTTAATAAGTGAAATTGATGTTCCTTCAGTTCTTCTAATAATGCGCCGGAAGATAGGGTGTTGATGCTCAGTCCATTTTTTTCTGAAATGCTCTTGTTTAAGTAAGTGATAGAGTTTTTTAATTTTTCTCTGTCATCATTTTTAATGATGAGCATAAATCTGCTTTCTATATCTTTTGAAAGAGTGTCAATTGCTTTCTGAGTGGTTTTGTTTTTTGATAAGCTAGGCGATAGGTCTTTAAGGTCTGTGCTTATGTTGATTTTATTGTAATGTTGCCCTATGAATAGAACGCAAAAAATAATGACTAAGAAAAACAGTGTTCTGCATATGGATAGCATATGGTTGATGCTCTCTTAATTGATTGATTCGATGGTTTGATAGCGCTGAGGGTCTGATAATATATTGCAAGCATTTTCTTCGTGTTTGTCATTTTTTGTTGCATTTATGCAGTCATCTTCGATATTGATTTTTTTTGTTTTTGAATGAACGATTAAGTTGTCTATTTCTAATAGCGTGGTTTGGCCTTTTGGGTCTTTAATGTTTATGATTAGGCTCTCTTTTTTACTTTCGTCTTTTTGCTCTTTTGTTATAGAGATAGATTGCAAGCCCTTTTTTATAAAGACATTATTTGGCAATAAAATAAGACTGTTTTCGTTTGGTCCATTTTCCATCGAAAATTGTTCGTTTAACGAGCCTATGTTCGCACTGAGTAAGTCAATTAAAAATTTTGCAAGATAGTAATGTTGTTGTCCGTCAAGTGGGATAGCTTGTTCGGACTCTGTATTTCTGAAATGTAAATTTTCTGAAGTGTAAATTAAGCTTTCTGGGAAAGGCTTTATGTTTTTCCATATCAAGCCATGTTTGCAAGAAAAAAACATTATCCCTTCTGAGCTTAAAGGCTTAGGTAGGGTATTGATTGTCTTTTGTTGGGTGAAAGCGCCGGAGAACACACACTGTTTGGGTAGTAGGTCGACTAATTTTGTTGGCGACGTGCTGGTCTTTTTCTCCTGAGCAAGGCCCGAGTTGATACTAAATACAGCTAGGGTAAATAAAGTCAGCGATACTGTATGGCGGAAAATTTTTTTCATATTAAGCTTCTAGGGCGACTTTCACTTTGTCGATTAATATTTCAGGTGAAGTGAATTGAGTAATATGCTCTGGCATGGCAATCGCTACCTGAGATGTTTTTGCCTTTGTTATTTTTTCACCTGTGTCACGGTCTTGAATTAAATATTGAATCGTTAGTTTGTTTTCCCACTCTGTTAGTGTGGCAGTAATAGTAAATAACTGCTTGAATCGTAGGGGCTGAATATACTTTACTTGTAGGTCAATCACAGGAAAGAAGTAACCAGCCGTTTCCATATCTTCATAAGTGAAATCAATGTGTTCTAATAATTTACAGCGAGCAATTTCAAAGTACTTTGGGTAATTCCCGTGCCAAACAATACGATAAGAGTCTACATCAAAGAACGCGACTTCCATATCAAGGCTAATGCTGAGTTTGTTCGCCTTCGCTGTTGTTTTGTTCATATTTTAGGTGAGCCTGAATGGTAATGGTGGGCTATTCAAGCTAAATCGTTTGATTGAATTTATGCTGCTAGCTCTGCAACCGTATTGACAATGTCGTCTAGGGTTTTTACGTCTTTAAAACGATCAGGTTCAATGTTTTTTCCGGAAAATTTCTTCAATTCTATTAATAAATCGACGGCATCAATGCTGTCGATGTCGAGGTCTTCATATAACTTGGCTTCGGGCACCAGTTGTTCTTCATCCAGCTCAAATAGTTCCTGCATGATTTTTTTGGTTTGTTCTAATATTTCTGTTTTTGATGGCATTGTCAATGTCCCTAAAACGCGTTGGTATGATGGTTGTGAATTATAGCAAGATGAGGCTGAAGAGGTAATCTTCTTCATTTGTTGGTTCAAGTGCAGGCGTTTTTAGCGTTTCTCTTTAGCTTCCTTTGCCGTTACAGGTTCTGTTGGGTGAGGTTTCGCCTGTTTTGATAGCAAAGGCCTATAAAGTTCCTTTAAAAAGCGAGTGAGAGCACGGTATTGCACAGTTTTAGGTGTGTTACTGTCTATGTGTGCTTGTGTTTCGATTATGGGGAGGTGGGTGAAAGCGAAAAGTGGTGCTACAGTTGGGATGCTATAGGGTTTCTCACCCTTTTGCATAGCGCGAGGGTAGCATTCGATAAGGATGGGTAGTATGTCGCATTCAGCCAGTATGGCAATATTGGCGGCACCGCGTTTAAAATCGAGCTGATCGTCGTAAGCGTTACGCGTCCCTTCTGGAAAGATCAGAATGTTCTCTCCTTTCTCTAGCCGTTTTTTCGCTTGTTCGATAAAGTCGTCGGTGCCATTGTGGATGTAGTCGGCCATCCTAACGATAAATGCTGTGTAGGGGTTTTTCCAAAGTGCCTCTTTGGCAATACAGCATAGGTTTGGGCACATGCCAAGGATGAAAAATGCGTCAAGTAGGCTCGGGTGATTGGCAATAATGAGTTTGCCTTTCACATTGATAGTGCTCTCCGGTTTTATCGTGTATGTCATTAGTTTTAAAAAACGCATACTGTTTAGGTAAAAACGGCAGCTAAAACTGATGGCTTTTCTGGTGAGCGTTATTTTGTGTGAGCGTTCGAGCGGTAAGCAGTAAAGGGCCAGTAAGGCGAGAGTCAAAATGGGCGCGCCAATACCAAATAGAGCCCAGATAAATGCATGCCCAATGCCTCTTAAAAAATGGTTGAGTTTGCTGTAATGGTGAGCGCCTGTTCCTTCCGCTGCGGCGAGAATGTTCGTCTTGGGAGGGTTTGAGTGGACAGGATTGACAAGCGTAGGGTCAACAAGCGTACTACTTAATTTGTTACTTAGATCAGCCACAAAAACATTCAACCTCAACTAAGAGGTTGGCGCGACAGACATCTGCCAATGTATAGACAATCAGCGTTTCGGGAAAGGCTGCTTCTAATAATTGTTGGGTTTGTATGAAGTCTGAAGCATGTCGCAAATACACTTTCATAGATTGCAGTTGTGCTTGGTTATTGCTTTTGTCTTTATTTTCTAGCAAATGCTGTATGTTGCTAATGGTGGTTTCTAGCTGTCCCTTTAAATCGCCTTCGCAAGTTGTCTTGTGGCCAATAATACTGGCGGTTCCTGAGACAAAAAATAGATCTTGGTCGTCTAAGTGAATACAGGTGGCGCGAGAAAATGAAGGGCTACTGACACCGTATTCTCTTGGGTATTGGTAGGCATTCACTTGTAGGGCGTTGTTGTGATGCCTGCCGGTAACCTTGGCGGCTAAAACATAGATCACCGCGCCCTCTGCATGGTGGCCTAATGCAGAGGCAGATGGGAATTGATCATCAGGGATGTCGCTCGCTCGAAACGCTTTTAGGCGTCCAGTGCAAAAGAGTTTATAGTGCTCTTTATCTCCCTTGCCGAGGTTGATGTCGGGAATGTAGTTCCAAAATCGGAAGGGGTGGGGGTAGCCTTGGTCTTTAATCAGTGACAATAGCTCGTTGTACGCTGATTCGCTAGAGGCTTCTAGGTTTTGGCAGGCTTCCGGGCTCAGCCAGATAGAGGCAGCGAGTACGCTTTCCGTTTTGCTCCAGTAGCAATTGCCAGTAACGCCTCGGTCTATCACCGATTTTTCACTTGTCCATACTTCGTTGAGAGCCGTTTCACTGCCAAGTAGGGTCAAGCCGGAGTGAATAGCTCCAGGCTGTGATGGTGCACATGACTGTCTTGAGCCCGATGAGTAGGGTAATACCATAAGAGTGTTGGGACACTCTAGCAGCTGTTCTATTGTTTGATCTGACAAATGGTTGCGGATACAAGTATTTGGCATTGAGGCATTACTTGAGGCGTTATTTAGAATTGAATTTGGCTTGCTGCTATTACTACTATTGCTGCGATCGTCTTGTGTTAGCGACAATGCTGCTCCGTTACGATGATTCATGGGTACACCTGTTGAAACATGTTAAAAAGTTGAGTTCCGTCTTTTACAGCTTAGCACAATCGATTTTTACTGGAATTGCTAGGGCCTTAGAATGTTTTTAGCTTAAAATATCTTATTAATATAGACCAGTTAGTTTAAACTACCGCCCCTAAAAAATAAAGCAAGGTCAAATTAACCCAATTGAGAGGCATATATTCGTGGCAGAACAATCACCAGCCGAATTGAAAATGGCAGAATTATTAGTAGAAGCGCTTAACTTAGAAGATGTCGAAGCCAATGAGATCGACCCAGAAGAGCATTTGTTTGGAGACGGCTTAGGATTGGATTCTATCGACGCTTTAGAAATCGCATTAGCTATTTCCCAAGAGTACGGTTTGCAGATTAAAGCCGAAGACGAGTCTACAAAGGAGGCTTTTGCCACTCTAAGGAGTCTTACGGCCCATGTAGAGGCGAATAAGTAATATAAGTAGTATTTATTGGTTTATGAAAGATTCCTCTAGCTTTCCTCTATTGACGCGTGATGCCGATGACGCGATTGCCAATATTACCCAAGATCTGCCTTTGTTGGGTGGTTTTCAAGGGCAGGTGCGCTCGGCTGAATTTCTGCTTCAAGTGAATCGAATAGCGGAGCAGCTCCCAGATTATGGCTATGTCATCAATCTTTGTGATAACCGCTATCTGTTTACTTTACTGTTTTGTGCTGCCCTTGTGCGCGGGCAGACCAGCTTATTGCCGCCAAACAAAAAAGAACTCACACAAACCCGTTTAAATGAGCGCTATGGCAATGTGTATATCGCACATGACTGGTCATGTCTGGATGGTATCGCTGCGGATATTCCGCTGTTCAAGCTTAGCGATCTGGAGCCATTATTAAATGATGGTGGGGATGATAATCGCAACAATGTGCATTATGAGCCGCCCCTTATTCCTCTGGATCATCTCGCAGCGATTAGCTTCACTTCTGGCTCGACGGGTGACTCTAAACCTAACGAAAAAAGTTGGCGAACCGTCGTCGAAAGTAGCAAGATAAATGCATCGCATATGTTGGCTGGTTACAGAGAGTCTGATAGCACTCTGCATCAATTAGCCACTGTGCCTCCCCAGCATATGTGGGGTTTGGAAACCTCGGTTTTCTTTCCTTTGTTTGAGTCTGTATGTGTCTCAGATGCGAAGCCTTTATTCCCTCAAGATATCGCCGATTTACTTAAGTGCTTACCCGCCCCCAGAATGTTGGTCAGTGCCCCTGTTCACTTACGTGCTCTATGTGCAAGCCAGCTCAACTTCCCTGTTGTTAATTTAGTGCTTTGTGCTACTTCTCCACTTTCTGACACATTGGCCTTAGAGGTGGAAGCTCTCTTGTCTCAGTCAGAGACTAAGATGCCCTCAAGCGTTAATGTGTCAGAGTTGCGTGAGGTCTATGGTTGTAGTGAAGTGGGTTCCATGGCTATTCGTAATACGGCAATGCAGGCTGATTGGCAGCTATTTACAGGGATTAGCTTAAGCGAAAATGATGGTGGTGCCACGCTTGCTGCGACCGAATATTTACCTGAGCCTGTTGTTCTCCAAGATCGAATACAAGTGTTACCCAGTGGGGGCTTTAAGCTCGCCGGTCGTGATAGCGATATGGTGGATATGGCGGGGAAGCGAGGGTCTTTGTTAGAGCTTAATAAAATGCTCTTAAGTTTCCCTGGCATTATCGATGGTGTGATTTTTATTCCTGAGCCTCAAAAAAAATTGGGTAGGGCAGCGAAACGTCTCGCGGCTATGGTGGTTCTTCCTGATAATGTTGGTACCTTGGAGTTAAAGTCTTACCTCTCTAAGCATGTTGACGATGCCTTTATTCCTCGTCCTATTATTGCAGTTAGCGCTCTTCCAAGGGAAGAAAATGGTAAGCTCACTGCGAAGCGTTTGAATGAGCACTATCAAGCGGTAAGGTGATCCCTTTGCTTGCTTTAACTTATATCCTTTTTTTAATACACTAAATTCTGGTTTTATCGACTGGATCAAAAACTTTCGTTCATTTTTACTATATTCTCACCTAAGTCTAGTCTCACGTGTGTCAGGCTTTTACGACAATAAAGGGTATCAATATAGAGGGTGTGAAGTTGATCGGTATTATTGGGGCTGGCCCCGCAGGCTGCGCTTTGGCTTGCTTTCTTGCTCAAAAAGGTATTCGTTGTGTTGTTTTTGATAATCAAAAACGACCCGAATTGTTGGTGGGCGAATCTCTTGTGCCAGCCGCGATACCTTATTTGCAGCGATTGGGTATAGAGTCCGAGGTTGCTGCTATCTCCGCAAAAAAACGTGGTGCAGCACTTCGACACCCTAGCGGCGTTAGGGTGGATTTTAAGTTTCGACGTTTTAGTCGAGATATTCCTGATTACTCCTACAATATTCCTCGTCCTGAGTTCGATCAAATTCTGGTGCGTCGAGCGAAGTCCTTGGGCGTCACATTTATCAATTCTATGGCCGAGCTTGAGCCTCTTGGCTCAGATGACCGTGATATTGCCTTAAGTGCATCCTGCCTTAAATCTGTAGGTTTGCAAGAACATCCGGATTTTTTGGTTGATGCTACGGGCAGGCACCGCCTGTTCAGCCGTTTGCTTTCTCTTGATGCAGTAAAAGGCAAGCGTAATGACGTTTCTTACTTTGCCCATTATCGAAATTTTAGTGCGGATGATGCTGTGGAAGGGCAAGTCGTTTTATCCGTTATTGATGCGGGTTGGTCTTGGCAAATTCCCCTCAAGGGAGTGCTGTCGGTCGGTGTGGTATTGGATAAAGCAGCCGCTGCTCGTTATGGTTCTTCACCCCAAGAGCGCTTAGAAAATATTATTGATAATGACTCTATGTTGAGCGTAAGTGGCCGTCATCGTCAGCGTTGTTCTAAGGTGGTGACCTACAGTAATTATCAGCTTGTCACTAAGCAAAGTTTTGGTAAAGGTTGGGCCTTGCTTGGTGATGCCCATAGCTTTGTCGACCCCATGTTATCTCCTGGTGTATTTATGGCCCTAGAGTCCGCTGCATTGTTGGAAAAGAATTTAATGAAGCATGAGCAAATAGACTATGTCGGTTTAGAGAGGTATTCGAAAGAATTAGATCACTGGCATCAATCATGGAATGAAGTGATTGACTACTTTTATGATGGACGTTTGTTAGGCTTGTTTGAAGCTGGGCAGAATGTTGCTAAAAATGCTTCAAAATATTCTATTTCAAGATTGCTCGAATGGCACATCCGCCGAGTTATTTCTTCAATGGTCTCTGGAGCGGCTACTCGTTCTATCTATAATCAAAAAGCCTTGTTTTATAGTTGCCAGCATCTCTTATCGAGTGATATTGATACAGAAAGGTATAGTATGAAGCCATATGTAAAAAACGGCTCAGCTAAAAAGCGAGTCGAAGAGTGTTTTTATTGAATTTTTGCAGAATAATCACTATATTGGCCTTCTTTCTGTGTGGTAACTACTTAAGGAGAATTACATTGGGACAATACAAAAATAAGTCGATTCGTTGGATATTGGTAGCATTTTTCTTATCTATCTTTAGTTCTTTTCTTTCGGCTCAACCAGATGACTTGGCTATAACAATTGACGCTAGTCAATACAGCTCTACTGATATTGAATTAAAAAAAGCGTTAATTTATACAGCTCTTCATTATCAGTGGGAAATTGTCGAGCACGATAAAAATAGCATGCTTTGGAAATATAAGAGAAACCTTCTTAAAATTGATATTTCTGCTCCTACTATAAAAATATATAATGATGAGGACGTAGAGATAGGAACTAAATGGTTAGCTAGAATCAAAAAGTTGACTTTAAGACGGTTAGCTTATTATTCTGAAGTTAGAAAAGCTCAGTCATTTGTTAACTAATTTGTTCTTTTTGATTTTTCATATTGGCCAATTATTGTTGGTTCAGCGGTAAGGATAATTGGTCAATGCCTCTATATAAAATACTCTCTGTTGTTGTTTTTCTTCCACTTATCTCTTTTGGTGTTTATGCCAAGGAGCTGCCCTTATGGGAGCTTGGTTTAGGTGCGGGTGCTTTACATCAATCTTATTATACTGGTACTAAGCAAACTCGCTCTTATGCATTTCCTGTTGTGCTGGGTGTTTATAGAGGAGAGTTTTTAAAGTCGGACGATAAAGGTATCCGTGCTCAGCTTTTTAAAGATGAGCGTTTTAAGTTAGATCTTAGTTTTGACTTTAACTTTGCTGTTGATAGCGATGAAATTGACCTTCGCCAAGGCATGGACGATATTGGTAGCTTGCTTGAGGTTGGCCCTTCTTTGGAGGTTAAGCTATTTGAGAGTGAATCAAATAAATGGTTCTTAAGATTTCCGCTTCGAGGTGTTATGGAGATTGATGATGGCGAGTTTAGTACTGCTGGCTATAACTTTTCGCCCTCTATTGCATTGGAGAAAAAATTTCTCGGCACAAGCTGGAAAACAGGGGCGAGTATTGCGTTTAAGTTTGGCGATCAAAAGTATAACTCCATTTATTACAGCGTTGATCCTGAGTTTGCGACAACAGACCGCGAAGCTTATCAAGCCGATAGCGGTTATGCTGGTTCTCGTTTGCAGCTTTCTTTGACATCAAAAAGTAGCAAAAACCTACTGGTCTTCTTTTTAAGGTATGACGATATAAGTGGTGCTGTCTATGACGATTCGCCATTAGTAGAGACCAAAAGCAATACCACAGTTGGTGTTTTGTACACTCGTTACATCTTTAAATCTAAGCGTTTTGTGAATCGAGATGAATGACTTTATTGCTTTTCTAGTCTGCGTTTGTAAATTAGAAAGGCAGTAATACAGGCGAGTATTAATAAAATATAGTGTGTTTTAAACCCAATAATCAATACTGTCGAAAAAATATCGATCGATATTAAGACTAGCAGGAAATAAACCATAATATTTTTGTGTATGTAGCGGCAGGCCACCGCGCCAAGAGGTGCGCCGATAACGACGATAGGCACAGCGGCTAGCCAATAGGATACGACTTCTCCAGAAAAGTAATCAGTGGTAGTCAATATCGCAACGAAACCTATTATGGCATTAAAGGCCATAACGACCACTGAAGTCGCAATTGCTTTCTTAAAATCATAATGCCAAATAAATATCATCATCGCGAAGAGTATAAAATCAATTCCTGTTCCGATGATTCCACTGAGTATTCCACCAATAAAACAACTTAATGTTAATGCGATGCGTCCAGGTTGTGGTTTTTCTGTATGGGCAATCTGCTCATAATTAAATCGCATCCAAATTAAACCTAAGGCGACAATAAAACTAAAGCAACTAAACAGATACTTTATATCTGCTCCCGAGATTTGCAGGCGAATAAAAAAGAAGCTGCTCAGTAATCCTAGTCCGCCGGCGATAAGCGAATAGCGAATTGTTCGCCAGCAGATGGGTATCTTGGTAAGGAAGATCATAATGGCGGCAGCCGTCATTCCGATACTTTGAATGGCTAAAGAGAAAAAGAGAGCGGTAGCGCTATCAATGCTTAATACTTTTGTGAAAATAGGGAAGGCAACGGCGCCTCCACCAACACTGGTTGATCCTGCCACAAATGAACCGAGTAACATGGTGAGCGCAATGGTGAAGTGCTGTTTGATTATCTCAAAGCCTTCTAGGCCTACAAACAATATCCAAGTTGTCCATGTAATAAGCGCTATCGCTATTTGAACGCGTAACTCACGCATACTCTGTTGTCCCTATGGCTAGAAGGTTGATTAAAAGCTGATTGTCTAAAGGAAGGGGGCGAATATTAGCTGTTTGCAGTGAGAAAATCTATCTTGCGGGGAGGTGCGATGCCCTGTTGCTTATTGGTGGTAGCTAAATAAAGACATGAGTTCTCTTTCGCAAGCGCTCTCATCGCCTAAGTTGTGCATGATGATATTGCGTAAGTGTGTCATGCCTTCGACATCAAACTCTAGGAAGTGGAAGCCATAGAACTGCCCATTGTTATGCGCTTCTTCTGCTTTGACTTTCATGCTACTGCCATTTTCAAAAAAAATTTCAGCAGTGATGGGCTGGTCGTTGTTAAAAGTTAAGGGTGAGCGACTATTGACCAAAATACCTTTAAATGAAATATCAACAACGTGCCCAAGCCACAACTGCTCCCCTTGGGACAGTTTGACTTGGGTTACAAAGGATACGCGAGTAAATTGGCGTTTTTCTTCTGCTGACATGATGTTTACCTTTAACTTTACCTTTAAGTGTAGAAGGCAATAGCGTATAAGGCAAAAAAATCAAATAAATGTGTTGTCTAGAAAAAAGCGGAATAAAACAACCTAAACACATCTGCTTCGAGGCTATAGAGAGGTTCTTCCCCAACGGCAAAATTATCATTGCTGGAGTCTCTAAAGTTATCGTAATCAAAGATCATATGATCCCAGCTAAAATTGAGTGTACTGTTGTTAAAGAATTCGTGGCGGCTTTTAAATGTATACGAGAGACTTAGCCCATACTGCACTGATGAGTACTCGCTAATTTCTTTGTCTCGGCCATAGAATCTAGGTCTTTCAGCACTGAGATTGATAGTATCTCGATAAAAGAAAGCGCCAGAGCTTTGCTCATATACTCTACCTCTTAATTCCAATAGCCATCGATCTTTTATTTGATGGCTATAGCGGAGTTCAAAGTTTTGTGATTCTACGTCCCAGCTATCCTCGTATTGCCGATACTCTGCCCGTAGGCTTGAATGGTTAGTAAATGCGTATATTCCTCTAATAGCGAATGCTTCACTGTTTCGAGTTTCAGGGTAACATTCTCCCCCGATCGTATTATTCTCTTGGCCTACGCACAATTGATTCCCATCTTCGTCTAAGTTGCCATCTAAATAATTGTCACGCTTGGCGCTGTTGTCTGCATCAAATGCTCTTGCGGCTCGATAAGGGTTTCGTAAAAAACCTTCATCGAAAACGGCTTCGTAACTTGCCGAGGCAATAAAACGTTTTGTTAAAATTTGAGAGAAACCTAAGTTGTAACGACGACGATTAGTGCTGGCTTCAAAATCAGGCGCTCCTGTTGCTTTTACTGTATCGTCACCTAAGGCAAAGCCCATGGTTAAAGTAGAGAGATCGCCAAAAAATTCTTGGCTAATGGTGTAGCTTACCGTGTCGGCAATGTAATCACTTTCGGTACTATTGGCGTAGCCAAAACTCATGATGGTACGGTCGTTAAGGTAATCCATTCCTAAACTATATTCTTTACGCTCTTCTGTATATGCGCTAGCAGTAGCTAATACATCGACCGATGCGCTAGTCACCATATCAATATAATAATTGCCTGAGAAAGAAAACTTGTCGCCCACATTTTTTCTGACTAACACTGAAGGGCCGTCAATGGTGACGCCGCCGCCATCATAGCTATGCCATAACGCATCCGCTCGTTGTTCCGGTAATATGGCTGCGAGGCTGACAGAGGCTTTTATGCTAAAAAAAAGAACAATAAAAACAGTTGTTATTAAACGACTAGTTACAACCACAACCGCCCCCAGCGCTGCCTTCTGCTCCTCGAGCACCTTCACGTGATTCATAAACGTGATTCATATATTTTGTGCTTATAGGGTCGCGCTCAAAAGCCATAATAGGGCTTGAAAGAAGCTCACGCTCATGTGCTTTTACCCATGGTTTTATTTCAAATTTGCTACACCCGGAAATTAATAAGAGCGCTACAAAGACAGTGGCTATTTTCATTGTAGTTCACCTATTCTCTAAGAAGTGTTTTAATCATTTTTTTGTACTTGCGCTCGTCACCTGGTTTATAAGCTTCATGTAAAAAGCGAGCATTGCCACTGCGGTCAAGAAAAACAGTCGTAGGCATTCCCATGTTTTTGCCTAGAAATTGCTGTTCTAAAGTTGTGGTAACGCTTTTTTCATTATCGTATAAGATAGGGAAGGTAAGGTTTTTTTCGCGAACAAACTTTTCAATTTCTGAACGCTTGGATGCTACTTTACTGTTTTCAACATTAATGCCAAGAATAGTAAAGCCTGCTTTACTGTAGCGGTTATACAGTGCTTCTAGTGCGGGCATTTCTTGGCGGCAAGGGCCACACCATGTGGCCCAAAAGTTTAGCATAACAACTTGGCCTCGCAATTCTTCCAGCCTTACATTTTTCCCGCTCGAACTGTCGAGGGTAAAGTCAGGCATTTTCCCGCTAATTTCTTTTGCTTGAACGCTTAATGCTAGAGCGCTTATGAGTATCGATAGTAATAGTTTCATAGTTATTCTCTCGCTAGAAATAGAAAGATAAGCCTAAAGTAGCTTCTAAGTTATTGGTGGTTTTGTCTTCGATGATATCGCTATTGAAAATATGATCTTTAACTGTTGCGTGAAGTGCAAGGTAATCAGTTAAGTAAAAGCGCAAGCCGCCACCAATGGTGTAGGTAAAATAATCGCTCTCATTGAAAGTCGTATTGCCTCCACCCAATAAGATATAAAACGCGCTGTTATAAGCGGTATTTTTGCCTAAAAAGACTTCGCCCTGAAATATGTTGTAAACAATAGAAATGTTGTAGTAACTATATTCTCTCTGGTCGGAAGTGAGTAGTTGAATGCCTCCACCTAATACTTCGATACTGGACTCTTTTGCTTCACTCAAACCATAATTTAATTCAATAACAAAATCTTCTGTCATATGGTAGGCGAAACGAATGCCGTTAACACTGTTAGAGCCGAAGTCTTCTATAGAGAGAACGCCTGTATATACACCAATTTCCCAGTCCTCGCTGTCGAGTTGGTCTTCTGTAATTGTTCTGCGTTCTAAATCTGGAGTGATAATTTTATCGAGCACCGGGTTATCGCTCTCCGAATTCTGTGGTTGTGCAATAACAAAACCGCTGGCCACCAGAAATATCATTGTAGTAATGATGTGGCTTATTTTTTTGTTTATGTTTCGATACATCATATTTCTCTTTTTGGTCAGAAATAATAAAGGAATAAATTTAGTGCAACTTAAAAGAAAGCTGTAACACCTAGCTTCCACTCATCTATGTTACCGTTCTTTCTATCGTCTGGTAGTGTGGTGTAATTGTTATATTCAAATCGAGCTAGAAAACGATGTGTTAAGTAATACTGTAGGCCTGTGCCAACAAGAAAGAAATTGTCTTTACTATCGTCTTGCGTTGTATTGCTGTTCGCTGAAATATCAATTTGACCATTGCCCAGAGTAAAAAAAGGAGATAGTCGCCATTCAGGAAAAGGCTGATGTACCAAGCCCCAAGAGATGAGTCTAGCGTTAGAAAATCGCCCGGTTGCCTGAGAGATGCGTATTTCAGCACTGACATGTTTGGTAAACCGATAAGCACCGTGGACACCGATGACTTCAATCGCATTATCGAATGCGCCTGCAGCCGTACCTATTTCCCATTTGCGACGACTGAAGTCATCTCTTCGAGGTATTCCTAGCTCCACTGCTTCTCCATTGGGGCCGATTGTGTCGCTCATATAGCGTCTATGAATCCAGCCGGTGATACCTTTCTCTGTTGTTGCTTTGATCCAGTCAGTTTTGCTGTAAAGCAGTGTGACACTCTCGCCTTTTTCTAGTACGTGAAACACTGGGTATCCCCTACCGGGGCCAGTATGCATACTGATATAAGTATCGTTCACAATGACTCTTAGCTCTTCTTTTGCAAAAGAATGGACGCTAAAGAAAAGCATAAAGATAGTCAAAGCAATCAGTATTGAGAGTGAGTTATGGCCAAGCGGATTTTCTCGCTTATTAGCCGGAAACAAAAACATCAGTTGAGAAAATCCTTAAGCCGTTTGTTTAGTCGAGCGGAGCATCGAGAGGGTTATTATAATATTGGCCGCCAATATCGAGCCATTCGCGAAGCAAGCGTAGCTCATTTGGGCTCATAAAACTACTGTGATCGACCGTTCCGTCAGAGCCTTCTAGCTTATCAAAGAAACGGCTACCAGAAGCATTGCTGAGTCTCATGACTGGACTGGCTGGAATATCATTTGGATCTATAGGGATCATGACGTCAATGGGGCTGCCTCCAGCGTCTAGGATTGGTGCGCCCATGGCATCAAGGTAAACATCGCCTACAGCACCAGTGAAGCTTTGAATATAGATGTCGTCGACATCATCATCCCCTTCACTAAATAGACGGACTTCGGGGATAGGATTTCCGCCTACATCAAGAATTTGATCTCCATCAGCGTCAAGGTAAAACTGTTGTACGCCGTTGACAATCTCCAAAACAAATAAGGTGAGAAAAGTAGGGCTACCTGCTGGGTTAAGGATGAGAGGTGTATCTTGTCTGAGTAACTCTCGATACGAAGTGTAGTGATTCACTTCATCTGTTGATGCTTGGCTCGTTAGCTCAAGTTGCCCTGCAGGTTGTTGTGCGCCGCCAACACTGTCAGTCACGCTATGGCAGGTAACACATGAATTCGTCACTCTTGTCGCTTCCCATATGGGTTGAATATGATCAGGGTAATTAATGACTGTTCGGCAATTGGCTTGCCAAGTGGTTTGGCAGCCTGCATCTGTCGGGGCTGTAGTGAGTAGTGGAGTGAAATCAACATCTCCCGATGTGCCTGCATAGCGAAGATTAAAATCAGCGTTAACGACGGGATCGCTCCAGTCATCGGTATATTCTAGGTCGGTACTTAATACTCTTGGGCCATTAGGTTCCGTCTCGCCCGTTGGAATGGCTTTGGCAAAGACTTCTGCCATTGTGTCTCTGTCTTCTACGCCCGAGACGTTACTGTATTTTGTGTTGTTAAAGTGAACGCCAACGGCGAGTGCGCCAGGGTTAACTGATAAGCTTCTAGCATCACTGTCTTGATTTAGTCTGCCGTGAGGCTCTTCGCTATCGGCCGTATGGCAGCCGACACATTGGTAAGTTTCTCCGCTTTTTAGTTGGAGGTTGTTTCTATGTAGTGGGGCTATTCTTTCGCCATTGACATCAACGACGTCAAAATGAAAGGCAACGTCGGCAGGTGCTTCTACCATCACCGAGCCATCCGGTTCTATGGGGGCGTAGCCAAGTATTTCACGCATGCCTCGGTTTTGATTCAAGCCAAAAGCAGAGTTATCAAAATCATAGACATCATCGCTCGGGATACTCACGGGTTTGATTAGTCGTAAAAAGCGAGCCGGTCTTGCTGTCGCGAGAGTCTGTGCTGGGTCGGATAGCACACTGATCCCAGCGGCAGAGGTATCGGTGCCGTCAGTATCGTAAACGCTGCGAATATTAAGTACGCCAGACGTTCTGGCTACAAGGTCTTCATCTAGAGTGGCTTCAGTAACGGTTGTAGGTAGTGTTCGCTCTTTCATTAACACTACATCGGTATACATTTCGTTTTCTTGTGCAATAGCGACGGGGTTTTGTGTACCGCCATTGGCATCGTAAAGCCAGAGTCCAAAAAAGGCAGGAGCGGCCTCTAGTTCTGGATTGGCGAGATTACTGTCAGTACAGGCAAGAATAATATCGTCACTAGTATCATCGGGGGTATCATTGTCGTCTAGAAGACGACAAGGGTTCCAGCTCACTAAAAAGCGAAGGCTGCCGTCAATTGGAAAGGCTGAGTTAAAGTAACCATGAGTGGATATATTGTCGTCCAGATTAACTGTGCCTTGTGTAACGGAGTTTTGCCCCGGTCCTGTAGCGCCGCTATTGTTGTAGCTGGCTTGATTGATATCAGTAAAACCTTCGCTATCAATGCGGACAATGTCGCCACCGAGTGTTTCTGACTCTCTTTGTTGAAGAATTGCGCTGAGTGAGCCGTCTGACATTTCCTGCAGGTCAATAAAGGTCGTTTGATTATTGCTAGTGTTACCGGTTGTTTGGCTGTGATAACCATAAAGAATGCGTAAATTACTGCCATCAATGTTGAGGGTATAGATGGCCAGTCTATCGCGTTGGTCGCCCATGTCTGATCGTAAGAATGCAATGCGACCATCGGATAGTACGGTGGGTTGTAAGTCATGCCCTTGGCTGAATGTCACTTGTTGTATGTTGGCACCATTAGGGTCATTGCTAGGGTCGACAATATGGAGGTTGAAAATATCTTCATCGTCTGTTGTAGCCGCGTAGCCGCTTTTGCCTTCATCTAGCAAAATGGCCCGACTGCGAACTTGTCGGGTAGAAGTGAACACGATACGGCCATCAGGTAAGTAGGCAGGGCTAATATCATGGTGTTCACCAGAGCGAATGGCGTCTGCTATTACAGGAGTGAGGCTGTCGTTATCTAAGTCATATTCCCATAAATTCCATTTGGGTTGGTCTTCCTCATCTACATCTTCTAGTTCTGGGTCTCGCATGGCAAAAACCAGCCTGCGTCCATCATAAGATACGTCAACATCTTTAATGTCGTAGAGAGCACCTGCTGGGAAAGCCGACGCAGTGATGTTGCGCTCGTTGGCCGATTGGCTGGCGCGGTCTCTGATGTAGAGGGCAGCTCCACCGTTGAATGCGGTAGGATCCATAATATCTTCGGTGATCACGTCTCCATCTTCATCAACAGGGACGGCTCGTTTAACATAGGCTACGGGTTCATCTGCGACTAAAGGGTCTTCTTCTTGGTCTGAACCGCCGCTGCCACAAGCGCTAATCATCAGGGCAATAAGGCCACCAGTCAGTATTGATTTGCTTTTGATTAGTGATGTCTCTATAAAGTGCCCACTGCTGAACGCAATGGTTTTCGAGTCAAAGGGTAGCAAGGCTGACATGATCGGGTACCTAATTTAATAAAATAGTGCTATTTGCAGTATATTCTTGATGACTTATTTATGGATTATGGGCTATTTTGGCTTTTTTTCCGTTGAGTCAGTCACGAATTTATATTTTTTTTGTTAATTCCTTAGAAAAAATAACGGAATTGTGAAGCTGTCGCCATAATCATCATGAGGATTTGGCTATAGTATAACCAATAACAACATATCAGATTGGTAAATTAACATGTTTAACTACCTTCCCAAGAGTGTACCGGTGAGAGCGTCGTTAAGAGTTCTGTTAAAAAGAGCCCCCTTAAAAACAGCAGGCTCGGTTTTAGCGTTCCTTCTTTTTAGTACTGGAGTCCATGCGGGCCCAACTGAGCAAGCAAAGCGAATTCATGAACGTTTGACTGGAGTGATACCGTCTGCCTCAGTGCTAGACGATATGGTCGATGAGATCAACGGTACAGATGTACTGATCGATGGTATTACTGGTGGTGAAGGTGCAGCTTTAGTGGCAATGGAAAATGAAGCCTTTTATAGCGCGACTATAAAAAACTGGGTTGCGCCTTGGACCAACCGTGATCAAGAGGTTTTTGTTCCTCTAAACGATTACACAGCCACGGTGATGGGTGTTATTCGAGACGAGTCTGATTTCAGAACAATATTATATGATGATGTGCTCTACACCTCGAACGCAGGTGGCTTGCCAGCTTATTCGATAAGCAATAACGATCACTATGAGGCCATAGAGTCTCAGGGTGTTAGCCTAAGAGACACGTTAACGAGAACGACTCAAGCAGGTATCCCTTCAGATGCAACCGCTGGTGTCATGACAACACGAGCAGCAGCAGAAGCTTTCTTTGTTGATGGCACCAATAGAGCGATGTTTCGCTATACCCTCTTGAATCATATGTGTCGTGATCTTGAGCAGGTTCAAGACTCTTCACGATCGCCTGATCGCATAAGGCAGGATGTTAGCCGTAGCCCGGGCGGTGATAGTCGAGTCTTCCTGAATAACTGCATTACCTGTCATAGTGGTATGGATCCCTTAGCCCAAGCTTTCGCTTATTATGATTTCGATAATGATGAAACCGATGAAGACGGCAATGCGCGAACGCCTAGTAACTCTATTGTCTATAACAGTGCTGGCCAGACGGATCCTGTAACTGGCACCAGAGTGAATAGAAAGTACCATCTTAATGCGACTACTTTCCCCTACGGTTATGTGACAACGAATGAAAATTGGGAAAACTATTGGCGTAGTGGGCCCAACTCTTTGTTAGGTTGGGATAGTGGTTTGTCGGGCTCAGGTAGTGGCGCTAAAAGCATGGGTATGGAGTTGGCGCATAGCGAGGCTTTTGCTCAATGTCAGGTGGAAAAAGTGTTTAAAAACGTCTGCCTGCGTGATCCTATCAATGCCGCTGATATTGCAGAGTTGAGTGCCCAAACCTCTGTGTTTCAATCCAATAACTATAACTTAAAGCGTGTGTTTGCAGCTTCTGCAGACTACTGCAAAGAACCGTAATCGGAGATTGATATGTTGTCGTTAAATCAGTTATCAGCTCTTGCAGTGAAAGTCGTATCTGTAGGCGCCGTAGCAATTATCTTATCTGCTTGTGGTGGTTCAAGTGGTGGCAGCAGTGGCGGTAATACCACTACCACTACTACCAATAACCCAGACAATCCCAGCACTGCCCCAGAAACGATTAATTACAGTGGTCCAGCTCCAAGTAGCGAGGAAGTGCAACGCTACCGCAATGGTATTTGGTCCAACGTTGCCTTATCAAGTCGCTGTGGTGCATGTCATGTTCAGGGCGGTTCGGCAGTGCCTACCTTTGCCCGTACCGATGATATTAATGCTGCTTACAGTCAGGCGATTAGTAATAACTTAATTGACCCATCTAACGCGGCCAATTCTCGTTTGGTTACCAAAGTTGCCGAAGGGCATAACTGTTGGTTGAGTAACGTCAATTCCTGTACTAGCTTGATGACAACATGGGTGGGTCAATACCTTGCTGTAGCAGGTGACACCTCTTTTCTTGGCGCGCTTAATCTACAGGAACCAACCTTACAGACAGTCGGTAATAGTAAGCAGTTCCCAGCCTTAGGAGACGACGGTTCTGCGACAGACTTTGAAAGTACCGTCTATCAGTTAACCAGTGTTTATTGCTCTTCTTGCCACTCAGAAAACTCATCTCTAAGGCAGCAGCCATTTATTGGTAGTGACGATGTTGAAGTCGCTTACGAAGCAGCTCGAAGTAGAATGAATCTTGAAGATGGTGGTACTGTCACCGTGGCTGAAGCGGTATCTAGATTAACGCTTAGGCTGCGTGACGAGGGGCATAACTGCTGGACGGGTAACTGTTCGACTGATTCGGCCAGCATGCATGCTGCGATACAGACTTTTTCTGATGCAATTACACCGACTGCGGTTGATCCTGACTTAGTGATTAGTCGTGCTTTAACGTTGGATGATGGGCAAACTGCAGCAAGCGGTGGTGGCCGTATCGAAACCAATGTGATTGCCAAGTGGGAATTCCGTGACGGCAGTGGTGCGACATCAGCTGATGATACTAGCGGCATCTCTCCGGCTATGCCACTCAGTTTGAGGGGTAATGTGGAGTGGTTGGCTTCTGGTGGTGTTCGTATTAATGATGGCAAGCTCCAAGGTACAACATCGACCAGTGCAAAACTGTATGACCGTATTACCTCTAGTGGTGAGTTTACGATTGAAGGTTGGTTTGTACCACTTAATGTAACTCAAGACGGGCCGGCTAGAATAGTAACTTATTCGGGTGATACGGATCGACGCAACTTTATGTTGGGGCAAACGCTTTATGATTATGATTTTCAGGTCCGTTCGAGTGTCACGGATTCCGATGGTCTGCCGGCTGTTTCAACTCCATCAGATGATGAAGTTTTGCAGGCGACTCTTCAGCATGTTGCCGTCACTTATAGTGCTATCGACGGTCGACGCATTTACGTTAATGGCCAATTAGAATCTGTTGCGCCTGAAGTAGATGGTGCGGGTAACTTTAATAGCTGGGACAGAAACTTCGTATTAGCCGTAGGTGATGAGGTGTCTGATGATAATCAATGGCAAGGCACAGTGCGCTTCCTAGCCATCCACGATGCTGCGATGTCAGCCGAGGATATTCAGACTAACTACGATATCGGTGTTGGTCAGAAGTTTTACCTGCTCTTCTATATTTCCGATCACGTTGGTATACCGCGTAGCTACATTGTTATGCAGGTTGAGCAGTTTGACGATTATGGTTATCTCTTTAATGAGCCATTCTTTGTCACATTTGACTCTACTGCAACGATTAGTAGTTTCCCTATTCAAGGCATGAGGATTGGTCTAAATGGTCAAGAGGCATCGGCAGGTCAAGCCTACGCCAATTTGGATACCACGGTGACGCAAGCAGATGTCGATGCTCAAGAAGGCCGACAGGTGCTCTCCAATGTGGGAACCATTATTGGTGTCGATCAGGGCCCTGTTGCAGATCAGTTCTTCTTAACCTTTGATCAATTGGGTGGCTCTAGCTATGTGCGTGTTGAAGCGACACCGACGCCACAGTTACCTACGCCAAGTACCGATGCGCAGTCAGATGTAGGTGTCAAAACCTTCGATGAAATTAATGAAGCTCTCTCATCATTAACAGGTATCAGCCGAACCAATACAGAAGTGGCGTCAACTTTTGAGACAGTGAAGCAGCAATTGCCTGTTGATCCGGCTATCGATGGCTTTGCCGCTTCTCAGCAAATGGCAGTGACTCAGTTAGCGGTACTGTATTGTAAGGAATTGGTCGACCAAGAGTCAGCGCTTGCGAATAGTACTTATTTCCCTGGTTTTGATTTTGATGCGACACCAACAGCAGCATTTGATGCCACGGGTAGAGATCAAATCATCTCTCCTTTGTTAGATCAATTGCTTGCAAATACAACTCAGTCGGATGATCAGGTTGCCTCAGCTGATGCGCGCACTGAACTCGATGGTTTAATCACTACCTTGTTGGGAAATTGTGATAACGACTCTTGTCTGCCTGCGGGGAATACGTCGACTCGAGTGAATAGTATTGTCACCGCAACCTGTGCGACTGCTTATGGCAGTGGCATGATGTTAATTCAATAATTTAGTTTAATTCGAATAAGTGGGATGCAGTAATGAAAAAAAATAGCTTCATAAGAGATATCGATAGGCCGTTAATGCATCCTGATCATAAGCGGCCCGTAACTAGGCGTGAGTTTGTATCGCAAGGCTTTGCTTTTGGTACTGGTGTGACCTTAGGTGGTTCGCTGTTGGGTCTGGCAAGTAATAAAGCGAATGCTTTATCGACAGAGTTAACTGATTTTTTAAGCGATACTTGTGGTTCATTTAACAGTGATAATGCAAAGATACCGTTTATTTGTTTCGATTTAGCGGGCGGCGCCAACTTTGCCGGTTCTAGTGTTCTAGTCGGTGGCGAAGGTGGCCAAGAGGATTTCTTAGATACGTCTGGCTATCAGCGCTTAGGCTTACCAGTAGATCAAACGCCTAACTTAGATTCAGCAGCCAATCCGCTGATTAACGATGATTTTGGTTTAAAATTTCATGCGGATAGCCCTTATTTACGTGGCCTGCTCGAATTTGCTCCCAATGCAGCAGCGAATACAAATGGTGCTGTGATTCCTGCGCGCTCAGAGAACGACACCGGCAATAACCCTCACAATCCTATGTATGCGGTAAACCTTGCAGGCGCCAATGGTGGCCTTCTCTCTCTTATTGGTTCTCGCAATAGTGATTCTGGTGGTAACTCCCTTGCGCCAATGGCTTATATGAATCCAGAAGTAAGGCCGACTAAAATCGATAGCTCTAATGATGCTCGCGGTTTGGTTGATACCGGTGAACTTGCTCAGTTGTTGGGCTCAGTTGATACCGGCGCAGTTATGGAGTCCGTGTATCGTTTGTCAGACGCTAAGTTGGGCAGAGTAAATGCTTATAGCGATATCACCACAGACGATGTTGTAAAAGATTTAGTTCGATGTGGCTACGTTAAAGCCGCCTCTAACGCGGAACAAACGCCGGATAACATTGACCCCTCAATTGATACTGAAATCGTCGGCCCAGCAGGCGTTTTTACTCAAGAAGAGTACGATAGAGAAAGAGAATTTAGAAAAACAGCCGCAGTCATGAAATTAGTTATCGATGGCCATGCTGGTGCAGGTACTATCACCATGGGTGGTTACGACTATCACGGTGGGCGTCGCGCTCGCGGTGAAGCAAGAGACTTGCGTGCAGGCCGTTGTATTGGTGCTGCTTTAGAATATGCTCGACGCCGTAATAAGCCTTTAATGATTTATGTCTTTAGTGATGGCTCGCTCTCAAGCGATGGTGCTATTGATAATCAGGCAGGCGATGGCCTCGATGGCCGAGCCAGTACCGATCCGGGTGGTCGAGGCAAAGGTGAATGGGTGAGTGATAACCAACAAACTGCCTGTTCTTGGTTCTTGGTTCACAATCCAAACGGCCGTCCTCAGCTAAGAGGTGGAACAGCAGATCAGCAAGCTCAAAACCAACAAATTGGTCACTTTAGAAGTAGCGGTAATGTTGAAACAACAGCAACGCCTGTCGCTAACAATGTCAACCTACTAGTTGATGCAGTTGCGATCAACTATATGGCTTTACATGGTGAGCAGGGTAATTTTGCGGCAACATTTCCCAATAGTCCTTTAGGAAATACCTCAACCATTGATAGTCTCAGAGCATTTGAGCCCATCGTGAATGGAAGTATCAACAACCCTATTACTTAACTAGTTTCTTTAGTTGCTTGTCTGCATATAAAGCCCTCGCAATGATTTTTGTGGGGGCTTTTTTGTTTGAGTACAGTTTCTTTGAGTTTCATATTATGGTTAAAAGGAGAGAGCCATGGCCCCGCTTACCGCATTTTTGCCCTTCTGAAATTTCTTATCATCTTGTTTAGCGTAGCAATCATTGATAGGTGTGTTTTGTAGTGATGGTAATGTGACTTTATCTATGAGTTAGAATGCTTATCTGCCCCCCAATTATTGAGTAATTTAAGTGTAGATATTTTAACTTGGAATAAAAGTAGTAAAGGTTCTAAACGATAAAAGGCTTTTTTGTGGATAAAAAATATCAGTATTTAAAAGATTCCTCCGTTAAGTATTCTTATCAGCTCATTGATGAGGGGGCTCTCGAAAGAAGGGTATCTCAGCTTGATGGTTATTTTAATGGTGAAAAAGGTAAAGATAGTTTCGATTGGTTGATACCTTTAAGTGGTTTGTGCTCAATACATTCATGTTATACAACTGCTTTGTTGTTAGAGAGTTCCTCTGTAGAAAAGTTAAATTGTTTTTATAGTCATTTGCGGTGCTATATTTGCAGTAATTTAAAAGTTCCTTTGTTTTTTTCAGCGGCGCATAAAGAATACTCTTATTTTGAGGGAAGGGTTAATAATGACTTGTGTTTGTGTGTGGTTTTGGCGCTAATTTTTGATGATAAGTCTATGCTAATGGAGAGTGTGCGTTTATTAGATGGATTGAAACAGGCAGAATTCTCTGAGCGTTTTGTCGCTGATATGCCTTATGTTGATTTTGTATCGAATTTAGCAAGACTTGATTTATCTCAAGAGTTGGTTGATGTAAATTTTGAAACAAGTTTTAATGAAGTGTTTAGAAATTGGGAAGATGTTTCTGAACTCAAAAAAGCGATAGAGGGTATTCTTGATTACCATCTCTTTGTCGGGCAGCCGGGAAAGAATTACCGGTCTGAGGAATATGAAAAATATTATCCTGAGGTTGGCTATACCTCTCCTTTTGATACCTATGATCTTTCAGTTATGCCATACGAAGTGATTGCGATTTATAAGGTAAGGCAACGGCAAGGTTTACCTTTTCCTGAAATAGATCATCCGTTATTGTCAAATGAGTTGTTAGGTTTGTTTAAAGAAAATCTTGCTTCAGACTATAGCGATGAATTATTAGAAAAAATTTATGATTTCATAAACTCCAAAAAATAATTAAATTAATCATAAAATAATTGGGGTCAGATAAGCATTTCTCAATCATATACTAAATGCTTGTTTGAGTTTAGTTTTATTTATAGTACAGTTTCTTTGAGTCTCATATTATGGTTAAAAGGAGAGAGTCATGGACCGCTTACCGTGTTTTTTCCCTTCTGAAATTTCTTATAATATTATTTAGCGTAGCAATCATTGATGGTATGTTTTGTAGTGATGGTGATATGACTCTATCTATGAGTTAAAATGCTTATCTGACCCCAATTATTAAAAGGAGTTTGTTTTGTCTGAAAGTAAAAGATATGAACGCTTAAAAAGTGAGTCTATTAAAAATACTATTAATCTTGTTAATGACAAAGCTTTAGAGTATGTTGAATCGCAAATTAATAAATATTTTTTTGAAGGCAAAGATAAAAATTGCTTTGATTGGTTGATAAATTTAAGTCAATTGAAATCTACATATTCTTGTTTGGCTACCTTGTCAATTATAGAAAAAAAGAGGATGGATAAGTTAGAAATTACTTATGCTTATCTTAAATGCTATATTGAGTGCAATATAAAAGTACCTATTTTTTTTTCATCAGTACATAAGAGTTACTCTTATTTTGAAGGTCGAGTTAATAATGATGTTTGTTTGTGTTTGGTTTTAGCATTAATATTTGATGATAGACCTATGTTAGCTGAAGGACTTCGTTTAGTAGAAGGTTTGAGGAATACTGATTTCTCTGGTCAGTTTGTCGCTGATATGCCTTATCTGGACTTTGTGAGTAATCTTGCTAGATTGGATTTGTCTAAAGAGCTTGTTGGTTCAGAATATGAAACCAGTTTCAATGAGGTTTTTAACTCTTGGAATGATTTAGGTGGGTTGTCCCCTTTAATTGAAACATTGTTGGATTATCACCTATTTGTTGGGCAGCCGGGTAAAAATTATCGTTCGGAGGAACATGAAAAATATTACCCCTCAATCGGCTATGCTTCGCCATTTGATACGTATGATCTTTCAGTTATGCCATATGAAGTAATTGCGATTTATAAGGTAAGGCAACGGCAAGGTTTACCTTTTCCTGAAATAGATCATCCGTTATTGTCAAATGAGTTGTTAGGTTTGTTTAAAGAAAATCTTGCTTCAGACTATAGCGATGAATTATTAGAAAAAATTTATGATTTCATAAACTCCAAAAAATAATTAAATTAATCATAAAATAATTGGGGTCAGATAAGCATTTCTCAATCATATACTAAATGCTTGTTTGAGTTTAGTTTTATTTATAGTACAGTTTCTTTGAGTCTCTATTATGGTTAAAAGGAGAGAATCATGGCCCGCTTACCGTGTTTTTTCCCTTCTGAAATTTCTTATAATATTATTTAGCGTAGCAATCATTGATGGTATGTTTTGTAGTGATGGTGATATGACTCTATCTATGAGTTAAAATGCTTATCTGACCCTAATTAAATCGATAAAAAGATTACGAACCAGTTTGCTCGCTTCATCTTTATCGATGTTACGTTGCTTGGCTAATTTGTTGCTAATTTTCTGGATGGATGTTCTGCCATCGACTTCGGCGCCGAGTTGAGCATAGAGTCGGTGGCGAGCGCTAAATTCTTTAAAGTCGTCTGTTTTGGGAATAGCTTTTTTCATATCCCTTAACCATTCTGGTAGCACTTGTGTGTCTGTTATTGAATCCACATCCTTTGTTTTTCTTGCAGACCAAGACCATATGTTTTCAATTCGGTGCCCGGCGTTGTAGGGTGATTTCAAATAGGGTATTTGTTGCTGCGATATGGCTTCAATCTCGAAGCCTTGTTCTTTGGCGATCGCTTTGACTTCATCGATTGAATAACAAAAGGCGTCGCGTTGTTGATTAAAGACTAAGCTACCAAAGTTAATCCATTGGTCACCAATGCTAATGTATTGGTTAAGTTGCTTTAAAAAACGGCTAAATTCTAATGGCTGTATATCGATAAACCACGGTGTTATTAAGGTATCAAAACTGCCTTTTTGAAATGATGGTTTATTCGCGTCACTGAAAACACTGTGAAAATTGTCCGCTACGGTTAATCCTTTTATATGGTGTTCTATTGCCACGTGTTCGCTGAGGATGGGTTGCTCCGGAAATTCATGAATAGTGAGCCCTTTGCCTTTCATAATTTGTTGTGCCGCTAATACTAAGAGTGGGTTGATATCAGTCGTCACTGTCATGTCGGGTTTAATAGATTGATGAATGTCCCACGCTAAGCGTCCTGCACCCGCACCCAGTACCAGTATTTTTTCGCAACGACTTGCGTCGATATGTTGGTAAACAATATCGCGACACAGATCATTTTCTTCTTGGCCCCACACCCAATCGCGATAAAGGTTAGCTTCATAGCTCAATAAGTTTTGTGTGTTCGGCGCAATATCATTTAAGGCATCGTAAACAGCTTTGCCAGCCATCGGGTTACGAACAATAGGAGTCAACAATTCGAATACCGTACGGGTGAAAGATATTTTTCCAGCATGCAATTTTTGTAGGCGCTCTTGTGTCAACCCTGTTGTAGCATCTATGGCCGTCTCTAATTGGCCAATTTCTGAATGAAGTACTTGATGAAAGTGATTAAGCTTCACGCTCCAATCGAGTAAAGAGTTTTGAGGGTTGGGTAAAAGCCAAGGGATACCATCGATAATGGGGTAGGTGCTCCCTGATTCTTGATCAGTTAGTTCCTTGTCAGCAATAGAGAGTGGGTTACCTGAAACTGGGCAAGCAAGTAGGTCAAGAAGGTTTTTGCTGATGGTCATGAGTTTGCCTGCAATAAAAAGATAAAAAAATTATCTCGGTACAAACGCTTTGAGTTGGTGTAGTTCGATAGCAAATATTTGTGAAATATTATTTTGCCTAAATTGTAAGAGCGCCGAAGGATACTTCCCTACAAAGAGTGAGTCTTCTAGCGACATTGTTAAGGTGGCGCCTTTCTGAGGAGGCAATACAATTTGCCCTTCTTCCAAAAAGATTCTTTTGCCACCGGCAACAATACTAATACTATTTAAAAATACAGGCCGGCTATTAATAGTTCGGAATTGAAATTGGTACCCTTTATCCATCGTGGATGTTTTTTTGCTAAAAGTAGCTCTCATACTGACGGAGCCCGTTCTTTCGGCAAAATATTCTGTTGAGTCAACGTAATTGTACGGTGAGATCGGCGCTTTATTTTTATCGGGTGTTGATTCGCATGCGATTAAAATAAAAGAAAGTAATAGAATCAATAAAGGAGGCATAGCTGTGGCCAGAGTCGACCGACTTTGTAAGCATGTTTGCTTAATATGAGATTGAATAGTGTGTGTCAATGGACTCTAGCCTCTTGTTTTACTTGGGTTAAACAGGTTTATCTACCAATAATCCCTTTCACTGTGCTAAGCAGGTCAGCGGGTAATACAAATGTTTTGGTATTACTAGACTGAGCTAATTCTTCCATAGCAGTAATATATTTTTCACCCAATAAATAGCTAACAGGTAGTTCGCCATCAATGGCTTCAGCAACCAAGTTAATTGAACGCTTACTGGCATTGGCTAGTACAATTTGAGCTTCAGCGTCTCTTCTCGAGGCTTCTAAACGGCCATCCGCTTCTAATATTGCTGCCTGCTTTTCGCCTTCGGCTTTTGTTACTGCCGCGCGACGCTGGCGTTCAGCTGCTGCTTGTTCTTCCATCGCTTCTTGCATGGTAGAAGAAGGGTTAATGTCTTGAATTTCTACTGTTTTAAGCACGATACCCCAATCGGCAATATCGTCAGAGATAGCCGCTTTGAGTTTTGCTTTAATCTGATCACGAGAAGACAAAGCAGCATCCAGAGTCATTTCACCGACAATGGAGCGTAGAGCCGTTTGCACTAAGTTACGAATGGCAAGGATGTAATCTTCAACACCGTAGACGGCTTTTTCGGGTTGAACAATATTAATATAGGCAACGGCATTCGCTATGATAACGGCGTTATCTTGAGTGATGACTTCCTGTGAGGGGATGTCTAGCACGATATCTTTAGTGGTGATTTGATAAGGTACAGAGTCGATATAAGGTACGATGATATTAAGGCCAGGGTTTAAAGTACGGTTATACTTTCCTAAGCGTTGGCAAATATGCTTGTATCCTTGAGGAACAATTCTCACACCTTTCAAGAGTGTGATAATGATTAAAACAACAAAAAATGCTGCAATATAAAGAGATTCCATGTTTATTACCTTTTTAGGTCTGCATCGTTAAAGCAGGTTAATTAAAACCCGTGTGTTAAAAACTGTGTATTAAAAACTATCATTGTAATTTTACAATCAGGCTGTTGCCCGAAATATCGGCTACTTGAACCTTATCGCCATTTTGCAGTTTGCCAGAATAAATAAACTCCCATTCATCATTGCCCACAATGGGCGCAGGGAATTTGAGTTTTCCTCTACCTTGCTGTTCGCTATAGGTCGTGACCATGCCAATTTGACCGATAATGGCTTCACGGGAGAGGCCGGCTAATGTTCTATTTGCCATTTTGGGTGAAATAAACTTATGCCAGAGCAGTAGAAATGCGGTCGATAAAACGGCCCAAAGTACCAGTTCTGTACTAATGCCCAAGGCAATGAAGAGAGAGAGTAAACCGACAATGATAGCTGCTAGCCCAAGCCACAACATGACAAACACCGGTGCAAATAACTCAATAGTGATCAGTGCAAGGCCAAAGACAATCCAGTGCCAGTAAATTACGTTAACATCTAGCCATTCAATCATAAAAATCCTATTCGCTTATTATTACTTTTTTAAAGTCTTGATTGTAACAAAGTTAGCTAGGTCTGTCTTAAGGCTAATTCAGTGCCCACAGCACTAGCGTGGCTACCCCTAAACCCAGAGTCAGTGGAGAGAATAGGTCCATATTGGTTTTTAGCATAGGCCAAGCGCTGAATACGGTCGCAGCCCCTAGTGCAAGTACAGATAATTTGGACCATCTAGAATGGCGGCTCTGTTTGTGCTCATTGCGTGCTTTTATTACATTGTTCAGTTCGGGCGCTAATTTGCCAAACTCTTGCAGGGTGTCTAAGTTGTTATAAATTTTCATGGGCAAATCGGGGAATTTCTCTAACCACTCTGGCCCGTAGCGCTTTAGTTCTTGGAGCAATGTTTTAGGGTGAAAGCGATTGCGTAACCAGCGTTCTAGATAAGGGTGGGCCGTTTTCCACAAGTCTAATTCTGGGTATAACTGCCTGCCTAAACCTTCAATGTTTAACAGTGTTTTTTGTAGTAGTACGAGTTGCGGTTGTACTTCCATATTAAAGCGGCGAGCGGTATTAAATAAATTGATCAATACTTTACCAAAAGAAATCTCAGCCAATGGTTTTTCAAAAATAGGTTCGCATACTGTCCTAACAGCTGCTTCAAATTCACCTATTTTGGTGTCCTCAGGTACCCAGCCGCTTTGCACGTGCAGTTCGGCCACTTGGCGATAATCGCGTCTAAACATAGCGAGCAAGTTGCGTGCTAGATAATATTGGTCTTCCCTTGCGAGTGAGCCTGCAATAGCAAAGTCGACAGCGATAAAGCTAGGTTGTTTGGGGTTTTTAGCGCTGACAAAAATATTACCGGGGTGCATGTCGGCGTGGAAAAAATTGAATTCAAATACTTGCTTAAAAAATATTTCAACGGCACGTTCGGATAATTCTTTCATATCCGTTCCTTGGGCGTGCAAGGTGGGAATGTCTGATATTTGTATACCGTAAATACGTTCCATCACCATCACGTTTTTAGCGCAAAAATCCCAGTAAACCTCGGGTATATATAAGAGTTCCGAACCTAGAAAATGACGACGCATTTGCGAAGCATTGGCCGCTTCTCGTTGGAGGTCTAATTCGTCAAAAATAGTGTTGCGATAATCTTCGACAACCGCAACGGGTTTCATGCGCGGGCCATCAGGCAGCCATTTCTCTAATTTTTTGGCTATCCAAAGTAGGAGTTTGGTATCTTTCGTAATAATCTTGTCAATGCCGGGCCGGATGACTTTAACAACGACTTCTTTTCCATCTTGTAAAGTGGCGGCATGTACCTGAGCCACAGAAGCAGAGGCGAGCGGAGTGTCTTCAAAGGTGGCGAATAAGGTAGCGATAGAATCGTCTAATTCATCGGTGACAATATTGCGAAAGGTATTGGTGTCAAAAGGCGGTACATTATCTTGTAGCTGGTTTAACTCTTGAACGATATCATGAGGCACTAAATCGGGCCGGGTGGATAAGAGTTGGCCAAACTTAACAAAAATAGGTCCGAGTTTTTCACAGCTTAGGCGTAATTGTTCGCCTCTATTATTGAAGCGATCAGGGAATACAGAGAAGAAAATTTGCAGAAACCACGGTAAGCGATTGGGTAAGAGCTTGTCTAAGCGGTAGCGACAGCAGGTAAAAAAGATCACCCAAGCACGAAAAAAAATACTCACTCAGTGTTTTCCTTTTTAGTTTTTTTTAATTTAAGCGCACTCACTTTTTGTTGTAGTACGCTGAGTCGGGCGCTGATTCTGTCAGTATCAAGAGTGGTGCTATTGACTGCCTCATAAAAGTGATCTAATTCGCTTTTACTCGGGATCAATTTTACTTCTTCTGGCAGATATTCTTTTAACAAACGAAATTGCTCTTCTTTTTGTGTGCTTGCCCATGCGGCACCTTTGCGTAGGTTTTGGGCGAACAAAGGGCCGGCAATATCACCCAGCACACCGCTAATCGCATCTTCCCAATCGATATCCAGTTGGTCGAGCAGTTGTTGCCACTCTTGTAATAAGCCAACACTACCGCTTAGTTCAACTCCGCTATTGGCTAGAGTGGTTGGCTTTTTTAATAGAGAAAATAAGGCAAGGGGAGAGCCAGTGAGTTGGGTTGTGATAGGTGCTTCACAATGAGTCATCAAGCGAATGCCGTCCTCACTACCGTGGCAATACAGTGTAAAGCGAGGTGAGTCTGATTCTATCGCAAGAATATCTGTGAGCGTCGCGAGCTTTTGTTGGCTGGCAGGGTCGTAACGCAAAGCGGTATTGACGACTGATTCTAGTGCGCCAGTAATGAGACTTAAAACACTTGGGTCCATATTCGTTAAGCCTAGCAAGCCCTAAGGCTTTATACCTTTGTGTAAAGCAACCACACCGCCCGTCATATTGTAGTACTCAGTATTGGCAAAGCCTGCTTCGTTCATCATTGATTTTAAGGTGTCTTGATCTGGGTGCATACGAATCGATTCTGCTAAGTAACGATAGCTATCGGCATCGTTGGTAATCAGTTTTCCCATTAGTGGTAATAATCTAAATGAATACTGGTCGTAGGCTTTTTCTAATAGGCTGTTTTGCGGTTTCGAAAACTCTAATACCAGCAGGCGACCGCCGGGCTTTAATACGCGTAAAATTGAGCGAAGCGCAAGGTCTTTATCTGTTACGTTGCGTAAACCAAAAGCAATTGTCACGCAATCAAAAGTGTCGTCGGCAAAGGGTAGGTATTGAGCATCTAGTTGGGCGTATTGAATATTATTATTGACGCCTCGGTCGATTAAGCGATCACGACCCACATTGAGCATAGAGGAGTTAATATCGGATAAAATAACTTGCCCGCTATCGCCCACTAATTTAGAAAATTTATAGGCGAGGTCGCCCGTACCTCCGGCAATATCCAGTACCTTGTGGCCGGGTCTGACCGCAGAGACTTCGATTGTAAAGCGCTTCCAAAGCCGGTGAACGCCTCCAGACATCAAGTCATTCATTAGATCGTATTTACTGGCAACAGAATGAAAGACTCCCGCTACACGTTCGGCCTTCTCGTTAGTTGGTACTTCTTCGAAGCCAAAGTGAGTGGTCGATTCGTGGGTGTGGGTAGTGTTTGCAGACGACTCTTTCATAAGTGATGGTATACGCATATGGAATGTAACGAGTATTGTAACCGCTGTAGAGTGGATTAGGTATTCAGAACGGCAGAAAACAACAAAAAAGCGTTTATTGAGCCGGTCTTGTAAGGGGCAATAAACGCTGTAGGGATTAGTTTCGCTAGTATTAGCCTTAGAATAAATTGGCCATGGGGTCTGGATTAAATGGCGTGCGGGCTTGCTGTTCGATATTTCTTGTCGAAATAAACTCGCAAGTGCCATTAGCTATATGGTAGAGCGCGCCAGCATACATGCGTTCAGTCGGGTCGCTAAAGTCACGAGCGGGGTCGTCCTCGGCAAAGCAGCTTGCTTCAATCCCATCAAAGTAATCACCATTACCTACCTCGTTAACGACGCTAAAGGTAATGGGTTGTAGGACTTTGTCATCAAAATTAAAGCTCACCGAACCAACGGGTTTACCGCACGTAGTTTGCCCGATCGTAATAGCGTCGACACCAATGCCTGTCATTGCATTGATGACGAGTTCGCTTGCGGAGCATGTCCCCTCTAGTGTGAGTACGTAAACGCGATCTAAATCGAGCTGGTTGCTAAGCGTTCTAAAAGGGTAACTGCTGTTCTCATTAGTATTGCGGTCGTTCCATTCTAGGCGAGTGACATCAGACCCATCACCATTAATACCCGCGATATAAGACGCCAATAATTGTGCCGTACTGACCCTGCCGCCACCGTTGTAGCGTAAGTCCAAAACCAGCTCATCCACGTTGCCGCTAAGTGCGGCAAAGGCAGTATTGAGCTCAGAAACGGTGGGTTCTAAAAAAGCAGACAGAGCGAGGTAACCGACATCAACGCCATTATGTGTTTGGATGGTGGTTGTCAGTACCGTGTTAATTTGAACAATACCAATAGCTAGGGTGGTGTTAAAGAGGCTACCGTTACGATCAACATTAAACGTAATATCATTACCTGAGCGGCTTGTGCTCAGAATAGTATCGCCTCGTTGTAAGCAGGAATCGCTACTTAACGAACCAGGGCAGGCGCGGCCCGCTGCCGACTCATCAAAGACATAAATAACCGTTTGTGTATCGTCATCGTTAACAACACGGCCATAGCCTATACCTTCGTAAGTCCCTTCTTCGAATAAATTTTGTTGCGCGACACGGTCTCCAATATAGCTAAAACGGTCGGGAGGATTCACTACTAAAGCGGCCAGAACGGCTTCGGGTGTGCCGTAATCATCGAGATTGATAGCAGGCATTTGATCGTAATAGAGGTAGTAGTCACTCATTACATCAAAAACAAACTGCTTTTGAGCCTCAATCGATTCATCAATATTCTCGGTCTCTGGGTCATCGGGGATGCTTGTAAAAACAGCATCTGTAGAAGAGCTTGAGCCAGAGCTCCCACCACACGACACTAAGCTTAGCGCTAGCGTAAGTGGTGCTAAGAATGTGGTGAATCTTTTCATAATGCTGTCCTTGTAGTTAAATCTCTGATTAAGCTCTTATTGGCGGGTGATTTCTCCAAACGCTTCTCCCATCTTAACGGGAGATTGTGCCTCTAGGTTGGCTTGCCATTCAGCGCAGTCGTCACCAAATAAGACAATAGCCGTTGAACCTAGCTTAAAGCGACCCATCTCTTCTCCTTTCTCTAGCTTGATGCCTTCCTTTTCTCCCTCTTTATTGGTGTAATCCCATTGGCGTATTTGTCGCTTCAATGGTGTGACTAACCCTGCCCAGCTGGTTTCGATACTAGCGACAATCATCGCGCCGACCAAGATAACGGCCATTGGCCCTGCGGCCGTATCAAACAGGCATACTACGCGCTCGTTGCGGGCAAATAAGCGGGGTACATTATCCGCCGTCGTTTCGTTAACAGAAAACAACTCTCCGGGAACATGAATCATCGTTTCCAGTGTGCCCGCTAAAGGCATATGCACCCTATGATAATCTTTTGGGGACAAATAGACTGTGGCAAAGCGCCCATTTTGGAAAGCTTGTGCGTGTTTAGGGTCCCCTCCAAGCAGCTCCAATAAACTGTACTCTTGGCCCTTTGCCTGAAAAATGCGGCCATGTTGAGTCTTACCTAATTGACTAATGCAGCCATCAGCGGGGCAAATAATGGTATTTGTGTCGGCAGCAATGGGGCGTTCGCCACTAGCCAGCGAGCGTGTAAAAAAATCATTAAAATGTTGGTAAGAGCTAGGGTCTGGGTCGAGAGCGATGCTCATATCGACTTCATAGCGCTTGATAAACCACTGAATAAACGTGTCTTTTACCCAAGGCCAGCGGCATTCCGCTAGCCATCCGGCTGCGGTGGATAGTAAACGTTGGGGGATAAGGTATTGGCAAAAAATAAAGAGCGTCGATGTAATACTGTTTTTCATGGAATAAGAAAACCGGCCTTAGGCTAAAAAAGAGTACTATTGAGGCGTGCTATTAAGTAGTACGCAAGTAGTAAACAAGTAGTACGATGAAATAGAGCCCTTAAAAGGGCTCTATGAAAAAACGCTATTGTAGCGGAAGGCGGCCTGCTTCACATCAATTGAGGAGGGCTTAAGCCCTTAAATGGCACACTGTTTTAAGGCTTGGGTTAATTGCTTGCCAATATGCTTAAAGTGTTGATGTTTTTCTTTGTCCCAGTCTTTATGGTCGCAGATAACAATGGCATAGGGGCGGCCATTGTGAAATAGCGACATTAGGCCACAGGGGCGTGGCTTCCAAAGCCGTGTTAATGTAGCGGGTAGTTGTGATTTAAGGCGTGCAATTTGGAAGCGATCAACAGAAATGGAGGTGGGCTTTTTGAGTAGGGTCTTAAACATGGCGCCGCAGTCGTCCATATCAAAATGCACAGCCTGTAGCTCTTTCTGATGATTCGTGTTTTTCTGATCGAAGCCATAACTTAGAGGGATACGCAGCTGTTTGTTGCTAATTTTGAGCATAATGCAATGCTCGGCCTGAACCCCTTCACTTAGTGCCTCCATTGCCAATTGCAAACAACGATTAGACTGTTGGGAGTGATTTAACTGTTGAAGGTAATGTTCGAGAATGTGATCATTGCCTGTCGGCTTGTCAGCGGGCAGGGCCTTGTGTAGTTGCCGGTAACGATACAGTGGCGAAAAGCGCCCCGACAAATAAACGCTACTGGCGTTGTCTTTAATCATGTGCAGCTGGCTTGCCACCTCAATCACCAGCTCATCGAAGGTTTCTTCGCTTAAACCCAAGTGGTTAGAGAGGAGCTTGCCCCAGCGTTTTATATGCTTGCCGTGCCAGTCCAAGTAAAGGGCAAGCACATAGTGGTTAATCAAAAAAATACCGGTTTCTGGGCTGTATAATACGTGTTTAACTGTTTTGTCCTTATTCGCCCACTTTTTTGTGTCATCGGGCGAGAGCCGCCTTACTTTTGCCCACCACGAAATATGTTGGTGAAAATCGACTGCTAAGGCTTTTAAACTCAGTTCAGGCAAAGGCAAAAAGACCTGTGTTTGGCCCAGTAATGACTCCAGTGAAAACCCCAGTGTCTTTTCACATAAGGGTTTGAGCGCTTGTTTGCGCTTACTTGCTTGTAGCTGCCCATGTTGCATTAATTTGGGTGCAGCACTCCACATTAACCATAGCGGAGCATTGAATAATAGTGCGGGTAAAAAGAAGCGTTCACCCCGAGTGCCGTGTTGTTCCGGTAGTAATTTAGCGGCGAGTTCGGCGGCAAAAATGCTCGCCGAATACAACTCCTGCTGCCCCGGTGCCACCGCTTTTTGTTTGGGTGCATCACGAATCACGCGTTTTATCTGCTCTGTTCCCAATAGCCCAATCAGATGAACTAGCCCTTGGATATGCCCCTCTCGTTCTTTGAGTTGTCTGTTGGCTTTTAAGTACAGCTTAAGGCACAAAATAGGCTCTTGTTGGATCAGTGTGGCTAGCGTCTCGGCGGTTGAATCCTCGTCGTTAATCTCTCGTATAATTTGCTTCGCCAGTACTTGGTTCACTGGTATCACATGCTTGGGTAATTTGGATAACCAAATCGACAAACGGGACTGTGGGGGTGGCACCGGCTTCGTGGTCTTCACTTGGCTAGAAGGTGTTGATGTAATGGCGTCTGATCTCATGCATTAAATATAGATCAGAATAGCCGGTTTGGCTGTTTCAAAAGGGTTTGAATGTGTTGAAACTGTTAAAGTATTCAATAAAGGTTATATTGAAATGACGGTAAAAAATAAATCTGCATGTTGAATTAGGTGACATAAAAGTAATAAAGGATACTATTGTGACGCCCCACAGGTGTTATATGGAACTGGTTTCAGAACCTGCCCTTAGATTTGAGCGTTATAGAGAATTACTTCTTCATCATTTGCCCGCTTATGATATTCATGAGATACGGAAATGTTTGTCTGCTAATCAGGTGCTAGGAAAAAGTCATTTTAAGGCGCAAGTGGAAGCAGCCTTAGGAAGAAGTGTAGGTTACCCTCAAAGAGGGCGACCTAAGGGAGTGAGAAAAAATGGAATTGATTAAAATTAAATCATTACGCCCCCTTTTTTACCCCGCTTTCTTATTCAATATGACTTCAGCATTTTCTTTGGCATTCAGTATATGAAACCCGAACGCACCGATTAACATAATGAAGAGGTAACGACAGGTGTGTACTAATGCGACAAATCCAACGTCGAATCCAAGAGCCATAGCGATGAGGCACATTTCGGGGATACTGCCGGGAGCTAATGCTAAGAAAAATAATAAATAGCTTTGATTAAATGTTTCCCCCAATCCAATTGAAATCACAAGGGCAAGGCTGATTGCAATGGCAGTAAATATAAGAGAAGCCTTTACTTGCGGTAGTGACTCGCTAAATTCAGCTTTTGCAATTTTACAGCCGAGTACGATACCAAAGGTAATCATCGCTAAGGTTGTCATTATTTCTGGCATAGGGGTACTTACCCAGCCAACACCATAAAACAATGCGGATACAATCATTGGGAACATAATGTCACCGCCTGCTATTTTAAAACGCTCGGTAAATAGCCAGCATACAATGACTAGGAGTAAAACTTCCCATAAGTCAAAATCGATAGGGAACGCAAATGCGCTATAAAACGTTTCTTGCTCAATCGTTTCGGAGCCGTCTAGAAAATAAGCGAGCGTTGAAAAAACAAGAATCAATGCAACCATGCGTACAGTATGTATCAGCGCAATTTTAGGAAAACGTTCGCCTAAATCACCTGACATTGACACTAAAAATGTTAGCCCACCCGGTAGAGCAGACATAAAAGAGTCCAAACGACTAAAATTAGGTAAGCGCCTAAAATAGTAGAGCCCAAATATTGTCACTGCGCTAACAAAAGCAATAGCCGATATGAGAGATATCAATATTGTTATATCAAAGGCGGATACTCTGTCAGCAACAGCGCCCCCCAAAGCTACACCTAGTAAGATTCTCATCCAGCGTGCAAAAGGTTTTGGTGGTGCTTTAATAAAAGAGCACTTTTTAAGCAGTGTTATGGTGAGTAAACTTCCTAAGAGCCAAGGTAGTGGGATTGAAAAATAAAAGGCAATAGAACCCCCTGCGATACCTATCGCAAACGTTAATAACGTAAACATATTGTCTGTCCTTAAAATAAAAATAACGAGATCAAATTAATCCCAAAAAAGCGTTTTTGATTGCAATCACGTACAGCACGTTGCGTGCCAATACTTTGCAAGGGGCGCATCTTACTTGAAAACCATTTCAATTGAATGAAGTTATTGTATTTTTTATGAAAATTAATTAATTAATTTGTTTTATGTGATATAGACCTCGTCTTATCAATTATTTTTGGTAAAAATTGATCTATAATTTTGCACTATTAATTAGCGGCTTGTATAAGCTTGGTGCAATAATGAGCAGCTTAGAGTCATTAGTATCAATATAATGTGAATGCCTAGTTATTCGATTTAAAGGCCTGATAACGTTATAACTAAGGTCAGATAATATTGAAATATTATCTGACCTTATACTCTTTTGTTATTTTATGTGGTTTATTTTACTGAACCAATGGAGAAAAAACGGGTTTCACCTGAGCTGTCATCGACACCATCGTTATCGGTGACAGCGAAACCTTCTCCATTCTTAGTAATCGCAAAACCTTCAATCTTATCTAGTACGTAGCCATTACTTGCTTTTAAGTTTGGAATAAAGTCATGCGCTAGAGTTTTCTTTACAACTGGGAGTGTACTGCCAAGTTTGGCTGGTTTTAATTCTGATATGGCCACTTTGTATAAGCGTTTAACTTTGGCTTCGTCATCAAATTTGTTGTCACGCTCAATGATGTAGGCAAAGTCTCCGTAGGCAACAATTTCGGATAGGCCCACCCAGCCGTTTTTGACCGGTTTCTCTAGAGGGTAGCGTACGGCTCCCCATTCTTTTGTTTTGGTGTTGTAAGCAACGAGTTTAACTAGGCCTTCGGGGTCATCTTTCCATTCGCGTTGAATGGCAATCCATAATGTGTCGCCAATTTTAGTGATGCCTTCAGAGCCAAAACGTTTCTCTACAGCGAGGAGTTCAGAGGGAAAGGGAATTTCTTTTTTAATTTTCCCTTTAGCGTTGATATTATAAATGGCATGAGGAACAAGGCTTTTGGTTTTTCCTTCAGAGGCTATCCAGAAACCACCTTTACCGTCATTGGCAATACCTTCCATATCCATTTTTTGGGCTGCGTAGCCCTCTCGCTTTATATGAGTGGCGTTGATTATTTTAGCCGGGGATTGTGCTGTATCAATGGTAAAAATGGTGGGCTGGCTTCTGTAGAAGCTATCGTTGACGGCATACAGAATATTTTCTTTATTTTCATCCGCCACAAGGCCGGATAATGCGCCCCAGCCAATAGGCTTGCCTTCTTTTTTAATTGATTCAATATGAGGGTAAGCGGGCTTATTTTTAGTCAAGCTATATAGCATGATGTAAGAGCGCGGCCCTTTATCTTCAATTAAATCTTTTTCATTGGCGACAACGAGTAAGTTTCTCTTTGGAATGGCAACAGCGCCTTCGGGGCCAATACCCGCAGGAAGGAGTTGCACAAATTCTGGCTCTGCTCCCGTATCTTTATAGACGCCTACCACTCCTGCACGCTCAACCAGTATAAAGAGATAAGTGGTGTTGCCGAATGTAGCTACTTCAATACCTTCGGGTTCGCTGCCCTTTTTGCTAGAACGTTTGTCTGGGTAGTGGCCGGCCATTATGACGCGATGCTCTAAATCCAAGCCTGATTCAAATAGTACTTTGCCATTTTTGTGATAAATGGTAAAGCCGCGAGAGCCACCTTCATAATCACCTTCGTTAGCGGCGACAAAGCGGTCATTGTCGATCCACTTGACTGCATCGGGTTCACGTTTTCGATTTAATTGTTCTTGGTTGAAAAAGAAGGCGCGATCTTTTTTAAGGTCTAAGCCGACTAGGTCGGTTGAGCCTGCCGAAAAGTGAGAATTGACTTTGCCTGTGTTTGCATCGACAACCACATAATGATTGTTCTCTTGTAGGCTGATGACGATTTCATTGTTTTTATTGAAGTCAACAAATTCTGGTTCGGGGTCACTTGGGGCAATGTCTGCCAAGCCTGTTAAGGAAACCGTTTTTCTTGTTTCACAAATAACTTGGCCTTTTTTTAATGAAAAAATAACGAGGTTGCCCGCCGGTAATTGAGGGATAAGCCCATCATTTAGATCTTCATCGCGTTCATTTTCGATGGCTATGGCAACATATTTTTTGTCGGGAGATACAGCAACAGAATCGGGTTGACCGCCTAGGTCACATTGTGTGGTTATTTTCTGGTTTTTAATCGATATAGCTGCAATGAAGCCGCTTGGTTTAGTATAACTTTCCGAGGTGTTAACGCCAACGAGCGCATATTTCCCGACAGCGCTTACCGATGTCGGTTCGCCTTTTAGTTTTAAAAAGCCGGCTGCTTTTGGAGATTCAGGTTTTTTAATGTCAACAAAACCAATGCCTTCTAATGGGCTGTCAGAATAAATTAAGGTGTTTCCGTCTGCGGTCGCGGTAATAATTTCTGCAGAGGTTTCAGTTTTCGCTTCGACCGATTTGGGTAAATTATGTATGGTTGACCAAGATGATATGCGCTGAAAAGAGTCGGCCATGGTCAGCGTGCTGCATAAACAGGCTGAAATGGATACGACACTTTTGAGTGTGTTTTGCAGTTTCTGCTTTTTCATGATGCTATACCTATAAGAAAAATATAGGGTCGCATGATGAATATCATATATGACAGAATGATGTCATGTATGCGGATTTAGTATTTTTATGAGTATGACTTGCAAGCGCGGCTTATTTAGCTATTCGTTAATGTTGCCCTTAATTCTTCAAAGCTATTCA
>JBOEGR010000015.1:0-101070 GCA_050633525.1 Cellvibrionaceae bacterium
AATTACGAAACCTTTGCAGAAGAACTCACGGCGATTTTACACCGCCAGTTGCACCGTTAAGCTGAATGATAAATTATGGCCTCAACTAAGCCTCCAACTAAGAAAGCCAAAAAAAAGCCAATGGCAGAAATCAACGTCGTACCTTATATCGACGTGATGTTAGTGCTATTGATTATTTTTATGGTAACCGCACCTTTGCTAACGCAAGGGGTTAAAGTCGAGTTGCCGCAAACGGTGTCCGCGCCCATTGATGACCAAGATCAAGAGCCGCTTATCGTATCCATTAAAGCCGATGGCAATTACTACGTTAAATTAGGCAAAGACGAAGAAGCGCCGAAGCCTTTGGATGTTATTACCGATCAAGTTTCAAAAGTATTGAGAGTGCAGCCTAAAACGCCGGTACTAGTGTGGGGCGATACAAATGTTGCTTATGGTAAGGTGGTTGATTTGATGGCCTTATTACAACAAGCAGGTGCTGAATCAGTAGGTTTGGTCACTGAGCCGATACGTTAGGCGAGATTGTATGTCTTATTTACCGGCAACCTTAGCAAGTGTGATAGCGCACGGTTTGCTGATCTTATTGATTTTGAAAGGCTGGGAATATACGCACCCACCAGAGCCACCGAAGCCGCCAGCGTATATTAAAGCGACTTTATTGGATTTAAAAACACAAGGTAAGCAGGGCGCTCCGGAACCAAAGCCTAAACCCAAGCCACAGCCGAAGCCAACACCGCCAGAGCCTAAAGTTGATAAAGCAGAAGTTGAAAAAAAGCGTCTACAAGAAAAGTTAGCACAACAGAAAGCCAAGCAAGAAGCTAAAAAGAAAGAGCAGCAAAAAGCCAAGCAAAAACAAATCGCGCTAGAAAAAGCCAAAAAAGAGAAGGAAGAAAAATTAAAGCGTGAAAAAGAAAAAAAGGCAAAAGAGAAGAAACTAGCAGAAGAACGCAAGAAAAAGCAGCAAGATGAGCGCAACAAATTACTTGAACAAGAGTTTCAAGATGATTTAGCGAGAGAGGAAGAGCGATTACAGGCTGAAGCCTTAGCCCAGCAGACAGAAAATGATTTGCAGTTGTCGCAATCTTATGAAGACCTGATACAGCAGCGTGTTCAGCAAAATTGGAGTCGACCGCCATCGGCGCGCAACGATATGGAAGCCTATGTCACGATTAAAATGGTGCCAACGGGTGAAATAATAGACGCTGTTATTAAAAAAAGCAGTGGCAATGGCGCCTATGATCGTTCGGCTATCCAAGCGGTCAAAAAAACAAGACAGATTCCCGAATTAAAAGACTTGCCGAACAGAATTTTTGAAAAAAGGTTTCGTCAATTAACATTAACATTTAAACCACAGGACCTAAGACAGTGAACCGTTCTATCCAGAGTGCGTTAATTCTTTTTTCTCTGCTTTTTAGCTTATCGGCTAGAGCAGAGCTTGTTATCCCCATTGTACAAGGTGTTGATAATCCGACCGTTGTTGCCATTGTGCCTTTTGGTTACCGAGGAGCCAGTGCCTTACCAGAAAATGTGTCCGATATCGTGTCTGCTGACTTGTACCGTAGTGGTCAGTTTAAAACAGTTGCATCAACTGACATGTTGTCGTTTCCGACCCGTCGTTCGGATGTCGTCTTTCGTGATTGGCGCCTTCTCGGTAGTGAGTATTTAGTGATCGGTGAAGTTGTCGCCACTCCCGGTGGTTACGGTGCCAACTTTTCCCTTTTTGATGTGGTAAGCCAGCGAACCATTTTGACCGATGTACGCGTCGATGTTCCTGCTAGCGGGCTACGTGATATGGCGCACTTTATCAGCGATAAAGTGTATGAATCTATTACGGGTATTCGTGGTGCCTTCTCTACCGATATTGTCTATGTTGAGAAAAGAGGCAAGAGAGATTATCGCTTGATTCGTGCCAATATGGACGGTGCTCGACCACAAGAGCTGCTGCGTTCTACCGAGCCCTTGCTGTCTCCCTCTTGGTCACCTGATGGCAAATCCATTGCTTATGTTTCATTTGAAACGCGACGAGCCGCTATTTTTGTTCAGAACTTAGCGACGGGTAAGCGCACACAGGTGACAAACTTTAAAGGTTTGAATGGTGCGCCTGCATGGTCCCCCGATGGGAGAAAACTGGCTCTAGTATTGTCAAAAGACGGTAATCCAGAAATCTACACACTGGATTTGGCAAGCAAGCGCTTCACTCGTTTAACCAAGCATTTTGGTATTGATACCGAGCCAACTTGGACTGCGGATGGCAATGCTGTGATCTTCACCTCAAATCGAGGCGGAAAGCCACAAATATATCAAATAAGGCTTTCCAATGGGCGTGCAGAACGGTTAACCTTCGATGGCGATTATAACGCTAGGCCACAAGTGACGCCGGATGGTCAATCCATTGTCATGGTGCATCGCTCTAACGGTGTTTTCCATATCGCTACACAAGATTTAAAATCAGGTAATATGCGTGTATTAACGCAAACGTCTCTAGATGAGTCGCCCACAATTGCGCCAAACGGTGCGACCCTGCTTTATGCTACAAAAGACCGAGGTCGCGGTATTTTAGCAGGCGTGTCTTTGGATGCGGGTGTGCGTTATAAATTACCAGCCAAATCGGGTGATGTTAGGGAGCCAGCGTGGTCTCCTTACCTTTCCAGATAAAAGTAGTACCAGTAGCAAAGAAGAGATACGCTATTACAATAGCAAGCAGTAGAGAAACTGCCTTAGTATGTTATTATTGCGCCGCAATATATTCTAAGGCTTTCGTAAATTCACTAAAAACATTGAAATAAGACCATTGGAGATACTTATGTTAAGTAAAGCATTAAGCAAGACCATCAAATCAGGATTAGCTCTAGTTGTATCAGTACTCGTTATCACAGGTTGTGCTAGTACTTCTGAAACAACCGAAGCGCCTACCACTACACCTACCGCAACAACTACTTCAACGCCTACTACATCTAGCAATGTTGAGACCTCAGCGGTAGTATCTTTAGGTACTGTATTCTACTTTGAGTTTGACCAAGCTACTTTAACGGGCGAGACTCGCGATCTTCTTATTGCTAATGCAAATGCATTAAAAGCAAACCCACGTGACATTCGTTTAGAAGGTCATGCCGATGAGCGTGGTACTCGTGAGTACAACATTGCTCTAGGTGAGCGACGTGCAAATGCCGTTCGTGACTTCTTACGTCTACAAGGCGTTAACTCATTGATCGAAGTGATTAGCTACGGTGAAGAGCAGCCTGCTGATGCTGGTAGCAGCGAGAATGCATGGTCACTTAACCGTCGTGTTGAATTAAAGTAACAGCTGAACCGTTGTTACCCTATTAATTTAAATAGAACTTATTCGTATGCTTAAGTTTATTGATATAAAGGCAGCGAAAGCTGCCACTATCTCCACCGCAAGTAAGTTTATTGCGGTGTTTTTTTTATGTGGTATCGGTGTTGATAGCCTTGCTCAAGCAACGGTTAGAGATTCTTCGCCTATATCATCCTCTCCTACTGTAACAGCCAATACGCCAACAGCAGTGCAGTCGCCTGCCGCTGACTATGGTCTGATTTCTCAAATTCAGCAGCTTCAGCAAGAAGTGTCGGAGTTGAGAGGCTTAGTAGAAGAGCAATCATTTGAAATTAAGCGCTTAAAACAACAGCGTCTTGACGATTATTTGGATTTGGATAAGCGGGTCAGCGAGTTGAGTAAGCAGGGGGGGCAGTCGAACAATCCAGCTCCTAGTGTTTCCAATAACTCGAATGCAGGTGCTTTAGCCGCTTTATCAAATAACAGCCTGCCAACAGGCACCTCTGCTGAGGATACAGCAGAAGCAGAGAAAAAGTTGTATCGTAAAGCAATTGATCAATTGTTGAATCAGCAAGATTATGCTGGTGCACAGACCAGCTTTAATCAATACCTTGCAAAGTATCCATCAGGAACCTATTCGCCTAATGTTCACTATTGGCAAGGGCAGATATACCTAACGGATAGCGATAAGAAGTCAGCTGAGACCTCGTTTACTACTTTACTTAATGATTACCCAGATCACCAAAAAGCGCCTGACGCGAAGTATAAGCTAGCAACGATTTACTATGATCAAGGTAAGAAAGCGGAAGCTAAAAAAATGTTAGATGAGGTCGTGGCCAGTAATAGTGACGCTTCTAGGCTCGCCAAATCATTTTTAGCTAATCAGTATAAGTAAGCTGTTTATCTTTACTTAACTCTAGCTTTTATCGGGGTATCGTATATGATGCCTCGATTTTCTCAATTCCCGTTATTTCCTGTTTAGAACTATCAATTAGATGTCCCTTAGCTCGCTCAGAATCACCGAAATGTTCTTATCCATACAAGGTGAGGCCAACAGCATTGGTTTTCCGACCGTGTTTGTTCGCTTGACGGGTTGCCCTCTGCGTTGTCATTACTGTGACTCTGAATATGCCTTTTATGGCGGTGAAAAAGTGACTATCGATGAGATTGTCGATAAAGTCATGGCTTATGGCGTCAGCCATGTTTGTGTGACAGGTGGTGAACCTCTTGCTCAACCGAATTGCTTAGAGCTGTTGAAACGTCTATGTGATAAAGAGTGCAAAGTCTCTTTAGAAACCAGTGGTGCAATGTCGGTAGCGGGTGTGGATTCACGTGTTTCTAAAGTCCTTGATCTGAAGACACCGGCATCGGGAGAAGTTGCTCGAAACGACTATAGTAATATTCCATTATTGACCAAACATGACCAAGTGAAGTTTGTGATTTGTGATCGTGAGGACTATGAGTGGTCATTATTTAAGGTGGATGAACATAGCCTAAATAGCAAAGTGGACAACATCTTTTTTTCCCCTTCTTATGAGCAGCTATCGGCTCAAGAATTGGCCGAGTGGATTTTGGCGGATAAAGCAGTCGTACGCCTACAAACTCAATTGCACAAGGCCCTGTGGGGCGATAAGCCAGGAGTATGATAGTGGCTAAACCTAAAGCAGTTATTTTAGTTTCCGGTGGTTTAGACTCAACGACCGTACTAGCGATGGCACAAGCTCAAGGCTTTGATTGTTACACTTTGAGCTTCGACTATGGTCAGCGCCACCGTATTGAATTAGAAGCCGCAAAGACGATCTCTCAATCAATGTCAGTTCGTGAGCACAAAACAGTCGTTTTAGACCTGAGAACAATCGGTGGGTCGGCATTAACGGATAGCGCAATTGATGTACCTGAGCACGGTGGCGAAGGCATCCCTGTTACCTACGTACCGGCCCGAAATACCGTCTTTTTATCTATAGCATTAGGTTGGGCAGAAGTATTAGAAGCCCAGCATATCTTTATTGGCGTAAATGCCGTTGATTATTCAGGTTACCCAGACTGTCGTCCCGATTACATTGCAGCTTTTGAAAGTATGGCTAATTTAGCTACCCGAAGTGGAATAGAAGGGCAGGGTTTAACTATTAACACCCCTTTGATTGACCTAACTAAGGCTCAAATTATTCAAAAAGGCATCGAATTGGGCGTCGACTACGGTTTAACCGTATCTTGCTATCAAGCTGATCCCCAAGGAAGAGCCTGTGGAATTTGCGATAGTTGCCATCTGAGACGTCAAGGATTTAGCGAAGCCGGTGTCAAAGATCCCACAAATTACACTATCTGAGTGTATATCGAGCAAGTGTTTGTTTTATTAAATAAAAAATGGAAAAAGTGCTTGAGTTTTCTGGGTGAATCATTATCATGTGCGCCTCTTTGAGCACTAACGAAAACAAAGTTTTGGGTCGTTAGCTCAGTTGGTAGAGCAGTTGGCTTTTAACCAATTGGTCACTGGTTCGAATCCAGTACGACCCACCATATAAAAAAAGCTCACCCCAGCGGGGTGGGCTTTTTTTATATCTGTAGCTTGTATAGTTTTGTTCTTCGAAGTCTGGTTCGACAAAACGGCATGACAGCCGTTTTGGACAGCTCTGCTGGCCGTAGGCCGAGCACCAGGGAAGGTGCGAGTCAATCCAGTACGTAGTACTAAATATAGTGTGATGATATTTTAAAATATGGGTCTATCCAATAAACGGGGGATAGGCATTTATCGTACTCGGTTAATCATACCGTCCTAGCCACAATGGGCCAAGACTCTTAATCGATAATTCTCAAAATTTCTAAAGCCATAAGCCCGCCTCGACATCATCTCCATCTTATTATGAAAACCTTCTGTAATGCCGTTACTCTTACTAAACCGCCACATGGCCACAATCGGTTCCATCCAAGGGCGATTGTCGATCAATAAAGTCGTACCTTACTTCAGCTCTTTCGCAAAGAAGGCGCTCGCCTTTTTTAGTATTTCTTTCTCCATACGCAAGTTTTTCACTTCTTTACGTAAGCGCTTTAACTCTTCACGCTCGTCGGTAGAGAGTATTTCACCCGCTTGTTCGGCCTCTAGCTTAGCTTTCCAGTCATAAAGCTGATTCGTTCGAATACCTAGTGAATTAGCCGCCTCAGCGACTGAATAGCCTTGCTCTATCACCAAAGCAACCGCTTCTTCTTTAAACGAGGGTGGGTATCGGTTGTAGGTTTGTTTTTCGTTCATAAACACTCCAATTAGTGACAGTATTGTCTGAAATTAGAGTGTCCAGTTCAATTAGACCAGAACACTGACTTACTTCATTAGATGCATTCAGAATGAGTCATGGACGTGTCAACTTTTTGCGTTTGCCTTTACTTGTATGTTTTTTGCGCTATAGAAGTGATAAATCTACTTGTTGTTGAGGACTAAATCCTCTTACTTGAGTAAGTTGTGTAGTAACAAATATCTATAAATTTCATAATTCGCTTGTTGCAATATTTTTAACGGATTGACGTCTTTCATAATGAGATTTTCTGGCGGGTAGATTAAGTGGAAAACTCAATAATATCATGATCTTATTTTTATATTATGGCCATTTTCAGTCCATTGATATTTTAAAGTTGTCGTGAATTACAACATTAACATCAAAATATAATTTATATGTAGATAAATTATTGGCAGAAAATCAATATTTTCTTGTTGAAATTGATAATTCACGAGGGTACGATTTGGTAAATTATATATTTTTGATGGATTTGTTTTAACGATAGTTTTCTAATGAATAAAATTCATATCACTCCATAAATAAAAATTATTGGCAAAAATATTTAAAAGTATGGATAAATAAAAATGGATCGTCGGCTTATTATAGATGAAATTATTAATGATATAAGCGTTGAATATGATATGGATTTTTTCATAAAAAGGATTCTAATTACTATTTTCAATAAAATTAAAAATTATGATGATAATCCCTTTAATCTATATGAAGTTTCTTCTGCTATGAATTTGAGTGAGAGAACTTTTCATAGAAAATTAAATATGATTAACAAGTCATATATGGAAGTTAAAAATGAGGCTAGAAAAAAATATTCAATTTATTTGCTGTCTTCGGAAAGTTACACGATAAATCAAATTTCTAAATTTTTGTTTTTTAAAAATACGAGTGCTTTTATCCATTCATTCAAACGATGGTATGGTTGTACACCGAAGAAATGGAGGTCTGTAGTTTCTTAGTTTTTAGACGTGACGTTTATGAGTGTATATGTAAAACTAATAGAATTATTTAGGTTGTTCTGGGAATAAAATTAGCTGATTATATTATAAAAAATGCAAATGGCATTAGATAAATCACCTTGAAAGGTGTTGTATAAAAGAAATGTACATTAAAAAATAAAAATAAATTTATTATTAATATCTGAGTTTATTTATTTAAATAGTTAATAAATATCTATAAAGAATCGTGTGTCACTATAGATTTTTCATATTTATGATAAGTTAGAAGTAATGCTGGTGATATTTTCGATTAAATAATATGATTTAATAAAAATGGTTAATAGTAGCTCTATATTTTTTTATTCAATATTAATGTTGCTGATTGGTATGGGTATACCGGTTATGGCTGCATTAAATGGGCAGCTAGGAATTAGGTTGGGTAGTCCTTTGGTTGCTACATCAGCTTTATTTTTGGTGGGATTTTTTATCTGCTTTTTGGCTGTTTTGGTGAGTTATTCAAAAAATAATAATATAAACTATTTTGATGCTAGAGGACTCCCGTATTATATAGGAGCTTTTTTTGTTGTCTTTTATATATTGGGGATAACATATATTTCACCGAAATTTGGAATTTCAAACTCCATAGCTTTTGTGTTCATGGGTCAAATGCTGTCAATGGCATTAATTGATCATTACGGATTCTTTGGTATCACTGAGTATCGAATCACTTTTTATAGGATTTTGGGTCTTGTGATGATGGCTGTAGGTGTTTTTTTTGTTGTTCATAAAGTTTAAAAATTAACTAATATAGTGAGATAAAGGATGAATAAATCAAATATTTTGAGAAAAAGCTTATCTCAAAAAAAGATTTCGCAAGTGGTTGGATGCGGAAATGCAATAGATGCAAAGTATGCTGAAAAACATGGCTTTGATGCAGTGTGGGCAAGTGGCTTGTGTATATCAGCGGCAGCAGGTTTACCTGATGCAGGTATCATTACTATGACGGAAAACTTAAAGGTTGTTTCTGAAATTAACAGAGCTACTTATTTGCCTATCATAGCAGATTGTGACACGGGTTTTGGTGATGTAGACAATACCATACACATGGTTAAAGAGTATCGTAGAGCTGGAATCGCTGCTGTATGTATAGAGGACAAAGTATTTCCCAAAACTAATAGTTTTACAGGAAACCATAAACAAGTCACTATCAATGAGTTTTCAACAAAGATAAAAGCAGCAAAAGCCTATTCATCTGATGGTGAAATTCTTATTTTTGCAAGAATAGAGTCGCTTATCTCTGGTGCTGGTATGTCTGATGCCATTAGTAGGGCAGAAGCTTATGCTCAATCTGGTGCCGACGCGATACTGATTCATTCTAAAAAACATGATCCAGAGGAGATAGTTAATTTTTGTAATATATGGACAAGAAAAAATATAGATATTCCTATTATTGTTGTTCCGACAACCTACTATAAGGTTAAAAAAGAAGAGTTAGAAAATATAGGAGTTGCTATGGTGATTTATGCAAATCAGGGTTTGAGAGCATCCATTAAAGCTGTTGATGAAACTTTTAGTAGGATTAAAAATGATAATAGTACTGAGAGTATTGAAAAAGATATTGGTTCCTTATCAGAATTATTATCAATTAGTGGTACTGATTCATTACAAAGGAATAATGTTTCAGAAAAAAAATGCAAGACAAGCAGCTGGAGTAAAGCTTATACTCTTTTAAACCCAGGGCCTGTCAATGTTCATCCTGAAGTTACTCAAGCACTATGTGGGCCAGATATGTGCCATAGAGAAAGTGAATTTTTTGATTTACTAAATGATACTCGAAATAAACTTGTTAAAGTTTGTAATGGTGGGCAAGATTCGACTGCAGTTATTCTTACAGGCTCTGGAACTTCAGCGCTAGAATCTGTGATTTCATCCGTGATCCCAGACCAAGGAAAAGTACTGCTTATTAATAATGGTACTTACGGTGAAAGAATAGCCAATATATTATCAACTTATAATATTGATTTTGAAAATTTAGATTTTGGCATTGGTAATATTGTTGATCTTGAAAAAGTACAAAATATTTTAGAAAAAAGAAATGACTTTTATGCAATAGCAATGGTTCATCATGAAACAAGTAGCGGTATACTTAATCCACTTCATGATGTTGGAAGCTTGGCAAAAAAATATAATATAGAACTAATTGTCGATGCGATAAGTAGTATTGGTGTCGAAGATATTAATATAGAAAGAGATAATGTCACTTGGTGTATAGGGTCATCGAATAAGTGTATAGAAGGTACTCCAGGTTTAAGTTTTATTTGCGCAGATAAAAATAGTTTTAATAGAATTGCAAATCAATCGCCTAGAAATTTTTACTTGAACCTAGGAAGACATTATGTTTCTCAATATTATGAAAAAGTACCATTGTTTACCCCTTCTGTTCAGGCATTTTATTCATTAAATAAGGCACTTGATATTCTTCTTAAAGAAAGTGTTCTGGGTAGATATGACCGATACTTAAATCATGCCAAAAGACTTCGTAATAGCCTAAAAAATCTCGATTTTGAATTGATTGCGTCAGAGAAAGACATGTCGTGTGTGACTACAATATTTAAAATGAAAGACAATGTTAGTTATGATGATTTTCATTATTATATGAAGAGTTGTGGATTCATTATATATAAAGCAGATAGCAGATTAGGAAATGTTTTTCGCATATCTTCTATGGGCCAGGTATCGAGTTCAGATATTGATGTTTTCCTTTTTTATGCTGAAAATTTTATTGCAAATACAAAAAATTTTATAAAGGAGGTTGTCTAATGGATTTGAGATTTAAGTTGGCAATTGTTGGTGGTGGTCCAAGTGCAACATACACCTTAGAAAGATTGGCCGCTTATATTTCTAATTTTAAAATTTCATCGAAATTAGAAATTACTATATTTGATAAAACCAAAAAATTTGGATCTGGACAGGTGCATGACTTTGAGCAACCTAATAGTAGTTTTTTAAACAGAATATCGGGGCAGGTTTCATTCGCTGCTGATGAAAGTATCATTGGGGCAGGGCCATTGTTGCCAGAAAAAGATAGGTTAACCCTGGATCTATGGGCACAAAAAGAATTTATAAAAAATGGTAATAAAGACTTTGATTTAAATCCTACTTCCTGGCCTAAAAGATATATACATGGTCTTGCGCTTAAGTACTATTTTGAGAAATATATAAAAATTATTAGATCTAACAAAGTTCAAGTTAGTCTTGTAAATGATGAAGTAATTGATATAAAAGAATCTGATTATGGCTTTGATGTCTTGTCAAGAAATGGTTCGTATCAAGCTAGTCATTTATTGTTTGTTACTGGTCATTCATTTAACAGTCCCTTAAAAGATGAAATGTACCGAAAATACATACAATTTTCTTCAAATAATAATGCAGAATATATATCAAGTGCTTATCCTCTTGAAAAAAATATCACTTCCGTAAATATTAAGCCAACGACTTCAGTTGCATGCTTGGGCATGGGGTTAACGACAATAGATATTATCTTGTTTTTAACTGAAGGTAGAGGTGGTGTATTTGAAGAAGGCGATAAAGGGGAGCTGATATATAAAAAAACAGGTAAAGAGCCTAAAAATATTATTGCTTTCAGTCAATCTGGTTTATTTACTTTTGCTAGGCCCTATAATGCTAAAGAGGAAAACCTTGAAAAGTATGAACATAAAGGAGTTTTTTTAACAAAAAGTGCAATAGATTGCTTGCGTAAGAGTAAGGGTATTTTAAATAATGCCTTTGGTAGTGCTGAAGTCAAGCAATTAAATTTTCGGGATACACTTTGGCCTTTAATGCAGCTGGAAATGGCATTTTTATATTATAAAACCTTACTCGGTAGTGAATTTTCTAAGTATATAGAAGCTGTAGTTAGACCTGTATACGATAGTTTTATCAATGATTCTGAGTCAGTGATCTCTACTCAACAATTAATTGATCCTATTAGTAATGAATTTTTATACCTAGCAAGTACTATAGATGAAATTTTATTAGGAAAAACTAGACTAAAAAATATTGATGTAAGTAACAAATGGGATTTGAGTAAAATATTGAATCATTACCTAACAGTTATATTAGGTGAAAGTTTAGGCAAGGATGTATTTGAAAATTTGAAATTTTCAAATAAAGCTATAAATGTAAAAGATCAATATATATCAGTTTATGACCATAACATTCTTCTTATAGATAATCAGTATGATTGGGATAAGTATATTTCTCCAATAGATTATGAAAACTATAGCAGCCCAGATGAATACAAAAAGGCATTTATTAGCTTTATGGAAAAAGATCATTTGCACGCAAAACAAAACAATTTAAAAAACCCAGGTAAGTCAATGTCTGATGGTGTTTGGAGGGACTTACGGGAAGTTTTATCTTATGCGGCTGATTTTGGTGGTTTAACGCCAGATAGCCATAAAGAATTTTTGAATGTCTTTATGCGACATCATAATCGAGTAGCAAATGGAGCTGCACTAGAGGTGATGGAAAAAATAAAAGCTTTAATAATTGCTGGTATTGTTGATATATCTATAGGTCCTAATGCAGAGGTACTAGAAGACGAATCTTCTGGTAAATTCAGGATATATGGTGAAAAAACTGGTGCGGAAAAGTTAGCAGATGTCTTGATTAACTCCAAAGTACATACATTTGACCCTGAAATTGATGCATCTCCATTGTATCCTAACCTTCTTAAAAAAGGTCTTATAACTAAGTGGGTTAACCCAGCAAATAATAAATCTGATAATTTTAAACCTGGCGGTCTGCATTTGACAGAAAAGTTTCACCCCGTAAACCATGATGGGGAAGTTGATACACGTATGACCTTTTTAGGCCCACCTAGCGAGGGTGTAATGTTTTTTCAATTAGGCGCTTTAAGACCTAACCAAAATCATCATGTAATGAAGGATATATTAATTTGGGTTAAGGAGTTTTGGAGCAAGTTGAGTTAAATGGAAAGTTTTATGAGATCAGCAATATTGTCTGCTTCCAGGTGTTGTGATGTTGTAAATTCAAATTTACCAGAAGTTTTTGATGATGAAATTTTAGTAAAAGTCAATTTTTCAGGTATTTGTGGTTCTGATATTGCTGTATATCATGGAACTCATCCTTATAAAAAGCCGCCAGTTGTTTTAGGACATGAATTTTCAGGAATTGTTGTAGATAAAGGGAGAAGTGTTAAAAATGTCAATGAAGGTGACTTGATTACCGCAATGTCATATTCGCCCTGTGAAAAGTGTCCTTTGTGTTATGGAGGATTACAAAATTTATGTGAAAACAAGAAAAGCTTATCACATGATGACATGCCTGGATCGTTTTCTGAGTATATTAAAATTAAAGCCAATATGGCAATTAAACTTAATAATGTTGACCCTCGTGTGGCTGCTTTAGTTGAACCTCTGTCAATAGGTCATCATTCGATTTCTACTTTATCTAATAAAAATGCAGAAAATATAGTGATTATAGGCGCTGGTGCAATAGGCTTGTCAACTTTGATTGCTGCAAAGTGCTCTAGAATAAAAAAAATAGCCATGGTTGATGTTGAAGATAATAAAGAAAAAATTTGTCAACACTTTGGCGCAAGTTGCTTTTTCAATTCAAAAAAGTATGATCTTAAAAAATCTATTGATGATAACTTTCCAGATGGCGTGGACTGTGTAATTATTTCTTATAGCTATAAGGGCTGTATAGACGATGCTATTGATATGGTTAAACCTGGCGGGACGGTTTTGATTGTGGCTTACTTCACTGAGTATCAGAGTGTAAATTTTAATAAGGCAATTATTAAAGGAATTTCAATACAAACAGCCTTCTTGGGGAACAAAAAAGATTTTGAATCTGTTGTTAGCTGGATAGAGTCAAAAAAAATTGATCCAGAAAAATTAATAACACATGAGTTCCCTTTAAATCATATTGCTAATGCATTTTTATTTATCGAAAATAATAAAGGTGTATGTGGCAAAGTGTTAATCAACATGGGAAATTGATATTTTGAAAAAAATCAATGTTGCTGTTATTGGCGCTGGAGGTATTACTGGAAGAGAAGTTTGCCGCTTGTTGTTGTCACATGAAAAAGTCAATAAGATATTGCCAGTTGCCAGATCACAAGAAAATTTTTCAAGGGTGCATAGAAACCTAGATGGCTCAGATTTGGAGTTTATTAAAATAGAAGATCTAAAAAAACAATTAGCAACTGTAGATGTTGTATATTTTTGCACTCCAACGGGTGAGTGTATGAAAAATGCCAAATTTTTCCTCGATGCTAATTGCTTAATTATTGACTTAAGTGCTGATTTTAGGTTTTCATCGTGTGATGACTTTGAAAGAGCCCATAATAAAAAGCATATGGCTCCAGATCTAAATTCACAAGCCGTTTACGGTATAACTGAAATATATAGAAAAAAGATAGTCAATTCTCGTTTAATTGCTAACCCAGGCTGTTATGTGATAGCGAGTATTTTAGGTATGGCGCCAATGTTGCAATCTGAGTTGATTGATTTTGATAAACGTATCAGTATATTCGGTATCAATGGTACTTCTGGTGCTGGTTTATCACAGAAAGCAGATTTATTGCATGTCAATGCTTTTGGATCTATGTTGCCTTATAATCTTAATGGGCATAGACATTGTTTAGAGATTGAAAAACAATCAGAAGAACTATCGGGTTGCCCAGTTAAGTGTGATTTAACCACTATGCATGGAAACTTTTCTAGGGGTATACTGGTTGTAATTTGCCTGCCAGTTAAAAAACTTTATATCGATACAATTACTCGTGATAGTTTGATAAGCGATTATTTGGACTACTTTGGTAAAAAATCAGATAAGGAAAATTTTGTCATAATTAATAACTTTTCGCGAAATGAATCCGCATCTAGTAAGGAGTACGATTTATACCCTAGTATGGCGAAAGTTGTGGGATCAAATTTTTGTCATCTAGGAATAGATTATGATAGAAATAGTGAAATGATAAAAATAGTATCGGTGATTGATAATTTAATTAAAGGTGCGGCTGGTTCTGGTATACAAAATATGAATGTGGCCTTGGGTTATCAAGAGAATCTTGGGCTTGAAGCATATGGAATGTAATGTGGGCAAAGGTATAAAGCCAAAATTTTTTACTATTTCAGGTCCGAGTGGTGTTGGAAAAACAACAGTTTTTAATGAAATATGCGAATCAAGTTTATTTAAGTCTGGCCAGCTGGAAGCCCCAGTGAAAATATCAACTCGAACGTCTAGGCTATCGGATAACGTAGCAGAAATTAAATCTGTGTCATTGACAGATTATAAAAAACTCTCTGCTAAAGAAAAAATGATAGAGTTTAATAGGCATGATTACCACTATTCTGTACTTTTTCCTAAGTCTATGGAAGAAAAAATATTTTTTCAAGTAGTGCCTGCCGAATATGCCATTATTGCAAAAAAAAAATATAAATTGGAGATAGATTTTTACATTATTATGTTGATGGCACCTAGTTCTTTAATCAATTCCAGAAGGAGTAGTAGGTGTGATAATTTATCTAATGATGAAGTTATTTCTCGGCAAGAAACATTTGAAATAGAATCTAAAGTGAATTATGACTACCTAGTGGATGCATCTATGCCAATTGCAGATGTGGTCGATAATGTTTTAAGTATCATTAATGATAAGAGATAAGTATATGAAGTTTTCAGATATACATAATTATAAAGAAGAGATAAATACACTACATAATATTAAAAAGGTTGCTGATTCACATAGTATAGATATCTGCTTTTTTGGTGGTTTTGCAGCGAATATATATGGTTCAGAACGAGAGCTGACTGATATCGATATATTGGCAAATGCTGAAAGCTTTGAATGGGTTAAGGATAACTTTTCATATACTGATGAAAGTGATAAAAGTATCCATATTGGTCGTATTGAAATATGTAAATCTCCCATTGTATTTGAAGTGGCGGGAAAGAAGTATTATTGGTCTTTTGATACCTTAGCAATGCAAAAGATGTCGACAACTTTAATTGAGAAAGAAGAATTTAAAGTTTTATCTCGGGAAGACCTTATTACTATGAAGTCTATATTAGGCAGGGGTGAAGCTGAAGGTAAGTTTGATTTGCCAGATATTATGAATATTATTCAACATATTGGAAAAAATAATATTGATTTTGAATATGTTTTACTAAGATCTAATAAGATTGATTCAATAGAAAGAGTATCTCAAACATTATCAGGTTTAGGTTTTTTATTAGAAAGTATGAGTGATATCAAATGAGTCTAGATGGTGACCCAGAAATAGTGAATAATTTCTTTGATTGTGCTCCTGGTAACCCTATTAAGTTATTAAATCATTGGTTCTTGCAGGCAAACAATTTGGGTGTTAGTGAACCTTATGGTTTTGTATTGTCTACCATTTCATCTGAATACGGCTGCTCTTCCAGAGTGGTTTTGGCAAAAGAAATAGATGATCTTGGCGTAATATTTTCTACCAGTGAGAATAGTAGAAAAGGTAAGGAAATATATAAAGATCCCAATGTCTCGGCTAATTTTTGGTGGAGAGAAACGCTTCAGCAAATAGAAATTAAAGGTCAGGTAGTAAAACTATCAGCAAAGGAATCTGAAGATATATTTCAAAATAGAGTGCGTTCAGCTAAAGTGATTGCAGTAGTTTCTCAACAAAGTATTATTTTAGACGATGAAAATATTTTGAAGAGTGAGGTAGCGTCTATTATTGCTTCAGAAGAAAAAATAGCAAAGCCCGATAGCTGGCATGCCTATAGAATAATTCCGAATGAAGTAGAATTTTGGCATGGTAGTCCTGATCGGTTTCATCGGCGCTTGAAGTATATTCGACAAAAAGATGAGGGCTGGAGCCACTTTAGGCTGCAGCCATAATAATAGGAAAGGGCTAGGTTATGATATTTAAAATATTAATAGTGGATCCTATTGATGAAGAAGCTATAAGATTTTTACAGAAAAAATATCATGTTCTCATTAATCTTCGACCATCAAGAGAAGATTTTTTAAATAACATTGCTGATGCTGATGTGTTAATAATGCGAAGTGGTGTAACAGTTGACGCAGAAGTTTTGCGAGCAGCTAAGTCCCTTAAAGTTATCGCGCGCGCTGGAATAGGCTTGGATAATATTGATGTTAAAGTGGCAAATAAAAAAGGTATCTTTGTGTTTAGGGTGCCGTCACAGTCATCGCAGTCAGTTGCAGAACTTTGTATGGGCCTAATTTTTTCGTTGATGCGTAAAATACCTTTGGCAAACACTCAAGTTAAGAGCAATATATGGAAAAAGTCTGAAATGCAGGGTGTTGAGTTAAGCGGCAAAACCATAGGTATTATTGGTCTTGGAGATATTGGTCTAAAAATTGCGCGTTCATCAAAATTGTTAGGTATGAATGTAATAGCATGTGTTGATCATTATTCCTCATTAAGAAAATTTCTTATGAGGCTTAAGAAAATTGCTCTGGTCGATTTAGACGTCGTCATTAAAAAATCACATATTATAGTTGTGGCGACACCATTAAATAGTAATACAAGACATATGATAGATAAACATAAGTTTGAACTTATGAAGGAGTCTCCATTTGTAGTAAATATTGCCAGGTCTGAAATTATTAATGAAGATGATCTTATTGCTGCCATTGAATCTAATCAAATCGCCGGGTTTGCCACAGATGTTCCTCATGGTGAAGGTTGTGAAAGCAAGCTTGCTGCTTATGAAAATGTAATATTGACCCCTCATATAGGTGCAATGACATGTGAAGCGCAAAAAAGAATTGGTGATAAAGTTATTCATGGCATTGTGAATAACTTATAGGTTAGCGTTGCTATATGAATGCTTCATTAGCTTGTTTAGACTATACGAATATAGTTAGAGGTCAGACCTTAATATATTCGGCGGGATTTAACGTATCTTTAGATTTGAAAGATACTTCTCGTATTGATATTGAGATTGAAGAAATAAAAACACTCAGTAATTCAGGATGTAGAGTTGTAATTTTATCACACCAAGGTAGCTATAAAAATAAAACAGCTTGTGGCCTTGAGTATATTGCAAATTACCTATCAGAAAAGATATCTACAAAAGTTACTTATTGCCCTGAAAGTATTGGAAATACGGCTTTAAATTTTGTTAAGTCTCTAAGTGATGGTGATATAGCCTTATTAGGCAATACTCGACAATATTTAGGGGAAGAGTCTGGATGTAAAATTTTAGCTGGTCAATTCGCTAAATTAGGCGATTTTTTAGTGCTAGGTGGCTTTTCAAAAGCACATAGAGAGCACTCGTCAAATTATCATATACTTGATTATATTCCATCATATTTGTCAGTAAGTTTTAAAAAAGAATTAATTTTACTTGATTCTTTAATTAACAATAGAAACGAAAAAATACTTGTTGTTTTAGGTGGTATCAAAGATGAAAAAATTACAAAAGGACTCTCCATTTTGATTGAAAAGGCTGATGTTATTATTCCAGGTGGCATTGTTTTAAATAATATTTTAAAAGCATTAGGTTTTTTTGTTGGGGATTCTTTTCTTGGTAGTATGCCAAATAATTTATACAAAATAACATTAGATATAGTGAATAATAAAAAGTACTTAAAAAAAATTTATATTCCTGATAGTTTAATTATATCAAATGGACATAAGCATAAAACTGTTGCTGTCAATACCCACTTTCCTGAAGGCTGGAAAATAGTTGATTTTTCTTTATCAAAACATGTCTATATTTTTTTTGAAAATTGTAAAACTAAAGTTATAGTGGCTGGAACGCCTTGTGATGTTATTAATAAAAATACTAATGCATTGATAGAGCTGTTGCAAATATTTGAAAGCTACAATGTTTCTCCATTGGTGATGGGAGGGGATACCATAGAAGACTTTTCAGGTAACTATGCTAAGTCTACAGGTGGCGGGGCTTCGCTAAGCTACCTATGCGATGGGAAATTGCCATTACTCGAAAAGTTATCTGATAATCAAAAAAAGTTTGGTATAGCCTAATGAAATTTGAACATTATTTACCGACAAAAATAGTCTACGGTAGGCAGACTTCATATTCTATTGGTGAGTATGTTAAGCACTATGGTAAAAGGCCTCTCGTTGTTTCGGGTATTTCTTCTTACGAGAAGAGTCATTTTAGAAAGCCGATTGAGCGCTCTTTAACTGATAATGATTTAGAATTTTCTACTTATTTTGGTGTGCAACCTGACCCGATCGCTGCTCAGGTCAACGATATTGTCGACTCAATTCAGTCTAATAACAACGATTGTTTGGTTGCTATTGGTGGAGGTAGTGTTATCGATTCTGTTAAGGCCGCATCTGTGGGCTTGCCATTTGGTAAAGTGAATCATTTAATTGGTAAAAATCTATCTGATGATCATATTACATTACCCGTAATTGCGGTTCCTACGACTTTTGCAACAGGGGCTGAAGTAACTAAAGGTGCAATTATATGTGATGAATTAACAGGTTTTAAGTCTGGAATTCGAGGTAATAGTTTATTTCCTAAATTAGCTTTGGTTGATCCTTGTTTAACTGAAACCCTGCCATTGCAAATAGCTATAGAAAGCGGCTTTGATGCTTTTTCTCACTTACTTGAAACGGCCATTTCTACTCGTAAAACACGTTTTAGCCAGTTATATTCACAGTCATTATTGCCCAAATTAGTTTCAAATATGCGTTTTATTAAGTCAAATGGTTTGACAGAAGAAGTTATAGATGACATGAGTTTCGCTGCTTTATTGGGGGGTATAAGTGTAGCTAATTGTGGCACATGTTTACCACATAGACTTCAACAAGCAATAGGAAGCTTTCCCGAAATTAAGATAAATCATCCACAAGGACTAGCAATAGTTTATTCTAGCTGGGCAAAGTTTGTTCACCCATATGTAGAAGAACCGCTTGATAGTCTTTGTCAGTTATTAGGTGTAAGCAATTTTCCTGATTTCATTGCTAGCTTTATTCATTTTCTGGGATTAGACTATAAGCTGAGTGATTTTGGTTTTACCTGTGCTGATATACCTAAAATATTATTAAGTATTAGTGGGGATGTAGAAAATGATCCTATAGAGTTAGATAAAGAAGTTGTTGCATCTAAAATATTAAATGAATCATTATGATTCTGAAGCGCTATTATTGAAATTTTATAATTAATTTATTGTTCCAATCTATTTTGTTCTGGAGTACCTACTACGCTTATATAAATAGATCTGTGGCAGATTTCGTTAATGATACCCAGTAGTGCTTCCATCGTTTTCATTTTATGCGATTTATTTATAATTGTGTGTTTTATTTTTCTAGAAATAGATTAGACAAAAAGTTAATCATTTGTGCCGTTAAAAATTTTAGACAAGAGTGGAAGTATAAGAGAAGATATACGTATTGCTAACAATACATGTAATCCTCACTACTAATATCTACCACCAAAATTAGCAGTCACTAAGCTACAATAATTAAAGATATTTTATATCACTGTTGTCCCGTTAACTTTCAAAATAACTGCATCTGATATTGATTAAGGGCTCAGGAATAATTGGATTACTTCTAAACAAGAAGATCAATATGGAGGTTATTAAGAAGGCTATGGAAGAGTCTGCTGAACTTCACAGAGAAACTAATCAATTATTAAAATCTATATTGGATACTCTAAAAAGGTAATGGGTATTGATTGTTTAAAAAGCTTGCCCAGTCAACGGTTTGTTTGTAAGCCTGTTGGGAACTCTTATGGTGGAGACTTTACGGCTTTAACTTACCACCAACCCACTGTCTGATAAGTGCTACACATTACTCAGATGGAAAAACGGATATTCAATGGATAGCAACTCATTACAAGCATGACTAACTGATTACGATTTGTCTGGCAACTACTTGGTAGCCAGCTAAATAATTATTGATGAACTCTTCACTGACTACAAATTGTCTACAACAGTCCTGAATAGTTATGCTTTGTGAGGCAATTGTGCAACCAACGACCTCTTTTAGCCTTTATAAATCAATAAGTTACGTGAGTCAGTATAGCTTTTAACCAATTGGTCACTGGTTCTACTGGAATTGTTCTTTCAGTCGGTTCGACAAAACGGCAGGGCAAGTTTTTGCTCCTGGAAAACTTCCATTTCCTACGTCCATATAGGTCACTGCCGTTTTGGGCATCGCGCTGTTAGCTATGGGCGAAGCCCGAACGCCATGAAAGGCGTGAGTCAATCCAACTATATAAAGCGTTTCTCTGATTTTTTGAGTACATCATTCGGTTGGTTCTTTAATGTATGCTCATTCTTATCGGAATGTACTTTTATGTCATTCGACACACTCGTCGGAAGCCAAGGGGTAGCTTGTACTTCTATCTTTCCCACATGGGAGGATTACCCAATTTTTCAATAAGAAAATCAATAAACACTCTCACCTTGGATGTCAGCACATTCGATTTAGGGTACACCAGCCAAATAGCAGCCTGATCCTCGACTTGATAGTCCGGTAATACACGAATAAGAGTCCCTTGTTTTAGTTCAGAGTCAATATTCCACGTCGAACTCATACTAATACCAACTCCTGCTTTTGTCGCAATACGCATGCTTGCACCATCATCACAAATGACTCGATACTTCCCTTTAGGTGGTGGAAATGAGCACTCGCGACCTTGCTTAGTGGATACTAGTTTTCTTGGTTTAGCGTTCGCAAAAGCCAGAAGTTGATGCTCTTCAAGATCATCTGGAGTGTCTGGCGTGCCGTGTTTATGTAAATAAGCAGGAGATGCGCAAAGGATTCTGGTGTCATCGGCTAGCTTTCTACCGATTAGGCTACTGTCTTCGGCAGCATAGTTTCTTAAAGCCAAGTCAAACCCGCCTTCAATGAGGTTCATTTTAGTATCTGATAGCTTTAGCTCTACAGTGACATCAGGGTAACGCTCTAAGAATTCGGGTAAAACAGGTGCAATATATAATTGAGAAAATGTGCTTGAGGCAGCGAATCTGATAGTACCACTCACCTTTGACTTGCCATGACCTAGCGCAGCCAAAGCAGCGTCTTCTTGCGCGATGATCTCTCTGGCATAGGGTAAAAATTCAGCGCCTTCTATTGATAAGGTGACCTTGCGAGTCGACCTGTGAAATAGATCTGCCCCTAGTTTGACCTCAAGCTTCGATAATCGAGCACTCGCAACAGAAGGGGCCAACCCAAGGCTGCGACCTGCCGCGCTGATATTGAGCATATCGGCAGCCACCACAAAAAGTCTAATGCCATCTGTTTCCATTCATTATCCTCAAAAAACGAATTCTGAAGCCAATAATAGACTATTTATTCTTTATATAAAAATAATTACCATAACTTCGGTTTTGAAATCAGTCCGTTTGAGGTTTGTGTGGGAGTCAAATATGAATGTAAAGGCATCGGTTAATTACCACATAAAGAGTCATGAGCCTCAAGCATTCTTCTTTGACGTTGATGGTATTGCCGGTAATTTGATTGCTCCTACATTAATCGAGACTGAAATTGATGTTCAGGATATAAGGGGTAAGGCTGACAGCGTTAATTTTAAGGACGACGGCATTTTGTTTGTTGAGCATATGTCTTCAATCGCTCATTTCGACAATGATAATGATGATTGGCAAGCTCAATACGACGAAGAAATCATTACGCTATTAACGCATAACATTCATGCACAGGAAGTGATTGTATTTGATCACACCATTAGAGCGGATAGCGTGGAACCTGAACGCAAGCCTGCACGAAATGTTCATAACGACTACAGTCCCAAAGGCGCAAATCAGCGTTTAATCGATTTACTTGGGCGTCAAGGTGCGGCTGAGTTTCAAAAAGGTAACTTTGGTTTTGTTAATGTGTGGCGTCCGATTGAACACACTATAACAAGGTCACCACTGGGCTTTATCCGCCCAAGTTCTATGCGGACGGACGACTGGATGACAATAGAGTTGGTTTATCCTGATCGCATGGGACAAATTTTAGGCGCCGTATCAAACCCTAATCATGAATGGTTTTACCAATCCAATATGAAGGTTAATGAAACGATTATTTTTAATATTTATGACAATAGTGGGCGACCGCATTTAGCTCATAGTGCCTTGGATATTCATGAAGGGGATATCAAGGAGAAAAATGATTCCCCACACTCTCGAAAAAGTATAGAAACACGCACATTGGTTCGATATGGGTAGCTTGTAATGGTGTTTTTATACTGGGAAGGCTCAGGTCCCGTTTTGCCGTTCTGTTTTTATTGAGACCAATGTAATCCATTCAGTTTATGAGTAACTGCGTATCAGCTATTTAGTAATAGTATCAGGAGAAAACAAGATGATCAGTACATTTAAGGAACACACTCAGCTTAGCCAACGATCTAGCCAGAAACTCGGTCAGCAATTGAGTCAACTACAACGTGCTCGGGCCTTAGAGTTACCATCACGAGAAGACATGCTGAACCGTGCTCCTTCTGTGCAACAGTTTTGGAATAACAACAGACAGTTACTGAGTGACGCTTGGGTAGAGTGGGAAGAGAGCGAGAAGCATAGCTTGTTTACGCCTAACGATTCACTGTTAGATGCCAAACTGCGCGATGCTGTGATGCAAGCATGGGAAGATCCAACAAAGGAGTCCGCAGTACTGAACCTATGGGAAGAAGTTTCTACTGATGTTTTTCAATGCCAGTTTTTTGATCCCCAAGGCCTTAGGGATTTACGCAATTATCTAGATAAGATAGCGGATGCACAAATCCCCTTGCGTCCGCCTTATGGTATTGCGCTCAACCGTAGGGGCGCAATGCTTGATCAGCGCTCGGAAGGGTTTCTTGCAGCACCTAGTTTTCAAGTTTTTTATCGTGAGTTAATGGATAAGTATATGCGGCCCATCAGCCGCTTATTATTTCCGGAAGTGATGGGCTATGACAACCAGACTTTCGGGTTTTCCATTCATTATCAACCGGGCATGGACACATCACTTCAACCCCATACAGATGCATCTGCTGCCACATTAAATATTAATCTCAATATGCCCAATGAAACATTCACTGGGTCTGAAGTGGACTTTTATGATGCGAACCTAGGTACAACCAATAGGCTTGCGTTCAAACCCGGCATGGCAATGTTACATCGAGGCAGTGTGCCGCATGCGGCACAAACCATTACCAGTGGAGAGCGCTCAAATATTGTGTTGTGGCCATACGGCGATGGTGGACAAATACCATTGCAGAGAGCAGCTCGCCATACTATCGATGCGCAGGCACGCTGGACTGTGCCAACTGCCACTTATGACAAAGTTGCTCCGTTTTAATTAGGGTCACTGGAGATATCGGCGCAAGGTAGAAAATTTTTTGAAAGAAACCAACAACATCATATTCCCTTAATTTTGATTGATAGGATAAGAAATGAAAAAAACCATTTTACTTACCGGTGCGACCGATGGCATTGGTTTTGAAACTGCAAAAATATTTGCTGCACAAGGTCACAACTTATTATTGCATGGCCGTAGTGAATCAAAACTAGATAATGTCAAAGAAGCATTAGTTAAACTCAATAAAAATGTGAGCATTGAATTATTTCAAGCAGATTTATCTGATCTATTAGCAGTTGAGCAATTGGTCTTATCAATAACGAAGAATCACTCCAGTATTGATGTATTAATCAATAACGCCGGTGTATTTAAAACACCTAAAGCTATCACTGATGATGGTTATGATATTCGCTTTATGGTGAACACTATCGCACCGTATTTATTGACGCAGCGATTACTGCCCTTATTGCACCAACAGGGGCGTGTGATCAACCTTTCATCTGCCGCACAAGCCCCCGTTAGTTTTGATGCTCTCAGGGGGCAGCAATCACTTAACGACAGTGAAGCTTACGCGCAAAGTAAATTGGCGATAACCATGTGGACTTATCAGTTAGCAACATTTTTGAGTGCCAATGCGCCGTCGTTGGTTGCCGTGAATCCCGCCTCATTTTTAGGCAGCAAAATGGTAAAAGAGGCTTATGGATCGGATGGTAAAGATTTAAGTATTGGTGCAGATGTTTTAGTGCGTGCGGCATTGGATAATGAATTTGCCAATATTAAAGGACGGTATTTTGATAATGATATTGGTAACTGGTCTCAACCGCACCCTGATGCGCTGGACGAGTCAAAGAATAAAAAACTCATTACGGTTATTGATGAAGTAATAAAACAACTTGGTATAGACCTAATATAAAACTGTGGCTGATCAAGCTACATTTAATTCACTAACGAGGAAAAATTTGATGAAATACGAAGGGTTCACTACATTTTCTGCTGTGCAAGACGGAGGGGTTTTAACGATCACATTTGATTTTGGGAGTGTTAACATCCAAGGCCAAGAGATGTTAGCAGATTTAAATAGTTTAGCGATGCGATTGGAGCGCGATCGCATAACAAAAGTCGTTGTTTTTCAATCGGCCAATCCAGAAATATGGGTATGCCACTACGATACAGAATTGTTGAAAGATATGTCTGATGAAGCTGTTTCTCATGAAGAAGCCCAGCTACTAGATTTACAGGCTGTATGTGAGCGCATCAGCAAAGTGCCACAGGCAACAATAGCGAAGTTGGAAGGCTTTGCACGCGGCGGTGGGCACGAGCTTGCACTAGCATTAGATATGCGTTTTGCCGCACGCGGTAAATTTAAATTTATGCAGATGGAAGTGGGTATGGGAATTTTACCTTGCGGTGGAGGCGCATCGCGAATGGCTCGTCAAACCGGTTTAGGAAAAGCACTAGAAATTATTTTGAGTGCCCGTGATTTTGATGCTGATGAAGCAGAAAAACTCGGTACGATCAACAAAGCGCTAGATTCAGATGAGATTGGCGAATATGTCGATACACTAGCCAAGCGTATTGCACAATTTCCAGCAGAATCCATCAATGCATGTAAGCAAGCGGTTTATGAATCTATTGATAAGCCTATTAATGAAGCACTAAAAGCCGAAGCATATTGGTTATATCAAGCCACGAGTAAAACACCTGCTCTGAAACGATTTACTATTGCCGATGAGCAGGGTCTAGAGCATGATATTGAAAATCAACGTAATTGGAACGAACTGGTTATGACTGTGCAAAACATTAACTAACTGTTTATCCAAATTCCAAACGCCACGGAAGGTGTGATTTTATCCGGCCAGCTATTTATCGTCTCTAACACATGATTCAGTACTTACAAGCCATGCTCTACTAAATGGCGCACCAGCAACATCGTTAATGTTTCTCGACGAGATTTGTCTGGCCATATGGCGTAACACTCTAGTGGTCTTATACTCCATTCTGGAAGCACGTGAATGAATTTACCTTTCTTTAACTCATCTTCAATTAAATTTTCCGGCAAGATAGTGACCCCTGCATCTTGTTCAGCAAAATATTTCAAAGCATTGGCGCTATTGACGCTAATACGCGAGTTCTCGGCAACGCTGACGGTTTCATTAGTTGGTGAAATAAATTCAATCAAATTTGATCGTGCTTGAAAACGTATCCACTCCCACTCTTTTAAATGAGAAGGGTGCTGAGGAATAGGGTGTTTATCTGCATAGTGTTTGCTAGCAATAAGCAGCCGCTTTATTTCACCGAGCTTACGCGACATCATTGCGCTGTCGCTTACCCCGTTACTACCTACCCGAATACGCAGGTCTAATCCTTCTTCCAGCATATCGATAATTTGATCCGTATAGGTCAAACATAAATCAACTTCTGGGTACTGTTTAACAAACCCAGATAGGGCAGACGATAGACCTGAGGTTTCTAAAAATGCCGGTAGTGTGACCTTTAAGCTACCAACAGGTTTTTGTGATAGAGCGTTGAGTTCATTCAAACCTGATTCGGCACTGCGAAGCATATCAGCTACGTGTGCATAAAATTGACGGCCTTCGGTCGTCAGAGTCAACTTGCGTGTGGTGCGATAAAAAAGCGTAGTGCCCAAATGCTCTTCAAGATCAGATACCGTTTGGCTAACCCGCGACGGGGCTACCTCTAACTCTTTAGCCGCAGCGCGAAAGGCACCTTTATCCACTACTTTTGCAAAGACGGCCATATGGCGTAGATAATTTATCATTGTTCTGTATTTCGGAATTATTAGTTGATATTAATATACATATTCACATTTATTTGTAAAGGTTATAGTAAGAGATCTGTACATTCTTTAATTATATTAATCACTGATCGATATAGAGAGCTAAGGTTTGAGTCGGTCATTTCTTTTTAATTTTCCGTAGGGGAAAAAATGAGCAATAAAATCAACAATGCAAAAGCGCTGTATATGGAAGGCATTCGTGACGGTAATGCAAAAGAGGCCGTCGAAAAATACACCGGCGCCCGCTACACCCAGCATTCAACCGGTGTTCGTGACGGTAAAGAAGGCTTTTTAGAATTTTTCGAGCCATTCATTAAGCGCAACCCCATTCGTGATATTGATATTGTTCGCAGTTTTGAAGATGGTCAGTATGTGTTTGTTCACGCCTATCAAAGTTTAAACAATGGCGAAGCTGAGTGGGTCACCATGGATTTTTTTGATACGGATGACAACCACAAAATCATTGAGCACTGGGATGTCATCGCCGAATTTAAAGGAAAAAATCCTTCTGGTCGAACTCAGGTGGATGGCGCTACCGAGGTGACTGATATTGAGCACACAGAAAAAAATAAGATCATAGTGCGTTCAATGATTGAAGACCTTCTTATGCGAGGCGGTAATATTGATAATGCCGATCAATATATACACCCAGATTATATTCAACATAACCCCGATGCTGGTGATGGGCTGGATACCTTTGTAAGTTTATTGACAGCAGAAGACCGCCCCCTATGGTACAACGAAATCGTTTTGTTAATTGGTTGTGGTAATTTTGTCTCAGCGTTATCCAGAGCCATGTGGGAAGACCAAGAATATGCACAGGTTGATTTATTTCGTTTGGAGGATGGCCTTATTGTTGAGCATTGGGATGCGGCTGAGCCAGTTCCCGCACAAGAAGACCTTGTAAATAGTGGAAAATTTTAATTTTTAAATCATGAAAAATATAACAGGAGAAAATGATGATAAGTAAAACTAAGTGCGTAATGATTTGGATGTTGGTTATTCTTTTCTGGGCGAACCCTGCGTTAGCTAATGATAAGTTGTCTGTGACGACGCTTGAAATTGCAAAAGCGTTTCTTGCGGCTGCAGGTTCGGGTGATATGGCAACGTTAAAAAAGCTAATGGCAGATGATTTTGTTTGGCATAACGAAGGTGATAAAAGCATTCCCTGGATTGGGCCGTGGAAAGGTAAAGAAACTGTAATGAATGAGTTTATGCCAAAGTTTGGTGCAGGTTTAAAAGTCACTAGTTGGTCAACGGACTACAGTTTTGCCAATGCTAATCAAGCAGTTTTTGTTGGCACTATGAGTGCCATCGCCAATAAGTCAGGTGTAGATACAGGTAAGTTTAGTTGGACAGTACGTGTACAAGTAGATGATGGGAAGGTAAAGAGTTGGAATTGGTTTGAAGATAGTTATGCTGTATCAAAAGCGTATCATGCTAAAAAATAGTCGTTTAGCATTAAAAATTCAGTCTAGTACGGAGCAAAAATAGCGTTGATAAAACAATTGAAAAAAATGGTGAATAAAATTTCATTTCCTCGAATTCTTCGTGTTAAAAGCGCTTTTTATATTACACCGAATATGATCCGAGTGACTTTTAGTGGCTCCGAGTTGGAAGGTATCCCTTCAGGGCACGAAGGTGGAAATTGTAAACTGACTTTGCCGAATGAAGGGCAAAGTCGTGATGAATTTGTTCGGCAGTTGGAGCAAGGTATCAAATTTCCGGTGCGTACTTACACAGTAAGAGCGTTTAGGGAAGAAACCAAAGAATTAGATATTGATTTTGTGGCTCATGGATCAGAGGGACCTGCCTCTCGTTGGGCGATGTCCGCTCGGGCAGGAGACTTTTGTGGGTTTAGAGGGCCGAGTCCGGCAAAGGTAAACCACTTTAATGCGGATTGGTATCTTATTGCTGCAGACATGTCGGCACTTCCTTTGGCTGCAGTCACTCTAGAGTCTATGCCTCGTGAGGCGAAAGGGCTTGCTGTCATTGAAATTACCTCTGAGGCTGATAAGCAAGATATTGATGCACCCGATGGCGTCAATATCCACTGGCTTATTCACTCTGATCCACATTTTTCTTCGAATGCGCAGGGAATTTTTATTCGAGCTGTTACTTGGCCAGAAGGTAAAGTGCAGGTATGTGTGGCTGGTGAAAGCGCTACCGTAAAATCTTTACGAAAGTTATTGCTAGAGGAAAGAGGGGTCGACAAATCAAGCGCGTACCTTTCTGGCTATTGGAAAATAGGCCTCATTGAGGATGAGCACCAAGATTTCAAAAAGACAGCAGTAAAAGCTTAATTTATCGCTAACTTAATAAAGCAAACTCGTCCAATGCTTTGATGGTTAAGCTTTCTCTTTCTCGGTCATACGATCATAAGCAAATTCAAGCCCTTGCCTCAATAGCTCGGCTTGTCGAATAAATTTTGCCTGTTTTGGTGTGATGGGTTTGATTTCTTGGGGGTTGGTCCAAGTCCCTGAAATTAATTCAATTATATAGCCACTCTCTTTTTCTCTAATCATATTTTTATCAATAAAGGTCCAGTTCACAGTCAATCTCCTTGTTTACCCATTAATACTTTTGTCTAAATTCAGGTGCCATTATTCTCAATTTAACGTTTATGGTCTGTAGGATATCGACCTAGGTCAACGTAGGAAAAATAAACCCATTGCGTGGTATTTATCACTATTGAAAGACGTATATAGGCATTAGTCACAGTAAGGCGTTTTTATTTAAAAATAGTGCAAAATAAAACTTGAGCGAGCGCTCGCTTTATATTAGACTCGGGCCATCGACATTGAGTATTGTTTGATTTGTAAGCACCCAAACCATACTTGATACTGCTCATAACAATGATAAAAGAAGCTAAGATCATGAAGAAAACATCTTTATTTTTGTGTTGTATAGCCGCTGCCTCACAGGTTAACGCGGGCGGGTACCGTGTATCAGTCCAAGGTCAAAAGGCATTAGGCATGGGCCATACCGGTGTTGCGATGACAGACAGCGCCGAGGCTGTGTTTTTTAACCCGGCCGCTATGGTCCAACTAGATAATAAACTGGAAGTGACCTCTGGTTTAGCTTTGATCTATACAAAAAACCGCTACCAAAACACTGATACAGGTTCTTCCGCACAGACGGATACCCCTCTAGGGACGCCGGTTAACTTCTATATTGCCTCAAAACTATCGCCTAATCTTAGCGCGGGTTTTGGTCTTTACACACCTTATGGCAGTAAAGTGGAGTGGGAGCAAGATTGGGCAGGTTCTCACTTAGTGAACAGTATCGACTTATCGTCTATTTTCTTACAACCCACCGTGGCTTATAAAGTGAACAACAACTTTAGTGTAGGTGGTGGCCCTATTGTGACGATTAGTTCGGTAGAGTTGAACAGAAATTTAAGCACTTCGCTGCAAGATGAAAATGGTGATCGTTCCAATGTCACCATCGAGGACGATGGTATTGTTGATTTTGGTTATTCCATTGGCGCTTTTTATAAATTAACGGATAAATTGAATTACGGCATTAATTACCGTTCAGAAATTATTGTTAAGTCAGAAGGCAAAGCAAAGTTTAGAAATATCCCCGATGCTCTTAGTGGTGTTTTTGTGGATGGTAATTATGAAGCTGAATTGCCATTGCCTGCGGAATTAACCTTGGGTTTTACTTATCAACTAAATCCTAAAGCGCTTATTGCATTTGATTACAACTACGCTTTTTGGGATGTGTACGAAGATTTAACATTCGAATTTGACAGTATCACTGACCCTGATAGAGCAACAAGCTCTAACCCAAGAAATTATAAAAATGCCAGTACTTACCGCTTGGGCCTCCAGTATCAACAAAGCCCTAAATTACAGTTAAGAACCGGTATTTATTACGACGAAACCCCCATTCGTGATGGCTATTTCGCGCCAGAGACTCCACGCGGTGATGCGATTGGTTTTACCGCAGGTATGACTCTGCAGTTGGCGAAAAACCTTGAAATGGATATATCCGGTTTTTACTTATACTTTGATGAAGAAGAAAATTCCTACGATTTTTCTAGCGAAGGAGTTTTTGAAGGTGAGTATAAAGTGAATGCATGGGCCTTAGGTGTAGGTTTCTCTTATTTGTTTTAAATAATTGACGAACAAGGTATAGCAAATGAATAATAAAATAATGAAGTCAGCTATTATCGGACTACTCTCTGCGACAGTATTAAGTGCTTGTGGCGGTGGTGGAACTAATTTTGATGATCCTGTAAAAGATGAAAGTTTTTCTTCAGGTGATGTTGATTTATCCCGATATGTTGCCTTGGGCGATTCGCTCACCGCAGGTTTTAAAGACGGCACATTGTATATAGATGGCCAATTGGATTCGTTTCCTAATATTTTATCGGGTTTATTTGAGGAAGCTGATGGTGGCGCATTTACTCAACCATTAATGGCCGATAATTTAGGTGGGCTTTTGTTCATGGGGGTCGAGAACTCAGAGTTTCCTGCTCGCCGTGTACTCAGTAATGTTGGTGGTGAGTTAACGCCTATTATTCAACCTGGTACTCCTACTACTGAAACCTTTAATGTCATTACAGGGCCGTTTAGCAATATGGGGGTTCCTGGTGCGAAATCGTTTCACTTGCTGGCCCCCAATTATGGTGATCCAGCTGGCTTAGCCGTTTCACCTGCAACAGCAAATCCATTCTTTGTGCGTTTTGCTTCTGCCGCAGCCAATACGATAGTGGCCGATGCAGTGACGCAAGCACCTACATTCTTTACTTTGTGGATCGGAAATAATGACATTCTCGGTTACGGCACTAGTGGTGGTGATGGAACAAATCCTATTACTGACACTGCTACTTTTGATGGTGCTTATGGTGGCATAGTCACGTCCCTTACAGCAGGCGGTGCAAAAGGGGTACTGATTAACTTGCCTTCTATTGTCGATATTCCGTTTTTCACAACGGTTCCTTTTAATGCCATTCCTTTGGACCAAGCCAATGCAGATGCAGCTAATGCTGCGTATGCTGCATATAATGGTGGTGTTGCAGCTCTACTTGCTGGCGATCCGGATGAGGCCGCGCAGCGAACCATTACTTTTGTCGCTGGACAGAATGCCATTGTTATTGAAGATGAATCTTTAACCGATTTATCGGGAAGTGGTTTGCCCAGTGTGCGACAAGCAACGGCAGATGATTATATTTTGTTAACAACGTCTTCTTTGCTTGGTACTTTAAGAACAGCAGGCGATGCAACAACGGTTATTGGAGTGGGTTCAGCATTAACAGATTCTGAAGCGTTGACTGCAACAGAAGCCGCAGAAATTGAAGTGGCTCGAACAGCTTACAACACAACAATAGAAGGTTTAGCAGCTGGTAGTGCTGATTTGGCACTCTACGATGCAGCGGCTACTTTAGCCGATCTCAATGATGGTGATGGTATTAGTTATGGTACAGGTAGTATTGACTCAACTTTTGCAACAGGTGGTGCTTTTTCATTAGATGGAGTACACCCTACGGCTAGAGGTTATGCTGTCATTGCGAATGGTGTTATCGATACCATGAATGCCAGTTTCGATGGTACTGATTTACCTCGTACAGACCCAGGCATGTTTACTGAAGTCTTCTTTGAATTCCCTACGGGTTTTGATTTCTCTCCCTAAGTATCGATCTTTGTAACAATAGTAACAGACAATAAAAAAGCCGCTTAATAGCGGCTTTTTTATTGTCTGTTAATTTAATTATAAATGCTGAATAGGCATTTTTTTCCACTGCTCTTTTGGCGTAGAAGGGTGATTGAATTGTTCAAAGGAATGAAGAGTAGAATTGCTGTTGTAATAGTTTTGGTAGCTATCAATCGATTCTAAGACGTCAATCAGTGTTGTTTCACTAGGTACTTTGAATATGCCTAAGCGATAAGATAAAGCGCCTAACCAGATGCTACTTGAATAACGAATAATAGGCGCGGCTAAAATAAGTCCCACTAGTACCGGTAATAACCACCAAAAATATTTTGGTGCATAAAGGTAGGCCATGCCACCCCAAATAATAGCAACAAGTGACACAAGTAGGGTGTGTCTAACTGCTTCGTTCCAAGGAATACCTCTGCCATTTCTCTCTTGGCTTTTCCAACCGACATTCGCGCCAATTAATGCGCTTAAGACAAAGTACGCATGAAATATCATCATCACTGGTGCAATTAAAATAGCAATAACAATTTCTACCAATGTGCTAATAATTAAATGTGCTGGCCCACCAAAATCTTTTGCGTTGTAGATAAGGCCAACGATCATCGCTAATATTTTGGGTGTAAACAGCAATAATACTGTTACACCCAAAAGAGAATAAATAAGTTCGGGCTTGGCAATATGCCAATTAGGAAATAATTGATAGGGTTCATTAAAGAATTGGTTACTGTTCAGCGCTTGCAAAATAGCATCGGTGGTACCGAGACAAAGTAGTATCAGCCATAATAAAGAAGAAATATAAGACATTGCGCCCGATAAGAAGTGAAAGCGGCTAATGGCATGTAAACCTCTTGTCTTTAATAGGCGTAAATGCTGTAAATTGCCTTGTGCCCAACGACGATCACGAATGATAAAGTCGATGATATTACTCGGTACTTCTTCATAGCTACCCACCACGTCAGTAATATTAAAGACTTGCCAGTTGCCACGTTTGAGTAATGCCGCCTCTACAAAATCATGGCTTAGGATCTCACCTCCAAAAGGTGGCTCTCCAGTTAAATAGGGGAGGCAGCAATTATCCATAAATGCATCGATGCGCATAATAGCATTGTGGCCCCAATAGTTTGCCGTATCTGTTTGCCAAAAACTATTGCCGCTAGCGAGCAGGGGAGAGTGTAACTCTGCTGCAAATTGTAAAAAGCGGCCGAAAAAAGTTTTTTGTCTGACGGGTCTGGGAACTGTTTGAATTAAGCCGGCAGAGGGTATTCTCTGCATACTCTTGACCATGCTAAGGATAGTTTTACCATCCATAACGCTATCAGCATCGAGCACGAGCATATAGTCATATAGACTTCCCCAGCGTTGACAAAAGTCGGCAATATTACCTACCTTTCGGTAGTGGTTATTTTCTCTGCGGCGATAAAAAATATTGATTCTTGCCGTACGTAAACGTTGTTTAAGTTGAATCCATGCATTTTTTTCTTGCTCAGCGATGCTATCGTTGGTGCTATCACTTAAGATATAAAAATCAAAATGTGCTTGTTCGCCGGTTTTGATAAGTGAGGTTAACGTTGCTTCAACCCCAGCGGCAACACTAATAGGGTCTTCATTATAGATAGGCATTACCAATGCCGTACGCTTAACGATAGCATCGTTAGTATTAACATTATCTAAACTAATAAATTGTTTATTTTCCCTCAATGTTTTTTTACTTTTTAAGCTTAGAGGATCTTTATTAAAAATGGCTAATATGAAACCAATGATACTGGTCCAAAAAGCCATGCTGACCCATAAAAAATTAATTGAGAATAAAATAAAAATAAGTGGTTCGATAAAGGTAAGCTGATTGGTGCTAATAATATCGAGCATCATTAGCGAACCCCAGATAGCAGTAGCAAACACTAGGCAAGCGTAAAGGGGAGCGCGCCATTTTTTAAGTGGGATACTCAATGCAAGCGAAGTGTCTGATTTAGATAGTGTTTGTGTTAGGCTCATATTGCTTATTGAGTTAGGTTATCGGTATACCAAACATAACTCCACGTTTCTGTGAGTGCTTGTTTGTTTAGTTGTAAAGACAGGTTCATATCAACAGGGATATTGCCATCAGGTAAGAGTTTGAAGAAAACTCTCCATGTTTTTCCGTCAGGTAAGCGCGTGGCTTGTAAATCAGTCACGGTACCTGATGAGTGTTTTAATATCGGTTCTATGTCTAGCTCGCCAGGTGTATAACCCTCTGGCCAATCATTAAAATCAATAACAAAAATGCGTTGGCGTTTTGGTGGCGGGTTATTTTGACCCGGGACAGCCCCCCAACCAATGCGAGTTTGTTTTACTTTGCCGAGAATTTTGTCGTGAGGTTTATCGACGATGGTTAAATAGTATTCAAGGGTGTATTGTTTATTAGGCTTTGGTGCTTCTTCGGGGACCCAATAGGCAACAATGTTATCGTTGGTTTCATCTTGTGTTGGAATCTCGACGAGTTCCACTCGGCCTTTCCCCCAAGGCCTACCTAAAGGACTGACCCAAATGCTAGGGCGTTTATGATAATTGGCCTCTAAATCTTCATAGTGAGCAAACTGTTTATCTCTCTGTAGCAGGCCAAAGCCTTTTGGGTTCATAAGAGAAAATGAACTAACGCGTAATTGTGTTGGATTAAATAGGGGACGCCAAATCCATTCATTTCTATTGGTTGCTACCAGTAGGCCATCTGAATCATGCACTTCAGGTCTAAAATCGTCTACGTGTTTGACTTTATTTTCACCATAAAAAAACATACTAGTTAAAGCGCTAATACCTATTTTCTTCACTTCTTTGCGGCTAAATAAATCGGCTCTTACTTTTACTTTAGTTGGATAACCCGGCAATAACTCAAAGCGATAAGCGCCTGTCATAGAAGGGCTGTCTAGCAATGCATAGATAAGCATACTGTTATCTGTAGAAGCTGGCTTTACTAGCCAAAATTCGACAAAGTTAGGAAACTCTTCACCACTTGGCTCTGCTGTATCGATAGCAAGGCCACGAGCAGATACGCCGTAGTTGAGCTCAGGTCCTAAAGGTCGAAAATAAGAAGCGCCTTGAAAAACAATTAATTCATCTTTGTATTTTTTGTTGTTCAGTGGGTAGTGAACGCGAAAACCAGAGAAGTCTAAGTTGGTTTGAGCTAGGGTGTTAATAACTGGTGCTCGGCCATCATAAGTAAATAAATTGGTGGAAAAAGGAATAGGGCTAATATTCTCGCCTATGACCTCATTAATTTTGACGGGTTTTTTATATAAAAAACCGGGATGAAATAGTTGTACTTCAAAATTACTTTTATCTTTCCATAGGGCTTTATCACCGGCAAAACGAATAGAGCGATATTCTTGATAACCAATGGACGTGAGTTCCTCCGGCAATGGTGTAGTTGTTTCTTTATATTCTTGTTTTGCTAGATCAGCTGCCTTGTAAATGACTTTTTGGTAAGTATTTTCGATGGTGGTATTTTTGATTGCTTGAGCATCGACAATTGAGCTAGTAAAAACGCTTATAAAAAGGAGGCTGCTGACGAATAAAGGGTAAGTAAAAACACCTAGATGCATCGCCATGATATTACGAGAGTGTTGTTTTAAAAAGTGACTCATACCTACATCTTATTCCTGTTGAAAGATTTTAGTTAAAAACAATACAGCTGATAATGTGTTCAGATGTCTAGGCCTATATTAGTAACCCGTGTCTGTGGCGCACTTCACAAACAACACAGATAGCCACACTAGCCTCAAGAGGCTGCAGTGACTGAATAAAGAGGTTATTATTTTTTTAAGACTGGCTTTGTTAGCGTTGTTTAGTGCTAGGTTTTAACATTAAACGTTCACTACAAAGAATTGACCTGATATCTAGGGTGCGATGATATTTTTCATTCACCTGTAAGTCAAAGATAAAAGACGAACTAGTGCTCAATAATGGCATTTAGGCAGCAATTTCGTGCTAAAAGTCACATTATCTATTGCCTTTGCTCGTAAATAGATAGAAATGCAGAGTGTGTATTTGTCAGAGTGAATCAATATTTCTAGGTATTCAGTATTTTTAGAATAATCGACACCATGGTAAACTGATACTTTATGTAAGCCCCCCGGAATATCGAGTATGAGTACGATTGAGCAAGTCCCCCCGCAGATGGAAAAGACCCGTGAATTGGTAAAGGCACATTTAGTGGGTGCAGTAAAACAAGAATATACTCCTGAAGAAGCCGCAGCTCACAAGGCAAAAATTAAGACTTTATTGAAAGAACACAATGCGGCCATTGTTGCGCATTATTATACTGACCCCAGTATTCAAGCTTTAGCAGAAGAGACGGGTGGGTGCGTATCCGATTCCCTTGAAATGGCCCGTTTTGGTAGCGATCATCCCGCCGATACCCTGATTGTTGCTGGTGTGAAGTTTATGGGTGAGACAGCTAAAATCCTTACGCCTGAAAAGCGTATTTTGATGCCCACCTTAGAAGCCACTTGCTCGTTGGATTTGGGTTGTCCTATTGATGAGTTTTCGGCCTTTTGTGATCAACACCCTGACCGAGAAGTTGTCGTTTATGCCAATACATCAGCAGCGGTTAAAGCCCGTGCAGACTGGGTAGTGACCTCTAGTATTGCCTTACAAGTAGTCGATTATCTTGACAGCCAAGGTAAGAAAATCATTTGGGCGCCTGATAAACATCTCGGTGACTATGTACAGCGTGAAACGGGTGCCGATATGCTGCTATGGGACGGTGCTTGTATCGTCCATGAAGAGTTTAAAGCGAAAGGAATAGAAGACCTTAAAGCGGTTTATCCCGATGCGGCTGTCCTAGTCCACCCTGAGTCTCCGCGTTCTGTGATTGCCATAGCTGATGTTGCTGGCTCTACCTCTCAATTGATTGCTGCAGCAAAAGACCTGCCTAATAAGCAACTTATTGTGGCAACCGATGAAGGCATCTTCTATAAAATGAAGCAGCTTAACCCTGATAAGGAGTTCTTAATTGCACCTACCGCGGGTAGTGGTGCCACGTGCCGTAGTTGTGCTAATTGCCCTTGGATGGCGATGAATAGTTTGGAGAAAATTATTCATGCCTTAGAAGAGGGGACAGATGAAATTCATGTCGATCCCGAATTGGGCAAAAAGGCCATGAAACCTTTACAGAGAATGTTAGATTTTAAGGCCAATAAACTGTCCTTAGATTAATATTATTTGATCGCAAATTAATCTATAAAAGCACTTTTCAAACAAACAATTTTGTGGGAAAGTGCGCCCTTCTGTACAACCTCGTTTTACCTGTATTACCTGAACACAGTATTACCCGAACATAGAGTACCCCATATTGAAAAGCATTCCCCTCGAGCATTGGACTAAAAGTGATGCTGAATCCCTGTATGGCATCAATAACTGGGGCGCAGACTACTTTAGCCTTTCAGACCAAGGTGAGGTGGAAGTCGTTGTGCCCACTGAGTCTGGTGAATCCCGTGTTGCTTTTAAGTCGATTATTGACGCCATGCGTGAACGGGATCTGGAAATGCCCGTTCTACTGCGTATTGAAAACTTATTAGATCACCGCATCAGTTGCCTAAATAAAGCCTTTGCCAAAGCCATTCGCGAGGCAAACTATCAGAATGTCTACCGTGGTGTATTCCCCATTAAGGTCAATCAACAGCATCAGGTCATTCAAGAGATCAGTTATTTTGGCTCGCGCTATAACCATGGTTTAGAAGCCGGTAGCAAGGCGGAATTGATTATAGCGCTTGCCCATATTACGGATGACGATAGTTATATTATTTGCAATGGCTACAAAGATGCTGAATTTATTGACTTGGGGCTGCACGCAATCAAATTAGGCGTAAAGTGCTTTTTTGTGATTGAAACGCCCTCAGAAGTGCCAACCATTATCGCACGCAGTCAGGCCCTCGGTATTCGACCTATATTAGGCGTACGTTTAAAGTTGGCATCAAAAGTCGATGGTCATTGGAGTGAAGATAGTGGCGACCGCAGTATTTTTGGCTTGAATACCATTCAATTAATGTCATTGATGGACGAGTTAAAGCAGGCGGATATGTTGGACTGTTTGCAATTGATTCATTTCCACCTAGGCTCACAAATCCCTAATATTCGCAATATTCGTAGTGGCATGTTGGAAGCGTGTCGTTACTATGTTGAGTTGGTCAAAGAAGGCGTTCCACTACAGTATATGGATTTAGGTGGTGGTCTTGCCGTTGATTACGATGGCAGCCAAAGCAGCGATGCTCACAGTATGAACTATGGCCTAAGTGAATATTGCTCAGATGTGGTTGAAGCCATTATGGAATCGCTAGACCCACTGAATATCCCGCATCCGGTTATCATCACGGAATCGGGTAGAGCTACCATTGCTTATTCCTCTGTATTGTTATTCAACATTTTGGACGTGAGTCATTTTGATCCTTCTCCTTCTATCTTAGCTTGTGGCTCAGACTTAGTTTGCGATTCAGACCAGCACGAAATGGTGGGTAATTTGATTGCTGTTTCGAGAGAGCTTCAATCTAAAGATCGTAAGGACAAGAACCTCAATGTAAGCCGTTTGCAAGAAAGTTATAACGATGCCATACACTATCGCGATGAACTGAGAGAATTATTTCGGCGTGGGCAAGTGTCTTTGAGAGAGCGAGCGATAGGAGAAAATAGTTTTCTCGTCGCCATGCAAGGTATTGTTAATGCTTTACCTGCTCTCGATCGCATTCCAGCCGAATTAGAAAATCTAGGTGAAGAACTAGCGGATATTTACTACGGTAACTTTAGTGTTTTTCAGTCTTTACCCGATGCTTGGGCAATTGATCAGGTCTTTCCTATTATGCCTATCCATCGGCTTAATGAAGCGCCAACGCGCGAAGCCATTATCGCGGACCTCACTTGTGATTGTGATGGGAAAATTGATTGGTTTGCGTCGTCCGACGGCAGTAAAAAACGTACTCTCCCTTTGCACCCCTTGCAAGCGGATGAGGAATATTACCTTGGCGTTTTCTTAGTAGGCGCATATCAAGAAACCCTCGGTGATTTGCATAATTTATTTGGTGATACCAACGTCGTTAGTATTCGCATTAATAGCGATAATGGTTTTGATGTTGTGAATGAATTTCATGGTGATAGCATTGCGGATGTATTAAGTTACGTGGAGTATGAGCCGCAAAATCTAAAGAAACAGTTCCGTAATATTGCTGAGCATGCGGTAAAAGCAGGAAAGATTTCGGTTGCCGATCGGCAGCGTATGTTAAAAGATTTTAGTGATAGCCTGAATGGTTATACTTACTATGAAGATTAAAGGCATCTCTGATTATTCGAGGTTAATCAGGTATTCTTAAACGGTAAAAAGGGTTTGATAATGACAAAAATTGTGATTATAGGTGCAGGCGGTGTTGGTGGTGTTGTTACTCACAAATGCGCGCAAGTCGCCGAGGTATTTAGTGATATTACTTTAGCTAGTCGTACACTATCAAAATGCGAAAAAATTGCTGAACAAGTGAAAAAAAGCACGGGAAGAGAGATTAAAGTTGCAAAAATTGATGCTGATAATGTCGATGAACTCAGTGCATTCTTACAAGGTGAAAACCCCTTTATGGTGATCAACGTTGCATTACCGTATCAGGACTTATCTATCATGGATGCGTGCCTCAATGCAGGCGTCCACTATTTAGATACGGCTAATTATGAGCCCCCCGAAGAAGCCAAATTTGAATATAAATGGCAATGGGCCTATCAAGAAAAATTTGAAAAAGCAGGCTTAATGGCACTATTGGGTTCTGGTTTTGATCCTGGTGCGACCAATATGTTTACTGCTCATATTGCCAAACACCATTTTGATGAAATTCATGAATTAGATATTATTGATGTCAATGGCGGTGATCATGGTCATCCTTTTGCTACTAACTTTAACCCTGAAATTAATATTCGTGAAGTAAGTGCAGAATGTCGGCATTGGGAAAATGGTGAGTTTGTGACCACGCCGGCCATGTCAAAAAAGGCTGAGTTTACTTGTCCAGAAGGTGTAGGAAGCTACTCTATTTATCGAATGTATCATGAAGAGTTAGAGTCTTTAAGCAAGCATTATCCTTCATTAAAGCGAGCGCAATTTTGGATGAGTTTCTCAGATAACTACCTTAAACATTTAGACGTGCTTGAGAATGTAGGGATGACGGGCATTGAAGCGATAGATTTTCAGGGTACTAAGATTGTTCCTATTCAATTTTTAAAAGCCTTACTGCCTGACCCCGCCAGCCTTGGCCCTCGCACCAAAGGTAAAACCTGTATCGGTTGTATTGTTAAAGGGATAAAAGACGGCCAAGAAAAAACGGTGTATACCTATAATATTTGCGACCATGAAGCCTGTTATGCAGAGGTTAAATCACAAGCGATTTCGTATACAACCGGTGTGCCTGCCATGATTGGCGCTAAAATGATGGCGGAAGGTCAATGGATGAAACCCGGTGTTTGGAATATGGAGCAACTTGACCCAGATCCGTTTATGGACGATATGAATCGCTATGGTTTGCCATGGACAACGATCGAATTAGATTCTTTTAAACTATAAACTATCAAACAATAGCCTATCGCTAATGGAATCTTACACCTTTAAACATTTTGACTCGAGCCGTGTACCTTCGCCTTGCTTTGTGATTGATGAGGTCGTAGTCGAGAACAACCTACGAATATTGAACCGCCTTCAGGAAGAGAGCGGGGCAAAGATATTAGCGGCACTTAAAGCGTTTTCTTGTTGGCACCTAGGTGAGTTGAGCCAACGTTATCTCTCGGGTATTTGTGCGAGCGGTTATCATGAGGCACAGCTAGGTTATGATGAATATACCTGCCAAGGTAAACAAGGCGAGGTACATGTTTTTTCATCTGCTTTTAGTGATAATGAATTCCAAAAGACAGTCCCGCTAGCCGATCATATTATTTTTAATAGTTTTTCCCAATGGCAACGATTTAAACAGCGGGCTATTTGTGTCAAACAAGAAAAAGATATTGATTTTGGTTTACGCATTAATCCAGAACACTCTGAAGGCAGTACAGCGATTTATGATCCTTGTGCTGCAGGCTCACGTTTGGGTATTCCTATTAGTCAATTTTCAGATCAAGATTTAGAGGGTATTAGTGGTTTACACTTTCATACACTTTGTGAGCAGGGCTTAATTCCCTTAAAGCGTACTTTGGCGGCAGTTGAAGAAAAATTCGCGGATTATTTGCCGCAAATGCAGTGGGTGAACTTTGGTGGCGGCCATCATATTTCTCATCCTGATTATGATGTTGATGGTCTCATACAGTTAATCAGAACATTTGCAAAAAAATATCAAGTCCAAGTATACCTAGAACCGGGTGAAGCAATTGCAATTCGCTCGGGTGTGTTAGTTGCTGAAGTGCTAGATATAATGCAAACAGACCGAACACACGCTATTTTAGATACCTCTGCAACCTGCCATATGCCCGATACCTTAGAAATGCCTTACCGAGCATATATTGCTAACAGTGGCCTAATGGATGAAAAGCAACACCCTTACCGTTTGGGCGGTATGACGTGTTTAGCCGGCGATATTATTGGCGACTATAGTTTTGATAAGCCCTTACAAATAGGGGATCGCCTTCTATTTGATGATATGAGTCATTATACGATGGTGAAAACCTCGACCTTTAATGGTGTTCAGTTACCCGCTATTGCGATTTGGAATTCAAAAACGAATACGCTAAAAACACTAAAAGAATTTACACATGACGACTTTAAGCATCGTCTATCGTAACAACTAAAAAAGCAACGATTCAGCATATGACCAGTTCATCTCCGTCTTCACTTTATCCTCACTTTCTGAGTTCAGAAATAGGGCAGGGCAAACCAGAGTCTTCTTTTTTTCATGTGATTCCTGTCCCTTATGAAGAAAGTGTCTCTTATGGTGGTGGCACAGGCTTGGGCCCAAGGGCTATTTTGAACGCATCGGATCAACTAGAAGTATGGGATGGTAAAAGTAAACCAGCAGACTTAGGTATTTATACTGCAGATCCAGTCGATTGCTCTAATGAGGCAGGAGAGGTAATCGAAGATATTGCCGCTGCGGTTAAGAATACCTTAGCAATGGATAAGATGCCTGTGGTGTTAGGTGGGGAACACACCGTCACATGGGGTGTGATAAAAGGTTTTTTAGAATCCGGCTTCAAGGATAACATTGGGGTAGTACAAATTGATGCTCATGCCGACCTTCGCCATGCTTATGAAGGGAACCTCTTTAGCCATGCCTCAGTGATGAAACGTATTGTTGAACAAGGTGTGCCTTTATATCAGCTCGGGGTTCGCGCCTATTGCGAAGAAGAAATGCAAGCACGCAAGGAGTTTGATGTGCACTCTATTGATGGTGATGTGATCGTGCCTCAGCAGCTGCAAACGATTACTTTGCCAGATGATTTTCCTGAGTATGTTTTTTTTACACTAGACATTGATGGTATGGACCCTTCGGTTTTTCCCTCAACCGGCACCCCTGTACCAGGTGGTTTGGGCTGGTATCAAACCTTGAGTTTATTTGAAAGTGTTGCTCAACAACGAAAAATTGTCGGCTTCGATATTATGGAGTTTGCCCCTATTAAAGGGTTTCATGCATACGATTTTGCAGCAGCATTGCTAACTTATAAGATGATGGGGATAGTGCAGCGAAATAATTAATGACGAAAAAAATTGATACTTTTCTGCTTAATACCCACTCTAATTTATATTAAGAATCAAAGTGGGCTTAAGACATTTGCTTGTATTTAGGAAGCTCTGAATAAGTCTAAATACCCTCTGCGCAATCTGGCGAGTTTTCTGTCTAGGCGATCATAGCAGCGAATGGCCTTGGTCCTTCGTAAGATGATCAACGACGACAGATAGTTCGCCAGGCAGCGCCCTTCGGGGAGTTCAGGCAATCTCGCTGGCGGCGTTGTGCTTTTTCGCCGGGCAACCAGCCCGCCTGTAAAACACGCCTTGCCAGCAACATTGCCTGAGCTCCAGAGCGTGTTTAGACTTGTTCAGAGTTTCCTTTAGTTAATGATATAAGCGTCAAGTCTCTCGCTAAACATCATCGGCACTAATAACTGATTATTCCACGAGCTAATATCCGCTGCGTTTTTACCGGCGTTAAAGACAAGTGAGGTAGTTTCATTCTGATAGCGATATACATTCCCATTTATCCAATCGTTAAAATAAATCACACCAGCTATTTTTGTGATGCCATCGAGATTGCCAATGTTCTGAGCACCTTTTAAGGGCGTTATTTCAGCTGATGAGATGTTAATTGAAAAGAGTCCGCCCAATACGGTGGTGCTAAAGTCATCTTGTAAACCTTCGCCCCATGTGCCGAGAATTAAGGTTGATGTTGCTTGATCGAAATAAAGGCCATTAGGATGGGGGATAGTCTTGGCACTAATCCATTGCTCAATCTTTTGATTTTTTAATCGATAAATACCACCCGCTAACATATCACTGACATAGACATTCCCTTGTGTATCCGTGGCAATATCATTCAGCATTTTACTGCCATTCACTTTAATGGATTGATGCAGCTGGCCTTTTTCAATATCGATAATATGCAGGGTTTGTAAGTCAGCCACATACAGCCAATTGCCTTTATGTGCCATGCCTTTAGGGGCGTTTAAACCGGTAATCCATTCCTTTTCTAAAATAGCCCCTTTAGGCGAGACCCGGCTAATGTAGCCTTTGCCATTAGCTTCTAAAGGTTGCCCGTTCATATTACTGACATACAGTTCTTTTGTAGTTTCGTTTGCCAATACTGATTCAGGCTGGAGAAACCCCTGCTGTTGCCATAGCTCCTGAGGTTTAAGCACCTGAGGTTTAAGTACCTGGGATTTAAGCGCTTGGGGCTTATCAGCATGGCTAAGTTGTGTGGTGACACTGAGGACGACGAGTGCGGTGGAGATAAAGAATTTCATTTTTTGCCTGTTAGGTTGAAAGTAGGCATTAATTGTTATATTTTTGATACCAAATTTAAATGGTTTTGAGTCAAGGTGTCTTTTTTTGATACCTTTGCTTTGTTGAGGTATCGATATGAGTAAAAACGTTGTTCGGCTCTCTTTGTTTGATCTGATAAAAAAGGCAATGAAGGTCAAGGGCTATACCTATGCATGGTTGGCAAAACAGCTAGATGTTAGCGAAATATCAGTAAAGCGCTTATTTAAGGATAAAGATTGTAAAACCAGTCGTTTACTCGATATCTGTGAGATCTTAGATCTAGATTTAGCTGATTTATTGGCTATGCAAAAGCGAGCGCGGCAAGCACCCCAGCATTTACCTCTGGATTTAGAGCTGGCTTTAGGGGAGGATCGCAGTTTATTTGTATTGTTTATATTGTTGATCTCGCAATTGAGCCTGCCCGATATTCGCGCGCATAGCCAGATGGATGAAGCGACTTTTTATCTTAAATTACGTCGCCTCGAAAAATTGGGCTTAATAGAATTACTTGATAATGAGCGCTTTCGGTTTTGTGTGTCGCTGCCTATTCAATGGCGTTTGGACGGAGCTTTGGCTTCAGCTATTAAACAAGCGAACCTGAATTATCTCGCTCACTGCTTTGACCATGAAGCAGAACCTGAATATCAATTCTTTACATTAAGCCGATTAATGACAGAAGCGAGTATGCAAGAAATAAAAGATGAATTAGAGCGTGTAAAACAGCGTTTTGACTATTTAGCATTTCAAGATCAGTTGTTTTATAAAGTAGAAGAGTTGAATTTATATAAGCTTGTCTCCGCTGCGGGTGCCTTCCCAGTCACGGATATGTTTCCTTTAACAAATATACGGAAATAGATGTATTAATACCATTTCACTCAGTAGAATGAAGGTTTATTTTTTATTTTCTAGGAATATTGTGTGAATAATAATGATGTATTGCGCCGCCTTCGGTATATTTTGGACTTAAATGATTCAAAAATGATGTCTATTTTTAAATTGGCTGACGTTGATGCTGACAGGGATCAGGTGAGTGCTTGGCTTAAGCGAGATGATGATGCTGCATTTCAAAAATGTCATGATAAACAGTTGGCTACTTTTTTAAATGGCTTAATTAATTATAAACGTGGTAAAAAAGAAGGTGAGCAGCCTAAGCCAGAGAAGAAGTTGACAAACAATCTCATTATGAAAAAGTTGAAGATTGCGTTTGAGCTAAAAAGTGATGATGTCATCGAAGTGATTACACTAACGGGCTTGAGATTAAGCCCTCATGAGCTCAGCGCATTTTTTCGTAAGCCGGATCATAAACACTATCGAGAGTGTAAGGATCAAGTGCTACGTAATTTTCTGCAAGGCTTACAGGCTCAATATCGCCCCTGATGCAATATGAATGTTCTGTTAATGGCTCCCTTAAAAATTGAAATAATCCCGTAGAAAATATTATTTCTCTTTTGCTTTTCTTGCAGCCACTTTCCAGCCTTCCATAACTTGATGGATTTGTTCGTTATCAGCAAGTAGTGCACGAAAATTAGTGTGTGGCATTTGCAACTCACCCATGGTGAAGTTATCCCAAGGGAACCAAGTTGTCTTTGGGCATACAGAGTGAGCATGATGGTATTTTTCATTGTATTGATAATGATGAATCGCATCATGATTGATACGTGCAATGCCACGTATGACCGGGCGCCCAAATGTTAATTCATTGCCCGACTCTACGGCTACTACAATATCGCCTTTTTTAATCTTTAATAATTGCCAAAAAATATCTGGAACTTGATCAAAGTGACGGTCTACATTCATCCAAGAAGATTCTCGACCGTAAGCAAGATCCCCTCTGATTTGTAAATACCCTTTAAATTGACGTTCCCAATCGGGTTTTTCTCTAATATATTTTTCTAAAGTACCTAGTTCGGGCCAAGCAATGGCAATGCATTGCCTTTTCTGTATTTCGGCAAAACTACAAGCATTCGTATTTAATAATAACCAATACATATCCATAATATTATGTCTCTATCGATATTGTGGTGTGAAAAATTATACACATAATATTGATGCAAACACTTGTATAGTGACTAAAGTTGTACGCCTTATGGCGCTTGGTTAAAGGTGAATACTTACATTTATTTATGCTGTATTGTTGTGCTGGGTTCCATAAGCCGAAAGTAGCAATCTAGACTTTGGTATTGTATCCAATGGTCTATGTGTAGGCTTAAGTACTTTGATGCTTGCTTGTTACGCTTCTAATGCGTTATCTTAGCTCAAGGTTTTATTTTTATTGTTTTCGCGATTTATTATGGTTTATGGTCTCGCTTTTTTATTCGTTCTTTTACTCGCTTACGGCCCCACCTTGTGGGTTAAATTTGTATTGCGTAAACATTCTGGTGAGCTAGAGGGAATGCCTGGCACGGGCGGTGAATTAGCTTTACATTTGGTGGAGCGATTTAAACTTGAGGGTGTGACTATCGAGGAAGGACGAGAAGGGCAAGATCACTATAATCCTGCGGAAAAAATTGTGTCGCTTAGTCCCAGTGTGTATCAAGGAAAGTCGCTTACCGCAGTCGCCGTTGCTACCCATGAAATAGGCCACGCAATACAGTTTTCTCGTGACGAGCCTGTTAGTCATTTACGCCAAAAATACTTGGGTAAAGCATTTACGATTAAACGTATTGGTACTGCTATCTTAATCAGTATTCCTATCGTGACACTGATATTTAAAATGCCGCAAGTGATTTTTATTGCCGGCGCAGCAGGAATTGCGACCTTACTAGCATCGGCATTAATTTATTTAGCGGTATTACCTGAAGAGTATGATGCCAGTTTTAATAAGGCTCTGCCTATTTTAAAAGAAGGGTATGTGCATGAAAAACATATACCCGCTATTCAACAAGTACTTAGAGCAGCAGCGTTAACTTACTTTGCTGGTGCTCTTGCCGATGTGCTGAGCTTGTGGCGTTGGTTTAGCGTATTTAGGTAATTTTGGCACTTCCGATTCACCAAGTGATATTACAGAAGGGGTTTTAAATAAGGCCATACATTATTTAAAATCATTATTTGCGCTTCTGCCGTTGGGTGAATACCATCTTTTTGCATTAATTGAGGGTTGGTACCAATCTCTTTTAAAATAAAGGGTAAAAAGGCAATTTCTTCTTTATCTGTTAATACTGCTTTATTGATGCGATCGTTGACGTTGATGAAGCCCTGTCGAAAAGCACGAGTGTAGCGTTGGCCATAGTTTGGTGGTATTTCAATACCGGCTAATAATACTTTTGCGCCACTCTCTTGTGACAAGCGAATAATACGCTCTAAGTTGCGCTCCATTAATTTAATGGGGTAGCCCCTCAAGCCATCATTACCGCCTAATTCTACGATCACAATCTCAGGCTGATGTTGTTTAAGTAGGGCTTGAAGCCTTCCTAAGCCGTCACTGCTTGTATTGCCACTAACACTGGCATTGATGGCTTGGTAGTGACTTTTTTCTGCCTCTAATTTTTTATTGAGTAGCGCAACCCAACCTTCCTCTTGCTTGATGCCGTAAGCAGCGCTGATGCTGTCGCCTAATACCAGTATACTTTTGAGCGTATGAGTATTACTGAGTGCCTGCTGAGAGAGTAGGCAGGATACCAGCGCTATGAGCACTAGCGGTAAAGGCTTGAATAAAAATAGGGTTTTCACTAGCGCGGGCATAAAAAAGTGTTTTTGGGGTTCATACATCCGTTTTACGAACGTAGTGAATGGGTTAGATTGTATTTTCAGCTGTACTTTGAATTGTACTACAGTCTTTAGTTCATTTTTCAATGGCTTGTTTAGGTCTTATCTTCTATTGATAACGTAATAATCAGCATCATATAAGTAACACCCTGTAAAAGTCATTCCTTACCCATCATTGAAGACCGCATTTATGATAATTGAAGCACAAGCTCTTTCTAAACAAGTTAAGACCTCCGCAACGGGGGAATTACGTATTTTGGATAATATTAACCTTGCTGTGGCGGAAGGTGAAAGCCTCGCTATTGTTGGGGCTTCAGGTTCCGGTAAATCGACATTGTTGGGCATTTTAGCTGGCTTAGATATTCCTAGTACTGGAAACATTATTCTAGATGGACATGACTTAACGGCGGTAGGAGAAGAGGGGCGTGCGGCGATTAGGGCGAGAACAGTCGGTTTCGTTTTTCAATCTTTCCAATTATTGCCGGGCCTCAATGCCTTAGAAAATGTCATGATGCCTTTGGAGCTGCATGGTATTGTGCAAGCGGATGCCAAAGCAAAAGATTATCTTGAGCGAGTAGGGCTTGCAGAGCGTTTATATCATTATCCTAAGCAATTGTCGGGTGGTGAACAGCAGCGGGTTGCGATTGCGAGAGCCTTTGCCAGCCAGCCAAAAATTCTCTTTGCAGATGAGCCTACAGGTAATCTAGATTCAGCCACTGGCGCAACAGTCATAGAGCTTTTGTTTGACCTTAACCGTGAACAAGGGACAACATTAGTGTTAGTGACTCATGAAGAACGTTTAGCCCAGCGTTGTGAACGACAAATTCGCCTAGAGGCTGGTCGCCTAGTGAGTGATACGGGTGATAAGCCTATGTTAGAAGAGACGCTCGTCTAATGATGAAGCATGTTAATATTTTTTTAGCTTTTAAATTGTTGTGGCGCAATTGGCGCGGTGGTGAAGTTAAAATCTTAGCGGCGTCACTGGCGCTTGCAGTCGCTGTTGTTACGGCTATTGCTGTATTTGCTAATCGCATGGACCAGTCTTTAATACGCCAAAGTAATAGTTATTTGGGTGCAGACAGAGTCATAGAAAGCCGCTTCACTATGCCCATTCCTTGGGGCGAGCAAGCCCCTAATTTTAATTTACAACAAACTCAGGTCGCTGAGTTTAGCTCTATGGTGTTTGCTGCCTCTCAGGCTGATGTAGACGCTAGCAGTGAAATGCAATTAGCCTCGATTAAAGCTGTTGGAGAAGAATATCCTTTACGTGGGCAACTAGAGGTAAGTGATAAGGCATTTGCCTTAGGTGATGATATTAGCGTTGCTTCTGCTGTTCCTGCGACAGGTGAAGTGTGGGTTGATTCCAGACTGTTGCCTCTGATGAACCTTGATTTGGGTGACAAATTAAGTGTCGGCAATCGAGAATTTACCATTAGCCAAGTGGTGATTCGTGAGCCCGACTCAACCAATGGGTTTTCTCTATTGGGGCCTAGAGTCTTAATGAATCTTGAGGACTTGGCATCAACCGGTGTTATTTTGCCGGGAAGCCGAGTCACTTATAAATGGTTAGTCGCAGGTGCAGAAAGTGACCTTGTTAAATTTGAAGGCTGGCTTAAGCCAGAGTTGGGTGAACATTATCGTCTTATTAGCTTAAAAGAAGCCCAACAAAATATTGGCAATGCCTTAAACCGAGGGACTCGTTTTCTAATGTTGGCGGGAATGATTGGTGTGCTCTTGGCTGGTGTGGCAATTTCAACAGCGGCACAACAATTTGCTCGGCGTCATATTGATCAAGTCGCTTTACTCAAAAGTTTAGGTGCAAGTCGTTTTCATATTCGACAACTCTATTTTTCACAGTTACTCATACTCGGTTTGTTGGCTTCAGCATTAGGGGTTTTACTTGGTGAGGGTTTGCAGCGTTTAATTGCTGCTAGCTTATCGTCTTTATTTAAGGTTGAACTATTAAATGCGTCCTTACTGGCATATAGCACGGGTTTGGTAACGGGTATATTGTGTCTCTTATGCTTTGCTTTACCGCCCCTTTGGCACTTGCCGAGCGTGTCTCCATTAAAAGTATTGCGGCGTGAGTTGGCAACCTCTCAGGTTAAAACATGGACGCGTACATTTTTCGGGGCAACGGCAATTATTGCATTAATTTGGGTGTATAGCGGTGACTACCAATTAACATTGGCAATTGTGGTTGGTCTGATTACTATTATGTCTATTGGCGCTCTGTTGTCCATTATGCTCCTAAAAATGGGCTATCAGTTGGGTGCTAAAGCGGGCAGTATTTGGCGTTTAGCATTATCTAGTTTGCGGCGCTATCAAAGCCAAAGTGTTGCACAGATTATGGTATTTGCCTGTGCACTAATGTTGTTGATGGTGTTATTTTCAGTGCGCACGAGTTTGATCGATGAGTGGCGTTTACAATTGCCAGATGATGCACCTAACCATTTTATTCTAAATATCGCTCCTTACGAAAAACAAGAAGTTGAAGCCTTATTTATTCAGAATCAATTTAAGCAAAGTCCCGTGTATCCGATGATTTTAGGCCGTTTAGTCGGTGTCAATGGGGTCACTTATGGTGACAGTGATCGAGACCGATCAAACGCTCTGCGCCGAGAACTTAATTTAAGTTGGTCGGAGACACTGCCGCCCGATAACAACATTATTGAAGGGCAGTGGTGGGACGAATGGCAAATCAAGAATTCCCGTGTTGGCGTATCTGTGGAACAAGATACTGCGGAAGAGTTGGGTTTGACGATTGGTGATGTTATTCAGTTTAGTCTCGGGGGCTTATCTCTTGAGGCTGAGATTAGCAGTGTTCGAACAGTTGATTGGTCGGCAATGACACCTAATTTTTATTTTTTATTTTCTCCGGGTGCTTTGGATAGCTATTCGCCAAATTACTTAACGAGCGTCTATATTCCTGCTGAAAAAAAATCTTTTGTGAATACTTTGTTAAGTGATTACCCCACTATTGTTGTATTAGAAATAGATCGAATCATTGAGCGTATTCGTACCATTGTCGAACAAGTTAGCCGTGGCATTGAATTAGTACTATGGGTGGTTTTGATTGGTGGAGTGATGGTGCTTGTTGCTGCTGTGAATGCCACCATGGCGAGCCGTTTACAAGAAGCCGGTTTGTTGCGAGCATTGGGAAGTGGCCGCCGATTGATATTGGGCAGTATTTGTTTTGAGTTTTCAGTCTTAGGTTTTCTTGCGGGAATTGTTGCTGCTTTTGGTGCTGAAGCTTTGCTCTTGGGCTTACAGGTTTTTGTGTTTGATCAGAGTGCTGAGCCCCATTATATTTTATGGGTGGCTGGTCCTCTGTTGGGTGCATTTTTTATCGGTTTATTGGGTTTAGTGTCTTGCCGGAAGATTGTATCGGTGCCTCCTAGTGTTGTGTTGAGGCAGCTAGAAGGTTAAGTCTGTAGAGTTTTGTTAACAATATTAACTTTAGATGTAACTTATTCTTGTCTTTTGATAGGAAGAGAAATTAAAAATTCAGTGAAAGTGTTGAGCTTGCTGTTAACGCTAATTGTACCCCCTAATTTTTTTATAATGTTGTAAGTCACAGACAGTCCCAATCCGGTTCCCTCTCCGACTGTTTTTGTTGTAAAAAAGGGATCAAATATTTTTTTGCTTACCGAATCTGGCATCCCCGGCCCATTGTCTATAACACTAATGTAAATAGATTGCTCCCGGTGTTCTGTATTGATTGTAATGCTAGGCTGTTCTGTTTTTGCCTCATCCATAGCCTGTATGGCATTCTTTATTAAGTTTGATAAAACTTGTTGCATTAATCCATTATGCGCCATAAATTCTGGTAGCTCAGATAGGTTCTTATTGATGGTGATTTTTTCTTCTAAGTCGTACTTTAATATTTTTAGTGTATCTTCGATAACTTCTTTTAAGTTGCACTTCTCAAGTTTTGTCGATTGGCTGTGAGTAAATGACTTTAGGTCTGTGATGATATGTTTGACTCGTTGCAAACCATTAAATGAATCTGATATGACTGCGCGGATATCTTCCAGAACAAAAGGTATATCCTTTTCTTCTTCAAACTCTGAAATATTTCTTTTTAATAATTCAATTTTATTATCTTGTCCGTTATCAATTGAATCTAAAAATTCTGATTGTAGGGTTTGTAGTTGCATTATGCTTTTTAGGTAATTATCCATAGATGAAAAATTACTGATAACATATGATAGCGGATTGTTTATTTCATGAGCGATGCCGGCGGCCATTTGTCCTATGCTTGCCATTTTTTCTTTATGTTGTAACTCTTGTTTCGTACTTTTTAACTCTATCAATGTGTTTTTTAAACGTTGGTATTGTTTTTTTAAGCTGTTTTCTGCTTGTCTACGTTCAAGCAGCATCGTTAGTTGTTCGGATGCCTTATTTATTACATTAATTTGTTTCATTGAAACCTTATCCATATGGGTTTCAGGGATGAGATAGAATAGTAAATATAGAACTTTTTCGTAAGCTACAATGGGGAATGTAAGGTAGCTACCAATATGTGTGCTTAGTTGTTTTTCAATTGGGGTAAGGTCAATAACATCAGGTAGTAAATCAATTTGAGGGTGCTTTTCTGATAAAATGTGCTGAAGATATTCCGGTATTGATGGTAAGCCCAAAATGTGAGTGAATTGATTGATAAAATCATTGTCGTTTTGATCGCAATAACTGACTTCTCCATGATTATTGTCTTTTATTTTTATATGAAAGCAGCATTCCGAAAAGCATAGTGTTGCCAAGGTTGATGAAAAACTTTTAAGTAATTCTTTGAGTGTTTCATTTTCGCGAGAAAATTGAGTAATGCACATTAGCATGTCAGTTTCAGCATCATGTTGACGTCGACTATTTTCAATATGCAGAAAAGTCTCTAGCTCGCGATTAAGAGCAGTTATATTAAATTCTGTTTTTTCTTTCTCTGCTAATAGGCAGCAATTGACTTGTAAGTTTTCCATCCAATTCGCTTCATCTATTTCAAATTGAACCTGCTTTAATAATATTATGCGTGTATCCATGTTGGATAACCCGTCGCGTACATAACCAATTACTTGTTTGCAGAACTGTTGGTCTTCCTCGCTACCAACACAACAAATGATTAGAGCAGGTTTATGGTGACGAAATTGTTTTTTGAGTGAGCGAAAATTAATAAAATGTTGATATTCGCGCCAATTATCTAATAGATCTTCATGTTCACTAAGATCGCCGATGACTAGTATTGGAGGAGTAGCTATAGTCGTTAACATAGTGATGATATCCGTAAAAATTCTGCTATTCTTGAGAGGATAGACCTAGTACATATAATCAGCAAGCTAGGTTGTTTTTGGAATTCAACGCTTTCGTGAAATAAAATATTGTATATATAAGCAGAGGTCACTATGACGAGATTGGTTAGATTGTTATATTATAGTAGGGCATCTAAAGAGATGTCTCTTGCCGACTTGAAGGATATACTCGGAACAGCAAGAGAAAATAATGATAGCATCGACGTAAGTGGTATGCTGTGTTATGACAAGCGTTACTTTTTACAGGCTCTGGAAGGTGAGAGAGAAACAGTTAACGAGTTATATTTAGATATTTCCGATGATGCTCGTCATGATGAAGTAGTTATTATTAGTTATAAAGAAGTTCCTGAGTTAGTTTTCCCCCAATGGCAAATGGGCTATGCAGGTAGTTCTGCACAATTTACTGAGCTGCTTAAAGAATTGGGACAGACGAATTTTTTACCCTCTGAGATGACAGAAGATCAAGCATTTGACTTTTTACAAAGAATGTCAGGTTTTCAATCAGACGTGTAGGCTTGGACGTTGTTCAGTTTTGAAGGCTAGGAAAAAGCAGGGTAAATTTGTTTTGCCAGCTTAAATACAGAAGCCTTGCCTTTTTCTATGCCATCATCGGTGATCAATTTGATAATAAAATTAAGTTCCGCTGTTTTTACTAGTAAGACATGTTCGCTAGAGCTTCCTTGAGACGAAGAGGCATAATAAATTTGGCAGCGATTAGGACACTCCCTTTCTTTTACCGAACCCTTTTGCCTTACTATTCTTTTTGACTCATTCTTAATGAGTTGGTCGATATCCCAGTGTTTTCCAGCCTCAATAGCTAAGGAAGAAGATTGCCCAAACTGGTTGTCAAAGGCGACAAGAGTTGATTTTTTTGTCGGTTTATGGATCTGCTTAACATACCCTCTGTATGACTCAGGAAGAGTCACTTTAAAGTCTGTAGTGCTAAAATCTTTGGCTACAGAGGGTAATGAGAAAGAAACGAAAAGAAGTAATGCTAAGGCTAGTTTAATCATGCCAGCATAATAACATCTATCTCTATGGCTTTGTGCCTTTTTTGGTGCTTATGTTTTGAGTATTTTATCAATAATGTGTATTTAAAAAATAAAACTCTAGATAGCTAGTTTCAAATCCCCCCCCCCTAAATAAAAAGCCCTGCTAAACAGGGCTTTTAAGGTTTTATCAATCGTCTTTAATACATTAATCTAAAACAGTATCTGCAGGTACTATCGATAAATTTTGGATCACTGTATCTGCATCCGCGTCCGTGTCTTCTTCATCAAAGGATGGTGTTAATGCGTCCGTATCTGCGGGGAAGTTTGCGTTGAGATATTCAGACAAGGCATCTTGTTCCGTTCCATCGTCAGCGAAGGTGACAGCACCTGTTTGGATGTCTTCCATTTCTAAATCAACAGCATTGGCTGCTGCACCATTTGGGAAGGGGTAGCTATCGCCGCCGCCGGCTAAAAAGCCGAGGGTTACAATGCGAAAGGTTTGAGTAGCGGCTGTTGCGTCCAATACGCCGTCTCTTACCACGACAACTTCATTGCCCCCCGCTGTTGCACCATTATCGTCTAATACAATTAAATTGCGAATACGCGATCCCGCTGTTGCCACCACAGGCTGTGCGCCTGAAGTATCAACTGTTTGTGCTGTTTCACTTGGGTCAAAACTAAAACGTATACCGGCTACTTGTGGGAACTGACCGGGTGTGACGCCGTCCGCTGTTGCGGCTACACCGTGTTCAAGAATTTGTACTAACTCTTCACCTGTAACGCTTAGCAGTGTCAGTGAGTTATTGAAACGCAAAGTGATTTCAAGATCTAGCTGAGAAATTTCACCTGGGTTATTAATACCCAGTGTCCCTGTGGGTGGGTTACATACTAGAGCGTTATCACCTGTTGCACCGGGAGGAACATTACAAAAACCAATAGGCGCTCGAATACCGCCCCCATTTTTGATTGATACTGCAACATCTGCATCGCTGTCTTGTGCATACACTAAATTTGCTTGGGCAGTCAGATTTCCTATATTGGTTTCTTCGGTACGCACAGAGCCGCGTTCACCATTAAGGTAAACGGTCGTTAAACCAAATACATTACCTGCACGTGAAGATAACGCGCTGGTTAAGGCATCTGAAATAGCTCGAACTTCAGCAATAGCATCGCTTGCCGCTAAGCTATTTTCGATTAAGCCATTTTCATCTGTCGCGTATGCGCCATTAACGGTATCGTCCAGAAGAGAGGTAATGATTAGGCCATTCTCGTCGAAATCGACGACCAAGCGCCCTAAGTAGGTATAGTCACCGTCGGTGTTGACGATGAGTACGGGTTCATCTGTCACACTGCTTAAGTTCAGAGGGTAAGCGTCAGCTGCCGTATCGCCATCACGCAAGCGATCGTTTGCATCTGCCAAAATGGTATTGGAGCCACCAGCAACGATGATATCAACATCGGCCAGTAAGCTTGCTAGCTCACGTTCGATTGTGATTTGTTGCATGTGAGATAACAAAATCACTTTATCAAGACCCAGAGTGGTTAATTCATCAACTTTGGTTTGAATCTCAGCAGCAAGCGCATCGATATCGGTGCTGTCAGTTGGCACGATCGTAATATCGCCAGGAGAAGAAATAGTATTGAGTATGGGCGTGGTTGCGCCAACAACACCAATTTGCTCGCCATTTACATTAATAACAGTACTTGCGGCAACCTGATTACTCATTGTTGATGCATCTGATCCGTCAGTGCCGATTAAACCCGCTAAATTAGCATCCGTTGAAAAGTCTAAGTTAGCTGATAGGTAGGGGAATTCAGCACCGGGCCAAATGTCAGTACCGTCAACTTCGTTGAGTAGTAAGCCAGCAATCTCGCCTGAACCTAAATCAAATTCATGATTGCCGAAGGCAGACGCTTGAACACCTAATGCATTAAGGTAGGCGACATGAGCGCGGCCATTATCGGCGACACCTAGTACAGGTTGTAAAGCAGGGTCGCTAGCAACATTGTATTCAGGGCCAGGGATCCAATTATCGCCTGAGCTGAGTACAAGCGTGTTTGCGTTTTCATTACGAAATTTGTCCAGAATAGCTGAAAATCGAGTAGCATTGTTAATGATGTCTCTACCGCCATCAATATCAGCAAAGTGCAATAATTGTAGTTGGTAGTCACTGCTGGCTGTCTCTTCATCGTTATTGCTACTTTTGTTACTTCCACATGCCGCCAGCCCTAAGCTGATGGCTGTAATGGATGTGATAAGTTGCCACTTTTTCATTTTTCCTTACCTTAAATTACAAAAATGCCCATATTAGGCAGGGTGCATGATGACTTGGTGGCATAGTGATGACAGTTTTGTGAAAGAAAATGTGCTTATTTAGAGCCGGTTTGGCTTGTATAAGTAATTTTTGTATCAGGAGATACTATTTGTAAATTTATATATCTATAGATTCTTTTTTGAGCTAAAATAAGGTAAGTGAACAGATTGTAGGTGGTGAAATGAGTGCTAAACATGCAACATCTGACGTCGAGCTGGTGACCAGAAGTATGGTCAATGCAGCAGACTCTATGGGTTTGGATAGAGAAACAATTGCTAATACAGTGGGTGTGTCGGTTCCAACGATTGCCCGTATACGTTCTGGCCGCTCACTTTCGGGCCAAAAACCCTTTGAGTTATCTTTATTATTAATCCGTATCTACCGCTCCCTGTATTCTATTGTGGGCGGGAGTGAAGAGGCAATGAAACATTGGATGAAAACACCCAACTCACATTTAGGGGATGCCGAACCTAGGCAGCTCATCCAAAATGCGGAAGGGATGACAAGGGTGTTGTGGTACTTAGATGCCATGCGTGGCCGAATATAACCTGAATAGAATCGCAAAGAGAGCCAGCTAGTTGATTGATAATCTACAGGAGTTGCTAACACCTAGCTTACGCCTATGCTGGCGGGTGGTTGAAACCCAAGAAAAAGCCGCTACGCGGGATATTACTAATAGCGCTGACGAGCAGTCGCGCCTCGAAGAGTTGTTAGATGAGGTGAAACCACCCGTGCCTTCCGATTGTGAAGGACTTTCCTATCTATTAAAAACCCCTTTTCGCTACCCTCCATTGAAGTATGGCTCTCGCTTTGGCAGTCCATTTGAGAGAGGTATTTACTATGCCTCGATTGAATTGCAAACAGCATTTGCAGAGTCTGCAGTCTATTTTTGGTTGTTCCAAGCAGGGCCTGTGGATCTAGGTCCCTTGGAGCAAATTAAGGACCATCGCACGGCGATATCGGTTCGATTGTCGAGTCAATTATCTGTTCAGTTAGAAAGCGATGCTCTAAAGCCTTATCACAAGAAACTATCAGACCCTAGCTCATGGGCCTTTACTCAATCTCTAGGTTTGTCATTGAGGGAGTTGGGAGTAGAGTTTATTAGTTATCCTTCGGCTCGCTTCGATGGTGGAGCCAATATCGCGGTTTTCTCGCCCTCATGTTTTGCTACAGGGGAGCCAGAGCAACAGCAACTATGGAATGTACGTTTAACGCGAGAAGATTGTTGGTTTGGTAAGCCCGATGGTACGAGTTATGAGTATTATCGGGCTGATTTTGAAGAAGGTGGAAAAATTCCTCACCCTGCTTTATAAGCTAGCCGTATAGGCATAAATAAGCCGTTTCTACTTCGGTTTTAACCTTAAAAGATTGGTTCGCCTCTATCTTGAAACTGTCGCCAGCCTCATAGGTTTCCCACTCCGTTTTACCTGGTAGTAATACCGTCAGTGCGCCACTAGTAACCGTCATGACTTCCGGCTGACTTGTGCCAAATTCATAATCTCCAATGGCCATAACACCCACTGTTGCAGGCAATGTTTCTGTCTGGAAGGCGATGGAGACAACCTTACCATCGAAGTATTCATTGGTTTTAAACTGTTTTTCTGACATAGCTATTCTCTTTTGATCAATCAACACGTCGTCACCTATTTGCTTTCAGCCTATAGGTGAGCGGGGGGAGTATATATGGAAGCTTTGAACAAGTCTGGCTTATTTTTCACCGGCTAAAACCTAACCCAAGCTTATTCAGAGCCTCCATATCAACTTAAATTTGGGTATCACTATTAATCGCTTCTTGCAGGGGCTAAAATAATCGGCCAATAACAAATGACAGCCTTATGACCACAGATTTCGTCCATCTTCGCCTACACACTGAATTCTCATTAATCGACAGTACTGTTCGCATTAAAAAATTGATGCCAGCGATAGCTGCTGCGGGTATGCCAGCAGTTGGTGTGACGGATCAGTGTAACTTTTACGGTTTGATCAAATTTTATACTGCCGCTCAGTCAGCAGGTATTAAACCGATTATTGGTGCTGATTTCTGGATTAGAGAAGAGGGTGAGGATGCCAAGCATTCACTGATATCCCTCTTAGCCATGAACCATACGGGCTATTTGAATATCATCAAATTGATTTCTCTAGGCTTTCAAGAGGGGCAATACCACGGTGTCCCTTATCTTCGCCGCCATTGGGTTAGTGAATATCGTGATGGCGTCATTGCTTTATCCGGTGGGAGGCAAGGTGATATTGGACAAGCGCTACTGGCCAGTCGACATCATGAAGCGAAAGAGTTAATCGCCTCATGGCAAGCTGATTTTCCTGAGCGTTTTTACATTGAGTTGCAGCGCACGGGTCGAGAGAATGAAGAAAACTATCTTCACGCAGCGGTTGAGCTGGCGGCCGAGCATCAAGTGCCTGTTGTGGCAACGAACGATGTTCGATTTTTAACAGCGGATGAATTTGAAGTGCACGAAGCACGGGTATGTATTGGTGAAGGTCGTACTTTAGACGACCCGCGACGGGAGCGTCGTTATAGTGATCAGCAATACCTGCGTACGCCAGAAGAAATGGCAGAGCTGTTTAGTGATATCCCCGAATCGTTAGCCAATACCGTTGAAATCGCTAAACGTTGTAATGTGGATATTGAGTTGGGTAAATATTATTTGCCTGATTATCCTATTCCCGACAACTTTAACGAAGATCCTTTCTTTAAAGAGCATATTCCTTACGCGACCTTAGAATCTTATGCGCAATCTGCGATGGAAGGGCAGTGGGCCGAACGTAAAGATGTGCCTGAATATGGGCAAATGCTGCAAACCAATGTGTTTTTCCAAAAAATATCGTATGAGGGTTTGTACGAGCGCTTAAATGTTATTTTTGCGAATAAACAATTAAGTTCGGATATGCCCGAGTACCAAAAGCAGCTCAAAGATTATACCGACCGTTTGCAGTACGAATTAAATATTATTATGCAGATGGGTTTTCCGGGTTATTTTCTTATCGTAATGGATTTTATTCAGTGGGCTAAGGATCACGATATCGCCGTGGGGCCAGGTCGGGGTTCCGGTGCGGGTTCTTTGGTGGCTTATTCGCAAAAAATTACTGACCTTGACCCTCTGGAATACGATTTGCTCTTTGAGCGATTTCTAAATCCAGAGCGGGTATCTATGCCCGATTTCGATATCGATTTCTGCATGGATAATCGTGATCAAGTGATTAATTATGTAGCCGAAACGTATGGCCGCGATGCCGTTTCCCAGATTATTACTTTCGGTACTATGGCAGCGAAAGCGGTTGTAAGAGATGTGGCCCGCGTACAGGGTAAGTCCTATGGCTTGGCAGATAAATTGTCAAAAATGATTCCAATGGATATTGGAATGACATTAGAAAAGGCATTTGAACAAGAGGAAGTATTGCGTGATTTCTTAGAGCACGATGGTGACGCACAAGAAATTTGGGATACCTCCTTACGCCTCGAAGGTGTGACGCGTAACGTCGGCAAGCACGCTGGTGGTGTTGTCATTGCGCCAACAAAATTAACCGATTTTTCTCCACTTTTTTGTGATGAAAGTGGTAAGGGCTTAGTGACCCAATATGATAAAAATGATGTTGAATCTGCCGGTTTAGTTAAGTTTGACTTCTTGGGTTTACGGACTCTGACGATTATTGATTGGGCCGTGGCGATGATTAATCGCAAACGGAAAGAAAATAAAGAGCCTCTACTCGATATTGCTCATATTGACTTAACAGATAAGCCAACTTACGAGATGTTGAAAACCGCTGAAACGACTGCGGTATTCCAGCTGGAGTCTCGTGGTATGAAAGATTTGATCAAACGTTTGCAGCCGGATGATATCGAAGATATGACGGCTCTCGTTGCTTTGTTTCGTCCGGGGCCTCTGCAGTCAGGCATGGTTGATGACTTTATTAATCGTAAACATGGGCGCGCACAAGTGGCGTATCCCGATGCAAAATACCAACATGAAAAACTTAAGCCCATTCTAGAGCCCACATACGGTGTTATTGTTTATCAAGAACAGGNNGTGCAATGGGTAAGAAAAAGCCCGAAGAAATGGCCAAGCAGCGTGAGTTTTTTGAAAGCGGCGCGAAAGAGCAAGGCGTTGATCCTGATCTAGCGATTAAAATCTTTGACTTGGTAGAAAAATTTGCAGGCTACGGTTTTAACAAATCTCACTCTGCTGCCTACGCGGTTGTTTCTTTTCAAACCGCGTGGTTAAAAACACATTACCCAGCAGAATTTATGGCAGCGACCATGTCATCTGATATGGACAAAACCGACAAAGTGGTTACCTTTGTCGAAGAATGCCGTTCGATGAAATTAAACTTATTGCCGCCTGACGTCAATAATGGTGAGTATCAATTTACCGTTGATGAAGCCGGCAATATTATTTATGGCTTAGGTGCCATTAAAGGTTTAGGTGAGGGCCCTGTTGAAAGTATTATCGAAGCTCGAAAAGAGGGGCCTTTTACCGATCTTTTTGATTTTTGTTCACGTATCGATGCGCGTAAAGTGAATAAACGTGCTCTAGAAGCGCTCGTGCGTAGTGGCTCATTTGATACTATTGGTCCACAGGTGAAAGCGCCACAGGTAAAAGCCCAAAAGTATAGAAAAGCGCAAATAGATAAACTGGACTTGGATTATACCCGAGCGATGTTGATGACTGCTTTACCTGAAGCGGTTAAATCCGCAGAACAAAAACAAGCCAACGAAAATGCGGGTATGAGTGATTTGTTTGGTGATGTATTACCAGGCGCAACATCGGATGATGAAGATCATAATGTCTATGAAGAATTTCATCGCGTGCGACGTTGGAGCATGAAAGAGCGCCTGAATGGCGAAAATGAAACATTGGGCCTTTATTTAACAGGTCATCCTATTGATGAATACGATCAAGAGATTAAACATTTAGTTTCATCGCGTATTGCGGATCTCACAGCGGATAAAAAAACGCGCAAAATAGCCGGTTTGGTTGTGGCCATGCGCGTAATGAAAACAAAGCGTGGTGATACTATGGGCTTTATCACCTTGGATGATCGCTCTGGTCGAATCGAAGTTGCTGTATTCGCCGATACCTATAATCAGTACCGAGATAAATTAATTAAAGATGCATTGCTCATTGTAGAAGGGCAAGTCAGTCAAGACGATTATAGCGGCGGTTTAAAGATGCGTGCAGATGGAGTGGTAGCACTAGAGGATGCAAGGCGCGACCAACTTAAAGCCATTGTAATTCATTGGCGTAGCCAGAGTTTAAAGACGGATTCACAAGCAGTATTGTCTCGTATCGTAGAGCCTTATCGTATGAGTCCTGATAGTGAAAAAAGAGGCTGTGACCTATTGGTGCATTACCAACGTGTTGATGCGGAGGCTCTATTTCAATTGCCTAGTGAATGGCGTATTCAGCCTGTCGATGAACTCGTATCCAATTTGAAAGAAACTTTTGGAATGGAAAATATACAATTGCGTTATTCGTAATATTTTTAGAGATGCCCTTAAGAGTTTCTTATTTCTATTGCTAACCAATAATAAGTAAAGGAAAAACACTGTGGAAGAAAATGAAAACAAACAATTAATACCCAAAATACCTAACTTTAGCTTCCCTTCACAGCGGACAGAGGCATTAACTCAAGCAATTTCATCCATTGCGCCAGCTGAATTAAATGAGTATCGAAGTGCTTCTGCATTTATGCAGGCAATTGCTGAAGAAGCGATGATGTGGAAAAAACAACTACCGGAGGATTTTACACCTGCTATTTTAGCGGTGATCCATGGTGGTATGCAGATCAATGTCCATACACTCTCGCAAGTGAGCTTTCACGGCATTCGTATCGAGGGTTCTCTTAATGGTGCCCCTTGCTCTTTACTTGCTCATCAATCCACAGTGCAGATTTTATGTTATGGGCAAAAGGTCGTCGAGAAAGAAGAGCGACGACCGATTGGTTTTATCTGGCCTGACAACGATATAAAAGTATAGGCGGGCATACAATATGGCAAATAATTCTAGTGATGCAATATTTGAAAAACCATTTAATGGCGCAATTAGTGAGTTTTATCTCAATCGTGCTCCTCAGAACATTCAAGAGTTGATCGATTCCACATCAAATAAAGATATTGCTAGTGAGACTTATCCTTACTCGAAAAAAATGGGTAAGAAAGAATACGAAAAAAATTACAAGGCTTTACAAATTGAACTGGCGAAGATGCAAGCTTGGGCAAAAGAGACGGGTCAACGCATTGCGATTGTATTTGAAGGGCGCGATGCGGCTGGCAAAGGCGGTACGATTAAACGCTTGAAAGAAAATTTGAATCCACGCTCCGCTCGCATAGTTGCTTTACCTAAACCCTCTGATGTTGAACGCACTCAATGGTATTTTCAGCGCTACATTCAACACCTGCCTAGTGGGGGTGAAATTGTTTTTTTTGATCGCTCTTGGTATAACCGCGCGGTTGTTGAAAAAGTATTTGGTTTTTGTAGTGATGAACAGCGCGAACATTTTTTTCAGCAGGTGACCGAGTTTGAAGATATGTTGGTGAATGAAAATATTACTCTAATCAAGTTTTGGCTCAATGTAGGCAGGGCTGAACAGTTGAAGCGCTTCCTTGCTCGAGAGCAAGATGTGCTAAAGCAATGGAAGTTATCTTCTATCGATATTAAAGGTTTAGATAAGTGGGATGAATATACACAAGCTATTCATGAAACGTTTGAACGTACGCATAACGAGGTTTCGCCATGGAATGTCGTAAGAACTGACGATAAAAAACGTGCCCGTATTGCCGTGATGCAAGCAGTATTAAATCAATTAGACTATCCAGATAAATCATCTGATTGTGTGCAAGTACCAGATGACAAAATTTTTGGTGGCCCCGGGATTATGTAATCCCGAGGCTTTTCATTTTATTCTGTATCAAATATTTAAAAGCGCCTCATCTGCATAACTACTTGAGCTATTTTCTTACTTTAAGATTGATCCCAAAATACCACGAATAATGCGTCGCCCTAACTGTGAGCCTATCGCGCGCGCTGCACTTTTAACGAAGGCTTCGGTTGGTGTTTGGCGGCTACTCTTTCTACTTGTAGAACGGCTCGATTTTCTATCGGCTTTTTCTCTTTCTTTGTCAGCCTTTGCTTGCTCTTCAGCGAGTTTATTTTCTTCCGCTCGTTTCTTTAGTATTTCATAAGCAGACTCTCGATCGACTTCCGTTTCATAGCGGCCTTTGTAAGGCGAGTTACTCAAGTGTTGAGTGCGCTCACTATCATCCATTGGCCCTATACGTGATTCAGGTGGCCTAATTAAGATACGTTCCACGGGAGTGGGTCTGCCTTTTTCCTCCAATACGGAAACCAGTGCTTCACCAATACCTAACTCTGTAATACACGCCTCGGTGTCAATATTAGGGTTTTCGGGAAATGTTTCTGCAACAATCTTGACGGTCTTTTTGTCTTTTGGCGTAAAGGCCCTTAAGGCATGTTGAATTTTTAAACCGAGTTGACCCAAGATAGATTCGGGTACATCGAGAGGGCTTTGCGTAATAAAGTAAACGCCCACACCTTTGGAGCGAATAAGTCGAACCACTTGCTCAATTTTATCAATCAGAACATCGGGTGCGTCATCAAACAGTAAGTGTGCTTCATCGAAAAACATCACAAATTTTGGTTTTTCAGCATCACCCACTTCGGGTAAGTTTTCAAATAATTCCGATAATAGCCACAGTAAAAAGGTAGCATACAGTTTTGGTGAGGTTTGAATGATTTTGGAGGCATCAAAAATATTAATGATCCCCTGACCAGAAAAGTCATTCTTGATTAAGTCTTCTAGGTTAATGGCAGGCTCACCTAAAAATAACTCTGCCCCTTGCTCTTCTAATACAAGTAAGTCCCGTTGAATGGCACCAATACTAGCTTTAGAGATATTGCCGTATTCCGCTTGTAGGTCTTTGGCATTGTCGCCAACCCATATCAGCATAGACCGAAGATCTTTTAGGTCTAATAACAACCAGCCATTATCATCTGCGATTTTAAAGCAGGAGTAGAGTACACCCGTTTGCGTATCGTTGAGCTCTAAGAGGCTAGACCAGAGTAAAGGCCCTATCTCACTGACAGTGGTGCGTAAAGGGTGCCCCTTCTTACCGTAAAAGTCCCAAAAGACTACAGGTGAAGGTTTCATCTGATAACCTTCAATACCAATAGTCTCAATGCGCTCATCGATTTTAGGGTGAGGATTGGCCGGTTTTCCCAATCCAGAGACATCGCCTTTGATATCGGCTAAGAAGACCGGTACACCAATATTAGAAAAGCTCTCTGCTAGGGTTTGCAGGGTAACTGTTTTACCAGTACCGGTTGCTCCAGTAATTAATCCATGGCGGTTGGCCATTTTGGCGTTTTGTTTTACTTGTTGTTGTCCATTGCCGCCAATTAAAAACTCAATTACCTGCTCAGTCACGGATTTCCCCTTATTTTTTATGGTCATTATATCGTCTTGAAACATCATAACAGGGGCAGTATATTAGCATCCACCTTAAGAATTATTCATTGCTTGTGTCTTTTTAAAATTGAGATAAGTCATATGAATATAATAATATGAGTAAATGACCACAATAGCGTTTAATCGCTGGGAGCAAATCGATGGATTTAATGAAAATAGCAACACAATTACTGATGAGTAAATTATCGTCTGGTGGTAGTTCAAGCCTTACAGAAGGTGTCGTGGGTGCGGCTTTATCTAACCTGTTACCAACCAATTCAGGTGGCGACTTAGATTTAGGCGGTTTGCTTGGACAAATGAATGGTGGTGGTTTAGCGTCGTTGGCTGCTTCTTTCTTGGGTGATGGTGCTAATGATTCTATGTCGGGTAATCAAATTACTGACTTATTTGGTCAATCTAAAATAAGCAGTTTTGCCAATGATTTGGGCGTCGATGAATCTACAGCGAGTAATAGCCTATCAGATATCATTCCTAACCTGATCGACAGCAACAGCAAGGGCGGGTCTTTGTTAGATTCTGTTGGCGGTGGTGATATGTTAGGTTCACTTGCCAAAGGTGCCTTAGGTTCTTTGTTTAAATAATCACCAATTTTTGATATTAAAGACTCTCCGCTATGATTGAATCCAGTTATAGCGGATGATAAAGTCAGAGTGCAACAGTAACTCAAAGAAGACAGTAGATTCTAAAACTTAACCAATCAATAATAATGACTAGGAGATACCATGGCTGATTATCTAGCTGATGTACAACGTTACGATTCCGGTGCAGATGCCGCTATTGTTGACAAAATTGTAAAACATTTAGGCATTGCTTTACGTAGCAAAGATGCCTCGCTCGTATCGTGTTCTGATAAATCTGAGCGCGATCGTGTTGCTGAAAAGTGGTGTGGTAAAAAGTTAGGTGTTACCGGCGACGCTGCAGACAACGTAGTTGAAACCGTGTGCCAAGCGATGAAAGGAGATAGAAATAAGTCCCGAGTGACTTTCTACTATTTGGTCGCTAAAGAGCTAGGTAAACTTGGCGATTTATAAGTTGCTATTTTAATGGCTGGTTTACCAGCCATTAACCCCTGTTTTTTTAAGATTATCTACCCTCCATACTCGACGAGAGCGCCACTTTAGCGTATCTTTCGCACCCATTAAGATCAAAGATCCTATATCCTTAGATTTAACCCTTATTTTTGTGCAGGCAGTGACGATATGAACCCAAATTACCTCGATTTTGAGCAACCAATAGCGGAACTCGAAGGTAAAATCGAAGAATTACAATTAGTCGGTAATGATAACGAACTGAATATCACAGAAGAGATACAAAAGCTTCGTGAAAAGAACAATAAACTCACTGCTACTCTTTACGAAAACTTGACGCCTTGGCAAGTTGTACAGGTTGCTAGACATCCTCAGCGTCCTTATTCGACTGACTACATATCACGTATTTTTGATGATTGGGAAGAGCTCCATGGCGATCGCCACTTTGGTGATGATCACGCTATTGTGGGTGGTGTAGGGCGCCTTAATGGTAAGCCAGTCATGGTTATTGGCGAAGAGAAAGGCCGAAGTGTTAAAGATAAGGTGATGCGCAATTTTGGTATGCCAAAGCCAGAGGGCTATCGTAAAGCCTTGCGTTTAATGGAAATGGCCGAACGCTTTAAAATGCCTATTTTGACATTTATTGATACTCCAGGAGCTTATCCTGGTATCGATAGTGAGGAAAGAGGTATCAGTGAAGCCATTGCACAAAACTTAGCAGTTATGTCACGGCTTAAAACACCTATTATTTGTACAGTGATTGGTGAAGGTTCTTCTGGTGGTGCTTTAGCAATTGGAGTGGGTGATCAGCTCAACATGTTGCAGTATTCGACCTATTTTGTTATCTCGCCAGAAGGATGTGCCAATATCATCTGGAAAACCGTTGAAAAGGCACCTCAGGCTGCCGAAGCGATGGGCGTAACCTCAACAGTACTAGAAGAATTAGGCATTGTGGATGAAACAATACCTGAGCCTTTAGGTGGTGCGCATAGAGATATTGAAGAAATGGCAGCGAACTTAAAAGTGCGTTTAACTGCGCAATTGGATGATTTGCTAGCAGTTCCTACTGACGAGTTACTCGATAAGCGTTACGAGCGTTTAATGAGTTATGGCAACTAGGTAGGGCATTTACTTTACCAGCAATAAGGCCCAGTAAATAAAGTCCGAATAGATAAAATCGACCGTTAAGCAGTTAATAGACGGTCGTATTTTTTACTTAAAAAGTCATAAAACTGCTCTCTGAGGAGGTTTATGTCGCGTTTCATTGCCAAAATATCTTCCTCACTTATATCAGTTCTTCCCACATAGACTTGGCGACGAAAGTTAGCTACTTTTGAACCGTAAAGCCTCAGGTTTTTCTCCAGCAGTTTTTCTCCCAACATGAGTAACTTAGACTCTGCATCAGACAGTTTTTTAAATTCATCAACAAGGGCTTGGCTGACATTGTCCAGTTCTTGCTTTCTACTTTCAGGCCATCTAGAGCCAAAGCGCATTGACTCTACAACAAGGGCAGAGTACTTCGCAAAAATATGGCTGACGTTGCCAACATCCGCAGCGATGCTCTCGAGCACTTCTAGGCGGCGTTGTTCTGCTTTGACGGGCCTAGGTTGTCGCCGGTGAAAAATTAGAATGGCAAACATGGTTGCAATTAGCACGCCGACCCCCACTTTCATTGAGGTGTCAACGAGTTGCCATAAAATAGTTGTGTCCATAGTATTCACCTTACTCAGAAGTCAGAAAATCGTCATTAATGGGCGATTTATCTTTATTTATTACGTCACTGGATAGATACTGATAAGAAAAGCAATAAGTAAGCCAAATAGGAGAGGCATTAATGCCAATATTGATTGAACAAGTGGATTATCACAATGCCAAGCAGGCCAAAGATCTGATTACCTTACTCGATCTTTATGCTCAGGATAAAGCCGGCGGAGGGCAGCCTTTACCGGACTCGGTAAAGCAAACATTAGTTAGTAACTTATCAAAATTATCGTATGCCGTTAGTCTTATTGCCTATGATGGAGAAGAGGCAATTGGCTTATTGAATGGCTTCCAGAGCTTTTCAACATTTGCGAATGAACCATTAATTAATATTCATGACCTGTTTGTGGTGGGATCACGCAGAGGCGAGGGCATTGCTCAGCAACTTTTATTGGTGATTGAGGAAGTCGCAAAAGCACGAGGGTGCTGTAAATTAACCTTAGAAGTATTATCAGGTAATCAGAAGGCTCAGAACGTATATAAGCACTTTGATTTTGAGGCCTATAGTTTAAGTGAAACGATGGGCGAAGCCGTCTTTTGGCAGAAGAAATTAAGCTAAGATACTCTGCTTATATTTAAGGGGCTAGTCCCCCAGAGGTTTTAGGTTTAGCCTCCGGCAATTTTGACTTTGAATTGCTGTTTCTCTAAATACTCTTTAATTTTTTCACGTTGGTCGGTTTGTATTTCTATTACACCGTCTTTAATGCTACCGCCAACCCCGAGTTTTTTCTTTAAGGTTTTAGCTAAGTCTTTTATATTCACTTCATTAGGTAAGCCTTTAATTAAGGTAACTCCATTGCCTTTTCTACTTTCGCGAAACAAGCGGACAATGCCATCACCCGGTTCTGTTGGGGGCGTACCTTGCTTGCTCTCTTTTATCCGGCCTGTTTCCGTAGAGTAAACGAGGCGGCTATTCTTGCTGTTTGTTTTTTTCATTTAGTGCTCTTTTTAGCCTATGTTGGCTGAATTGGGCGCCGCTACCGGCTGGTTCTTAATGATACCTACTACTAGTAGTAAAGTGCCTAGCGTAAAAATAGCCCCTGTTATGAGTCCATTATTGGCCGATTGGCTATTAAACCAAGTGTAATTTAGTGGGGCCGCAATAACGGCTAAGAGCAAGCCAATAGACATTAGTTTTTCGGCTGTCGGTGGTAGTTGTATTGCTTGCTTGCAGTGAGGGCATTCAATCACTTGCCTACTGAGATAAGCTTTGCGTGAACCCCCTTTTTCTAAATCGCTAAGGTGAATGCGGGTTTTGCAGCTAGGGCAATGTTTATTTAGCATAAGTCTCTATTGATTCATTTCTATACCAGTAAAGGCGCATTATAGAAGCGATTGCACTTTAGGGCTACAATGCACACCGTACACTCAGTAGGATTTTATATGAATGACGCAGTCGATGAGCAGACCAGCTTAAAAGCACGGCTCTATAGTATTATTTTTGGACACAATACCCCCGCGGGTAAACTATTTGATTTGGTGTTGATTTACACCATTTTGTTTAGCGTGCTGATAGTGATATTAGATTCAGTGAATGTTTTATCGACCAACTATCGCTTATTCTTTCGTGTGACCGAATGGGTATTAACCATCTTTTTTACTATTGAATATGCTGTTCGTATTTACTGTTCACCGAATCGTTGGCGTTATATTTTTAGCTATTATGGCATTGTTGACCTACTAGCAATCATTCCATCTTATCTGAGCTTATTTGTGAGTGGTATTAGTTACTTGCTCATTATTCGCTTATTACGTGTTTTACGTATTTTCAGAATTCTGAAGCTAGTGCAATATTTGCGTGAAGCTAATGTGCTCACGCGTTCACTTGTGATGGCACGCCGTAAGATCTTTCTCTTCTTTTCATTTGTCGTCGTACTAGCCACTATCTTTGGTTCGTTGATGTATATTATTGAAGGGCCAGAAAATGGTTTTACAAGTATTCCTAAAAGCATCTATTGGACTATTGTGACCATCACCACCGTGGGCTATGGCGATATCACACCATTAACGACCTTAGGGCAGATTATCGCCGCATTTGTGATGTTAACGGGTTATTCTATTATTGCTGTTCCCACGGGTATATTTACGGCAGAAATTGCCCAAGAAATGCAGCGTCAGCGCAGCCATATCTTCTGCCAAAATTGCGAAAAATCAGGCCATGAAAATGATGCTGAGTATTGTCGACATTGCGGTGCCGAGTTGCCCGAGTTTACACCTTAAATGTAAGTTTAAGATTATTAAGAACCCAGTATTGTGGAGTTGTTTATGAGCCATCCCAGCTCAACGGAAGTAAAGGTTTTACAGCAACAAATAGATGACCTGCAAAGTCGTCTAGCACATCAAGAGGATATGTTGCAGTCTCTAAATAAAATCATCGTTGCTCAAGACAAAAATATCATCGGGCTGAATCAGCAACTACAGCAGCAGCAAAACAAGTTAGATGATGTGTCCTATAGCATCGAATCGTCAGGTGTTGAAAAGCCACCTCATTATTAGATTCCTGTCTTAGAGGCAGCCTAAATGCCTCTCTTTCTTTGGTAATTCCCGTTAGATTGCCTACACTGAAAGGTATATAGCTTATGCCTAGATACCCTATTGCATGCCTCAGTGAGAAAAGATGCGGGAAAATCTTCCACCCACGAGTAAAGAATCGTTAATGTTGCCCCGTCACCTGCTTCAGGAGACGGACGGGCAGTTTATTCATTTATTATTTGATTCACTGCGCTCAGCAGTACTTTACCTTGACCAATGGGGCAATATTCATTCAGCTAACGCAATGGCGAAAGCGCTATTTCGCGAAGAAGAACTACAAGGTAAAACACTACTCGAATTTCTCGATGGTTGGGACAACCCTGAGCACTCTAATCAAGAGTTGTTGATGGTTGCCAGAACAGGCACCTCTATCATTGGTGCGATTGAACACGCTGTCATACAAGGCAAAGAACACTGGTTTCGGACGGATAAAGTGGCCATTCGAGATGATGAGCATGGTATCAATGGTGTATTAATGACACTGGATGATATTACCGTCTTAAAAAGCCAAGAGGTCGCCACCCGACAAAGCGAAGCACGTTATCGAGCCTTTGTTGAAAATAGCCAAGATGGTATTTGGCGTTTTGATTTAGAGCCCACCATACCCATTGATTTACCCAAAAAAGACATGATTCAAGCCATTCTAGAGCGTGCTGTTCTCGGTGACTGCAATCATATTTTTGCTAACGTTTATGATACTGATAACCCTAAGGATTTATTGGGTTTGACCTTACAAGAAACGGGATCACGCACTTATGCAATGGATGTGCAGGCATTTGTTGAAAATGATTTTAAACTTAGTACCCAAGAAATTGTTTGGAAAAAGCGTTCTGGCCAAAGCTTATGTTTACAAACTTCAGCCAATGGCACGATTGAAAATGACCACCTTGTCGAAATTTGGGGTGTCACGCGTGATACTACTGAGCGCAGGCGCTATATCGATCGCCTCGAATACCAAGCCAATCACGATATTTTAACAGGTTTACCTAATCGAACCCGTTTAGAGAGTATCGCTAATACCATCATAACGGCAAAGAAAACGGCACAAACATCAGAGAGTGAAAACAAAGCGAAGGTGAGTAATTTAGCCCTCATCATTCTTGACCTCGACGGCTTTAAAGAAATTAATGATACGCTTGGCCATCATGTTGGCGATAACATCATTAAAGACATTGGTCCAAGAATAAAACGTGTTGTCACGTCATTGCACGCGACAATCTCTCGCTTAGGCGGAGACGAATTTGCGATACTTTTGCCCGATATTGCAAGCACACGTGATGCCATTATGGTGGCCGAACGTATCCTTGCCTCAGTTCGAAAAGAGTTTGTATTTGATGATATTGTTATCGAAGCGCGTGCGAGTATGGGCATTGCTTTATTTCCAGAGCAAGCACAAGACTTTTCGACCCTTATGCGCTATGCCGATGTCGCTATGTATACCGCGAAAAAATCCATGGCAGCGGTAGAGGTCTATAACCCCAAATACGATCAAAACTCACCTAAGCGATTATTATTAATGAATGAGCTAGGTAAAGCCATTCGCGATAATCAGCTCACCCTTTACTATCAACCTAAAATCTCCCTCGGAACAAACGAAGTAGTAGGTGTAGAAGCCCTAGCAAGGTGGATACACCCAACGATGGGTTTTATCTCTCCCGCTGAATTTGTGCCGATTGCGGAGATGACAGACCTTATCAACGAAATGACAGACTGGGTACTCGATGAAAGTTTAAAGCAGGTGCGACGATGGCAAGATAAGGGCTTAACAATTAAAATGGCGGTGAATATATCTGCCCGTAATTTATTAAATGATAATGTATTGCAGAAAATAGAATACCTACTGCATAACCACAGCTTGTCACCTTCGTGTTTAGAGCTTGAAATTACCGAAAGCACGATTATGAATAATGCGGAATACTCATTAACGCTATTAGAACAAATTAATAATTTGGGTATTGATTTATCTATCGATGATTTTGGTACGGGCTATTCTTCGCTTGCTTACCTTAAAAAATTACCCGTTAAATGGTTAAAAATTGATTACGCTTTTATTATTAATATGCTCGAAGATGAACAAGACCAAATTATTGTGAACTCCACCATTAACATGGCTCATAACCTCGGTTTAAGCGTAGTGGCCGAAGGGGTTGAGACACAAGCAGTACTGAGCCGCCTCAGTTCCATGGAATGCGAGCACGCTCAAGGCTACCATATCGCACGCCCCATGCCCGCAGCAGATTTTGAAGAGTGGTATGCCGCTTATTTAGAAAACAATAATAAGACAGTTGAAGATAAGCATTAATCACCTCTCAAGTTGACTCCATTTTTAGCCTCCAGTTTTATTGACCTGTATTTTATTAAAATAAAATACGCTATATATCCAAGATGAAATAAGGTCATTTACTTACTGTATATACAGACTATTTGCTTTATCAAAGCAAAGTAGGTTATTTTAGGTGAATAAGGGGTTTCTCGTTATTTGCCTAATAAATAATAAAACCCTTTTAAAAACAGGTAGTTAAAAAACCGCCTTGGGGAGATAATGTGTCCTCGCTAGGGTAGATAATGCGCATGCGCGTTTAGCCGCCAAGCGTGTAGTGCTTAAAGGTGGTATTCTTTAATAAAAACAGTGAGTTGAAGGCGTTTTCTCGAAACTGTAAGAGGGGAGATAATGTGCTGGCTCGCTATTATAATGTTATATTTACTTTGAATATCATCATGAATACGAATGAATTAATAGAAGCTTTAAAGAGAACATCTGATGAAGAGCTGGTTCAAGTAATGGCCGAAATCCTTCCTTATAGAGAGCCTTATAAGAACGAACCTTTCGTGAAATCATCTAGGATGTTTCTGGGTATTTATTCGCAAGACGAAGACAATCAATATATAGAGGCTATAGCCTACCCGAAAGATAAAGAACATGGGCCTAATTGGGGATTCTGCCAAAATGCAGAATCAGAAGTAAATCAAGTTGAGTACACATCAAACTGCAAAGAATGTATATCTCCTTTTACAGGCAAAGAAGTGTATTTAACGTAAATATAACAAACGCAACCAGTTGCACCACTGCGTGGTGCAGGACTCGCAAAAAGCTGCGCTTTTTACTCGCCCCTGTTGCGGGCGTTATGCTTTAAGGAAGCAAGCTCTATGATTCGAGAAATGAACCCACAAGACTTTGATGCATTTTGGGCAACATTCTCAGAAATAGTAAAAGCTCAGGAAACTTATGCTTTTGAGCCTGACATGAATTTTGAACAAGCTTACGAGCTCTGGTGTAAAACACCGGAAAAAACTTTTGTTTTTGAAGAAAACGATCGAATTTTAGGTTCCTATTACATCAAACCTAACGGTATGGGGCCAAGCAAACATATTTGTAATTGCGGTTATATGGTTGCACCACAATCTAGAGGTAAAGGTATTGCTCGTAAATTGTGTGAACATTCTCAGAATATAGCTATAGAATTAGGCTTTAAAGCTATGCAATTTAATTCCGTAGTTTCAACTAACAAAATTGCTGTTTTATTATGGAAAAAATTAGGGTTCAGTATCATTGGCACTATTCCCAAAGCTTATTTCCATAAAAAACTAGGGTATGTTGATAGCTATATTATGTACAAGCAACTAAAAGCATAACAAGCGGTTAAAGTTCGCTCCCTTTGGTCGCCGGACTGCGAAAAACGCAGCCGCTTAACCGAGCGTTATGTGTCTAAAACTGTGCGAAAACTCACCTCGATTGAGGTATAAAATATGAGCAATTACATTAGTGAAGTAATAAATAGTAAAATAGACTTCTTAAAATCCTCGTATACTGCAAATAAGTTGGTTCGTCATCAAGGTGTAAAAGGTAATCTTAATGAAATATTGTTGCTTGAATTGATTCAAGGCGTGATCCCAAGTAAATATAAATTTGCAAATGGCATAATCCAAGATAGCAACGGCTTTCAGTCTAACGAAAGCGACATCATCATATATAACAATGAAATTTTACCTACAATTATGTTTGGTAATAATCTAGGCTTTGTTCCATCGGAATCAGCCGAGTATATATTTGAAGTCAAAAGCACGTTGAATGCCACTGAACTAAAAAGCACTATTGATAAATTTTCAAATTTATTGGACTGCAGTGGCTATAAAGGTAGAAACGTATTGTTTTCATTTTCAAGTGACTTGAGCGTTAAAAGTGAGCTCGAAAGGTATTATGAAAATGACCGACATGGTTTTTTTATATCTCCTTTAATTCGAGTTTTAATGATTTCTGGAAAAGGCTATTATTTCTTTACTTCAAAGAAAGTATATTTAAAGAATTTAATTGGAAAGAATGAATTTGCGAAAATTGCAAACAGACAGAATGACGCCCCATTCAAAATAAATGAAACCTCAGTAAAAGTAAATTCAGAAGCAGATATTAGAATAAAAGGCGATCTAATTATAAATGGCCTTAACTATGATGACTTATATGTATATATTTATCGCTGGTATGGCACTGAATCAAATACGCCAACAAATAATTGCTTTCTAGAATTTTTGTCTGGAGTTTCAAATACTCTCTCCCAAGAATTATTCGGAAAATACCTTTTGTCTGACTGCAAAGATAATGTGAAAATATATTCCGAGTGCATCGTAGACATGTGGGGAAATCGTAGTTATCAAAACATTGATTTTGATGGTTATGATGAAACAAATATTAATGAAATAAGCTATTCAGTCTCATTAAACGAAACTGGTAAAAACAACAAAATTGAAATTTATCCTAAGTAATATTAGATTGTGTAATTCGACACACATAACAAGTTGCGCAAGCGGGACAAAGTGCTGTGCACTTCGCCCCTTCGCAAGGCATTAAAGCTCAAAACCAGAACGGAGCCTAAATGGGGAAAGGTAAAATTGGACGAAACGACCCCTGTTGGTGTGGTTCAGGAAAAAAGTACAAGAAATGTCACAGGGATAGAGAGAACGAAAAACCAGTGGAACCATGGGATGCCGCTAAATCAATGCGGGATAAATTCTCTAAACGAATATGTTCAGCGCCAAAGAGCCTGCATGGCGAATGTGCAAAAAAGATAGTTAAAGCCCACACAGTAGCAAGAAGTTCAAGTCTAAAAGCCATCGCTGTAGATGGCCATGTTTTAGGAATCAAATTAGGCTTAGAAAATCTTCAAAAATATAATGGAAAAATCCGTCCTGAAAAAATAGGTATCAGCAACGCCTCTACGTTTACCGGTTTCTGCGCAAAACACGATGACCAACTTTTTTCTTGCTTAGAAAAAGGGCCATTCACGAAATCAGAGGAACAATGCTTCAAGCTGGCTTTTCGTTCATTTGCTAGAGAGTATTATACGAAGTCGGCCTTAGTAGATATGTATGAAGTAAATGCAAGCTTGGATAAAGGGAAGCCTGCTTATAGGCAGGCCAAAATACAAGAACAGGCTTTTTTTACGAATATCGGAGCAGAAGCTGGGCTGCGAGATAATATCTACCAAAAAGATAGATTTGATAAAGGCATTGAGAGTAATAACTATAGCGAAATACGGGCTGTTGTAATCGAGTATACTGATCCATTCCCTGTTCAGGTTAGCGGTTCAGTTAACCCAGACTTTAGTTTTGATAACATTAAACTCCAAGATTTATCAGATCTTGAGGTTGTTCCTGATTTACTGTCATTTACGTCATTTTATGACGGGAATAAGAGTTATATTGTTCTCTCGTGGTTGCAGCATTGCCACAATACCAGCACAGCCTTGATAAAGTCGCTTATGTCTAAATCAAAAGAAGATATCTCCACATACTTAGTACAATACATATTCAGTAATTTTGAAAACTACTTTCTTTCACCAATGTGGTGGGAGGAGCTTAGTAAAAGTGACAAAGAAAGCATTGTTGAAATATTTCATGATAATGCAAATATGTTTGAAGAGCCTCATGGAAAAAGTATATCCAATAAAATACTAAATGTAGTATTGCCTAAGCCAGAGAAAATTGATTATGTTAATTGGTAGCGGTAATAATTAGAGTCAGATAAGCGTTTTTAATAATTAGAGTCAGATAAGAATTTCCTTAGAAAATATTATGGAACCGAAAAAGATAATAGAAAAAATTGTAGCTGAATTTGATGGCGTTATACCAAAAGCAAGTTGGGGTGAAACATCGCTATTTTATAATCCCGGTCAGGTATTACCTAATGGTGTTTATTTTTGCACTATCAAAGAAAAGAATGGAGACAACGATAAAGCATCAGGCTTAGATCGTGTGGGTGTTTATAGGCTTAGTATTGGTATCAGTAAAGAAAGCTATGAATCATTATTTGGTGCAAGGCCAAAACGGCCTAGTAAAGGCGGTATAGTGGATACTGGGCATGATTTTACTGAATCAAATGTGCTAATGCCGCACCCTATCTATGGTTGGATGTCTTGGGTTCAAATAGTAAACCCTTCAGAATCCAAGTTTAACGAAATATTGGGGCTCGTTAGAGAAGCTCATGAAAATGCAATAAGTAAGTTCAATAAAAAAACTGCAAACAAGTCAAACGCGAAAAAAGAGGGCACTTCTGTTTGAGATGTTTTATCTTAAGACGCTTAAGGAGTATTAATTAACAATGGCTAATTATCAGTTTAAGAAGATATGTGCTGGGCGAGATTATATAGCAGAGAATTATTTGGACTCATTTAATTTAGTTGATGCAGCAAGACACGCACATTTGTCTCCTTACCATTTTTTGCGAGTGTTCAAGAGCACGTTTGGCGAAACCCCTAATGCTTTCCTCATCAGGCTGAGGATTGAAAAAGCAAAAAACATGCTGGTGACAGAAAACGCAAGTATCATGGAGGTATGTGAGAACGTAGGTTATCTCAGTCTTGGTAGTTTTTCCTCTCGTTTTCGGGAGCAAGTCGGTGTAGCCCCTTCTTTATATCGTCGTAAAATATGGAGTCTATCTACCGAAGCCTTTCGTTACCCCGCACAAGCTATTCCCTCCTGCTACGCGTATCACTTTTTAGGTGTATCAGCCAAGTGAGCAATATTGGAGAAATATAAATGTGCCTCTGCCTATACAATAACACCCATGCAAATAATGAGGGTATAAAATGATTAAATCCATCGCACACGTAACCGTATATGTACTCAACCAAGACGAAGCCCTTTTATTTTATAGAGATAAATTGGGTTTTGAGCTTGGTTCAGATATCACTGTAGAGGGAGGCTTTCGTTGGTTAACTGTACGCACGAAGTCACAACCACAGCTTGAATTGGTGCTTGCAGAGCCTAAAGAAGGACCAATGTTTACCAAAGATTCGGCGGAAAAAATACGCAGTTTGATTGAAGATGGTGCCTTTGGTGCTGGTGTTTTTGAAACGGAGGACTGTCAAGCAACCTATGAAGAACTGGTGGCTAAAGGGGTGGAGTTCATACAAGCTCCTACAGAACAGCTTTATGGCGTTGAAGCAATGGGCAAGGACAATTCTGGTAATTGGTTTAGTTTAACTCAGCCAAGTAAATAGAATATATAGCTTCAGTCAAGAAGAGACTCCCTTACTAAAGGTAAAGATATATCGAATGAGATCAGAACTTCGAGAAAAAATAATAGAAGTGTGCGATAAAAAAATAGCAGCTAAAGGCGAATCTGTAGGCTTGTCGTTTTATGCCTTTTTTGCAAATAAAAATGATAACCCCAACCTCCTTATGGAAGCCGCGACTTGGTGGATAAAAACTCACGAGTTAGATCATTTTGAGAAAGCGGTAAAAATTAAAGACATGATAAGGTCTGGTGTTTAGTTGAGCCAATAGACTGTCTCATAGGTAGATGTTACGTTCTAGGAATAACGAATGCACGAAGTAAAAGAAGAAATACCATCGGTTAACGATTATATCAATATCAGGTTAGCCGCAGGTTTATCGAAAAAATCGGAAGAAGCAGCTTCAATAGCACTGCTTAACTTAATTTATAGAGTTTCTATTTAATTGGCTTAATACAAATGCACCAAAGACAGCATACGTAAGTTTTAGGCTGTACGTAATAAGTTAAATCGCATGGGTTTATTTTAGTAAACCGCGATCGCGGAGTGATTGTATAGGCAGCAGTTCGTTTTCATGTTGATAGGCATCAGGGTTATTGGCTTCCCATTGAATGGCGAGTTGCTTGGCTTCTGTTACTTGTTCTGGTGTCATCCCATGTTTATCGATTAGTTGCTGTTGCATGCTTGTATTTTTATTTAATCTAAAAGTGGGGTTGTTAGCAAATTGAGCGGGGGGTGGGCTAGTACGTTCATTGGATAGCTCCAACCATTTATAAGCTTCTATCAAATTACGTTCGAGACCTTCTCCTCTTATATAAAAAAAGCCTAATGTACTTTGGGCGCTAGCATCACCTTGCTCGGCTGCAATCAAGACCCAATCTGCCATTTTTCCCCAATCTTGGGGCAAGAGCCATTCTCCAGCTTCTGAGGATATGCCCCAACCATGAGCTAAACCATAATTATATTGCGCTCTTGGGTAACCAGATTCAAGGGCGCGTTCTAACCATAGTAGGGCCTCTTGCACGTTTTTATATTCGTTTTTATTGGAATAAAAGCTATATAAATCAAACTGCACATCAACATAGTCTTGCTCTGCCAAGCGGCGCAGTATGGCTTCGGTCTCTTCGAGGTGTTTGGCTTCCCATAGGTCTAAAGCCTGTAAATATTGTTGGCGTGCTTGTGTTTCATTTCGTGCCAATTTAAGTTGGCTGCGTTTGGCTAATGAGGCCTGTGCTTTCGCTTTTAACTCGCTAAGTGGGGTGGTGGTTTTTACCTCGTGATAATAAACATAGCCCTTAGTGGAGTGCTGCTCGGTATCCTCGTTGTTTTGAGGTTGGCAGGCACTAATAAATAGAGCCAAGGCCAGCGACAAAGCATAGGTTATACGCAATAAGTTAAATTGCATGAGCTGTTGCTTGAGTCGATCTGTAGAGTTGATGGTAGGTTTCTGTCAGTTTGGCATTTGCGCTTCTGGCTGATTGCAGGATATCGGTTAAGACTTGTGGCTGCCCCATTGTATTGCTGCGAACATAGGTGGTATCGTAACAAGGTTCTAGCCACAAAAAGTCTTTGTGCTTGATATTAAAGCGATAAGCATTGGCATAGAGCTTTTTCATGGCTTGTGGATCACGTGTGTCTAATAAACTATAACCTTTGGGTGTTGCTCTAGTGACTACCCGGTTTGAGCAACTGGCACTGGTGTGATGGCCTCTACCAGAGGCGGCTCGCTGAGTTTTGATAAAGGGCATGCCTTTACTAACCGCGGCTGGAATATCGTTGGCGATATAGAGCAGATTAGTGCCGCCAGCGCGATGCGTACCTTGGTAAATAGCAATGATATTGTTGGCCACTTGCTTTAAATTACCCCGGATAATTTTTTTGAGAGCGTCAGGGTTAGTTTGTACAATGCCTGACTCTTTAAGCAGATCTCTTACAGCGAAGAGCTTTTCATGATTAGTGGTATTGGGGCCACCAAAGTTTTGGTTTTTTGAAAAGAGTTGTTCAAGGTGATCGATCGTTGCGATTGTTTTCTTCTGTAGAAAAAAGGCACGTTCTGCGTGGTTGACCATATTTTGAAGCTCTGATTTAAAGCTATCGTATGTATTGCCTAGCCTATTATAATCAATAACGTCCTGCCCATGCTTGTAGTACTTTGAGTAAAGCTCCTGCGCCTTAAATGCGGCCCAAATAGGTAATGCTGCCCTAGATGCTGCGGTGCTAATCGCTAAAGATAAATTTTTACCGGCATCAAGACCAAAATTAAACCAAATGGCTGATTTCAGGATGGGGTCATCGTTGGGTAGTGGGGGTAATTTTGAATTGCTAATAATTCTATTAGTTGTCTCACGCCAAAGAACAATTTCTTGTTGAACTGCTCTATCAATAATGCCTCTTTCAATCGCCATATCTATGTTCCTTTTTCCATGAATGGGTGTTTATTATTCGTTGTCCTAGGCTACGGAATAAAATGCCTACACAGATTGCGACAATAACATTAATTGTTTCATCGCCATAGAGCTAGGTTGTGATGAAGATCACAATTTTGTAGTGTGAAAATAATGATGATTAAAATGGGCCGTGTAAAGTAAAGATAAGCCCAGTGTAGACAGCCCAGTTTATAAAACGGAAGTCTCTCTCAGTTTTTTAAGTTCTTTCAGGCGTGTTTTTGCAGCAGCAACTTCTATTTCATTATCCTTAAATTTTTTAAGAATATTATTGAGTTGGTTCTCGGCGCTATCAAAATCGCCATAGAGTATAAAATATTCTGTACGGGCTTTATGCAGAGTGAGTATGTCACCCGCTAGACCTGAGAGTTCGGCTAAGTGGTACCACACAAAGGGGTCTTCGGGGCGCTTGACTCTAAGTTGGTTCAGCACCGCAGTTGCTTGACTAAAGTTACTGTTGGATGCGAGTAAACGACTGTAGTGAACGGTTAAAGGGTAGCTATTGGGTGTTTTTGTTAATGCCTTTTCAATTCTTGCAATAGCAGCTTCTATATTATTGTTGCCTGCTTCGATATCGGCTTTTGCGCTAATCAAATTGGGGTGGTCTGGGTATTGCTCAAAAAGGGGCGCTAGATTTACTTCGGCTTTCTCAAATTGTTTGGCGGCGATCAGGGACAGCACTAAGCCGTAACGACTGCCTTCCTTTGAGGGACTAAATCCTTTTAATTCACTTTCGAAGCGGGCAATGGCTTGCTGCGGTGTTTCCTCTTGTTTAAACAAAACCCTCGATCGTATTAAATCGTACTCTAAACTGGAGGGGGAATTTTGCTTTGGTAAGTCACGAGAGCGATTTTCAGCATCGGCAATACGCTTTGCGGTCACGGGGTGGGTTAACAGAAACTCTGGCGGTTCTGTGGAGTATTGCGTTGCTCGCTGCATTTGTTGGAACATGTCGGACATAGAGTGAGCATCGAAACCTGCTTTAACCAGTGTTTTCATGCCGATACGATCGGCTTCTTCCTCAAAGGTACGGCTAAAGCGCAATTGCTGATCGATAATACCTGCTTGTGTGGCCTGTATAGCAGCAATACCCGCTTCGCCGCCACCGGTGGCGGCAATAATTAAGCTACCCAATAATGCAGCCATTCCCAGCAATTGTTGGCCTTTTTGTTGTTCGACACCGCGTGCATAATGGCGTTGGCTTAAATGAGCTAATTCATGTGCTAGTACGCTGGCAAATTGATCTTCTGTTTGTGCAAAGTTGTAAAGGCCGGTGTGGACACCAATAATACCCCCTGGTACGGCAAAGGCATTTAGGGTTCTGTTACGTGCAATGACTAATGAAAAGGTATCACCGGCATCGGGGTTTTCCTTGGCGAGCCGCGCTAGTAGCTTTTCCGTATAATCGATAAGGTAAGGGTCTGATGATATCGGTACTTGACGCCTATAGAGGCGTAGCCATGTTTGTCCTAAGCGCTTTTCTTCTGCCAGTGAGGCTTGTGAAACGCCTTCACCTATAGAGGGTAAGGCATTATTTGCACTACTTTCAGTAAATATTGTCATTAGTAGTATGACAAGGGGGATAACAAGGTAAAATGGCTTGTACCAATGTGTTGATGACATTAAAGCGGTCTCTTCCTATGGTCTTAAGTAGAAGCACCTTAACTTATAGAGGAAGGTGCTCTAAATAAAGAATCTATGGCTATTTTTCGTTATTGAGAAAAGAAAGTATTATCTCTTCTTCATATATAGTCAAAATTATTAAGCGTTTGCTTTTAGCTATTTATTTTTGACTAGTTGTTTATCGCTAAATGATTAGCTTATACCTAAATAGACAGAGTTTTCTGTTATGGTTCAATATAGTCGATCAGTATAAGGGTTTGGGGTAAAAGTTGTCTATTAAGTATACAGTTGATGCTCGTGGTTACTCTTGCCCTGTCCCTTTACTGAAAGCCCGAGAAGGATTAAATAATATTAATATCGGTGAGTGCATCGAAGTGATTACAACAGATGCGAGTTCAGTTAGAGATTTCCACCGTATGGTTGAATTGACTACCCATAAACTGATCGCATTTGAACAATTAACGCAGTCCTATCGCTATGTATTAGAAAAAGGAGCGCAGTAAAACATATGATTCCTATTTTACGTAATTGGATCGATCGTTATTTCCACAATGAAGAGGCTGTGCTGGTTCTGGTGCTGCTTATCTTATCTTTCTTAGTACTTTGGACAATGGGCGATATTTTAGGCCCTGTACTGGCTGCCATTATTATTGCTTTTTTGATGCAAGGGGTGGTGCAATGGTTAAAAGATAAGGGCGTTAAGCATATTATTGCGGTAGTGATAGCGGTCGTATTCTTAATGAGTGCGATGACAGGGATTATGTTGTTTTTAATACCGGTGCTTTGGCAACAATCCAGCAAGCTATTTAATGAGCTGCCAGGTATGCTGTTGCAAGGTAAAGAGTTGTTGTTACATTTGCCCGAACAGTACCCTTCGTTTATTTCTGAGCAACAAATAGAACAAATCATTATTCGCTCTAGTAATGAGTTAGCGGCTTTTGGTCAGTATGTTGTCTCATTCTCTATATCGAATTTACCGGTCTTATTTATCGTACTGTTATATTTAATCTTAGTCCCTTTGTTGGTGTTCTTTTTTCTTAAAGACGGTAAAAGCATGTTGCAGTGGGTTGGCTCTTTATTGCCGAAAGAGCGTCCTGTGATGAGTAAAATCTGGATAGAAATGAACCAACAAATAGCCAATTACGTACGCGGTAAATTCACAGAGATTTTGTTAGTGGCCGCTGCTTCCTGTGTGTCATTTGTGATTCTGGATTTAAAGTATGCGGTTTTACTGGGCCTTATGGTAGGTTTGTCCGTTGTGATTCCTTATGTTGGCGCTGTTGTTGTGACGATTCCGGTTATGCTGATTGGTTACTTTCAATGGGGTTTTGGGAGTGAGCTTGCGATATTAGGTGTTGTGTATCTGGTGATTCAGGGTATTGACGGTAATATTTTAGTCCCTGTGTTATTTTCTGAAGCGGTTAAGTTGCACCCTGTTGCGATTATTTTATCGGTATTGGTCTTTGGTGGTTTATGGGGGTTTTGGGGGGTGTTTTTTGCGATTCCTCTGGCGACTTTAATCAAAGCGATTAGTAATGCGTGGCCAACAAGAATGTCACCTATTGTAGATACCTCTTTAGATCCTAGTTCTGACGTTCTGGATAATGATCTACCGTTAGAAGCTGATTCAGAGTCTCCATAGATAAACTTTGCCAAAACCCTTAAGTATTATTACGTTAATTGGATATATTCATGTTGTCGATAAGATTTAACTTTACTCTTATATTATTTAAATCTTTGCTTGTTCTGCTGTTTACAAGTGCACATGTCACCGCTTTCGATGAGAATAAGCTCAAAATAAAAAAAGGCGATATTGATGATAGGGTTTATCAATACCATGTCTTGGATAATAAATTAAAAGTATTGTTGATCTCCGATGCTAAAGCCGATAAAGCGGCCGCCGCATTGAGCGTTAATGTAGGTAGTTATCATGACCCTGTTGACCGAGAAGGCTTAGCTCATTTTCTAGAACATATGTTGTTTTTGGGAACTAAAAAATACCCTGAAGCAGACGAATACCAAGCCTATATTAGCGATAATGGTGGTTCTCATAATGCTTATACGAGTAGCCACGAAACCAATTATTTTTTTGATGTTGATAATAGTCAGTTCGAGCCAGCGTTAGACCGTTTTGCTCAATTCTTTATTGCCCCTTTATTTGATGAGTTTTATGTTGACCGCGAACGCAATGCGGTTCATTCGGAGTATCAATCACGCATACAAGATGATTTTCGTCGAGGTTACGATGTGTATCGTAGTGTGATTAACCCCGCCCATCCCGAGGCTAAATTTAATGTAGGTAGCTCGACTACCTTGGCCGATAGGCCTGACGATAAAGTAAGAGATGACTTGTTACAGTTTTATGAAGAGCATTATTCTTCGGATAAAATGAGCCTCATTGTGCTGGGTAATTATCCGATTAATACCTTAAAGAAAATGGTTGAGAGTCGTTTCAGCCAAATTCCTAAAAAAGACGGGAAGTCAGTACAGAATCCGAATACTAAGCAGCCCTTATTCCTCGATGGTCAACTCCCTCTTGAAGTGCTTAGCCGCCCGATCAAAGAGCTGCGACAAATGTCGATGAACTTCCCTGTTCCTTCTATTAAAGAGTTTTACAAAGAAAAGCCCCTTGATTTTATCGCTCACATTATCGGTCACGAAGGCAAAGGCAGTTTACTGTCATTACTAAAACAACGTGGCTTAGCTGAAAGCCTTTCAGCAGGAGGGCGAGATAAAAATGATGGTACAGGTGCTTTTTATATCTCTGTACAGTTAACACAAAAGGGGGTGGAGGAACGTGAACAGGTAAGGGCGCTTATCTTTTATGTTATAGAACAAATTAAAAATCGTGGCGTTGAGCAATGGCGTTATGAAGAGAAGCAATTACTGTCGCAAATTGCATTTCGTTTTCGAGAAAATGCCAGCGCCATTAGTACGGTTCGAGGTTTGGCCAGTAATTTACACCAGTACCCAGCGGTCGATGTGATTAACGGTGATTACCTCCTAGAGCGTTATGATGCCGAATTGATTAAGCAGTTTTTGACATTTTTATCTCCCGCTAATGTGTATGTTACTAGCACCTTTCCAGAAGCTGAGACGGACCAGCGCTCTCAATATTATCAAACCCCTTATCGTGTTCAAAAATTATCCGCTGATATTTTGGAACAGCAAAAAAATGCTGTAAGCCAAAGTGTTACCAAGGTTTTCTCTCTTCCTGAGGCTAATCCTTTTATTCCTGCTAACCTAGAATTATTTGCTACTGATGCGTCACTGGATAAGCCCGTTCGTCTAAATGATATTCAGAGTGAAGAGGTAAACAAGCAGCTCTCAGATATTTGGGTAAAGCAAGATACTTCTTTTGCTACCCCGAGAGTCAAGGTGCAGTTTCGGTTATTATCACCACTGATTGCGGGCGATCTAAAGGGTACCGCTAAAGCCGAATTGTATGCTCAGCTGTTACAAGACCGCCTAAATGAATTTAGTTACCCCGCATTATTAGCCGGCGCGGCTATTGTTGTCGATGCCAATAACCGAGGTATCGATATTACCGTTCAAGGTTTTCATGATCGCCTATACAAATTGATGGAAGTTCTAATAGCAGAGATTGAGAGAGCGACGTTTGAGTCTCAGCGCTTTGATCAATTAAAAACGGATACCCTAAGGCGCTGGCGTAATAATGAGAAGAAGACACCTTATCACCAGCTCTATAATCAATTGGCTGTTGATCTCTACACACCTTATTGGTCAGACAAAGCAAAAATAAATGCCTTAACCGATGTTAGCTTGAGTGAATTGCATGAGTTTGCCAAAAATTGGCGCAAAGGCGCTCAAATAAAAGGACTCTTTTACGGCAACTTAAGCCAAGTATGGATAAAAGATTGGGAGCCACTATTGGATGGTATTGTCCTTGGGGATGGCACCTTGGTACCTCCCGTTAAAGTAGCAAAGCTGCAAAGAGCAGACAGCAAGCTTGCACAATATGATTTTCGGGTAGTCGACCATAGTGATAAAGCCGTTATGCTTTATGTTCAGGGAAGTGATGATAGTCTCGAAACCCAAGCTGCTATGGTTGTGTTACGTCAATTATTGCAATCTCCTTTCTACTCATCTTTACGCACGGAGCAGCAGCTAGGTTATATTGTATTTTTGGGCAGCCTACAACTTAAGGAAGTTCCAGGCTCGGTTTTCGTAGTGCAATCGCCTTCTGCTAGCCTAGAAAAAATGCGTACAGCGATAAAGACATTTATATCAGATTATGAAGCGAAGCTACCTGATGATATTACGGTTTATCAGCAGGCTGTTATAACTCAATTACTAGAAGCTCCAACGAGTTTATCTGTCAGTGCTAATGATTATTGGTCTAATATACTGCGTGGCAATATGCAGTTTGATCGTCGCCAAATGTTGGCTGAGGCTGTGAAAGCCCTAACTTCAGAGCAGCTCAAGCAGGCTTATCAAAACAGCGTTCTCGATGTTTCAAAAACGATTTGGGTTTTCAGTAAGGAGCCCAAAGGTGAAGACATGGGCAACGAGCGCCGATATACACCTTCTACTACTTTTTATAGCTATCCTTGAGGCTACTGCAACACACTGGCTGATACATCACGGCTTGCTATACTCAGTGTTCCATTTGATGTTTTACTGAGAAGCTTGGTTTGGCTCATATCTTTAAAAAGAGGATAATCTTGTAGTTTAACTACAAAATCATCATCTTTTCTTTACATTAGCTTTTGGGTTATAGCGATAATAAGTTCTGTTGTATGAGGCTAAACTTCGTTAAATACGTGTTTTGAGAATATTTCAGCTGTTTTAGAGCGCGTATTACCGTTGTATAGCTGGACACTTTTTCCGTGTTATGTAAAAATACTACAATTTTTAAGGGCAATTTAAATCTTCGGAACAGATAATGCCCATATATGGTTCTTATGAATATTAACAGCGCTATCAAAAGAATAAAGGATGGAAGCGTGAAAGGAACTCTTAAGTAAACCGTAGTAAGTAAACCTTAGTAAGTAAATCTGAACAAGTAAGTATGAGCAAGCAAGCCTGAGTACAGTAGATAAAACCTATCAGCTCAGCGATCTTTCAGATCAACGTAAAGAATAAATGAATGCGCGGTGACCCCGCTCACTTACATTAATGTTGGTTAACTAAACCCATCCCTACACTGGGAGATGGAGAGAGGAGAAAAAATGCACCACGATATTGAAACTCAAGAGTGGCTCGACGCACTTGCATCACTAGTAAAGCACGCTGGTAAAGAGAAAGCGTCGGAAATACTGAGTGATCTTAGTGATCTTGCAGTAACTCATGGCGTTGATATGCCATCTGCAATCAGAACCCCATACGTTAATACGATAGATAAAGTCGATGAAAAGACGCGCGATGGCGATGCCGTTTTAGATAAGCGCATTCGCTCTCTCATTCGTTGGAATGCCATGGCAATGGTAATGAAAGCGAACGATAACGATGAAGGTTTAGGTGGACATATTGCGACTTTCGCATCAGCCGCTATTTTGTACGAAATTGGTTTTCAATATTTCTTTCACGCTGACGGTAACGGCCGCTTAGGTGATTTAATTTATTATCAGGGTCATAGTTCTCCTGGTATGTATGCACGTTCTTATTTAGAGGGCCGTTTAACTGACGACCAAATGGATAACTTCCGTCGCGAAGTCGATGGTAAAGGTTTGTCCTCTTATCCTCACCCATGGTTAATGCCAGACTATTGGCAGTTCCCTACGGTTTCTATGGGTTTAGGTCCTATTACTTCTATTTATCAAGCTCGCTATATGCGCTACATCACGGCACGTGGCTTGGTTGAGAATAACCCTGATCGTAAAGTATGGGCGTTCTTAGGCGATGGTGAATGTGATGAGCCAGAAACCTTAGGTGCAATTTCATTAGCCGCACGTGAAAAACTCGATAACTTAATTTTTGTGATTAACTGTAACCTTCAGCGCCTTGATGGCCCTGTTCGCGGTAACGGTAAAATTGTTCAAGAACTTGAAGGTGTTTTCCGCGGTGCGGGTTGGAATGTCATTAAGGTTATGTGGGGTAGCGGTTGGGATGAGCTTCTCAAGAAAGATACCTCAGGTTTATTGATCAAGCGTATGAACGAAGTGGTGGATGGTGAGCTTCAAGCTTGTAAAGCCCATGGCGGTGCTTACACACGTGAACACTTCTTTGGTAAATATCCCGAGTTGTTAGAATTAGTAAAAGACATGAGCGATGAAGATATTTATCGTTTACAACGTGGTGGTAATGACTCCTCGAAGGTCTACGCCGCTTACGCTCAGGCGGTGGCGACCAAAGGTCAACCCACGGTCATTTTAGCCCAAACCGTAAAAGGTTTTGGTATGGGAGCTTCGGGTGAAGCAATTAACGAAACCCATTCAGTTAAAAAATTAACCATTGAAAGCCTGCAACAATTCCGTGATACCTTCGACCTTCCTTTCTCCGACGACGAACTTAAAGAGCTTCCTTATTACCGACCTGCTGAAGACAGCCCTGAGATGAAATACTTGCATGCTCAGCGCAAAAAACTAGGTGGTTATTTGCCAGCGCGTCGAGCTGAAGTAGAAACGCTAGAAGTGCCTTCGTTGGATGCCTTTAAGTCCCAGTTAACGGGTACAGGTGATCGTGAAATTTCAACGACAATGGCATTTGTTCGTATATTGTCGACCTTAGTTAAAGACAAAAAGATGGGCAGTCGAGTGGTGCCTATCGTTCCAGATGAAGCGCGTACCTTTGGTATGGAAGGTATGTTCCGTCAAGTGGGTATTTATGCTTCTGAAGGCCAAAAGTACGTACCGCATGATTCGTCTCAAATTATGTTTTATAAAGAAGATGAAAAAGGACAAATCTTGCAAGAAGGAATTAACGAAGCGGGTGCGATGTCATCGTGGATTGCTGCTGCGACTTCTTATAGCACCAACGGTGTTTCAACGATCCCATTTTATATTTACTACTCTATGTTTGGTTTCCAGCGTATTGGTGACTTGGCTTGGTTGGCGGGTGATCAGCAAGCGCGCGGTTTCTTGATTGGCGCCACGGCTGGACGTACTAGTTTGAATGGTGAAGGCCTGCAGCATGAAGATGGTCACAGTCACTTATTGGCAAATACGATCCCTAACTGTAAATCTTATGATCCCGCTTACAACTATGAACTAGCCGTCATTATTCAAGACGGTATGAAGCGCATGTACGCTGATAGTGAAAATTGTTTTTACTATGTTACAACCATGAATGAAAACTACTCGCACCCCGAAATGCCAAAGGGTGCTGAGGAAGGTATCATTAAAGGTTTGTATAAGTTACAGTCTGGTAAAGCAAAAGCGAAGCATCACGTGCAGTTGATGGGTGCTGGTACGATATTGCGTGAAGTGGAAGCAGCCGCTGAAATTTTACGTAAGGACTATGATGTGGAAGCAGACATTTGGAGCATGACCAGTGTCAACGAACTTGCTCGTGATGGCTTGCGTGTCAATCGTCATAACCTATTGAATCCTGCCGCTAAAAAGCCGCAAAAAGCCTACATTACTCAACAGCTTGAAAAAGCCAAAGGCCCAGTGATTGCTTCAACAGATTATATGAAGGGCTACGTTGAACAGCTTCGAGATTTTATTCCAGCGCCGTTCACCGTATTGGGTACAGATGGCTTTGGCCGCAGTGACACACGCGATAAGTTACGTCATTTCTTTGAAGTGAATCGTTATTATGTTGTTGTTGCAGCGTTAAAGGCGTTAGCAGATCAAGGTGACATCAAAGTTGATGTTGTAACCAAAGCAATAAAAGAGTTTGGCTTAGATCCTAAGAAAGCCGATCCAATGACTGTTTAAGAAGAGGAATTAATTATAGTGGCTACGCAAACTGTTTCTGTTCCCGATATTGGTGGCACCGAAGGTGCTGAAATTATTGAAATCACCGTTGCGGTCGGTGACGTAATCGAAGAGGGGCAAGATATTGTTACTCTCGAAACGGATAAAGCTTCAATGGATGTTCCTTCCTCTATGGGTGGGAAGATCACGGCACTAAAAGTCAGTGTGGGTGATAAAGTGTCTGAAGGTGATGTGTTGTTGGAAGTAGAAGCTGAGGGCGCTAGTGCAGCAGCTCCCGCTCCTGCTGAAAAAGCAGCAGAACCTGCTCCGGCTCCAGCACCGAGTGCGGGCGCTAGTGAACTTGTTGTTCCTGTTCCTGACGGTGCGGAAGGCGCTGAAGTTATCGAGTTGTGTGTTGCTGAAGGCGATACGGTCGAAGAGGGCGACTCACTGGTTGTACTTGAAACCGATAAGGCCTCAATGGAAGTGCCTGCACCCCAAGCCGGTAAGGTAGTCAGCTTTGTTGTTAAACAAGGCGATAAGACCGTTGAAGGTGGCGCAATATTAACCTTATCTGTTACAGGTGACGGCTCAGAGGCTCCAGCTGAAGCAGCGGCTCCCGCTATTGCACCCGCTGCAACATCTGGTGGCTCTACTGAAGAAGTTGTCAATGTACCTGATGGTGCTGAAGGCGCTGAGGTAATCGAAGTGATCGTTGCCGTGGGTGATGAGGTCGCTGAAGGTGATTCTCTTATTGTGTTAGAAACCGATAAAGCATCGATGGAAGTACCTGCACCTAAGGCAGGTAAAGTGTTGAGTCTAGCTGTTAAGCAAGGTGATAAGACGGTAGAAGGTGGTGAAATCTTAACCTTAGCGGTTGAGAGTTCGGCCTCCGCTGCTCCTGCGCCGGCGGCTAAACCAGCTGCCCCTGCCCCAGTTAAGGCAGCACCTGCTTCTTCTGCCCCAGCAACAAAACCAGATGACGCGACTGTTATTGCGGCTAGCCAATCCAAAGAGGTCTATGCTGGCCCAGCAGTACGTAAATTAGCACGTGAAATGGGTGTCGATTTAACCCAAGTCAGTGGTACGAGCGAGCGCGGTCGCATTAGCAAAGATGATGTAAAAGGCTACGTTAAGCAAGTGATGACCGGACAAAAAGCAGCGCCAGCGGCTAGCGGTGGTGTAACAGGTGGTTCGGGTATTCCTGCAATACCACCGGTGGATTTCTCTCAATTCGGCGAAATCGAAATGATGCCGATGAGCAAAATCAAAAAACTCACTGCTGCCAACATGTCACGCAACTGGTTGAATATTCCCCATGTTACTCAGTTTGATGATGCTGATATCACAGACCTTGAAGACTTCCGTAAAGGGCTTAAAGCCGAAGCAGAAAAGCGTGGCGTTAAGTTAACCCCATTACCTTTCTTGCTGAAAGCTTGTGCGGCCGCCTTGGTTGCAGAGCCGAGTTTTAATGTGTCTATGCATCACGATGGTGAACATATTGTTCAGAAAAAATATGTGAATATTGGTGTTGCGGTTGATTCACCGATTGGTCTAGTGGTTCCCGTGATTCGCGATGTGGACAAAAAAGGCTTATGGGAACTAGCCGCTGAATTTATGGAAATTATCGATAAAGCCCGTAACGGTAAGCTAGGGCCCAAAGATATGCAGGGTGGTTGCTTTACGATCTCAAGCCTAGGGGCAATGGGTGGCCAAGGCTTTACTCCAATCGTGAATGCACCTGAAGTCGCTATTTTGGGCGTGTCTAAAGCTGAGATAAAACCAAAATGGAATGGTAGCGAGTTTGTTCCTCGCAATATGTTGCCGCTGTGTTTATCCTACGATCACCGTGCCATTAATGGTGGCGATGCCGGTAGATTCTTTAATTACCTTAACGGTGTCATTAGCGATGTAAGGCGACTATTACTCTAGTCTTCCATTAATACTATGAGTTAGTCGTTTTTATAGGCAATTCTTTGCTATAATGCATCAAAGCGAGGCTTCAAGAGAAGTCTCGCTTTTTTTGTTATTGATATACAAGATACTAATACCGTGGTTTTCGTTGATGTGTAAGTGTTTAGCCATATTGGCTTTTATCTTTGTCGTAGCTTGTACTCCGATTAAGAGTGAGGTGCCCGAAAATAACCTTTCTCGTTTGACGAACAATGATTTGGAGTCTATTCGGCGTGGTATGGAGACTTCTAAAAATAAGGTATTTGATGAATATTATTCTATATTAAAACAATATCCAGAAGCTAAAGGCATTATTAAATTTAAGCTTGAGGTATATGCAAGTGGGCTTGTAAAAAGTATTCGCCTTATTGAGACTGATTTTAATATGCCCGAGCTTGAAGGTAGGCTTTTGTCTATCGTAAAAAAAATTAAATTCTCCCCTTTAACTAAACAAACAAGGGTTGAATATAGCTTTAACTTTTTACCAAATTAAATGTTTCGTTAACTAAAATATTACCTAAAAAATACTTTTTAGGTTTTTAATTTTTTATTCTTACAGGTTTGTTTACCCCTTATGTTTTCCCTTATCACCAATAATTCCCACAACGTTAAAAACGATGTTCTTTCAGGTATTACAGTTGCATTGGCGCTGGTGCCAGAAGCCGTTGCCTTTGCTTTTGTGGCGGGTGTTGAACCCATGGTAGGTTTGTACGCGGCCTTTATGATGGGCTTGCTTACCAGTGTGTTTGGCGGTCGTCCCGGTATGATTTCCGGAGCCACAGGTGCAACTGCAGTCGTCATGGTGTCGCTAGTCGCGGTGCACGGTGTGGAGTATCTATTCGCAGCGGTAGCGTTAGCGGGTGTGTTACAAATAACTGCTGGCATTTTAAAGTTGGGTAAATATATTCGCATCGTTCCCCATCCGGTGATGTTGGGTTTTGTAAATGGCCTAGCGATTGTGATTTTTTTAGCGCAGCTGGAACAGTTTAAAATTACTGATAACGTCGAGGGCACATCTGAATGGATGCAGGGCAGTGGTTTGTACATTATGGCGGCACTGATTTTAGCTACCATGTTAATCGTTCACTTCTTGCCTAAGCTAACCACAGCAATTCCCGCAGGCTTGGTAGCCATTGTTGCTGTGACCTTAGTTGTGATTGGTTTGGATTTGGAAGCACGCACGGTGATTGATTTTGTGCGAGGTATGTTGCCACCAGAAGAAGCGGCGAATGCCAGTTTAAAAGGTGATTTGCCGAGCTTTGCGATCCCCGCTGTTCCGTTTACGATGGAAACCTTAAAAATTATCTTCCCTTATGCGATTATCATCGCTGCTATTGGCTTGATTGAGTCACTGCTCACACTGACTTTAATCGATGAAATTACGAATACTCGTGGTCGTGGTAACCGTGAATGTATTGGTCAAGGTATTGCCAATACCACCAACGGTTTCTTTGGTGGTATGGGTGGTTGTGCCATGATTGGTCAAAGTATGATTAATATTAATTCAGGTGGGCGAGGGCGCTTGTCAGGAATTACTGCCGCTGTCGTTTTATTGGTTTTCATTTTATTTGGATCGTCATTAATTGAAATTATCCCGCTAGCCGCATTAGTAGGCATTATGTTTATGGTGGTCTTGGGTACCTTTGAATGGTCTTCATTACGTTTGCTTGGCAAGATCCCCGCTACAGATATGTTTATTGTCGTGCTTGTCTCTGCGGTGACTGTTGCCTTTGATTTGGCGATCGCAGTGATTGTCGGTGTGATTGTTTCCGCATTGGTATTTGCATGGAAACATGCTCAACATATTCTGGTTGATACTTATATTGATGAAAATGGTTATAAAGTCTATGACTTACGTGGCCCCATCTTTTTTGGCTCTGTGGCCAATTTTAAAGAGTTGTTTGATCCTAAGGCTGACCCTGAGCATGTTGTTATTGAGTTTAAACGCTCGCGTGTGAGTGATCATTCAGGTATCGAAGCGTTGGATACGCTTGCGGACAAATACCAAGCGGAAGGCAAAACCTTGCACTTGCGTCACTTAAGTCCGGAATGTAGAAAGTTGTTGAAGAAAGCGGGTAATTTGTGTGAAGTGAATGTGCTCGAAGATCCAGATTATCATGTGGCAACGGATGAATTGGGGTAAGGTTTTATTACCCCATTTTTCATAAGGTATGATGTGCTAGAGGTTATTTGCCCTCAGCACTTTGACGCCAATTTTTTTCTAGTATAAGTTGGTTGTTCTCGTCCATTTCAATATCCATATTGTATTTAGTGAAGATGCGCTTCGTCTCCCCTGACTTGGATAGCGCATTCAGTGCAGTATTAAACTCTTCAATAAATGCTTCTGCCTCTGAAGCATTTCCTTCGTAGTACTTTCTAGAAAGGGCAGCTGAAAAAGGTCTTTTGGGGCCGACACCGGTCAAGGCGTAGTTTATTTCTTTAAATTCAGGGTTGTGTTGGTTTTGAATATGGCGGCCGACATTGATTTCGCAAATAAACATATCAATTCTACTGCGAACGGTTTTCTTAAAATTCTTTAATTCTGGTTGAGCATCTGCCATATACTCTAAGGCAAAAATGCCTTCGTCACCAGCTTCTTTAAAGCCTGCACCATAGTGATATCCTTTCGTTGCTCCTATTTTAAGGCCTTTTAGGTCTTCGTATGTTGTCCACTGCATATCTCTGTCTTTCCGTTTCCAAAGTACGTTGTATAAGTAAGACATTGGCTTGGCGAAATACACAAAAGATTCTCTATTATTTCCCTCTACAATAGGAATGCTCATAGGAACTTTTCCCTCTTGTAGATCGGCTAATAGCCGTTTAAAAGGCCGTAGTAGGTAGTTGGCCTGATACCCCATTTTAGCGAGTACAGCAGAAGTGATTTCAATGTCTGCTCCTTTCCATGCCCCATCTTCATCTTTATAACTAAAAGGCGGGTAGACAAAGGCGGCAACATCAATGGATTTGAGCTCTGTCGATGCACTTGAGTAATGACTGAAAAGAAAAGAAAGGGAAATAAGTATCAGGGTATATCTTTTAAGCATGGGGCCGGTAACCAATCAGTGAATATGATCTTTACAGTATAGATAATGATGCTATTAGAGCAATTTTACCTCGATTAATATTTTCTATATTCATATCAATAGCTTAGTTTTACAGATGCTCTTATCTCCCTATTTAGTCAAAATAATGAAGCTATCAATCAGCTTATATTCTAGAAAATAAAGGGTATGTGGCTTGGAAATAATCAGAATATTGACTAGGCTTTTATTATGGATTAAATAGCTATTATAGTGCTTACGATAACTTTTATAGTGCTTGCAATGATGTTGTAGCAGGACCAATTAATTGAAACTTCCCTTCCTAAAAAGCAGAATAGGTGTTCGCCTTTCTGTACATGCTGCGTTACTTTCCTTATTTTTAGGCTTTCTTAGTATGCTTCTTATCTATGCCGTTGAGGCTGGAAAAGAAAAGCAGCATATGGAGGCAAGAGCCATAGAGTTAATTGATACAGTAAAACCACAGTTGTTAAAAAGTCTTTGGGATTTTGATGAAAGGTCCACCCAGTTACTGTTGGATAGTCTGGAGCAATCGCTCTTTTTCTCATTTGTAAAATTGGAAGAGGCTAGTGCTAATGTTGAGAAACATTCAGACGTGGTTGTAGACCTAAAGTTTCAAGGTGAAAACTTAGGGTATTTGGTCGCTAATTATAACTATCAGGCGATTCAAGAAATTATTTTTGATCGATTAAAAAGTACATCCTATGTTCTTTTTAGTGTAGTTGTTCTTACGGGCTTTCTCTTCTATTTATTGGTAAACCACTTTCTAATTAAGCATATTGTTGAAATTGGAAAGTCAAAATACAATAAATTTTATCATTCTCTAGAAGAATTTGAGCCCGTTAAACTATTGCGTAAAAATCATGATGACGAATTATCCGAATTAGTTGAAACTTTAAATACGGGAAGAAAACAGTCGATCGAATTGTTTCAAGCGAAGAAAGATTATCAAAACCAAATGGAGTACCAAGCAAATTTTGACTTATTGACAGGGTTGCCTAATAGACGCCATCTTGATAATTACTTGGAATTACAAGTAGAACAGTATCAAGAGACAATGGGCCAATTGGTTGTTATGTTTATTGATCTAGATGGTTTTAAGCAAGTTAATGACAGTTTGGGGCATGGCATAGGTGATATGGTATTAAAGGAAAGTGCCGAAAGAATAAAAAGTGTTGTTGATAATTTTGATGGCTATGTGTCACGTTTAGGTGGAGACGAATTTATCGCTTGTTTTTATGCTGATAATTTAAAAGAAAGTGATGTGGCTGCTAGAAAGTTAATTGATATCTTTACTAAAAAAGTAGAGTGCCAAGATATACACGTTCGACTTGGCTGTAGTATCGGTATCACTTTATATCCAGAGCATCATGTTGAAAATGCTAAACAACTCATACGTAATGCAGATAATGCCTTGTATGAAGCTAAAGCTGCCGGAAAAAACACCTTTTTTTGTTTTAATAAAGAATTGTTAGATGACTATATACTGAAACAAAAAATAGCAGATAAGCTACCTGAAGCAATTGAGAAAGAAGCATTTGATGTTTACTTTCAACCACTGATTAATATCGAGAAAGAAACTGTGGTGGGCTTTGAGGCACTTATCCGATGGACAGATCCCGAGTTGGGTTTTGTTCGGCCAGATATTTTTATATCAATTGCAGAAAAAATGGGGTGTGTGTTCGATATTGATACCTTTGTATTTAAGAAAGCGATGAATCAAGTTGAAAAGTGGCGATTAGAATATAAGCAAGATTTTATTATTTCAATTAACTTTAGCCCGACTAATTTCTATCATTCCAATTTTTTTGCTTGGCTTCAAAATGATTTGAGTAATTTAAATAAAAGTTTGAGTTGGGTTGAGTTGGAAGTGACAGAACGGCTTATGTTAAATAGTGATCCCATTGTGGCAGAAGGGATAAGGGAATTGCGTAAAAAAGGGATTAAATTTAGCATAGATGATTTTGGTATTGGTTATTCTTCTTTAGGCTATATTAAAAAATTCAGCGGCATTTTTTCAAAGATAAAAATAGATCGTCTGTTTATTAACGAAATACTAACGGGCGGGTTTGATGTTGCCTTTGTTAAAAGTATCATGATGTTGGCCGATAGTCTTAATATGCAAGTGTTGGCTGAAGGTGTGGAAGAGTCTGAACAGGTCGATATGTTGAAGTCTTTGGGCTGTCAGTATGTGCAAGGTTACTATTACTCCAGACCGCTCCCGGTTAATGAAGTAGAGGAGTTTTTAAATCTTAAATGTATCGATGGTGGTTTGTTGGATATGGGGTCAATCCACCCGGACCAAGATAGGGCAGCACTATAAGCATAGCCTTGAATAAGTGCTGTGATCCTAATTGGTTAGTGGGTTACTTTTTCCGTTTTATTTTCGATGTGCTTTTAAACTTTTGAATCATCCTTGATGTATATGATGGCTTACTGTTTGTAGCCATCAAAAAATTCTCCCAGTCCCCCAATTGCTGCCCTTAATTCATCTTTATGCGGTAAAAAAACGATTCTAAAATGATCAGGTTGCTGCCAGTTAAAGGCAGTACCTTGCACAAGCAATACTTTTTTCTCAACCAAAAAATCATGAACCCACTTTTCGTCATTTTCAATATTGAATTTTTTAATGTCGACTTTGGGGAATAAATACAAAGCACCTTTGGGTTTGACGCAAGAGATGCCTGGTATTGACGTCACCATGTCATAGGCAAGGTCGAGTTGTTCTTTTAGGCGACCTCCGGGTAGGATGAGTTCATTAATACTTTGATAACCGCCTAATGCTGTTTGCACGCCCAGCATAGCGGGTGCATTCGCACATAGCCTCATTGAAGCGAGAATGTCTAAACCTTCTATATAGCCTTTTGCACGCCGTTTATCGCCACTAATAAACATCCAGCCTGAGCGGAAACCCGCTAAGCGGTAAGATTTAGATAAGCCGTTGAAACTGAGGCATAGCACATCACCACTAAGGCGGCTTAGCGGAATGTATTCCGCATCGTCATAAACAATCTTGCTGTAAATTTCATCAGCAAAAATAATCAGGTTATGTTCGCGAGCTAACTCAACAATCTCTTCTAATAATTCCTGACTATACACCGCGCCGGTTGGATTATTGGGGTTAATCACAACAATACCGCGAGTCTGTGGTGTGATTTTACTCTTGATGTCATCGATATCAGGAAACCAGTCGGCTTGCTCATCGCATTGGTAATGAACCGCCTTGCCTCCAGAGACATTTACTGCCGCAGTCCAAAGGGGGTAGTCTGGAGCGGGGATTAAAATCTCGTTACCCTGATTTAACAACGCTTGCATCGACATGACAATTAATTCACTAACACCGTTACCGAGGTAAATATCATCGATATCGATGTTGGGGATATCCAATCGTTGCGTTTCATGCATAATGGCTTTGCGGGCTGAAAATAAACCTTTAGACTCAACATAGCCTTCGGCATTACGTAGGTTGGCAATAACGTCATGAATAATTTCATCAGGGGCATTAAAGCCAAAGGGGGCAGGGTTGCCGATATTCAGTTTAAGAATACGATGCCCTTCCTCTTCTAGCTTCATCGCTTTTTGAAGAATAGGGCCTCTGATGTCGTAACAGACTTCGTTGAGCTTGTTGGATTTGTCGATCTTATTCATGACGCTTGTTTCACTGATGATTCATTCATTTTATTGGTTAGGGTAAACTGCCATTCATTCAGCTGCGTAAGCTGTTGAGGCAATTGCTTTTTATTGCTGAGTATTGCATAAATGGTATGTTTATACGCAAGAGGTCGATTATGTCAGATAATGAAATTAAAGACGATGCCTATTGGCGTGAAAAATTAACGCCAGACGAGTATCGTATTTGTCGTGAGAAAGGGACAGAAAGAGCGTTTACAGGTGAATACTGGGATAGTAAAGCAGATGGCACTTACTTATGTAAATGTTGTGGTGAGCCTTTGTTTGAATCCTCTACTAAATATGATTCAGGCTCTGGTTGGCCGAGTTTTTATCAGCCACTTAGCGGAGGGGCGATTTTGGAAGAAACGGATCGTACGCTCGGTATGACAAGAACAGAAGTTATGTGTCAAAGCTGCGGTAGCCACCTTGGTCATGTGTTTCCAGACGGGCCTGCCCCTACTGGTAGCCGCTACTGTATTAATTCGGCCTCTCTCGACTTAAAGTCCTGGGAAGAGTCCTAACTCATTCCATATCGCTTCAATAGACGTTTAAGTATGAATACACTGTTATGGACGCAACTGACCTGTTTGTTCCTCTTGGTTATCATAAGCCTTACTTATCGTAGCCAATATCTGCCTTTTAAATTCTTTGCCACTTTATTTGCTGTCTCGACTTTGGTGTTGTTACTCGCGGGTATTGTCACTTTGGTAAAAGTAGGTATTGCCTATCAACAACAAGAGCCTTTAAATTTGGCTACGGCTTGTGCTTTATTGATGGCGGTAGTCGTTATTGTTGCTACGGCTATGTTTGTGAAAAAGGCGGCAACTTATCCCGCTATCCATGATATTAGCAGCAGTACTCAAAATCCTCCTGAATTTTCTCATGCCTTAAGTTTGAGAAGCTTGGGTGATAACCCGCTAGACTATAATGCCAAAGTAATTCAACAGCAAAAGGCGGCTTACCCTGAACTAGAGTCGCTGAAAACAACATTGCCTTTTGCGGAAGCATTTGAAAAAGCAAAAGTTATCGCTGTGGCACAAGGCTGGTCTATAACGCACGCTAACGAAGACGACGGTTATATTGAAGCCGTAGCACGCAGTGCTTTGTTTCGCTTTGCTGACAATATTGTCATTAGGGTGAGTAAAGCAGAAGAGGGTAGTGTGATTGATGTGCGCTCTGCTTCTCGAGTGGGCAAGAGCGACTTGGGGGTTAATGCAAAACGCATTAAAGGGTATTTTTTAGCATATACGCAGTAGTACTTGGTCCTTACTCGTGTTCTTAGTCGTAGACGTTCTTTTTCTTCCATTCGTCTTCTTTTTTAAGCTCTTGCCATTGTTCTCCAGTGTCATTTGTTCCTTGTTGACTGTTTCCCTTGGCCTCTTGTTTTTCGAGTTCCGCTTTCTTTTCACTTTCAGCTTCTATGATTTTTTCTAGTCTGGCTAATTCTTTGTTAATCAACACCAACCTTTCTTTATTGGTCGGAATTAAACCTTCTTTAATGATTAGATTTTTTGCCAACATATAATAATGCGCTGAGAGTTTGTATTTTTGCATATCTCCAGCTGACTTAGCGGACAAAGAGTAATTATCGACCATCAGCTTGGTAATGATATTTTTTAATAGTGATTTATAGTGAGCGTGTTGTTTTGAGGTGATATTCCCCCTTTGTAGCCACTTTTGAATAAACCGCCCTAGGTGGTTTAGATACTGTCGTAGCTCGTTGATTTGTGAGCTGCTTTGAATGCTGGCATTGGATTGCGCTTGTGGACTTCTGGTGGCTGTTTCCATTTGTGATGTATACAGCGTGAAGTTCTCCAGATACTCGGGTTGGTCTGGCGCAAGCTTGCTTAACTGCTCAAAGGCATCAACGATACAGCGGTAAATAAAGATCTGTAGGTCATTAGGTAAGAAGTTAGGGGGAAATGCGTTGAGCATCTGCACAAGGTCCTGTGAGCGCTTTTCTAGAGCACGCTTTAGCCTTGATTTCTCCTTCTTGCGCTTAACAACCGTCTGCCTGACAAAAATATAACAGACCAGTGCGCAGACCAGCATGATGACGCCAATAATGACATACACTTGGGTCATAATGATTCATTGCCTCTTTCTATAATGTGCTAAATCGATGAAATTTAAGCTTTTGCGCAATAATTGGCGCGTTTATAGACAGTATAGACGTTATTTTTAGAGACTCTCGTTTATGGCCGCTTTTTGAGCACAATAATTGCTTTTAGCACTATTGATTCCATATCAGTTTCTGATGCTTTTTCAAGCACTTAGCGTGAACTTCTTACTAGACTTAGGCAAAAAGGCATTTACTGACTTTAATACCATAGTTTTTAAGTTTAAGTGTTGACAGCCAGCCTCCCGATACATAGAATGCGCACCTCTTCTGATGACCGTCTGGTCACAGAGTCTAGGTCCCCTTCGTCTAGTGGCCTAGGACACCGCCCTTTCACGGCGGTAACAGGGGTTCGAACCCCCTAGGGGACGCCATTTTTGCAACACTTTTTATGTCTTCATAAAGAGTGCTTGCATGGTCTGCGGGAATAGCTCAGTGGTAGAGCACAACCTTGCCAAGGTTGGGGTCGCGAGTTCGAATCTCGTTTCCCGCTCCAAAT